>JAWRKM010000001.1:0-6360 GCA_040306945.1 Anaerohalosphaeraceae bacterium
GGAACTTATCGGAATCATGCCCGTCGGACTTAACTGAAAAGCAGACCCCTGGAATAAATCTCTCCCAAAAGTGATTTTATTCGGACGTTATGGTGGAGGTCTCACTCCAGCCCCCGGGCACCAGCAGATATTTGCCCTTGAGCGACATATTGTCGGGCAAGATGCCTTTCATGAGGCGTTTGTCAAAAAAATACTGTTTAATATAGCCATTGGTTCCGGACCCGACGATGCCGCGGAGAGATTCGGTAATGGTGCCTCGCACAACCAGTTTGTCATTCTTGCCGGAATAGTAATTTCTTCGGCCGGGCGAGGAGTACAGGCGATAGACGTTTTCAGCGCCCCAGCCGCCGCCGCCGATGGTCATGGCCGCTTCGACCGTCATGGTGCCTGGCAAAACGCGATTCGACACTCCGGAACCGGTCTGATTGCCGATGGGGCTGTACCCGCTGATACGGGTGGCATCGAACTGGTCGGTATCGTACAGCAGGTCATTGCGGGTCATACCCGGATCAACGACCTTGATGACGCCTTGTGAAATCAGTCCCAGCACGTTGGGATTGTCGGTGGAGGGCATGCCGTCTGCATCCCGATTGCCGGCCACCTTCAGCTCGTTGGCAATCCAGATGTTGCCGGAGGCGACGATGGTAATGTTGCCCTTGACGGTGTTGATCGTCCCCAGCGAGGAGGCATCTTCTGAACTGCAGCCGATGACCACATTCCCGTCCACATAAATCTGGGCACCTGGGTCACTGCGCACCCCCTTAAAATCCTGAGACACATAAATGGCGTCGGACGGATTATCGATCCGAATGTCGGTATAACTGGCGGGGGTGTAATGGCAGCCGTAGATGGGATATTTGATATAACGCGGGTTGCCGTCAGCCGTATTCAATTTGTAGTCCCACGAATTGGACCCAAAACCCTGTCGGGTATACCCTGCGACGGTACAATTATTATAGACTCTGACATAGCCAGTGCCGCTGGGGTCCACATAAAATTTCAATTGCACCGCCGGCAGGTCGGTTACACAGGAGCTGTAAAAGCCCGTGCGACCGTTATTGTCTTTGGGCAAAGCCTGAATTGCTTGGGGACTGTAGCAATAGGTCGGATTGGTGCTGTCCCGAAAACGCCGGACTTTTTGCTGAATGGTGGCAGGGTCCACCACAAGGCTGGCGGGCTGATTGAAGGAAATGCCTGCCTGGAACAACGGGAGGATCGATGCATATTTATCCCGTCCGCGGGGGTCATACCGGGATTCCCCCAGAGAAACGTGCTCCAGAAACTGTGGGGACCCGGAAATATGAATATCCGTATAGTCGGGATTATCCTGCATATCATTGATATGCAGGGGCATGGAAATGATTTCTCCGGTGACGAAGTTGACTTCGTCAGTGGTATTGGGGCCGGAGATAATCCGGCACATGCCCATATCCCAGCCCGACACAGCCTGGACCAGATAAACCGACAGGGTCTTCTGATAAATCCCGCAATACCCGTTGGCCTGAATCCGAAAAATGGGTCGTGCTCCGATGAACGTTGCAAAAGTAATCGTATAATCTGCGTGGCTTTGAGGAAAGGTGATCGTTGTGGCTGCCGGAGTGTGTTGAAGGGCTTCCAGCATATCCACCTGCTGGCTCATCCAGAACACGGCTTGTTCATAGGCAGCTTCCGCGGCAGCAGCAGCGGATTCCTGACTTTTATATCGCACGGCCTGAATCAGCTTGCCTTCGGCAACCCGGATCAGGGACAGCCCCGCGAGGCTCAGCAGTACCATCAGGATCATCACCATGCCCAGTGCTGAACCCTGTTGCCGTTTATGTAGATGTGTCTGTTGTGATTTCATACTTCCATTCAATCCGGTCGATACCGCCGCCAGCGATTATCGAGGCCAGGCGGATCGCAGTAACGTGCCAAACAGAATTTCAATGGAAATTTTCTTTTCGTCGGTCAGGATGATTTTCGTATTGACACAGCCGCTGCCCTGTCCGCCGGACATGACATGGCTGAATAAGGCGCTGTTGGCGGCCGTATCGACCTGTTGAGTCAATACCTGACTGGTCAGAATATGCGCGGTTTGCCGGGCCTTGTTGGCCACTGCACCCACGCCGTTGACGACGCGCCCGATATCCAGTTTTAATGCCGATCCATCCAGATAGAACAGCGCGTAATGGGTGCCGGTGTTGTCGTCTTCAAAGATATTATCGGCAGGCTTTTGGGGATCGAATCCATCCTGCCAGAAACGGAACTCCACGGCCTGACCGGAGGCAATGCTTTGCCCTGATGGAGGGGCCGCGGGTGTAAAGGTATTATTTTTAATCGTATAGATGACATAATTGGTCAGGTTGGACTGTCGCCCGATTTTCTGGATAGAGGTCATCAGGGCCAGGGCATCCTGACGAATCGGACTGTGGGTGTCGTTGTACAGCTGCTGCCAGGAACGTGAGGTTCCGGCCAGCAAGGCCCCAATGGCCGCCAGCGGAATGGCCATGATGGCAATCGCAATGAGCAATTCAATCAGGGAAAAACCGCAACGCGTTCGGGCTGGACCTTGTGGGAGCAATCGCATGACTTATCCTCCCGCCTCGTCCCGGCGAGCATACGTAGCGATAATATAGGAAGGATCGCCGGCCGTCAAACTCCCCTGACTGTAATCTGATTTCCAGCGTATCGTTACCTGAATCTGCCGAATCTGGGTCATTGACAGCCTATTCTCGTCGATGTCTTTCCAGGACACTTCGGCAGTCATCGGCAGACGGTTGATGGTTACCGTGTATTGATTGCTGTTGCCAATCCGGTTAAATCCGGCATTCAGGTCCTGAAGATTGAAATGTTCATCGCCGCCGGTCTTTTTCCAGTTATCGAGGATAAACCGGGCGGTCCGTGCCGCCGTGAGTTCCGCATTGGCACGGCTGGCCATGCGGCTGGCCAGATAGTGGTAGCCCAGCGTGCCGATGGACAATATCGTTAAAATCACAATGGCAATCACTGTTTCCAGCAGGCTGAACCCGCCGGAAAAGAGTCTTGTTCCTGATGATACAGAGTAGCGTGTTTTCATAACATCTCAGGTCCGATACGAAATCGCCTGGGTTAAGATAAAGACAAAGAGGAGGCTGTGCCGAATACAGCCTCCTCCGGAGCAATCTTCAAGGCGTCTGAGTCTACTGCCAGGTGCCGTCGGCTTTGAGCGTCTTGCTTCCCGACGGAGCGTTGGATTGGCTGCCTTTGACGGTGATCTGAGCGTTGCCATTGGCATCAACGCTGTCAATGGTATAATCGCTCGGCACAAAGTAGGTTCCCGTCAGGTCGGCTTTCGTGAAACCCAGGGCGGACTGAGTTGCCGCATCGCCCAGCGATCCGGTTACGCCTTTTCCGTTTTCGGCAAAATAGACACGGACGGCGGATTTGATGGTCCCGGCTGTGGCATTGGCTTCTGCCCACTTGGCCGAATCGATTCGACCTCGCATCAGCGGGATAGACGCTGCGGCAAGAATGCCGACAATCAGCACCACGACCATCAGTTCGATGAGTGTGAAGCCTTTTCTTGTCATACTACTGTCTCCTGATAAAATGAAGTAACGTTACTTTCCGTCATTTACGGACGGTTATGGATATATGGATCGAGCTTGGCAATGCCCGTTTCGTTGCGGCTGCAGAGCTGTCAGCCGCCAGCTTCCGGCACCCGCTTTGCTGCTGCGGCTGCGTAAAGCAGCCTGACCCCGTGAATACACGCGGTATTAAAGCGGCTTATGGCCGCCGCGGCAAAGTCATGCCGGTTGGGAATCCATTTTGTTATCATATCGTTTTTTTAAAGCTGCCGCTTAACCATGGTTTTTAAGTTTTAAACCTGAATGGAAAAAATGGGCAGATACATCGCCAGCACCACCACCAATACAATCGACCCTACCGTCACAATCAGAATCGGTTCAATCAGACTCAGCATGATGGTAATTAATCCGTCCACCTTTTTCTCATAATAAAAGCTGGTCTTGTCCAGAACCGCCGACAGCGAGCCGCTTTGTTCACCGATCTGGGTCATTTTGACCGCAACACCCGGAAAGAATCCGACTTTTTCCATGCTTTTGGAGATATTGGTGCCTTCCACGATGTGCTCACGGGTTTTGAGTACACCCTCGCGAAACAGCTCGTTGGTGGTCATATTGGCCAGAATCCCGAATGCGTCCAGCACGGAAACACCCGAAGCAATCAGTGTTGATAGCGTCTTGGTGAATTGAGCCACAAAGGCCATTTTTTGGATGGGACCGATAAGCGGCATTTTAATTAGAAGTGTCGAGAAAAACCGCCGGCCTTTGGCGGTTCGACACAAAAGCACGGCTATCCCTATGGCCAGCCCCAGCCCGCCAAGGATAATAATAGCATGATTCATCAGAAAATTATAAACCGCCATAAAACCGCGAGTAAACGCCGGCAGATTGCCTTTGAACTGATCAAACAGAATGGTAAACCGCGGAATAATCAGCGTCATCAGGGCAATCACAATACCGATTACAAAAAAGACGACAAAGATCGGATAGGCCAGCGCGCCGCGGACTTTGCGGGCCAGCTTATCGCGGTTCTCATAGTATTCCCCCAGACGCTGCAGACAGGTCGTGAGTGTGCCGGCCGTTTCACCGGCCTGAAGCATCGCACAGGCTAATTTATTAAACACTTTGGGGTAATCGCTGGCGATTTCCGAAAGCGACTGTCCCTGCTGCATCCGTTCGGACATGTTTTTTAACACATATTCAAAATATTTATTAGGGACTTCTTCAGCAATGGTTTCGATGGCGGTGGTAATGGGTAATCCGCCGGAAATCATCGTTCCCAGCTGCCAGCAGAACGAGGCAAGATCGTGCGATTTGACGGACTTGCCGCGAACCCTGGCAACGGTGGATGCTGCTTCGGACATCCGTTCCCGGATGGATACCGGCGTCAGAAGCTCATCTCGCAGTATCGCCAGAATTTCTTCTTGAGACCCTGCCTGACGAACACCTTCACGGCAGCTGCCCTGTGAATCCCATGCGACATATTCAAATGTTTTCATAGTAATAGAATCCGTATCATCTAAGACATCAAACGATATGTCGTCGATTTGGCTTGAGTGAATTGGCAGAATACATCTTGCATCACCCTGCAAATTGGAATGGGCTGGAGGGTCTTATAATAAGATGTTGCAAGCGGTTGAAACCCGGCAGATAGTCTTGGGCGATGTGTTTGATTGAAAACACAAACAGTTTATCGCTGAGTGAAACGTCTGATAATGAAATAAAGCAAATAACCTTGCTTGATTGTATAGTTTATGACACAGGCTTGTTGTTTTTCTCGTTGGCCAGAAGTTTAAGTCCGCCAAAGTAGATGCCGAACAGTGAGACAATAATCATTCCGAATAAGCGATAAACGACCGACAACACGATTCCCGACCCCGTCCCCAGTCCCATGTGCTCGGCAAGTACGCCATAGGCAATCTCCCGAATACCGACGTTGCCGGGAGTGATGATGATATAGCTGCTTAGCTTAAGCAGGATAAAAAAAACCGCCATAGCGGGAATCGTGATGGCCCCCCGGCTGCCTGAAAGACAAAGATAAAAAATCAGGATGTTGTTGGCAAAGTTGGTCGTATTTAGAACGATGACACGAATCAACATTGGATGGTTCTGTATGCCTTGAACCGCGGTGCTAATCATGGCTGAAAGATGGTTATGCAGCCGGCCGAGCCATCCAGTGCGGAGTGTTATTTTCTTAAGTAGTATCTCCAGAAACAGGGGGATAAACCAGGCAAGACCGAGAATGCCTAAAAAGAGCCATATTGAGATGGAACTAATTGTGAATGTTGGAGCAAATACGGCAAATATCGCTGCCGACAGGACGATATTCATCGCCGCATCCAGCCACAAAAAGCACAAAAAACCTCCGATGTACCGTGTATAGGAGATGCCGAATTTGTGTTTGAGATGGATTGCCCGCCAGACTCCCCCGGCCTGTGGGGCGATGCTGCTCAAAAAGCGTCCTATAATAATTGTCTTGAAAAAGTCGATAAACGGGATTTTAGTCCCGGCACAACTGATAATGACATAATATAAGCCCAGTGAGTACAACCACAAATGAAGTGTAAAAAGCCCCAGCAGGATCAGCAGAATAGGCCAGGATAATGAACCAAATAAAGCCAAATCCTGACGATTATGATAAAAATGCCAGCCTACCCATAAAACGCAAAATACCGCTAAAACCCACTGCAGGGTTTTGCGGTATTTTGGCACAAAACTCACCTCGGGCCTTTTCTCGCCAGATTCCCTTACGTTGTTCTCCAGACTATCTTTATGGAACGTCTCGGACAAGTGATGTCTCAAAACGATGATTTAATCA
>JAWRKM010000002.1:0-4039 GCA_040306945.1 Anaerohalosphaeraceae bacterium
CCCATCAAAGGAACACGGCCTCGCAGGATGTGCGAATGCGGGCAGGACGCCGTCGAATTCAATCGCCGCCAATACGAGGAACTCCTGAGCAGTGAAAAAGACAAGGCCGAACTGATGATGATTACCGACCTCCAGCGTAACGACCTGGCCCGCATCTGCATCCCCGGCACGCGCCATGTCCGACATCCGCGCAAGATTGAGGCTTACCCCACAGTCTTTCACGCGTATTCGGAGGTCGCGGGCACACTGCCGCGGGCAAACGACCCGAAGCTTTTCTGCGATATCCTGCGGGCGACATTCCCCGGCGGCTCCATCACCGGAGCCCCGAAAATTCGTGCCATGCAGCTTATCGAAGAACTTGAGCCCACCCGTCGCGGTGTCTATACCGGCTGCATCGGACATATCGGCATCAACTTTGACGCCACCCTGAATATTGCCATTCGTTCCATTGTTGTTCAGGACGGCCGGGTTTATGCCCAGACCGGCGGCGGCATCGTCGCCGACTCCGACCCGCAGGCCGAATGGGATGAAACGCTGGTCAAGGCCGGGGCTTTGCTTGACTGTATCCGGGCCGTCAGCCACAACGGAACCTGTTAATATAACGTCACCTTTTTGCTGGTTTTTTGTCGTCATTTGAGTATATTAATGCCATTCAGCTCTAAGGATTAGGATATGAATCAGATATTTCTCAATGGAACCATCGTACCGGCCGAGCGGGCCGGAATTGCCACCACCGACAGCTCGTTTTTGTTCGGCATGGGATTGTTTGAGACCATGCGGGCGGTCAACGGCAAGGTCTTTCGTCTCGATGACCACATCAACCGGATGCTGGCCAGTGCTGCGGCCCTGTCAATTCCGTTCGGCTATTCGGCAGAGTATATTCAGGAGGCCACCTCGCGGCTTTTGGAGGCCAACGAACTCACAGACGCCCGGATGCGGATGACACTGTCCAGCGGGCCGGTGTCTGATATGGAAAATATCAAGGGAACGCTGCTGATTACGGCGGCTCCATTTACCCCTTATCCACAAACGTATTACGAAAAAGGGGTTCGTGTCATCCTGACGGACTTTCGGCAGAATCCCAAAGACCCCACCTGCGGCCACAAGACGACCTGCTACGCCCCGCGGCTGATTGCACTAAAACAAGCCCACGAAAAACTGGCCGCCGAGGCCGTGTGGTTTACCACCGAAAACAAGCTGGCTGAAGGCTCCATCAGTAACATTTTCCTCGTGAAGGATAAAACCCTCTTGACGCCGCGTGTGGAGACGCCTGTCCTGCCTGGTATCGCCCGCAGGACCGTTCTGGAACTGGCGGACAAACTCAAGATCAAAACCGAACAGCGGGATTTGAGCATCCACGATTTGCTGGCCGCCGAAGAGGTCTTTTTGACCAATGTCATCATGACCGTGCTGCCGGTGACCGCCGTCGAATCACACACCGTCGCCGAAGGCAAAGTCGGCCCCATCACCCGACAACTCACCGAAGCGTATGAAGACTTATTAAAATAAGGAAATGACTCTATGGACATTTTTTGGAACATGAACCAGCGATGGCTTGCCATGAAAGCAGAGAAAACTGCTGAGGATGCAAAGGTCAAAGCAAATGATACCAATCTCCATTTGATTCGATTGGAAGAAAAGGTCAATCATCTGGCCTTGAAGTGCCAGGCATTGTGGGAATTAGTCAAAGAGCAAACGCAACTGACGGACATGCAGATCGCTGAACGCATCAGCGAAATCGACATGCGGGATGGTGTGGCGGACATGAAAATCACCCAGGGACGCCGAAAATGCAGAGACTGCGGACGGGTCATGGGTCCCGGTTACACGCAGTGCCTGTTCTGCGGCGCCCCCATGAACGGGGCCGAAATATTTGAGCCATAAATTTCTGAGACATCATTTACAGCTCCGGCACGGAAAAAATAGCCGGGCGTGGAAACCGCCGGTTAATTACAAAAAGATAATCAAAGCCCTATCGGGGCGGCACAACAATCAGGACAAAACTTATGAAACTTCAACGCATTATCGATGCCGTCGAAACCATCGCCCCGCGGAAGCTGGCGCAAAGCTGGGACAATGTCGGCTTTCTGGTCGGCGATGCGAAACGGAACATCAAAAAAATCTTAATCACCATCGACACCACCCAGGCGGTGGCCGATGAGGCGATTCGCTTCGGGGCGGATTTGATCCTGGCCTATCACCCGGTCATCTGGGACGGCCTCAAACGCATCACCGCCGACGGCGCGACCGCCCCCATCTATCAGCTCATCCGCAAAAATATCGGCGTCTATTCCATCCATACCTCGCTGGATACCGCAGCCGGGGGTGTCAATGACGCCCTGGCAGAGATACTGACCCTGACCGACACCCGGCCGCTGGGTGATTTCGTTGACGATCCGGCCGGGCCGCAGTACAAGGTCATCACCTTCGTCCCCGCCGACAGCGTTAACAAAGTCGCCGACGCTATGTATGCCGCCGGGGCGGGTGCCATCGGCAACTACTCCCATTGCGGCTTTATGACCAACGGTATCGGGACATTCCAGCCCCTTAAAGGGGCCAATCCGGCCATTGGAAAAATAGGCAATATAGAACGCGTCGCCGAAGTCCGCCTCGAATCCGTCGTCCCGGCCGGCAAGGTCCGCCAGGTTATCGCCGCCCTGCGAAAGAGTCACCCTTACGAAACCCCGGCCTTTGATGTCTTCCGCCATTACGATGTCGAGGGCAAGCTGGGGCTGGGCCGGATTGGTAAGCTGGGTAAGCCAATGACCATTGAGCAAATCCTCCGCCGGGTCAAGACCATCACCGGTGCCAAAGCCGCAGGCATCATCGGCCCGCAAAAAAGGCTCGTCCGGACCGCCGCCGTCTGTGCCGGATCGTGCAGCAAGCTGATTTTTGATGTTATTAACGCGGATTGCGACCTGTATCTGACAGGCGAACTGAAACATCACCAGGCCCTTGCAGCTTCCGAGGCCGGCTTGACCTGTATCTGTTTGTCGCACAGCGTGTCCGAGCGTTTTGCACTGAAAAAATTGGTAAAGCAATTGCAAAAACAGCTCGTTGGCATCACAATACGCCAAAGTACCAAAGACGCTGACCCATTTGTATGGAAAAGGATATGAGCGACCAAAAGCAACCTACGCAACAGCAAGAAGATACAACAGAACAGCAGCCCCGCCAGCCGCAGGAACAGGACATAACAAATCCGAATATGGAATTGCCCGCAGATATCGCTGAAACAGACTCTGCCAAACAAAGCCAATTTTCGGAAGCAGAATTCGCAGAGCAAGTACAGATTCAGGACTTAGAGACACCGGAATTGACTCCAGCAACAGTGAGGCAGGAAGAAGCCGCCGCCGGCCAACCGGATATTACCGAGCCGACCATGGAAACCGCGCCGGAAGCGACAGCTTCCGAGGAGGAAACCGCGGAAGACGAGCCGGACGATGAGCCGGAGCTGATTGAGGGGGAATTTGATACGACGCTGGAGTCGGTGGTTGAGGCGATTCTGTTTGCCAGTGATGAGCCGGTCAGCCTGCAGAAGCTGGTGGAAATTGCCGAAGCAGGTTCGGTCAAGACCATCCGCAAGGCCGTCAAGGCACTAAACAAAAAATATCGGCTGGGTCGGTTTTCGTTCCGAATCGAGGAACTGGCCGGGGGTTACCAGATGATGACGCTGTCGTGCTTTAATCCATGGCTCAGTAAGCTGATTAAGGTGCGGTCGGATAACAAGCTGTCGCCGGCCCAGTTGGAGACGCTGGCGATTGTCGCCTATAAGCAGCCGATCATCCGGGCGGATATCGAGGCCATCCGTGGCGTGGCTACCGGCGAAGTCCTCCGCAATCTGATGTATAAAGGGCTGGTCAAAATCGTCGGCCGGGCGGAAATCCTCGGGCGGCCGATGCAGTACGGCACCACCAAAAAATTCCTCGACATCTTCGGCCTGGCCAGCCTCAAAGACCTGCCCAAGATCGAAGAACTGAAAAATCCGGAGAAAGGATCGTAAATTTTCAAATAAATAAAGAAGGAGTCAAAAATGGCA
>JAWRKM010000003.1:0-166790 GCA_040306945.1 Anaerohalosphaeraceae bacterium
GTGCCGAAGATCGGGTACATGCTCAGTACCATCGTCAGGCTGATGGGCAGCGTCAGCAGCAGCATCATCCAGAAGCCGGCCCTGCGGAGACAGGCTTCCAGGGGACAGCCGCATTCCGAGGTTCGAGATTGCATCGTGCAAATAAAGGCATTGGCCCAGGTGACCGCCAGAAACGCCATGCAGAATACAAATACACCGGCAAAGGTGGCATGAATCATCAGCAGCCAGCCGGCAATACGCGAGCCGAAGACCACCGGACCAAAGCCCGTCACAATCAGCACCAGCACCGCCAGCATGGCCAGCAGATATACGAGCTTGCGGATGCGTCCAATCCATGTCAATTGCTGTTCGAGAAACAGCATCGTCAGCAGATGCACACCACGGCGAATAAGCCCCATCGCCGATAATCGCGGTCCGCTGCCGCAGGGGAAAATCAGTGCATGGAGCAAAACCAGCCCGATTACAGCACCGAGTCCGAAAATGGAAATCCATTGAAACATATTAAGCCTTATCCTCCACACAGACACGGGTTATCGCGGACAACGCCTTCAGTCCGTACAGCAGCAAGACCAGAGCAATCAGGCCGCAGGCCGACCAGGTTACAATCTTGAGCCATGGGCGAAACACAAACGAGAAATTAAACGCCCAGATATACGCCCTGCTAATACCCTGCAAGCTGACCATTTCCACCGGCTCCAGACCCGCGGGCACCGGGCCGTCCACGGGCAGTTTGGCAAAAAAGAACGGCGAATCGGTCGTATGGCAATCGGCACAGGTTTTGGCTCCCAGCGACTGATCTTTGGGACGCACATCGTGGGCCAGCGGCCAGGCATACGGAGCGGCTGCTGTATGCGATTCGGTCAGGAGTTTGCCGTCTTCGCCGAGTTTAAACATCTTGCCGGAACAAATATAGACGGGTGTTTTTCGCTCATCAGACTGCAAGGCTGTTAATATGGCAGCGATCTGTTCTTCCGACAGCGTCATCCAGTCGTTTTCCTTGGGCTCGTTGCCCTGGACGACGGAGCTGACTGCCTCAGACACATCGCGGGGCAGCAGCGGTTTGACTTCGTTGTTGTCCAGAGCCGCCCAGAACGCCGGCCAAATCAGGCGATAAGGGCCGATTTTGCCGTCCTGGCCTTTCATCAGCACCGGCTCATAGACATGCGGCAGCTTCATATCGACTTTGTGCTTGCCGTGAAGGCCCAGCTTGTGGATGCCGGCGGTACGCACCTGGCCGGCGGTGTCTTTGGGTGCCGGTCCACTATGACAGGCGGTACAAGTCAATTTTTCAAAATGAATGGTCGGGATACCCGCATGCCGGGGCGTCGGTGAGCCCAGCCGCCCTGCTGCGGTTTCCTGCCCTTTGGGGCCAAGGTGGCAGCCTTCGCAGGTCAGGCCAGCCAGAACCGGATTGTCGGTTTCATAGCCGCGGGCAATCTGGTGATCGGTGCCATGCCTGTGGCAATCAGTACAGTTCAAACCCGAATGCAGGTGAACATCTTCATCACGCGTCCATTCGGAATGTTCCGGGACAGACATATCCTGTACGGAATGACAGAAATAACACCGCTCATTGGGCACTTTGCGAGTAATGTTCACAAAGACTTTGTCATCTTTATCGAAAATCGAAGGATTGTATGCGACAGTAATCCCCTTATCGACAGTTGGGTCGAAAAAATCCGACAGTGCCGAGGAGGTTCCATTGACTACCGCCATGCCGGTTGCCGCGGTATTGATCCAGCGGAAATTCTGTCGGGCCGCCTGCAGGGCCGCAAGACTCTGATCCTGACGGAAATCGGCATTGTGACAGGCCAGACAATTGACCTCCCAGGTGCCGCTGATTTCCTTGCGAAGCATGACCTGCGGGTCATCCTCGGCATCGGTGAATTTACCAAAGTGATTGCCGGGAATGTGACTGCTGAAGGCGTTGATAAATTCCCACTGACTCATGCCGAGCTGTTTGGTACTGTACACACCCGGCCAGCTGCGTTCTGAGACAGGCAACACCGTACGGGTTTTAGGGTCGGCCAGGACAAACGGCTGTCCGGGACGGCCATCATTTTTCTGCGGGTCGGACAACTGAAAATGCCAGCCATGCGTAATCCCATCAAAGGTATGGCATTGGCCGCACGTTTTTTCCATGGAAAACGGTCTGGCCTCTGCATCCGCGGCACGTATCGCGATACCGGACTCATCCATCAATTGCATCAGATGGACCGGCGTGGAGCGGTTACCATCGTTGCTGTCGCCAATCAGGGCTTCCTCGGCCCATATCCATCCGCTGCTCAAAACTACCAGCAATACCCATCCTAATCGTCGTTTCATCCTGCGTTCCATCCGCCGACTAAACCTTGAAATCTTCGGGTTTGAATTCCAGTTTGCAGCCTTTTTCGATGGCTTCGTTAATCTTCAGCACGGTCACGGCTGTTTCGTAACCGATTTCAGCAGGGCAATTCAATTTGGCCTTGCCGCGAATGGCATCAAAAAAGTTGACCAGATGCGGCTGATGATACGGGACATCCATGGTCACCGGGATTTTATATTCGGCGGCCGGAACCGATTCACGCACATCGGCAGGGGCGGTTTCGTCGGCTTTTTTGGCAACGATGCCGCCGGATTTTTTGATGTATCCCTTGGCTACCCAGGGTTCCCATTTCTGCTCTTCCACCCAGGATTCGCGATAGATACTGCCGCGAGCGGACGCTTCGGTAATCAGCAGGGTTCCTTCATCCCCCATGAAACATTCAAAATAACCGTTGGCACTGTTGGTCGTCGTGGTCTGATACGAGGCACGTACGATGCCTTCTTTGGTCTTATATTCATAGACAGTAATCACGTTATCGTACCATTCATGGTCGGTCCAGTAGTCGGTACCGCCGCTGGCGATAACACTGGTCGGCTGAGCATCGAGGAACCAGCTGTAAATATCAATCTGGTGGGACCCTAAATCCACAATGGGCCCCCCGCCCAGACCTTTATACCAGCGCCAATTCATAAATTGCTTCATGTCCTTGAAGCCGTACTTGTTCAGTATGGCTTCATCAATTTCCTGTCCCGGAGGACAGACATTGTCAATGCAGGCCTGGCGACTGCGATTCCACTGACCGTTGACCGTGGTAATCCGACCCAGCAGTCTGGCTTCCTGAATGTATTTTTCATAGCAATGACGGTAGCGGGGATTGCTGCGGCGCTGATGGCCAATTTGCAGCAGCTTGCCGGTTTCCCGGGCAGCCAAAGCCATCCGCTTTGCACCTTCCAGGGTATTGCTCATCTCTTTTTCACAATACACATGAAGACCTTTTTTCAGACAGGCCACGGTATGATCGGCATGCCAGAAATCCGGCGTCGCAACAATCACCGCATCAAGATCGGTTTCTTTATCCAGCATCTCCTGATAATCAACATATGGCGTCCCCTTCCAGCCAAACGCTTTGTAGGCATTGAGGGTTTTGGAGACGCGGGACAGATTTCCTTTTTCCCATATATCGCACACTGCGACAAAACGTACATTGGAGGCCTTGCCCAGTTTGACAATCGCATTCATCAGGGCTTGTCCCTGGGGGCCGGCTCCCAACAAGGCAACGTTAATCACATCTTTATTGGCATCATCGGCACCGTAAGCACTGCCGGTTACAAACAATCCAGCTCCAATCGCAGCCGTGGTTTTCATGAATGTTCTGCGGTCTAATTTCTGCGTCATTGCTCAATCTGCCTTTCCGTCAATTCAGTTCTTTAATTTTGATATTTCGATACCAGACCTTAACACCGTGATCCTGAAGACCGATAAAACCGGTCCTGGGCAAATCCTTATAAGCTACGTCAAATTTATTCGGTGTACCATCCGGATTCTTATGCGCTTCGGTCCATTTGTCAAGATTCATATTGACAACCTGCTCAGAATTTAAGACCACCTGGATGATGGGGCCTTGAGCCTGAATGGTCAGACGATTCCACTGCCCTGCCGGCAGGACCGCATTGCGGGTCGGTTCGAGAATGTCATAGATGCCGCCGCAGATATGCTTGGACACGGCCTCCCCGGCATTATCGGCGACTTGAACTTCCACCCAGGGCAGCCAGTTGTGATCACCGGCACGGAGGAACACGCCGCTATTGGTCTTGGGATCCAGTTTGAATTCCATATCCAGTACAAAATCACTATATTTAGCTTTGGTCCAGATATCCTTGCTGCCAGCCTTCAATTCCAGAACACCCTGCTGCAGGGTCCAGCCGCCGGCCTGGAAATCTGCATTGGACAAATCTTCGGCAAACAGCGGCTTCCAGCCTGTTGGCTTCAATCCAGATGCAATGGTATTGAAATACACCAGACTCTGATAAATAAAGGGCGAGTTGTTTTCCCATGCGGTTTCATATTCGATGGAAAAGGTCCCCTTGTAGCCCTGCCGATGCAATTCCTCGAGAATGCCTTTCATGCGGGCTGGGCCGGTACCCCAGACAATATCTTCACCGTTGCCGATTTCCTTGATGTGGATGGAACGGATACGACCCTCAAGCTGCTTGAGGCATTCGACCGGATCCAGGCCGGAACGGACCCAGTGTCCCACGTCGGCACAGGCACCAATCCACGCGCTGCGGCCTTCGCAGGCCTTCAGCACGGTTTCAGGATTCCAATAGCGGGAAGGCTTGGGATGATTATGTATAGCCAGACCAATTCGGTATTCCTGACACAGCTTATCCAGCATTTCCATCTGTTCGAGCGAGGGTTCGGAAACAATGGTTTCGACTCCCATGTCTTTGGCAAATTCAAATACTTTTCGGGCATCCGCTTCATTATTGCCCAGCCCCACAACACCGAAATTGACCAACGTCACACCTTCTTGAGCCAGCTTCTCCTTGACCTGCTTGCGGAACTCAGCGGGCATGGCAGCATCCATCTTGATTTCTGTGTTTTCAGACGACAGGCTCTGGCCGGGAAAGGCTTCAATCCAGCCCAGCCCCAACGCCCGTGTTTTTTCGACGGCCTCAAAAAAGCTAAACAGTCGGAAGGTCCAGGCCTGGGTTCCGACACGCCAGCCATCATAGGCATCGGTCTTCGGATGCGACTTCAAATCTGCAGCCATTACCGTTATCCCCCAAACCGCAAATAAAAGCAGTAATGACATCTTCTTCATCGTATTCATTTGCAACCTTTCTGTTTGATCTCTGAGAAAACTGTATTTTCAGTTTGATTTTACAACGACCAGCCTTCGCGGTAAAGATGTTTTACATATTGATTCGCTTCGGGCAGATTGACTGCCTGCATGGCCTGACCATCCCAGCGGATTTTCTGACCCGGATAGTACAAAGACAAATTGCCCATAAGTACCATTTCCGTCAGGGGACCAGAGAAGTCAAAATCGGCACAGGCCTTTTCACCAGTTTTACACGCATGGACCCAATTCATTTCATGCGACATCGTGATGCGCGGCAGTATTTTTTCAGGCCGTTTGACCTCTTTCATCAGACTGTATGGCAGCAACTGCGTACCATTGAGCAGTTTGCCTTTTTCCCCGATAAACAGGATCCCGCCTTCCGGACTTAATTTCCGTCCCTCTTCCATCTCTTCGGGAACATCAGGCATCAACCCGCCGTCGTACCAGCAGATTTTCACAGGAGGCATATCATCCCGAGCAGGAAATTCATAAACGATCCGCGAACCCGTGGGAAATGTCTCCACAATATCCTGCCGCTGCCAGTCTAAGGGAGGGTTGGCATAGCTGCCCTGCACGGAAATCGGATAGTTGAGCTTCAAGGCCCAAAAGACCCGATCGAACGAATGACAACCGATATCGCCGAGTGCACCGGTTCCAAAATCCCGCCACCCTCGCCATTTAAAAGGATGGTAGATGGGATGATAGGGACGCATAGGCGCCGGACCAATCCACAAATCCCAATTTAATGAGCCTGGAACATTAGGCGTTTCTGCAGGCCGGCCGATTCCCTGCGGCCAGACGGGACGATTGGTCCAGATATGAACTTCGGTCACTTTGCCGATAACCCCAGACCATATCCATTCACACGTCAGGCGAACTTCCTCGGTACTATGCCCCTGAATCCCCATCTGGGTGGCTACTTTATACTGGCGTGCGGCCTCGGTCAAACGCCGGGCTTCCTCCACCGTTCGCGTCAGTGGTTTTTGAACATACACATGTTTGCCCCGTTTGATGCATTCCATCGCGATGACGGCATGCGTATGATCAGGAGTTGCGATTATCACCGCATCAATCTCATTGCTCATCTCATTGAGCATCCTGCGGTAATCGGCAAAGACCTTCGCCTGGGGGTATTTTTTAAAAACAGGTCCGGCATAGGCGCTGTCCACATCGCACAAAGCCACAATGTTTTCGGTTCCAGCCACCGCACTGACGTTATGCTGCCCCATGCCGCCAATGCCCACCCCGGCAATGTTTAGCCGATTATTGGCCGAGGGTTTTCCTGCCTGACCCAATACAGAAGAGGGAATAAAAAGAAACGAAGCAACCCCTGCCGACACGCCTTCAAGAAAACTGCGTCGTGACACTCTTGAACGAGAGTCGGTAACCGGGCCGTTTCGTTTCTTCATTGTGATGCGCCTGTTCTGTCACCTTGTCTTGCCGTTTCAGTCCAAATCACGAATTACAGAGACCAGCCCTCACGATACGGAGGATTGACATATTTATTGAGTTCAGGGAAGTTCGTCACTTTCATGTTGTCGCCATCCCAGAGAATCTTTTCGCCGGGTTTAAACAAGCTGAGGTTACCCATCAGCACCATTTCCGTAAACGGTCCGGCATAGTCAAACGGTGTTGAGGCGGGTTTGCCGGATTTGCAGGCTTCCACCCAGTTCATTTCATGGCTGGTTTCCACTCGGGGCAATGTCTTCTCGGGACGTTTGTAGTCTTTCATTCTGCTGTACGGAATCAGCTGCGGACCTTTGCCGTAGCAGCCGCACATCAGCTTGCCTTTATCGCCGACAAACAGAACTCCGCCGTCCCCGTCGCCCATTTTGCGACCCGGCTCCAGTTCCTCCGGCCTTTCGGGCATCAGACCGCCATCGTACCAGTGAATCTTCACCGGTGGCATATCGCCACGGGCGGGATACTCCAGGTGAATGATCGAACCCAGCGGATAAGACTCATCGACACCTTCTTTTTCCCATTTTTTCAGAACATTGGCCGCATAAGTGCCCTGCACACTGGTTGCATATTTCAGTTTTAATGCCCAGAAGACCGGATCCAGAATATGACACGCCATATCCCCAAGAGCCCCTGTTCCGAAATCCACCCAGGCACGCCAATTCCAGGGATGGTATGCAGGATGATACGGACGCATCGGAGCAGGCCCAATCCATAAATCCCAGTCCAGCGATTCGGGAACAGGGGGCGTTTCAGTCGGCCGGGACAGCCCCTGCGGCCACACGGGACGATTGGTCCAGGCATGGACTTCACGGACTTCCCCGATGGCGCCATCCCAGATCCATTCACAAATCAGACGAATCCCCTCACCGCTGTGGCCCTGATTGCCCATTTGGGTAATCACCTTATATTTGCGAGCCGCTTCCGTAAGCATACGTGCTTCATAGACGGTTTTCGTCAGGGGCTTCTGGACATAGACATGTTTGCCCCGCCGCATGCATTCCATCGCAATCACAGCATGCGTATGGTCCGGTGTCGCGATAACTACCGCATCAATATCCTTACCCATCTCATCCAGCATCTTGCGATAATCTTTGAATTGTTTGGCCTGGGGATAATTTTTGAACGTACCGGCCGCATATGAAAAATCCACATCGCACAGAGCCACAATGTTTTCGGTTTTGGCAATTTCGGCAATATTACCCGCGCCCATTCCTCCAACGCCCACCCCGGCAACATTCAATTTGCGACTGGGTGGAGTCTGCCCGTCAGCGCCTAAAACTGAACTGGGTACGATAGTAAATAACGCCATCCCTGCTGCAGAACCGAGAAAATCACGACGCGATAATCCCTGTCCCGCTTTTTTTTGCTTATCCATTCTTCTCTCCCAAAAAACAGATTTTATTATTCCGGCTATTTACTACCCGTGATAGCCTCTATATTTACTGGTTTGCCATCCGGAGTGACCACTCGCAGACAGAAACCCCATTCACCAGAGCCTTGGACCACCTTAACCAAAACCGGATTATCGCCTTTTTTCAAGCTCACGTTAACCTTATCACTGGCCGGAGTGACCGAACGAACTTCTCGTTTCGTATGGATCAGCTTACCATCCAGCCAAATCAACACTCCATCATCACTGCCCACCTCAAACACAGCATCAATTGGAGCTTCCGAAACAAGATTGGTCCGTAGATAGGCAACCCTGTTGTTTCCGGATAATAGTTTCCCTATGTTAACCAGCCAAAACTGGTCTGGATTATCAGACTTCGGCATGGGCTTCCAAGTTACACTTCCAGTCTGAGTTTCTGGAACAAATTTTATATCATATAAATCGTCCGCCGTTTTTTGTGGCTCCATATAAGGACCTGATATCTCCCATTCCAGTATATATCCCGCTTTTTTATCCAGTTCTCGATAGATTCTCCTGGCCTGTTCTCTTAGAGAATTATTAGCGGATGCATCCATGATCTTCTGTAGAGCTGTTTTGGCTTTTAGCGATGTTAATCCGGATCCTATTTTTGAACAAATACTCACGACGGCAACTTCGGCCTCCGCCTTTAATTCAGGATTTTCCATTGCCGTTATCGCCACATTCAGGGCTTTTTCGCTGCCATAGGCACTCAGCGCACTGAGGACCTGCTTTTGTTCCGCGCTGCGATTTATCAGGGTCATGGCATTGGCGATCTCTTCAACAACCTGTTCCGTGGAACGAGTAGAATCTTTGCCAAGCATCCTTAAATACGAACGAAAAGCAATCACTTTGATCTTTTCATCCTGGCTGGTTTCGGCAACCTGTTTCATCTCTTTAGCAAAATCACTGCCCGGCCAATCCGTCATCGCACGAAACGCCGCCTGAGCAATTTCCACATCCGAAGCTGCAGCCTGTTTACGGAGAAAATCAACCGTTTGGCTGTCTCCAATGCGTCCGATCGCAGCCAGCAACGCCATTTTTGCATTTTTATCTTGCGTTTTATCAAAGGCTTCTGTCAAAACTTTAGCAGTGCCCTGCCCGGGAGTCTGTTTGCCGGCCACGGATACAACAAGACCTTGTATGGCATTATCGGGCTTTTCCACCAGCAGCGCAACCAATGCTGACAAATCATCAGGTCCGGCAATCAGCTGCAGTGCCCGAACCGCTTCCTGTCGGATGCGGTTATCATCGCCGCGAACCAAACTCAGCAGGCTGCCCATGGCCGCACGAATTTGTCGCTGACCTGCGGTGCGGATCAATTCCCGACATACCGCTTTGTCGGCATCGGTCGCCGCCGGTCTCTGCAGCATGGTCATAATTGTCTGATTCACATTTTCATCAGACAACACGTCCAGCGTATAGCGAGCCAGGTCCTGTTCACTTCGATCGCTCGCACGGGCCGCGGTTTGAGCCAACGGCTCGACACAGTCTGCATTCCCAACGACCTGCAGTGCAGCCATCGCAGCATTGCGGACTTCCGCAGATTCACTGGTCAGGGCCTTGAGAGCGTAATTTCTCCCCGCAGGATTGCCGCCCGCAGCAATCGCCCCCAGCATCCGCACCTGCTGATCCGCTGGCAGGGTGTTGGCTCCGGCCAATATTTTTTCCATCACAGCGGTATCCCTGACCTCACGAACCAGGGTAATTGCTGCGGTCATTAAAACCGGGTCTTGGTCCTGCAGCGCAGCAACAATCAACTTTTCGGCTTGCCCGGTTTGCAGCTGCACCAGCCCTCTCAATGCCCCGGCTCGAATAGCTGACGGATAATCGGGGCCAGAAAGGTGCTGATAGATCGCGATTGCTTTTGCATTCTCCGCTTTCTGGGCACAGCTCAGGAGTGCATCCAGAAGCAGCCTCTTATTGTCTTGTGAGATCGTCTTGACAGAGGCCATCAGTGCATCGGCAGCATTGGAGGTACCGATTCGACCCAGCGACAAAATCGCTGCAGCAGAAACGGCCTGCGAGGTATCCCCAATCAATTCGCTCAGCGGCTTGACTGCTGAAGCTGTTTTCCGGGCCCCCAGGGAGGAGATGACACCAATTTTAATCTTTTCATCCTGTGTTTTTGTTAACACTCCCAGCAGAATCTGATCCACTGCATCCCCCGGAATACGTTCGAGGGCATAACGGGCCATATCGGATGTCTTGGGATCAGCCAGCATCGGACCAAGAACCGTGACGGATTTTTCTGTACCGAACAATCCGAGTTGACGACAGAACATGTCTTTGGCATCATAAGGCACAGTCGCGTCCTGCAATGCCGTCAAAACCGCGGTTTCAATTTCAGCCAGTGAGGCGGGGTCGTCCATGCAAGCCGTAATCATCTCCTGCAACTGGGTAAACGACTGGCGGCTTTTTCCATATTCATAGGTTTTGGCCTCTTTGACCAATTCATCCAGCTTGTTCTTATCCACCGACGCCGGCAATGGTTTGGTCGGCACATCATAATCCCCCAGAGCAAACTGTATCCCGGCCAGATAATGCTGCAAGACAGCCGGCGTCCAGGTCAAATAATGATTATGTCCCAGCGAGCAATAAAACACCCTGCCTTTGCCCCAGTTTTTGATCCAGCTTATGCCGGTATCTGTGTCCTTGGATGGAACACCCGGAGCATTTCGGGTCGCCTCATCCGACATATCCAGGCTCATCAGAACCAGCTGTTTGCTGCGGGAATACAGCGGTGCGGCAGTCAGATATATTTCATCGTTGACTTTGAATCCCTTGCCCTCGAACATTGTCATCAGGGGATGAGTAGGTTGGTCAATCTTGATGGCCCAGGTTCCCCCTGCCGTCCAGGGATGGCCGGTAAACTGTCCGCCCATCATCTCTGCAGCTTCAGGCCAATCATAGAAATTATCCGTCGCAGCATGGATCCCAATCACGCCCTTGCCGCCTTTGACAAAATTCATAAATGCAGCTTTCTGGGCATCCGTAAACTTCAACTGGGTTGTATTATTCAGACAGACCGCATCATATCGCTGCAGATTCTGTTCGGTAAAGACCGCCATATCATCGGAAAAATCCGCCTTGAATGCGCCGGTCTTGGCAGACATGATTTCCAGAGCCTTGATCCAATAGGGGATGCTGCTGTGCTTGAACCCATCACACCTGCTAAACACCAGAACCGTTCTCGGACGGGCAGGGGCAACAATCGGCTTATCCGGCATCGCTGCGGCAATTTTGGTTTCTTCATCCTGCGTTACCGCATGAGCCTGACAGCTCAACGCCAGAATCATCCCCCACAAGAAAGCAGCCATCAACCCATTTTTTACCATGTCTTAACTCTCCTATCGTGCTTATATAATCGTATGTGTCCTGATTGTTGTTTCAGGTAGAAATTTACTCTTTACTGTCCCGCCGACAGAGCTACGGGGCAAGCCATAGGCTTGCCTGATGTTGCCGAGCATTTCCCCTCTCCAGGTCTTTGAGCATGGGCTCTGGGACAGATTTCAATTGGATGTTATGTTCCCGTAGTATCTGTCCAGCCAGAAGGACCGAGCCGAACAGACCTACGAGCGACCCGCCAAGACATCCGGGCCTGGCTTCGGCTGCCGGCAACTTATTCAAAATGCATCGGAAAACGTTGTTGTTTGTCCATTTACATATTTTCAGCCACACGACACCCACACCCACCTGCCGTGATCGCCAGTGACTCACTGCGGAATCCCTCTGCTCTGACCAAAGATTGGGACTTTTATAATCGCCACGGACTCCGGTAAGAACGAGACAAATAACGGTTGGCCTCAGTGTCATTAATAAACTCTTCTTTCGCCGGATCCCAGTGCAATTTTCTCCCTGTCAGCATCGCAATTTCCCCCAGCAGCCCCACACTGATGGACCGATGAGCAATCCGAGCCGGAGTAATGGTTTCTCGACGGCTTTTAACACAATCGATAAAATTCTGCTGATGATTGCTGCTCTTATACAGGCGAATTTCTTCGGGACCGATTTTTTCCTGGAGAATCTTTGGATCCGAGGCATCGAGTCTGTCGCCGCGATCCACATGAATCCACCCTTGGTCACCATACCAGACCGTCCCCATCCCTTTGGGCAGTGCGGATGCATTGGCAACTCGGATTTTCACACCCGTGGCATATTCACATTCAAAGGAATAGGCATATGGGGTATCGTAAACGCCCACCGTATGATACTTGCCCTGGCCCTCAATCGTGACCGGACCGCTTTCATCCAGGCCCAGGCCCCAGTGAGCAATATCAATATGGTGGCCTGCCCAGTCGGTCAACTGGCCGCCCGAATAATCCATAATCCACCGCCAGTCCCAGTGCGGAGCCTGGCCGCCAAAGTCCATAAATGGCCGCCAGGGAGCAGGCCCCAGCCACATTTCCCAGTCCAGTACCTGTGGAACCGGCTTGACACTGGCCTGCCTGGGGCCACCGCCGTCGGGAAGCCCGACTTCCACATAATGGACTTTGCCAATCCGTCCGTTGCGGACCAGTTCGCTGCCGCGATGGAAATTAGCTATTGACCGCTGCCAGCTTCCCGTCTGCCAGATGGTCCCATATCGGGCAACGGCATCACAAATCGCACGTCCTTCCCGGATGGTTCGGGCAAGCGGTTTTTCGCCATAGATGTCAATACCTTCCCGAATACAGGCGACCGCCATGGCCGCATGCCAATGATCAGGCAGGGCCAGCATGGCAGTATCGACTTTTTCTTTGGCCAGCAGTTGACGATAGTCGCCATAGCTGCGGCAATCCTGATTGCCATAGTGTCTGTCAACCGCATTTTTGGCATTACGGAGGTGGTTCTGGTCCACATCACAGACAGCCACGATCTGCACTTCCGGGATCTGCAGAAATGCATCCATGTTGCCGCGTCCCATTGAGCCGCAACCAATCGCTGCCATCGTAATGCGGTTGCTCGGAGCAATATAGCCGTTTTTACCAAGTGCAGAAGGACTAATGAGATAGGGAAACCCAACTGCACCCGCAAAAGCCGCAGAAGCTTTCCGGAGAAAGCTTCTGCGATTGATTTTACTGCATGGTGTCATTGCCATAATCCTGTTTATCGATTGTCTTTGTCAAATGCGGCATCAAAGGCCAGCTTGGACGGCTGGAAATCGATTCGCTTCACAAACGCACAAGCCTCCCGGGCCCCATGCATCCGATCCATGCCAGAATCTTCCCACTCGACCGAGAGAGGCCCATTATACCCGATATGATTGAGGGTGCGGATAATCTCTTCAAAATTCACTCCGCCGTGACCCAGAGAACGGAAATCCCAGCCTCGCTGCGGATTGCCGAAATTCAAGTGGGAAGCCAGAATGCCGTTGTAGCCATCCAACTGAACCGCAGCATCTTTCATGTGGACATGATAAATGCGATCCGAGAATTCATTCAGGAACCGGACCGGATTGACCATCTGCCAATGCAGGTGGCTGGGGTCAAAATTAAAGCCAAAGGTCTTGCGGTGATTGAGTGCCGCCAAAGCCCGCTTGGCCGTTACAATATCAAAAGCAATTTCAGTTGGATGGACTTCCAGTGCGAACTTGACACCGCATTCATCGAACACATCCAAAATCGGATTCCACATCTTGGCGAAATATTTGAATCCATCGTCAATCATCTTATCCGTAACCGGCGGAAAGCTGTAGAAGAAATGCCAGATGGAGGAACCGGTGAATCCGTTGACCACCTTAACGCCCATATTCTTGGCCGCCTTGGCAGTCGCCTTCATCGCCTTGACCGCCCAGGCCCGTTTCTTTTCCGGGTCACCTTTACAGTCGGCAGGAGCAAAAGCATCCGAACGACTGTCATTGTTCAGGTCGCAGACAAGCTGTCCTGCCAGATGGTTGCTGATGGCAAACAGCTTTAAGTTATTCTGTTCCAGAATAGCCTTTTGCTGTTTGCAATAACTGAGATCTTTTGCTGCTTTGAACACATCAAGATGATCCCCCCAGCAGGCCAGCTCCAGCCCATCATAGCCCATCTCTGCCATCATCGGTGCCAATTCTGCCAGCGGGATATCGGCCCACTGCCCGGTAAACAACGTTACAGGTCTTGCCATATAAAATCTCTCCTTGGATTAGGCTGTCTTGGATTATTTTGCAAATGGAGTCCACTTTTTACTGCTGCCGGCACTCTTCAAGAGGGTTTGCAGGAACAACATACCGCGAAGCCCATCTTCCACTTTCGGGAAATCCTGCACGAGGGCATCCACTTTCTTGCCTTCGATGTGTGCCCGAACGGTATCAGCAAAATTCAGATAAATGTTGGCCATGGCCTCGATAAAGGCCTCGGGGTGTCCGGAAGGCAGGCGGGTGGCACGGGCCGCAGCGGCACTTTCCTTGCCCACATAATCATTTCCGCGTTTCCAGACCTGAGTCGGCTGCCCCATCATTTTAACATACAGATAATTGGGGTGTTCCTGATGCCATTCAAGCCCGCCTTTTTCACCATAAATCCAAATCGCCAGATTGTTCTCTTCCCCTACGGAAACCTGGCTGGCATGCAAAATTCCCTTGGCACCGTTATCAAACTTTACAAGACAATTAATGTCGTCATCTACCTTTCGTCCCGGAACAAAGGTGGTCAATTCCGAACATAAATGGGTAATTTTCAGGCCCGTGATATACTCAGCCAGATTTTCGGCATGCGTGCCAATATCGCCGCCGCAGCCTGAGCCGCCGCTCTGTTTGGGGTCAGTTCTCCATGACGCCTGCATCTGACCGCTTTTTTCCAGAGCTGTTGCAAGCCATCCCTGGGGATATTGTACGACAATTTTCCGTATTTTGCCTAGCTTGCCAGAACGCACCATATCCTTAGCTAATTTTACCATAGGATATCCGGTGTAATTGTGCATCAGACCAAACACTTTACCGGTTTTCTTCACTAATTTAACAAGCGTCTTGGCTTCTGCAACACTGATAGTCATCGGTTTTTCGCACATCACATGGAAACCGGCCTTGAGCAGTTCGCTGGCAATTGGGAAATGCCAGTTATTGGGTGTGCAAACCGCCACAAAATCCATTCGTTCACCATCGGGCAGCTTATTTTCCGCAGCAATCAATTCTTTGTAATTACCATAGCAGCGGGACGGGTCCAGCCCCAAAACGTCAGCCATTTGCTTGGATTTGACCGGATCAATATCAAAGGCCCCTCCCACCAGTACGATATGTCCGTCCATGCGAGATGCCTTGCGATGGACTTCCCCAATAAATGCCCCCATGCCGCCGCCAATCATACCCATTCGTAGTTTTCGTTTCATGCCTTCATCCTCAAAATAATGGTTTTTCTCTATAAGATTGCCTTACTGCCCGGTCGGTTACATTATTGACGCAAAGCCGGCATTTTGTTCGTCCATCGGGCCATCCGATAGGTGTTTTTCCAGTTGACAAGATCCACATGGCCATCCACGAAGACTACATTAGAATCTCCGCTTTCTTTTTTGTCAAAGGTCGTTTTATGAAAACTTGCAAAACAATCCAAATAGGTCTGACTGCCTGTCGGCTCCCAGTTCGTGGAGACCGTCCAGGCCCCTTCGGTACTGGGGTGCTGAGGCCCGCCGCATAAGGCATTGTCATTCAGCGTGGACGAATATCGGCTCGTGGTAATCCAGGGGTTTTCTTCGGCAAAAAAGAAAATGGTCGCAGGGGAACGAACATCGGATGTTTTGACCTGCAGCATATGCTTATACTGGGTGGCACCACTTAACTCAAAGCCCCCCAAATAGGCATTCATACTATAGCCAAAAGCAGGATCCATTTGAAGATTATTGGGGCAGGGATTGTGGGACAATCTGGCAAAACGGTCGAATACCGGACAAAGATGACTTTTATCCTGACTGCCCAAATACGGCCACAAACTTCCCGCCAGCTGGGGAGCTACCAGCGGATTTCGGAGCGGATCATGCCATTGACACAGCCGGTAGGGATCAAGGGATTTGAATATCGACCCCCAGGCGTTGGGAAACAATGCATCATAGTCTTCTGTGTACATTTTACCGGCAAGACCATATTGTTTGAGATTATTGCGGCAGATAACATTCCAGGCTGATTCTTTGGCTCTTCGGAGTGTCGGAATGACAATGGCAAGTAGCATCGCGATAATTGCAACCACAACCAGAAGTTCAATTAACGTAAACCCTTTTGGGGCTTTCGGACACATACAAACCTCTCCTTTCCTGACCTGTTTTGATCCATGTCAATACATTTATTTTACAATAGCCTCTGCCAGTATGTCTCTATCAATATTTCCCATTGGATAATTTTAAACAACACACTCTAATCTTGCTGGATGGAATCATTATTCAGGACACCACAAATCTTCTTCTGGCAATCCGTCGCGTTATTGACACATTTAGACTTCATTGTAAGAGTCGGTTGATTCTTTTTTGCTTGACCTGAAAGACAGTTTATTATACATAGAACATGGCAGATTTTTAACAGAAACAGGCATGAAAAAAAACATAAAACCACAACCGGCCATTTTTTATGACGTAAATGGCACACATAAGGCCGACACCTGTGAATCCCTGAAAGCGGCAAGCAGGCGAGGAGAACTTCATCTGGCAGGTCTTGCCCATGGATGTTATCCCGGAATCAAAATGCCAACCAAATTACTGCCTGAATTATGTGTGTACTGTATCTGGGATGCTAATAAGGACCAATCCTGGGGGCTTGATCTGCATCGCAACGAAGGCATTGAACTGGGGTACCTGACCCGTGGTACTCTGGATTTTATTGTCGATGGAATTCATCATAAACTCAAGGCTGGTGACATGACCATCACACGTCCCTGGCAACCGCATCAAGTTGGCAATCCGCTGATTTCGGCCAGTCGGATGCATTGGCTGGTTATCGACTTGGGGGTACGTCGTCCCAATGACGCCTGGAAATGGCCAAACTGGATACACTTTGCCAGAAAAGATATCAATCGGTTAACTCAAATCCTCAGCCATAATGAACAAGTGGTCTGGCAAGGCAATAAATCCATCGAGGCCTGCTTTGAAAAAATTGCAGAACTGACCGAAACCACAAATAATCCAGAAAATATCCAGACCCGACTTCAGCATTACATCAATGAGTTATTCATTGAAGTGTACGAGATGTTCCAAAACAAACACATTGAGCTCAATCCGCGGCTGAGCAGTACTCAACGCAGCGTAGAGATGTTTCTGGCCGGCCTTTCTGATCATCTTGATTATCCATGGACTCTGGAGACGATGGCGAAACACTGCAATTTGGGACGAAGCCGATTTGCTCATTATTGTAAAAAAATCACCAATATGACCGCTGCGGACTATTTGACCCATTGCCGGATTACCAAAGCGCAACATATCCTGCGGACACACCCCCATTTTTCAATCTCAGAGGTAGCCACAGCCTGTGGATTTGAATCCAGCCAGTATTTTGCCACGGTGTTCCGAAAAAAAATCGGCTTAAGCCCCAGTGATTATCGGTCGCAGTGCTACTCAAAAGAAGCTGGGCAGGCTGTGCTGTCTTCGACGATCCAGACATCCCTCAACAAGCCAAGCAAAAAACGGGCCTGATCCACGTCTCAAAACCGGTCTTGTGCCTATTTTGCACAGAGTTTTCGATATCTCTCGATATAGGTTTTCCATTCGCCCCGGGCCTTGGGCAAATAGGTTTTCATTTCGAATGAATCCGCAATAATCTTACGGCCTTCGGTCAGGCTCATCACGTCGCCAGCCGCAACTGCCTGCATCAGAACATTCCCCAGCACAGTCGCTTCGACCGGTCCTGTAATCACTGTTTTGCCGGTGGCATCCGCCGTAAACTGGTTGAGCAATTCGTTTTTGGTTCCTCCGCCAACAATATGCAACACCTCAATTTTCCTGCCGCCAAGTGTTTCCAGCATCTCCATCACTTCGGCATAGCGCACCGCAAGACTCTCGAGAATAACGCGAATCATCTGGCCTTTATCCTGAATCGGCATCTGGCCAGTTTTGGTCAGATAGGCATTGATTTTGCCAGGCATATCACCAATCGCCATAAATTCCGGTTGTTCAGTTCGGATGACTGCTGTAAAGGGTTTAGCCGCTGCAGCCATTTCCGTCAGTTGACCATAGTCCAGCTCCTGCCCTTCTTTGGCCCATTGCCGCCGACATTCCTGTACCAGCCACAGGCCCATGATATTTTTGAGCAGACGAATGGTATTCAGCACGCCGCCTTCGTTAGTCATATCCATGGCCATGCTGGTTTCATTCACTACCGCCATGGGAGTCTCAATGCCCATCAGACTCCAGGTTCCGCTGGACAAATAAGCCCAGGAACAATTGCCGGCAGCGGGCACCCCGGCCACCGCCGAGGCAGTATCATGACCGCCGCATTCGACAACGGAAATCTGAGCACAACCGAGCTTCTGGGCAATATCCTTCTTGAGTGTTCCAACCTTGATCCCCGGCATTACCAAATCCGGCAGTATACGTCGCGGCAGGTCCAACGCTGCAATCAGTTCATCGGCCCACCTGCCGGTTTTCATATCAAGCATCTGAGACGTACTGGCAATCGTATATTCGGCACCAATAAATCCGGTTAAGGCATGCACAATCAAATCCGGCATAAACAGCAGTTTGTCTGCCTTGGCAACCACGTCTGGCCTTTGGGTCTTATAGGCATAAAGCTGATAGAGCGAATTAAACTGCATAAACTGAATGCCGGTCTGCAGATAGATTTTTTGTTTGGGGACTATGGCAAACACTTTTTCCATTATCCCATTGTTGCGGCTGTCGCGATAATGATAGGGATTTTCAATCAGCTTGCCGGATTGATCCAGCAATCCAAAGTCAACCCCCCAGGTATCGACACCAATACTGCGAGCGTTGGGGCAAGCCGCAGCGGCTTTGCCAATACCCGCAAGAATTTCCGTCATCAGCTTATTAAAATCCCATCGCAGCGAATCCCCCTGCTGGGTCGGACCATTGGCAAAGCGATGCATTTCCCTCAGGATAATCTTGCCTGCGGCCAATTCCCCCAGCATTACACGTCCGCTCTCGGCCCCCAAGTCCACTGCAATATATCCGCTTTTGGCCATATGTGCCTCCTATTTCTGAGTGTGTTTAAGCAGTTCCTGTTCCGCTTGTTTTGTCCATATTCCATGATTCAGTTTAGCCGCGACCTCCGGATGATGCATTCCCATCTTTGACAGCGTCACCAGCGGCATATCCATGAGGGCTGGATACACGATAATCTTACCCGCCAGGGTGCGATTTTCAACCGCCGCAAGGCCCTCTGTGGCACCAGCCATACCACTGACAGCGTCCACAGAGATGTCCGTATTAAGCCGGCCGGAAGTGACTTTTTCCAGCACCCGTTTCATATCCGACAGTCGGGAACCGCTGGTCCCCAGCATAAAGCAGCGATTGGCAATATAAGTATCTAAATCCAGTTCCTGTTTGACCTGGGCCGGGATGCCCGCAAAAATATTAATCAACATACCGGGCACACTATCCCGTACCGCCTGAGCTACCAGAGCACCAACGGGAGCCATGATGGCACAATAACTGTATTTGCCCTGATCCGGGGTTTTCTGGGGATTAATCAAACGCAATTCCACATGGTTGGCCTCGGCCAAGGGGCGGACCTTCTTATCCAGTGATGCCAGTCGGACATCATCAAAATCCGTCCCGGTTACAGAGACATTTTTTTTGCCTTCGCAGACCAGACGAATCACATGCATCTGGCCCATCGGGCCTGCAGCACCGATAACCACTACTTTATCATTGTCCCGGATCTCACCGATTTCGGGAATGCCAAGATAGCTTTCGGCCGCGTGGTTGCCGAGTGTGCCGATCCAGCGGGTATTCCCATAATGCACCCGCCCTACTCCCACACTGACCGGTTTGCCAATGTTGCGGCCGCCGAGAACGATATTGATAATTCCCGAGGCAGCCAGCTTATCATTGAGTAGCTCAATGGTTTCTTTATGAGAGCCAAAATAGATTATGTCATCAAAGACGGCGTCAGGTGCAAGCTGATTGAATTCGCAAACAACAGCCGCAGGGACTATTTTTTGGATCGTATCATGTTGTACTTTCTCAGTACAGATCGCCGTAACCGTCCCGGGTCTTCCGGATCTAAAGCAATCGGCCAAACTGGCTACCTCACGCCCGCGTTCGGCAACAACCAGCAGACGCCCGCCGGCCAGAACGGCCTGGCGTTCTCGGGTCACATACGAACATTCCACACACGCCCACGGTTCAACCAGGGCAATCGCCGAGGCACTGAGTCGGGGGTCCGCAGGGAGCAGAAAACTTTCACCGCTTTCGGGTTCGACAATCACCCGTTCATCCATCAACACATACTGCTGCAAAGCCCCCTCGAAATTGTAACCAAAGGCAGCATTGGAGGCGGCGGTTTTGAGCCAGCGGTAATCCGTCTGGACCAGCACCCGCTGACCGACTTGATGTAGACGAACCTTTTGGCCCACGGCAACAATAGTACACACTGCTTCATGCCCCGGCACTGTCGGCGCATTTCCCGGACAATAACTGGGAATCTCATGCAGAATCGTTGTATCCACTCCGCTGATGATCTCGCTTTTGCGGGCATGCTGATCAAATTGCTTAAGCAGCTTCAGGTCGGAAAAGCACAAGCCCACTGCTTCCACCCGTGCAAGGATCTGATACGGACCGACTTTGTGAACCTCTTTTCGACGGTTGAGTATCAGCTTATCGGGGCCAACAAGCTGGATTGCGCATTGGATTGCGGGAATAGCAGCCATATCCTGTTCCTTTTCAGTCCTGTTCCTATTTTAACATTTCTCGACTAGTCGCCGTTTAGACCGGCGGCTTAAACCATGGGACTTCTATGCTCGCGAAATAATCAGCCCCTTGGGTCTTATTGATGCCCCGCAGGAGACATCTTAATATTGAATTAACACAAACGGTCAATGCAGCATCACTTGTCCGCCGGTAACAGGTACCGCCTGTCCGGTTTCATACTGCTGTTCCACCAGATAATAAATGGCTTTCATCACGTCTGCGGTTCGGCAACCCCGTTTCATCGGGACTTTGTCTTCATAGTATTTTTTAACATCCGCCAGGGTTTTGGCGCCAGGGACTTTTCCGGTTCGCAGATACTGGACAAACAGACCATTGTTGGGATCCGACCACAGCGGACCATCGAAAAAGTTCCCGGGACAGATGGCATTGACCTTGATGCCGTCCTCAACCAGTTCAAGAGCAAAGGACTCAGTCAGACCAATTCCGCCGAATTTGCTGCCGGCATAAGCTCCATTGCGATTGGAGCCGACCAGGCCGGACTTGGAATTAATCTGGATAATGTCACTCGTATAATCGGGGTTGATTTTATGAGGAATAGCCATGATCCCGGCAACCGCCTGAACACAGAGAAAATAGCCTTTATAGTTGACGTTGGTCACGAAATCAAAATCCTTTTCGGATTGCGTTTTGACACTTTCGGCCTTCAGAACGCCAGCATTGGAAACAAAGATGTCGATGCCGCCCCATTTTATGACAACTTCGGTGATGGCTTTCCGGATCGACTCTGTACTGGTTACATTCATCGCAATCGCCATAACCCGGTTGCCCCCCCATTGACCGCTGAGCTTGTCAGCCTGGGCTTTTGCCGCGGCTTCATTAATATCAGCCAGGGCAACATACGCTCCCTGAGCCGCTAAATCCTGAGCAATTTCCAGCCCGAATCCCTGAGCAGCACCGGTAACGACCGCTATTTTGCCTGCAACGCGACCCTGTAATGAAGTAACATGATGAACTGTAAAAATGCCAACTCCCGGAACACGGACGCACTGAATCGGATGGGTTTTAGCAGCAAGAGTATGCGTTAATGTGGAAATCATCTGCTGGCTGGTCCCGTTTAAGTCGATGGGTACGTCAAGACAACGTTTCGTTGTATCGCAGAGCGTCTCCTGAAAAGACACGGTTGGCATTATTTCACCTTCCCGCAGCAGTGTTCGAACAGCAGGAGCAATTACCGTAATCAGTTCGTGTTTTTCCATTCCCTAAACCTTACCTCAAATGTGCCACAGAGAATACAAAAATACTTGTGTATTACAAGACAAAACCATCTGGAGAGTCTTTGCTTATCCCAAATATTTCGCAACCACCGCCCGGCCGATTCTGGCAAACACAGCAATCCGGCTCTGAGCATCCCGATACGCAGGATTGGGTCGGCCTGCTGAATCTACAAAGCCGCACTTGCCATTCAGTGTTAGATACTGATGTGCCGCAATGACATATGCACTTTCGACAAAAATATCCTTCAAATCATCCGGCACCGGGACACCGCCAACACAGGTCGGCTCCATGGGTATTACATCGAGAGTATTGTGTTCGGTGCCGGCAACCACCGCAATGCCAGCCTTCCGGATTGCCGTCACATAACGGCGAAGGACTTCCGGCTTGTTGCGAATGGGAATCAGCTCCACCATGCCAATCGATTCAGACTTGAGGGTTTCGATTAATTGTTCGACCGGACTTTCAAATTCACACATCGGTTCCGCCCCATCGGCCAGAATCGGATAGCATACAATTCCGCCCAGTTCACCAATCAATTCCCTGGCCTGGGCCAGCGTCAAAAATGCCTCGGGAACAAAACAGGATTTGCCGGCCTTCATCAGGCTGGAGCGAATCTGGCCCTGAATACTCACGGCATCGCCGGCATGTTTCACCGGCCCAAGAACAGCCTCCAAAACCGTCTTGCGTTCCGACAGGGCAATCCGCTCAAACAAGACTTCCTGAAATGCCTGCGCCAAATGGCGTTCCTGAAGAAAGACCGTCTCAGGCGGGCATTGATGGCGACGGGCAACACGAGCAATAACAGCCGCATCGTCAAGGCCGGTTTTGATCTTGTGCCTGTCGAAGAATTTCGCCAGTTTTCGGGTCATCTCCGCCATGCGATTCATATCGTTTCTGCGAATCGTGTCAATCAGTTCTTTGGCTCGCGGAGTCATCGCATTAAATCGAGTAATCCCCTTGCCGCAGAGATACGTCTTGCCGGGATTACCCGGGTCGTTCACACGTATGCCCTGTTCGAGCAGCGACTGCTGCATGGCAATAATTTCAAGACCAAACAAAGGGAAGATTTTATGGTGACGGGCCTTGATCCCGAAGTCTTCATAGACGGCATAATCATAATAATTGCTCAGGCCGACAATCTGAACGTTCTGCTCGGCGGCAAGCATAACTGCCTGCTCGACCGTATCAAAAGCCGAAAAATTCGGCGGCAAATGAATATGACTGTTCACAGCAGGACGCTGCCTGGGACCGAATCCCTCGGCGGCAAGGGCATCAATCTGACTGGGCTGAGCAATTTGTTGAATCGTATTTAATATGGAGGCCATATCTTTTGCGTTCCGTCTTATTTGATTTCGTTGACTTCGGCGGTTATCTTAAGCAGACTGCGAGGCGGCAGATGCATAGCCTGATCAAAGCTGTCTTCAGCAGCCTCCTTGACCGCCTCACCGAGGGTCGGGTGGGCAAATACCATCTCGGCTAAATCTCTGCAAGAAGCCTTCAATCCCAGCATCGCGGTTGCCGATTCGATAATTTCTGTTGCATTGTGCCCCAGGATATGCACGCCCAGCAAGACACCGCTATCCCGATGCCGAATCACTTTCACAAAGCCTTCTTCCTCGCCCACGGCCATCGCCTTGCCCAGAAAGCCAATCGGAAACTGGCCGATTTTGACCGGAATATCTTTTTCCGCAGCTTGTCGGGAGGTAAGCCCCACGGTTCCAATCTCCGGAAAGGTATAAACGGCCCCGGGTATGGGCAGCGTGAAAGCCTTACCATGGCCAAGGGCATCCTCAACCGCCGTAATACCCTGGGCGCTGGCCGCATGCGCCAGAAGACATCTGCCGTTGGCATCGCCGATGCAATACACATCTTTTACCGCCGTCTGCATACGGTCATTGACCCGAATAAAACCACGGTCCGTGGTCAATCCTATTGATTCCAGCCCCAAATCCCCAGTGGCTGGTCGGCGTCCTGTGGCAACCAGAACCTTATCGGCTTCCACCGTCTTGCCGCCGGAAAGAACGGCTTTAATTCCACCATTGCCAGTCTTTAATTCCTCGACCTTGACACCCGTATGAATTGTCATCCCACGCTTGCTAAATATCTCGGCTATGGCAACGCCAATCTGACGCTCCATCTCCGGCAGCAGGGTCTCCATCAACTCGACGAGGGTTACTTCGACACCGTATTCATGCATCATGCAGGCAAATTCGCAGCCAATCACCCCGCCGCCGACAATCAGCAGCTTTTTGGGAAGTTCCTTCCAGTGCAGTGATTCATCCGAGGTGCATACCCAAGCCGGATCGGTCGGCCAGCCGGGGATGCGTGCGGGTACAGACCCGGTTGCGATGATGACTTTGTCGGCCGTAATCAGCCCTTTTTCGCCCTTGCTGTCGGTAATCTGAATTTTGCCGTGACCAGCAAAAGCGGCCTGTCCGGCATAAAGTGTTACCTTCCGGGCGCCCAAAAGACTTTTAATCCCCCCGCGAAGTTTGGTCAGAACCTTATCCTTGCGTTTCTGAATTTGAGCCCAATCAAAAGAAATGGCCCCAGATACATTGACACCATAATCGCTGGCGCGATGAATCTTATGAATCAGTTCCGCCGAGGCAAGCAAGGCCTTGGAGGGAATACACCCATAATTCAGACAGGTGCCGCCGAGATGATGTTTTTCGATAATGGCGGTTTTGACGCCCATCTGAGCGGCTTTGAGGGCGGCAACGTATCCGCCCGGCCCGGCACCCAGTACTGCAATTTGATAATGTTCTGTCATAGTTTTGTGTCGAATAGAATTTATTGGCATTATATCGTGCGGCTTGTTAACCCACAAGCTGTTCCGGTTTTTCCAGCATCTCTTTTAATGTCGTCATAAACTGGGCCGCCAATACGCCGTCAATCATGCGGTGATCGGCTGCCAGCGACAGGGTCATCACGCGGGTCGGTTTAATGGCCCCGTTTTCCACCTTAACATCCTCGCGAATAGCACCAACGGCCAGAATAGCCGACTCCGGCGGATTGATGATCGCCGAGAATTCCTCGACACCAAACATGCCAAGATTGGTAATGGTAAAAACGCCCTGCCCCACAGCTTCGACTTTGCCGTTGCGGGCATTTTCTGCCAACTGGCGGGTTGCAGCCGCCAGTTGCGGCAATGTCATTCGGTCCACATTCAGCAGAACCGGGACCGTCAGGCCTTTATCGGTCCCCACAGCAATCCCGATATTGACCGATGGATTTTCCACAATTTCGGTCGGTGTATATTGGCTGCGGAAGGCTGCATATTGTCGAATCGCCCTGCCGCAGGCCAGTGTAATGAAATCGTTGACACTGCATGGAAATTTCTGCTTAAGCTGTTTATAGAGATTAAATATCGCCTGCGCCTCAATGGTCAGCTTAATATAGAAATGAGGTATATTTTGCTTGGAATAGGATAAATTCTGTGCGATAGCTTTCCGCATTTTGCTAACCGGATACCGGACAAAATCTCCCGGAACAGCAGGTATATAAGCGGCCGGTTTGGCCCCGGCCAAATCGGTGGATAGAATTCTTCCACCCGGCCCGGAACCCGGGCCAATAGAGGTGATATCCAATCCTTTTTCTGCGGCCAGCTTTCGAGCAGCCGGCGAGGCCTTGACCTGTCCTGTAGAGGCTTGGGCTGCAGGCTGAAAAACCGGAGCCGCCTGCTTTGTATCTGCTTGCTGCATCGGGGCTTGTGTCGTTTTGACTGCAGGAGCACCAATCCCGCCTTGCGAGGCAATAAACGCCTCGACATCGGCTGGACTATCGGCCAAATAGGCAACAGGAGTCTTCACGGGGACAGACTGCCCTTCGGCCACCACTATCTTTGCCAGAGTGCCGGACTCCATCGCTTCGACTTCCATAGTAGCCTTGTCGGTTTCAATCTCAAAAATGACCTGACCAGCAGTGATCTTGTCACCCTCTTTGACCTTCCAGGAAAGCAACGTGCCTTCTTCCATGGTCTGCCCGGCCTGGGGCATCAAAATCGGAACCACTTTGCCGACAGGAGACATCTTTTCCATAGGTTTAACCTCTTGCTTTACGGATTGTTGAGGTCGCTCTGCAGAGTGCGTAGAGTTTATTTTCTGTTCTGGAGCGGGTTTAGCAACAACTTCTGGAAAGAGTTTTTCAAGAGCCTTTGCGACGTCTTCACCTTTCTGACCGAGAAGAGCCAGAGGCTGGGTTCCATAGAAGGGTTCGCCGGAACTGACCAGGATTTTCAACAGCTCACCAGACTGAGGGCATTCCAGATCAACTAATTGACCAAAGGCTTCAATGCGCCCTAAAATCTGTCCTTTTTCTACAGATTGGTTCTCAGAAACCTGCCAATTGAGCATCACCCCCTCTGCCAGACCGCGGACCTTGGAGGGTATATTAATTATATACATATAAAGTCCTGTTAATCATCAAACCGAATTTATAGAATCAATAATAAATCATATTCAATCACTATTCAAGCATATTATTTCATTTTTATATTGATTTTTTTGATTTATTGTGCTTAAATTCGATATTATATTTGATGACAACTATTATTAAGATGGAATTATGACAACCTCTATTCAACAAAGACGCGAAAATATCCTGGCCAGCGCCTATCGCAACGGCCATGTCAGCGTCAGGCAACTGTCGGAGGGGCTGGGAGTATCAGAAGCCACCATCCGCCGGGATCTGCACGAACTTGCCGCAGAAGGGCTTTTGGAACTGAATCATGGCGGCGCCTCGGTGGTCCGGGGAACGGATCATTCCTTCCTTTCGAAATCCATGCGAAATGTCGAAGCCAAGCGTACCATTGCGGAACTGGCGGCTCGTCTGGTTGCCGACGGTGAGCAGCTTTTCCTTGACTCTGGCTCGACCTGTTATGCGATGGCAGCCTTCCTGCGGAGCAAGCGGGGGCTGTCCGTCATCGTCAATTCCGTCCGCACTGCCCAGGAGTTGAATGCACCGGGAATCCATGTGCTGATTCTTGGGGGGCAATACCGGCCGGAACGTCTGGATACCATCGGCCCCATGGCCAGTGCTTCCCTGGATAAGCTCAGAGGCTATCTGGCATTTGTCGGCACCGATGGCCTGGGGATGGATTTCGGATTGACGGCAATCGATATTGAAAGTGCTCATATTTTTGGCCAAGCCATCAAACATGCCAGACAGTCCATTTTGCTTGCCGACAGCAGTAAATTTGACGCACCAGGGCTTTATAAGATTGCCAACTGGTCTGAAATCGCCAAAGTGATTACAGAAAAACGGCCCTCGGATGCCTGGTGTGAGTTTTTGGCCTCGCAGCATATTGAACTGATTTATCCGCAGGCGAATTCCTGCGACCACCCTACTCCCTGATACACCCAGGGAGTATGACTATTCCGCAAGCAAAATAAGATAATAACGATCAGGAGATAATCATGCCAAAGAATCAATTCGTGGATCCGCAACAGATGCGTCAAAGCGGATATATTGAATTTCAGCCGATACCAGTCAATCAATATAACAAGACCCTCAAGCAGGAACTGGCCCGCTATAGCACTGAGGATTTGATGCGCATGGAGCGGGATATGATTCTGATTCGCACGTTTGAAACGATGCTCAATGAAATCAAGCTTCGCGGCGCATGGCAGGGAATTGAATACTGTCATGCCGGTCCTGCCCACCTGTCCATCGGCCAGGAAGCTGCCGCAGTCGGGCAGGCATTTCATCTGAATATCGAAGACCACATCTACGGCAGCCACCGCAGTCATGGCGAGATTCTGGCCAAAGGGCTTTCAGCCATTCAGAAGCTTGATGATCAAAGACTGATGGAAATCATGAAAACCTATTTTGGCGGTGAATGCCTGCGGGTTGTTGAAAAAGATGCAACCGGCACCTCCGTCAAAGAGCTTGCTATTGATTTTCTGGTGTATGGCACACTGGCCGAGATTTTCGGCCGTCAGACCGGATTCAACAAGGGGATGGGAGGCTCGATGCACGCCTTCTTTCCGCCGTTTGGCATTTTCCCCAATAACGCAATCGTCGGCGGATCGGGCGACATTTCTGTGGGGGCGGCACTCTACAAAAAAGTCAATCAGAAACCCGGCATTGTCATTGGCAACATCGGCGATGCCTCCAGTGCGTGCGGACCGGTATGGGAAGGCATTTGTTTTGCCGTCATGGATCAATTCAAGAAACTATGGTCCGAACCCTATCGCGGAGGCTTGCCGCTGATTATCAATTTCATGAATAATTTTTATGGCATGGGCGGCCAGACCTGCGGCGAAACCATGGGCTGGCAGTTCCTGGCTCGCCTGGGAGCCGGCGTCAATCCGGAACAAATGCATGCCGAGCGTGTGGATGGCTACAATCCGCTGGCCGTCGCCGATGCGATTCTGCGTAAAAAAGAGATTCTTGCAAAGGGAGACGGCCCGGTTCTGCTGGATGTTGTCACCTATCGCTACAGCGGTCATTCGCCTTCCGACCAGAGCAGCTATCGTGAAAAAGCCGAAGTTGAAGCCTGGCAGGCTCATGACCCTGTCTCAGGGTTTGCAAAAAATCTAATCCATGCCAAGGTCTGTACGCAGGCCGATATTGACACCCTGCACAAACACATTGAAACCATTCTCTACAAGGCCTGCAAAAAAGCGGTGGATTTATCCATCTCGCCACGGCCGGATTTGAAAAAGCCCCATTGTCTTCTGGATCAGACCATGTATTCCAACCAGAAGATTGAGTCGCTGGATACCACTCGCAAACCTGAAACCCTGATTTCGATCGCCGACAATCCTCGTATCAAGGGTTTGGCCGACAAAAGCCGCTGGGCCTATGACGCCCATGGCGTTCGTCTGAAAGACAACAAATGCATCAGCTACCGCGATGCACTGTTTGAGGCGATTTTGGATCGATTCTATGTGGATCCGACACTGGTTGCATATGGCGAAGAAAACCGGGACTGGGGCGGTGCCTTTGCCGTGTATCGGGGGCTCACTGAAGCCCTGCCCTACCACCGGTTGTTCAACGCCCCGATTGCTGAAGGAGCCATTATCGGGACTGCATGCGGTTATGGTTTGGAAGGAGGACGAGCCCTGGTCGAACTGATGTATTGCGATTTTATGGGGCGGGCCGGTGATGAGCTGTTCAACCAACTATGCAAGTGGCAATCGATGAGCGGTGGCCTGCTGAAGATGCCGGTTGTCGTCCGAGTCTCAGTCGGCAGCAAATACGGTGCTCAGCACAGCCAGGACTGGACGGCGTTGTGTGCCCATATCCCCGGGCTGAAAGTAGTATTCCCGGCTACACCTTACGATGCCAAAGGCATGATGTATACCGCCCTGACGGGAACGGATCCGGTCATTTTCTTTGAAAGCCAGAGAACCTACGGTATCGCCGAAGAATTTGTCGCCGGCGGCGTTCCGACGGGATATTATGAAGTTCCCTTCGGCCAGCCTGCCATCCGCAAGCAAGGAAAAGACCTGACCATCCTGACCATCGGCGCAACACTCTATCGGGCCATGCAGGCGGCAAAACAACTGGAAACGCAATATGGACTCAACTGTGAAGTCATCGATGCCCGCAGTCTGGTACCGTTTGACTATACCATGGTACTGGAATCGGTCAAAAAGACCCGCAAGATTCTGCTGGTTTCCGATGCCTGCGAACGCGGCAGTTATCTGCATACCATGGCGTCCAAAATCACCCAGTTTGCATTCGACGAACTGGATGCTCCGCCGGTGGTCGTCGGTGCCAAAAACTGGATTACTCCGCCGGATGAAATTGAAGAGTCGTTCTTCCCGTTCCCGGCGGATATGATGGATGCGATTCATGAACATATCCTGCCGTTGAAAGGGTATTCCGTTCAGCGAGCCTGTTCAGTGCAGGAGCTCATACAGCGAAGTGCCAATGGACTGTAATTCACCATGCATGGCCGGTTCGGCGAAGGGTCGGACCGGCTTTTTTTGTTTTGATAGCCATGAATTCTCATAACGAAGTCGAACATATTTTTCGCTATCTGCCGCTCAACCCCAAAGACCTGCACTGGGGACTGTATCTAACCGGCATCGGGCAGGCTTTCATTCCGCAGGGCTGCAATTATCCTCCGCCGGGCCATCCGGAAATATATGATTTTTCCTGGCAGTCCGGCCGTGTGCTGCCCGAGTATCAGGTGGTTTTTATCAGCGAAGGGCAAGGCCAGTTTGAATCCGCCGCGACCGGTCACATTCAGATAGGCCGGCATGATTCCATTGTGCTGTTTCCGGGGCAGTGGCATCGCTATCGTCCTGATCCGCAGACCGGCTGGCGCGAACACTGGATCAGCTTCAATGGCGATTATGTGTGGCGGCTGCAGAAACACCGCATCCTGTCGCCGGCCAGGGCCGTCCTGCATGTTCAGCAGGCAGATTGCCTGCTGGAAACACACCGCCGAATCTGGCAGCAGGTGTGCTCACAGCCTTTGGATAACTCCTTTTTGCTGTCGGCGATGGCCATGGAGATTCTGGCCTTAACCCTCAATGAAATTCCCAGCCGGACAGACGAGGAATCCATTCCCGGATGTTCGGATTCTCTGGTTTCAGAGGCGCTGCGGCTGATCTGGAATCACAGCTATCGCGATATCTCCGTACAGGATTTAGCAAGGGAATTATCCACTACCCGTCGCACGCTGGAACGCCGATTCGCCCAGCATCTCAATGCCACAGTCGCCGGAGAAATCACCCGAAGCCGGATCGCACGGGCCCGACATCTGCTGGTTCACACCACCCTGCCGGTGGAACATATCGCCCTGGCCGTGGGATTTTCCGGAGCCGACCGCCTGAGCAAGGTGTTCCGAGCCTGCGAAAAAATATCTCCTCTGGCCTATCGCAAAAAACATAACCGCAAATAAAAAGACCTCCATCCGAACCGATGGAGGTCTGTATGAATTACCATACACTTTCAAACAGACTTATTTCAGTGTTGTCTTGAATTGATACTGTCCGGATTCAAGCCGCAGCACGGCATAATCCTGGACTTGTTGTCCCGTAATCTCCTTATGCATATTGAGCGGATTGACGCCGACAGCTTTATTCAAAGGTTTGCCGCTTTCAGTTATGGATTCCATGGACGCCGCCGGAACATAGACCGTCGCAATGGTATTGGCAGGAATGGTAACATCCATTGTAAAGCTGTCTTTGTTCTTTTTCCACGAGGTTTCAATTCTGCCGCGGATGGAATCATAAGACGTTTTCACCCAGGATAATTTCTCATCCAGGCACGGCCTGATGAGGATTTTCTTGTAGGCAATGTCATCGGCCTGAATACCGCCGAGATTTTCGACCATCCACTGATAGACGGCGCCGAATGAGTAATGAGCAAAGGAATTCATTCCCGGGTCGCCAAAACCCTGCTCGGGTGTCCAGCCATTCCAGCGTTCCCAGATGCTGGTTGCGCCATGCTTGATGGAAAAGCCCCACGAGGGAAAGGTATCGTTGTGCAGCAGTCGGCAGGCCACATCATTGCGGCCGATTTTGGCCAGAACCAGCATCAGGTCTTTGGTGCCGATAAAGCCGGTCGATAAATGCCAGCTGCGTTTTTCAATCAATTCGACAAGCCGGTTGGCAGCGGCCTTATACATCGGCCCATCAACTAAATCCACTGCAATCGCCAGGACATAGGCTGTTTGCGTATCGCCTTTGATTTTTCCATCGCCGGCTACATAGGCTTTATTAAATGCCGCTTTAATACCCTGATAGAGTTCATTATATTTCCGGGCATCTTCCGTCTTGCCCAGCACTTCGGCGGCCTGAGCCGTCAATTTGGTACTCAGTGCAAAATACGCCGTATAAATGACATCATTGGGCGTATTGTCATCGATATTCAGCCAGTCGCCAAAACAGTGGAATTGAGCCGGCGGCAGGAGTTCCGGAGTACTGCGATTTTTGCAGAATTCGATAAATTTGACCATCGAGGGATACTGGCGTTCCAGTAATTGTTTATCGCCATAGACCTGATAAATCGTCCAGGGACAAATAACGCCGGCGTCCGCCCAGGCCGGACCGCCATCGCTTTCAGCCACCTTTAACGGAGCTACCATCGGGAATTGCCCATCATTCCGCTGGGCATCCGCCAGATCCTGAAGCCACTTGGTGAAAAAGGCATGCACATCCGTATTCATCGCCGCGGTACGGATATAGACCTGGGCATCTCCTGTCCAGCCGAGACGTTCATCACGCTGGGGGCAATCGGTAGGAATATCGATAAAATTCATCCGCTGAGTCCAGTAGATATTACTATGGAGCTGATTAATCATTGGATCGGAGCATTCAAACCTCCCGGCCACCGGGGTGTCGCTGCTGAAGGCCAGCCCCGTGATAGTCTCTTTACCCGGCTTGTAATTCAAACCCGTAATCTCGACATACTGGAATCCATGAAAGGTAAACATCGGTTCCCAGATTTCTGTCCCCTTGCCTTTGCAGATATAGGTATCCGTGGCCTTGGCAGCACGGAGGTTGGTGGTATAGAGGGTTCCATCCGGATTAAGCCGTTCGGCAAAGCGAAGCTGGACAGGCTGGCCGGCAACACCTTTGACTTTTAAACGCACCACGCCGGCAAAATTCTGCCCCATGTTAAATACATAGGTTCCTTGGGTCGGCTCGGACACCGAAACGGGCTTGACTTCCTCAAACACCACCACCGGTTCAGAGGGTGCCGCCTGCACCTGCGGAGTCAGTTCCGCACCGGTGTTGACCTGAGTCCATGCCGCATCGGCATATCCGGATTCGTTCCAGCCGGTCAGTTCCTTGGTTGCATCATAGGTCTCGCCCATCAGGAAATCCGCCTGGAGAATTGGCCCGGTTGTCCCTTTCCAGTCCGGATTGGTAAAGACATCCTGTGTGGTTCCGTCGCTGTATTCAATATGGAGCTGAGCCAGCAGCCTCAGTTTCTGGCCGTAGTGATTCCGCTTTTTGCCGTAACCGACATAGCCGGCATACCATCCATCGGCCAGAATTGCACCGATGGCATTGTCGCCGCGTTTGATCGCTGAGGTCACATCATAGGTGCGATAATAAATACGCTTGTTGTAGTCGGTCCATCCGGGACTGAAATAATCCTTCGAAACCCGCTGGCCGTTGAGATACAATTGATAAATACCCATTGCCGTGGCATAGAGTGTGGCCCGCTGGACCGGTTTGGCCGTCGAAAACTGACTTCGCAGATAGTGTGCCGGCGGAAGAATCTCCGCAGCCAGATTGACTTTTCCCCAGGGACGACAACCGTGTTCGCCGATGACATAAGCCTTTTCCCAGCCGCTATCGTCAAAACCCGCAGTCATCCATTTGCCTTGGGGGCCGGCAGCAACACGCCACGTATCGCCGGTCTTAACCGCAATTTTCTGGCCATCCTTCAATTCAATGACCATTGCCGCCAGAAGGCCTGTTGGATTCGGTGTCTGACCGTCATTGACAACGGTAAACGCCAGAGTATTCAAGCCCGACTGAAGCAGGGACATACAATCGATTTTTTGGGCCGAGGAGAAGCCCGCCTCGGACCCGGCCGCTTTGCCATTGATGTACAATTTGGCCTTATTATCCCCGGCCATATAACAGCTTGCACTCCGGATTTTGGTTTTATCCGGCACTTGTACCGTGGTGCGGTATCCAAATTCCACCGGCTGGGCGTTTCCGGTTTTCATGTCGGCAGGCCCGATCCATTGGGCCGTCTGGAATTCCACTGGAAGCTGGCTCGGCTCAATTGCCACATCACATCCCACCCACTGCGCCTTCCAATCCTGCGGTTGGAGCAAGCCCATCGACCACCGGGCCGGAGCACTCCATACCGACGGTTTGTCATTGCCATCCCAGACTTGAACCTTCCAGAAACAACGCTGCATGGAGGCCAGAGGCTTGCCCGCATACACCACACCAATGGTTTCATCCGAGGGAATCTTGCCGCTATCCCACAGATCACCCTGGTTGGCCGTCAGCGTTTTTTCGGAAGAAGCCACGAGAATCCGATAAGCTGTCTGCTTTTGTCCGCGAGCGGCCGACTGAAGCACCCAGCTCAGCCGCGGCTGCAGGACATCGATTCCCAGCGGGTCGGTCCGGTATTCACAACGCAATTGAGCCGCCTGCAGAGTCTTCTGGAACTCCCCCGCTGCAAACACCTGGTCCGCTCCGAAAGGATTGCAGACAAAGATTAGTACCCCCGCCATCACGGCATATCGTATCATAGTATACTCCATCAATATAATCTTACGTGTTGTTATGATTTCACATCCACACGGCACCCCTCAACCCATCGGGAAATCGGAATGGAATTCAACGAACTATAGATATAACCGGCCTGCGATGAGTTACACCGCAGGCTCAATTAATACGCAAAAATTATAGGGCAGGGGTCTGCGATACCACCGGAACAACCTCTTCGATAAGCGCAGGTGCAGTTTTGGACTGGCTCAGATAACCGCTGTATCCGGCAACAACACTGGACGCAACCAACAGCAGCAGCCCGACAGCCAGCAGTAACCGCGTCTTGCTGCTGGTCCCCTTCCATTCGCCAAGCATGACACCCAGAAGGGAACTGAACAGGATCTGCGCTGCCATCAGTACAGACCAGCCGACATAAGCCGTCGGCCCCATGGCCGGCTCGCCCGTTTTAAAGCAGATAAACTGAGAACACCAGATGGCCCCGGCAATGGCAGCAAACACAAAATTGCCCGCAATCGGAATTCCGCTTTTGGTATAATCGCTCAAGGTCTTGTTCTTGAAATTTAAATAAAGGCACCATAGGAAATTCACTGCAAAGCCACCCAGCAGCGCCACCACCAGAACAGGAATGCCTCGCCATGTCTGGCTTGTTAAGGTTTCACCGGCCGCAGCCTTAGGCACAACCCAGAAACCTCGACTCTTATCGTAAACGACTCCGACAGCACCAGCCATGTCCGGTGGTGCGGTTTTTTCATCGCCTTTAACCAGCGTCGATTCCGAACCGTATTGAGCCTTTAACTCAATATCCGGACCGCCCTGTAACCCAAAATTCAGCGAGGCGCTCATCAGGCCTGAAAACAAAACGACCAGAATGCCTTTTTTGAAATTGAATTCAGCAACGGCCTTTTTCTTTTCTTCTTCTGGCAGTTCATTTTCCTTGCTCATCCCGGCCATGCCGACAAATACAATCCCGGCAATCGAAACCAGCACACCAATAAAGGATGTGATACCTGCACCCGGCTCAAATAATAAGCCGATTTCCTGATTGATGACCTTGGGAATAATCGTCCCGGCTGCTGAACACAAACCGCATCCCAGTGCCAGCCCCAGCCCCACACCCAGATACCGAATCATCAATCCCCACGTCAGGCCGCCAATTCCCCAGGCTGCACCGCACAGGCAGATATATCCGAGACTATTCATCGGAGTCGCTTTGAGCACTGCCAGCGAATTGGGGGCGGTTGCCAGCATCAGCACCCCGGGCACAATCAGCAGCGCAAACAGGGCATAAACCGCCCAATAGCTCTCCCAGGCCCACTGTTTCACCTTTTTGAACGGCAGGTAAAACACTGCCCCAGCCAGCCCCCCCAGCGTAAAGATGACAATCCCCAACGCCGGATTTACAGTCATTTCAGCGAGAAGTATATGTGACATCGTGTTCTCCTTAGCGTATCAGATTATGAACGTTTGGACAATACATCCGCTTCATACTGCTTGACTTCAGCAAACCAGGCGGAACCCACCGGGACCTCTTTCTTCATACAGTAGTAATCCCACACCGCACCAAACGGCAGCGTTTTGAGTTCTTCCATACAAGCCAGCCTGCCGGTGTAGTCCCTCTTCTGTTCCATCTTCTTGAGTGCGTCATACGGCTCCAGCAGTGCATACAACAGGGCTTTGATCATATTTCGCGTACCGATCACCCAGGCGGCAATGCGGTTGATGCTGGCATCAAAGAAATCCAGCCCAATATGTACTTTGTCAAGCTTGCCGCTGCGAACCAGTTCCTGCGCAATGGCAAACAGCTCATCGTTCAGAATCACCACGTGGTCGCTGTCCCATCGCACCGGACGGCTGACATGCAGCAGCAGTTCCGGACAGAACATCAGTACTGAAGAAATCTTTTCGGAAATCATTTCCGTTGGATGAAAATGACCCGCATCCAGGCAAAGCAGCTTTTGGCGGCTGACCGCATACCCCATATAAAATTCATGCGATCCGACCGTGTAGCTTTCTGCGCCGATTCCAAACAGCTTGGATTCCACGGCATCAAGATTCAGTTTGGGATTGATTTTTTCGGCAAAGATTCTATCCAGCGACTCCGCCAGCCGCTGACGGGGACCGGTACGATCCACCGGGATATCCTTGTATCCGTCGGGAATCCAGAAATTGGTCACCGCGGGGGTGCCAAGCTGCTTGCCCATCGCAGCTGCAATCTTGCGGCAGGCGATACCATGTTCAATCCAGAATTGACGAATACCCTTATCCGGATGACTCAGTGTGAAGCCATCAGCGGCCAGCGGATGGGAGAAATACGTCGGATTGAAATCCATCCCGAGTTTATGGGCCTTGGCCCAGTCAATCCAGCTCTGAAAATGCTTGGGCTGCATTTCGTTGCGGTCCACATATTTTCCGCCGTTGTCGATATAGCAGGCATGGAGATTCAGGCGATGCCGGCCAGGAATCAGGCTCAGGGCCTTCTCCACGTCCATGCGAAGTTCATCAATCGTGCGGGCTTTGCCGGGATAATTTCCCGTTGCCTGAATGCCGCCGCCGGACAGTTCGGCTCCGGCTTTCTCATACCCCCCCACATCGTCCCCCTGCCAGCAATGCAGGGACACCGGAATTTGAGCCAGCTTCGCTATCGCCCGCTCGGTGTTGACTCCAATCTCGGCATATTGCTCTTTGGCCAACTGATACGCTCGTTCGATATTCTGTTTTTTCATCCTGATTCTCCTTGTCCGAATTCTTGTCTGACATCATGGCTATACGGTTACGGCTAACCCATTTGCTTTTTACGGTAGGATTCCACTTCCCAGTTTTCGATGAACATCCTGGCCCGATCCGACATATACTGGATGCCCCCAAAAGCGTCTGCATAGTGCAGAATCATGGCCCCATCCATCGCCAGCTCCAGAGCTAACTGGGCTGATCTGGCAGTTGCCCCAAGACCATAAACCGCCTCCTCGGTAATCACCACCGCCGGTTCATAACCCCGCTGCTGAACAAACGCTGCAACGCCTTCTTTTGTCGGATTTCCAATATAGGGAAAGGATTTTGAATACACGATATGATCCGGCGAAATCGGCCCCTCAGCGGCGGTGAACCTTTCGACGCCGGCAATACATGCCGCATGCTCAGCAGAAAAAACCTTACTGAAAGCGTCTTGGGCACGAGCCAGTGTCTCCGAGGACAAAGGCCGTACCGCGGGAAATTCAACCGGAATAGAAGCCTTGATATATTCTGCCTTGAGAATAGCAAAGATATCTTCATAGAGCTGTTCGATATGCTTATCGCAATCGGCCGAGACAAAGATGCCATGATTTTCCAGCAGAATGATGTCCGGCTGTTTGCCATAATGCTGCTGGTAAGCGTGAATGTCCTTGCGGACTTTCATACACAGTGTATATCCCGGGTCAATATAATCGATCCATAGCGCCCCGGGGAAGAGTTTTGCAGCCGCCGATTTCCCCTGCCTGGCACAGCACAGGCCATTCACCAGAGCCGGGTGTGTGTGAACCACAAAACGGGCGTCCAGGGACTCATGCAGCGGTGCCTCGACCGAAGGCCTGCCCTGACTGCCGGGGCGTACTGCGGCAGCCATAATATCTTTGACTAAAGCTTCACGGGCCTGGGGGTCTGCAGGCGTGGGTGTACTGTAGAGCAGTGCCAGTTTACTTCGGTCAATCGCAATAAAATCTTCAGGTTTAAGACCGCTTAAAACGGTCCCGGAAGGTTTCACCCAGACTGTTTGGGCATCTTTGGCAGATGTGTTTCCGCCGCCCCCTTTGACATAATCCGAGGTTCCAAATTGATGGGACAGCCGGGTTATCGTCGCAAGCAAATCCAAACAACCATCTCCTTTCGTACTGATATCGTGGCTATTGTGGATGATTGTAGCTGGGCGGCAAACTTAGTCAAACCATTTTTTGCGACAATGTTTTGTCTTTTTGCGACACCCCCGAAAGTCTCTATTTCCTTGCCTGCCAGGAAGTTGCATTCAAAGCCAGAGCAGCAATCTCAAGCCCGGCCTGTGTTGGCCTGCCCTGGTCCTGTCAGGCAAACTTCTCTTTTTCTTTTTGATGCAAAACCGTCCAGGCCTCGCGTTTGAAGAACCATCCCAGCCCAACCGCACGAACCATCCAATCCATAGCCGTTGACAGCCATACACCTGCCAATCCCATATTCAGGTGATACGCCAGCAGCCAGACTCCCCCCAACCTGCATAACAGCATACTGACAAATGCCACATACATCGGCGACCGCGTATCGCCTACTCCTCGCAGTGCCCCGATAAAAATAAAAGTAATCGCAAGAAAAGGAAGTTCTATCGCAGATAGACGTGTTGCCAGCCCTGCCAGCTCAACCACCTCCGGCGTAGCCCCAAACAGTCGAGCAATCTGGGGACCAAACACCAGAAATACCAGACACAATAGGACCATCAACACACTGACAGCGGCAATGATTTTTTTGACAGCAATTTTGGCGATTCTTGGTCGGCCAGCACCAATCGCTTGTCCGGTGATTGTGGTCGTAGCGACCGCCAGTCCCCAGGCCGGCATGATCGCCACGTTCTCAATCTGCATGGCAATCTGGTGTGCCGCCAGCACGGTGGTGCCCAAATTCGTAACCATCACCATAAACAGCATATAATAGACCGAATTCATCCCCCTCTCAATATAAGCCGGCCAAGCCAGATACCAGATTCGACCCAGCACTTTTTTATGAATGGGCCAGCAATGCTGCCATTGGAGACTGAGCCCTCGGGGGCCAATGAGTAAAGCCAGTGAGAAGAAAATCCCCACCGTCCGTGCGACCACAGTTCCCCAGGCAACACCATAGAAACCGAGTTTGGGTGCCCAGATACCAAAAGCCAGCATAATACTGACCACAATATTGACGACATTCATCATGCCGGTGATTACCATAGGCCGGAACGTGTCGCCCATCCCGCGAAGCATACCATTACTAACCATCATAGGCAGGCCAGTCAAACAGGAAATCAGCAGAATCTGGAGATAGGTTGCCCCGTAAGGAACGACTTGCGGATCAGCTCCAAAAACAAGTAAAAGTGGAGCAGTAAATGGGGCACTTAGGCTAAAAAGAACAATCGCCATTAAAAATGCAATAACCATCGAACAGCCGGCATGTTTTCTGGCAACTTCATACTCCATTTCACCCCAGCTTCGAGCGACAATCGATGCAGCCGCCATCGTTAATGCAATAAAGGGAGCTGTAACCAAGAATGTCAGAATGCCTGATAGCCCTGCCGCGGCCAGATATTTCTCATTGTGTAATCGCCCGACAATCAGCGTATCGCTTAAAAAGACCAAAGAATACAGACAATTTTCGACAACCGACGGCGCCGATAGCACAGTCAAAGTACGATTCATCTGCCGCAAACGAAGATTGATTCGACCGGATTGTTGTCCTTTTGGGTTATTCATTGCATCATTTTTAGCCAGAATACTTCAAGCCATAAACAGTTTTTCACAAAAACTATATGACTTTTGCACTTTTCGTAATATAATGTATTTATGATTCTCAAACAAAATCATAATACGCGTTTTTGAAACGTTTGGCCAGAAAATAGAGATTTTAGATATAAACGACTGACTTTTGATTTATGAACTAAGGAGTCAATATGGGTCCAGAATTAGAAAAAGCGTTAAATGACCTCAGTCTTCGGATGCGGCTGATTCGAGCCATACAAGAAAATCAAAAGCCTGAAGATACCCTCACCGAACGCGAGTCGTTGATCCTTCAACAGCTTGCTGAACGTGGTACCATGACCGTTTCGCAAATATCTGAAGCCTGGCCCAATTTCAGTGAAAGCACCATTTCAATGACAGTAACAAAATTATGGAAGCGCAAACTGGTCTCAAAAACTATCAGCCCTGAGAATCAACGAATTACGCAAGTCAGCCTGACCGACAAAGGCCGAAATGAACTGGACCAGATACTTAAGCAGCGGCGACAGCGGTTTCAAGCCCTCTTCGACGCGATACAACTCAGTGATCGTGAACGGGAGGTTTTAATCGGAATTTGCCAGCGGGGTGTAGCTTGCATTGATCAGATGCTGGGCAAAAAAAGCGAGGCTTTGTAGCCGCAATAAATATATTAGGATTCACCATATAACAAGCTAATCTCAACCCAATAACACCAATATAATAGGCATTAATCCAAAACATTATTAATAAGCTGTGTAATTTACCTATAAAAATATTGCTCAAAAACACAGGAAAAGTTGGAATACTATGGCATTTTTAAACAGTTGTTTTATATGAACTTACAGCTTTTCAGAAGTTGATTATTTCATTTTTTGAACTGATTTTAAAATAAATTATTAAACATTTATACCTTTGGTTCTATAATATATTACAGCGTATTTGATTTCTAATTCCACTGGCCCCCATTGCCGCAGAATGCATATGGATTGCAGCACGGCCTGGAGGCAAATGGAAGAAAGGAGCATGAACATGAAAATGAATGCCCGATGCACAGAACCCATCCAGCGTATTGCAATCATTTTAATATTGGTGTTCACTCCGACGGTTATAGCCAAAGATAGACCTGCCAGGGGAGACCAGCAATTAGCCCCACAGGCCGAGTCTGCCTCGATATCTTCGCCGGCACCTGCCGCAAGACCTGAGACTCGCTCCTCACCTAAGGCTGTCTCCCAGCCGACACCACAACAACCGCAGGCTCCAAGTCCCTCTGAATCGGCAGCCAAAACCCGACAGTCTGTATCCGCTACACCTGCTCCTGCCGTCCGGCCCGATACCAGTTCACAAATTCCTGTATCTGGGACTCGTCCTTCCATCTCGACTCAAACGCCAAGTTCAAAGCCGCAAACGACTCCGCAGCAAACCCAGATCCGCACCCGTCCTGCTCAACCCAGCGTTGAGGTGGTGCGTTCCGGCCAGACTTACGCGGATGCAATCACATCCGGAAGCCAGCGGTCAGTGCAATCCAGAACCACCCCTCCTGCATCACGTCAGAGTGTATCAAGGACTTCTATCGCTGCTCCGCTGGGTACTAATAAAAACTCTCGGAGCACCGAATCTGATACCACAGAACGAAGCAATATCTCTGTCGGGACCACCGCTTCGGTGTCACAAGGCGTAATTCGAACGGACCGAGTCGCTGAGCCAATAACGGCACGACAATCACGCAGCAGTTCTCCTGCCGAACAAATCACTACTCAGGCAACCGGCGGTGATTCCTCCAGCAGCAGTTCTGGATTTGTCTATTATGGTGCAGCAAGCAAACGCGACAGGACTGCAGCCGCTGACACGACAACGGATCGCAGCAGCTCTATGGCCCTGCGTCAAAAGACCGTGGAGCCGATCCGCATTTCCACCGATACGATCCAGGCCGAACCGCAGCGTGTTTCAGCTGATAAAATCGCTCGTTCGCCGGAACGAGTCAATCGCTCTGAAGTTGCCGCTAAAGATGACAGGTCTGGTGCGACTGCGATTACAACCAGCGACCAACGAACCCCGCCGGAAAGGACATCGCGTGCCGAAGAAACAACCCGGACAGCCCGAACAACCCTATTAACCGATGAGATTCGTCCCGCGGACAATGCCGAACGCATGGTTCGTCCAAAAACGGATACGGATATCACCAAACCAGCCAGCAGCACGGAAATCTCACGCTCCGCCACCTCGACGTTGCGACAGTCCGATCCCGAACGGCAGGCCCTTTTACGTTCGCCAATTGCTGACAGCAGTTCCAATACCTTGTCTTCCTTCGAATCAAGCTCACCAGAGGACCGAACCAGTCGAATCGTCGTCAATGGCGACAACAACGTTATTATCCAGGGCAATGTAAATTATGACCACCCCAGGCCCTATATTCCTCACCACCGTTTCCATGACATAAGTCATTTCCGGACAAGCTCACTTTGGATCAGTTGCGGCAGCAGTTTGGTGTTTCACTGGTCCAGTAACAGCTGTGGCTATGTAGCGATTGTTCCCTATTATAACTGGTGGGGACTGACCTATTACTATCCCGGCTATCACCGCAAGTACGTGTTTGTAAGCCTGGGCGGCTGTTGGCCCAGTTATCGGTACCGGCGATACTACTGGTATGGAGTCCATCCCTATTACTGGTATGGGGCAGACGTAATACCTGTCACCACCTACTCGGAACACAACACTTATAATACCTATAACACCTACAATACCTATAACACCTATACTGCCCCCGCCGCAAATACAAACCGTCCATTAACACCCGCTGAGACGATTACCGTATCTGATGCGAATTATTCCTGGAACAAAGAGACTGCTCCTGTCGATGCTCCGGAATTTGAGACCGCCGCTGACCAGTGCTTTGACCATGCGGTCAAGGTATTTGAAGCAGGCAATTACGATGAGGCCGTTATCCAATTCCGTGAAGCCGTTCGGCTGTCGCCGGACGATGTGGTGTTGCCGTTTACCTATGCTCAGTCATTGTTTGCCGCCGGTAACTATGCCATGGCCGCCAGCGTGCTTCGGGAAGTCATTGCCAGGATTCCTGCCAGTGAACCGACCATTTATTATCCTCGCGGACTATATCGGGATGAGGCTGTCCTGAAAGCCCAGATTGCCGCCCTGGAAAAAGCAATTGTCAGTGAACCGTTTAGTTCAGACTACCAGCTTCTGCTGGGCTATCAGTATCTTGGTTTGAATGAGCTGGAAAAAGCCGCCGGCCCTCTGAGCCAGGCGGCCAAAAATCCGGCCAATGCAGACGCGGCTGGTAAACTGGCAGATCTGGCGGCTAAATTGGAAAATGCCAGGCAATCGCAGTAATCTATACAGACACATATGTCCTAAATGGAGAACTCAGCATGACAAGGGTGATGAAATCAGCAATCTGTGCTGGTATATTTGCATGGTCGGCAATGGTTTGGGGACAAACGCCATTTGCGGTATCCCCATCACAGAATATACAGCAATATCCTGCTGTTTCCAACGGCGTCGTAGTCTGGCAGGAGTATGTTGAATACAATGGTCAGTGGGATTGGGATATTTACGGCGTCGATGTGATTAACGCCCCTTCGGAACTTATCGGAGTTGCAGCTTTTGAAGCCAATCAGACCCATCCTGCACTGTGGGGAACACGTGCCGTATGGGAAGATGATTTCTATGGAGACACGGATATCTGGATATCGGATTTTTCCGACACGCAGCATATCACCACCTATTCCCTGACTCCCTATTTGAATAACCAATCGTTTCCCCGCATTCACGGCAACACCGTTGTCTGGCAGCATCAGATCGCCGACCCGGACACACATGTTCTGGATTGGGACATCTACGCAGCAGATATTACCGATCCAGCCAATCCACTGAGGTACACTGTGGCGGCCTTTACTGGCGACCAGCAGTATCCGGATGTCTATCGCAGTATGATTGTCTGGCAGGATAATTACTGGGGGGATGACGACATCGCCGCCGCAGACGTATGGCGGCGAAATGAGCCGGAACAATTTTCCATCTCATCACTGACCATCAACCAGACAGGGCCGGTTACCGATGGTCTATACATTATCTGGCAGGAAGATTTTGGCAGTGGGGATATTGATCTGTACGGGGCGGATATTTCAAATCCAGCCCACCCTGTCGAATTTTTGATCTGCGATGCCCCCGGAGCACAAATCAATGCAGCCCTCAGCGGCCACTTGGTGGTTTGGCAGGACAATCGCAACGGCAATTGGGATATTTACGGCTTTAACCTCATTACCAGACAGGAATTTCAGATTACCAGCGACAAAAACAATCAGACATACCCTGCAATTGACGGTCTGTTAGTGGCTTACGAAGATGACCGATCCGGCAAAAGTGCCATTTTTGCGGTTCAGCTGGAAGGAGCTTCGATAGCGAATTGTACCGCCCCGATTTCCGGCGACACCAACGGCGATTGCCGTGTTGATATGAATGACCTTGCGGCCATTGCAACCAACTGGTTGACTTGCGACCTGAATCCACCCCAGGCCTGCAGGCAATAATCCTCTTTCACAAGCAACCCCAAACAAACCCGCGACTTAATCTTACTGCTGTTATTCTGCGATAATCGACTGGACAAGAAACCTTCTGACGCATACTCTCCAGTTACAGACTGGTCATGGCAATAGGAATACAATGGCTGAGTACGACACCCAGGCTCTTGAATCAGATTACAAAACCGGGCTCATGGACAGCCAATATCAACGGCATCGGAGACGGGGAATCAGACGAAAAATGCAAAACAGGAAGTTGCATAAGATTCCGTATGATTTGTAAATACTTCTCCTTAAACAATTTAAAATTGGGCCCGCAAGGATTCGAACCTTGGACCAAGGGATTATGAGTCCCCTGCTCTACCGCTGAGCTACGGGCCCGATTCGCCGTTAGAGCCAATCCACAAATTCCTGCCCACTGCTATCGACGAAAGCCAGATGATAAAGTATAATAATTTGTTTGTCAACCAGTTATCGTCTCTGGATAAAAATACTCTGAAATGTCTCAGAATAATAAGAATAGTACCATAAAGCCTCTCCCTGCAACACAGGCAGAGATGCAATCCCTCGGTTGGGATCGGCCGGATATTATCCTGATTACGGGCGATGCCTATGTCGATCATCCCTCGTTTGGAGTCGCTCTGATTGGGCGATATCTACAAAAACAGAGGTATCGTGTCGCCATTCTTGCCCAACCGGATTGGCGAACGGCCGACAGCTTCCGGATTTTCGGCCCGCCCCGTCTATTTTGGGGCATTACCTCCGGCTGTATTGATTCTCGACTTAATAACTATGCCTCGATGGGACACCGTCGGACCGAGGACGTGTACAGCCCCGGCGGCAGACTCGGTTTGCGGCCAGACCGTCCGCTGCTGGTCTATTCAGCACGCGCCAGAGAAGCCTTCAAACATATTCCCATCATTCTGGGGGGGCTGGAAGCCAGCCTTCGGCGGCTGGTCCATTACGATTTCATTGAAGACAAAATCAAACGCTCAATCCTCATCGATGCCAAGGCCGACATCCTTGTCCACGGTATGGGCGAACGAGCCATTGCCGAAATCGCTCGACGCCTGAACACGGGGAAAACCATCGCAGAAATGACCGATATTCCCGGGATTGCCTATCGAATTATCCGGGACATTCAGGCCCCTGTAGATGGGATATGGCTGCCCTCACTGGAACAGATCGAACAGGATCGCAGCCTGTTCATGGACGCACAACTGACTTATCAGAAACACGCGCATCCCGGCGATAAGCCCATCATTCAAGACCAGGGAGCGGGTGTGATTGTGGTCAATCCCCCAGCCCAGCCGCTGGAACCAGACGAACTGGATGCCCTTTATACCCTGCCGTTCACGCGACAGTGCCATCCGATGTATATCTCCCAGGGCAGCGTCCCAGCCATTAAACCGGTGGAATTCAGCATCACCACCCATCGCGGCTGCTTCGGCGGGTGCAATTTTTGTTCGATTTTTTTCCATCAGGGCAAAACCATCCGCAGCCGTTCCATCGAATCGATTCTTGCCGAAGCTGACCTGTTAATCCATCAGCGAGGTTTCGGCGGCACCATTACAGATATCGGCGGCCCAACGGCCAACATGTATGGCATGACTTGTACCAAAACAGGTCCCTGCATACGCACAAGCTGCCTGTTTCCTTCGTTGTGCCCCAACTTAAAGTCCAACCACAGTCAAATCCTGAAACTCATGGACGCGGTTCTGACCTGGCAGGGAGGAAAAAAACAAAAACTCCGCACCTATGTTGCATCCGGCATCCGGCATGATTTGGCGCTCCAGTCCCCCGACTATATGCAGCTGCTGGCACGCCATTTTACCGGAGGACATCTGAAAGTCGCCCCGGAACATTACTGTCCGCATGTTTTGGAATTGATGGGAAAACCCTCCTTTGAGGTGTTTGAACAGTTTGAAGACAAATTTACACAGATGTCTCGCAAAGCCGGACAAAACCAGTATCTGGTTCCTTATTTTATCGGTTCCCATCCCGGCTGTTCACCCGATGATGCAATTCAATTGACGGAATACCTGGTCAATCGCAACTGGCGGCTGCGTCAGGTGCAGGACTTTGTGCCCGTCCCTCTGACGATGTCAGCGGCGATGTATGTCTCAGGCCTGTCGCCGCGAAAAAAGACCATCCACATCCCGCGCGGCCAGGGCGAAAAAAAACTTCAGCTTGCCCTGCTGCAATACCATGACCGCCGAAATGCCAAAATGCTGGCCAATTACCTGAGCAGCAAAAATCTGCACAAACTGCTGGCCCGCATTCGCCATGCCCAATCCCAGTCTGAATTACGGAAAGGACGTTAAGCCCGCCCATGCCCCTCTGGATTGTGTTTAGCCTGTCAGCAATGCTGTGCGAAGTTGCCAAGGTGCTGATTATTCGCAAGCTGTGCACCGGGATTCATTCTCGCCTTGTGGTGCTGGCCTCACGTATCATCAGTGCGATTATCCTGCTGCCGATGCTGTTTATCTGCGGAGTGGGTTTCCCGCTGGATGGCATGTTCTGGCTGGTCATTCTGACTACAGCCCTGATTACGTTTGCCGGCAGTATCTGGGTTACCGAAGCCATTCAATTTGGCAATCTCACGATTGTCATGCCCATGCAGGCAGCAGTGCCTGTTTTTTCTCTGCTGACCCTGTGGTTAGGCTGGCATGAAACACCGAAAAACGAATCGGTTCTGTACATGCTGCTGAGTATGGCCGCTGTGGGCTGGACACTGTATGCAGCCAACCGGGATAAATCCTCCGCCGGCAAATCCATTTATACGCTTTTGTCGCTGGCTGCAGCAGTCCTTTTCGGCATCTCAACGATCCTGGACCGTGTGGCAATTAACCGTATCGCCCAGGGCGCCCTGGCATATACGGCCTGCTGGAATTTATTCAGCACCCTCCTGATGACAGGTGAAACCTTCCGCGTCAAGGCATTCCAAAAACTCACGGTACAAACAGTCGTGCCCCTGCTGTTATACGGCCTGGCTGCGACCGGGGCCTTCCTGACCCAGCAATTGGCCGTCCAGTACTCCAAAACGATTGCCGGCGCCGTTGTGAATGTCAAATCCCTCGTGATGCTGCATCTGCCGATTATCGTTATCCTCGGCCTGGTGACCCTCAAAGAACGCCCCAAACCCATGACCCTGACAGCCAGCCTGTCAGCTATTTTGCTGGCTTTTTTGCTTGTCCGTTCACTGCTGTAAATCTATAATTCCAGCAATTGTGCTACAAGGATATTCCTATGCTGGAACAGCTTGAAAATCTAAGTCCGGTTACACAGGCCTTTATTGCCACCCTCTTTACATGGGGTTTGACCGCGGCCGGGGCTGCCATGGTGTTTTTCTTTAAAACCATCAACCGGAAATTTCTCGATTTCATGCTGGCCTTTGCCGGCGGCGTCATGATTGCCGCCAGCTTCTGGTCCCTGCTGGCACCTGCCATTGAAATGGCCCAAAATCAGGGGCAAATCGCCTGGATACCGGCCGTAATTGGCTTTTTGCTGGGTGGAGCGTTTCTCCGTCTGGTCGATTTTGTCATGCCCCATTTGCATCTGGGCTATCCAACGGATCAGGCTGAAGGCATACATACCCACTGGCGGCGCAGCGTTCTGCTGGTTCTTGCTATTACAATTCATAATATCCCAGAGGGTCTGGCCGTCGGTGTCGCTTTCGGCGCTTTAAAATACGGCCTCACCGAAGCCAGTTTTACCGCCGCCTGTGCCCTGGCGATGGGTATAGGCCTGCAGAACTTCCCCGAAGGTGTGGCGGTTGCCGTCCCTTTGCGGCGAGAGGGGCTTAGCCGAACCAAAAGCTTCTGGTATGGCCAGCTTTCCGGCATGGTCGAGCCAGTCGCCGGGGTATTAGGGGCCTTAGCTGTCACGATGGTTGCGCCCCTGCTTCCGTATGCCCTGGCTTTTGCGGCCGGTGCAATGATTTACGTCGTTGTCGAGGAAGTTATCCCTGAATCTCAACGAGAAGGCAATTCCGACCTGGCAACTATGGGAGTCATGCTGGGGTTTGCTATAATGATGTCGCTGGATGTCGCCCTCGGATAACCATAAAAAAAGACAGCGAAAAGCGTCTTCGCTGTCTTTTAAATCAGGATCAAATAATCACTTATCCAATCGCGTCAGTAACGGCCTTCATCAGCATTTCGGGTTTGACCGGCTTTTCAAGGATTTGCTTAACCGGCAGCCATGTTTCATCCGGCTCAAATCCAAACGGCAAATTCATTTCTTTACGAACACCTGTGACCATAATAACGGGCGTCCCCTTCACTTCCGGCAACTGCTGCAATTGACGGGCTACATTAAAGCCTTCATCCTTGGTGTTCATCATTACATCCAGCAAAATCAGATTGGGCTTGTCGGCTGTCGCCTTGGCCACGCCTTCCTTACCATTGGCAGCCGAGGCGACCTGATAGCCCTTGGCTTCCAGCAGATTGACTACAGATTCCACAAAATCCGGATCGTCATCGATTACCAAAATCTTCTTCGCCATCTCGGTACTCCTGTATCTTTGTTCTTTTTGTGATCCCGGGCATTTGATTCACAGATCGCCTTGGGACTTATTTTATCTCTATTTTGTTCTTTTGCTCCGGAAATTCAAGTCATTTTTCACAAAGAATGCAACTTCCGGAACAAAAAACTGATTTTTATGCCACCTGTGCCCCTTTACGGTACTGATTAATCACGGCAACAACCTTTTTAGCATCTAATTCACCATAAATCTTGTCGTCAATCATAATCACCGGAGCAATCCCGCAGGCCCCCAGACAACGGGCTTCCTGCAGGGTAAACAGCATGTCTTCGGTAGTCTGGCCGACCTGGATTCCGAGTTCTCGCTTGATAGCTTCCAGGACTTCAGCAGCACCTTTGACATAACAGGCGGTACCAAGACACACACTGATGGTATGCTTGCCGATGGGTTTCAGATTGAAATAGTGATAGAAGGTCGCAACACCCCAGATATGGGCCGTGGGAATCTGCATTAAATCCGCGACCTGATCCATCACTTCACGAGGCAGATATCCAAACAATCCCTGAACCTTATGAAGAACCGCAATCAGATAAGAATCCGGATATTCTTTTTGTAAACAATCGGCGATAAACGCCTTCAGTTCATCCATTTTTTCTTTTGTAATTTCTGGCATTGTAATACTCCGTCTTACTTGAGGGCATCTTTCGGGATAATCCCTTTCGGGAATTTCTGTTTATAGTGTGTGTGCAGCAATTCATGAGCAATATGGCTGCCCGGCCGCTGCAGGAATTCCTTATATAGTTTCTGAACATCGGGATTATCGTGGCTACGACGAATCGTCTTGGACCGATCTTCATCATACAATGCCTGGGCCCGTTTTTTAAGGGCTTCCTCATCCAGCGGAATCGAATTGGCTCCGGCATAGGGCTGACCGCCGCCGCCAACGCAACCGCCGGGACATCCCATGATTTCAATGAAATGGTATCGGCCGGGATCCTTGCGAACCACATCGAGCAGCTTGCAGGCATTGCCCAGACCATGAGCCACCGCCACACGGATTTCCTGACCATCCATGACCAGTTTACCTTCCTTGATACCCTTCAGACCGCGAATGGCATCCACTTCTATATCAACCAGGGTCTGGCCGGTATAAAGTTCATAGGCCGTACGAATAGCAGCTTCCATCACACCGCCGGTGGTACCGAAAATCACACCGGCACCGCTGGACATACCCAGAGGATGATCTTGCTCTTCAGGTTTGAGATTCAGGAAATCAATACCCGCCGATTTAATCATCCAGGCAATTTCACGGGTGGTCACGACAATATCCGTGGCCCGCATACCATTGACTTCCAGTTCCGGTCGGGCCGCTTCGTATTTCTTGGCTGTGCAGCACATCGCCGCAACGCTGAGAATTTTCTTGGGATCCACACCGAGTTTCTGAGCAAAATAGGTCTTGGTGATGGCACTCTGCATCGACATCGGCGACTTACACGTGGATACATTGTCAATCAGGTCCGGATAAAACTGCTCAAGACACTTCATCCAGGCGCTGGAGCAGGAGGTAATCATCGGCAGCTTGCCTTTGTTCTGGACCCGTTCCAGGAACTCCGTGGCCTCTTCCATAATGGTCAGGTCGGCAGAAAACTGGGTATCGAATACATAATCAAAACCCAGCTTGCGAAGCGCTGCAACGAGCTGACCTTCCATGTTGGCCCCCGGCTCAATACCAAACGCTTCACCAATTGCCGCACGTACCGACGGGGCAAACTGTGCCACCTTAATCAGATTCGGATCATTCAGTTTTTCGAACAATTCCTGTGTATAGTTCTTTTCGAGAAACGCAGCGGTCGGACAGACATTGATGCACTGACCGCAGGCAGTACAGACGCTTTCGGCCATCGGCATATTGTACGCCGGCATAACCACCGTATTGAAGCCGCGATGAGCCTGGGTCAGGTTGTGAACCTGCTGTACTTCCGAACACATACGCACACAGCGTCCGCACAGAATGCATTTATCGGGATTGCGAATCACCGCCTGGCCGGAGACATCCACGCCATATTGCTTGCGTTCACCCTCAAAATGCCGGGCACGAATGCCCATGGACGCGGCCAGCCGCTGCAGTTCACAGTTGCCGTCACGTTCGCAGGTATGGCAATCCATCGGGTGGTTGTCCACCAGCAGTTCCACAATGTCGCGACGGGCCCGACGCAGTTCCTGCGTATTGGTGTGAATCTTCATCCCATCATTAACCGGATAGGCACACGATGCCACAAAACTCTTGGCACCTTCCACCTCGACAATACAGACTCGACAGGCCCCCTCAATCGACAGTTTGGGGTGATAACACAGCCGCGGGATATGAAATCCCAGCTTGTCCGCTGCTTGCATAATCGTCTGATTCGGCTCAACCTTATACTCTCTGCCGTTAATATAAATCGTAATCAATTTTTCCATAGCTTATAATCCTTTTAGGCACGTGTGATCGCGCTGAATTTACAGGTTTGATAACACTGACCGCACTTGATACACTTGTTCTGATCAATCCGATGCTTTTCTTTGCGTGTTCCTTCGATGGCGTCAACCGGACAAACCCGTTTGCAGGCACCGCAGCCGACACACTTGTCATTGATGGTGTAACTGAGCAGGGCTGAACAGACACCAGCACGGCATTTCTTGTGATGAATATGCTCTTCGTATTCCTCACGGAAATTCTTGATGGTACTGAGAACCGGATTGGGAGCGGACTGTCCCAGACCGCACAATGAGGATTTTTTAATCATCGTACCCAGACGTTCCAGCTTTTCAATGTCGCCGGGCTGGCCTTTGCCTTCGGTGATTCGGGTCAGAATCTCCAGCATCCGCTTAGTCCCTTCACGGCAGGGAGTACATTTGCCGCAGGACTCATCCTGGGTGAATTCAATGAAAAACTTGGCGATATTAACCATGCAGGAATCTTCATCGATAACAATCATGCCGCCGGACCCCATAATCGAACCAGCTTTGGCCAGCGATTCATAATCAATGGGCGTATCCAGGTACTGCTCCGGCAGACACCCGCCAGAGGGACCGCCGGTCTGAATGGCTTTAAATTTCCGATCATTCGGAATACCGCCGCCAATATCGAATACAATTTCACGCAGGGTTGTGCCCATCGGCACTTCCACAAGTCCGGTATTGCGAACCTTGCCGGCCAGAGCAAACACCTTGGTCCCCTTGCTGGTAGCTGTTCCAATGCCCGAAAACCAGGCACCGCCATCCAGCAGGATCACCGGAATATTTGCCCAGGTCTCCACGTTATTAATCAGGGTAGGCTTGCCGAACAGACCGCTGACCGACGGGAACGGAGGACGAGGTCGCGGCATACCACGCGATCCCTCAATCGAATGAATCAATGCCGTCTCTTCTCCGCAGACAAAGGCGCCGGCCCCCAGACGGATTTCTATATCAAACGAGAAATTAGAGCCTAAAATATTGGCGCCAAGGAAACCGTTTTCTCTCGCTGCGGCAATCGCCTTCTCAAGACGTTTGATAGCCAGCGGGTATTCGGCACGAATATATACAATCCCCTTGCTGGAACCAATCGCATATCCCCCGATGACCATCCCCTCAATCACTGTATGGGGATCACCTTCGATGGCACTGCGATCCATAAATGCCCCCGGATCGCCTTCATCAGCGTTACAGATGACATATTTTTCAGGGCCAGGCTGTTTGGCGGTAAATTCCCACTTCATCCCGGTCGGGAAACCAGCACCGCCGCGTCCCCGAAGACCGCTTTTCTTGACTTCAGCAACAACTTGTTCAGGCGTCATCTCTGTCAACGCTTTGGCCAGTGCTTCATAACCGCGCAGCGACAGGTAGTCATCGATATTTTCAGGGTCAATAATACCGCAGTTGCGAAGCGCAATACGCATTTGCTTGCCGAAGAAGTCCACATCACCGAAGATGCGGAAAAACCGGTTGTACAGATGGTCTTCCCCGATGACCAGACGAGCCACCGGTTTATTATGCTTCAGGTGCGATTCGACGATTTCCGCGACATCACCTTCGGTCACATGGCCATACATCACGTACCCCGGATTGACAATCATAATGGGGCCTTTGGCACACATGCCAAGACAGCCGCTTAAATGGATGCTGACTTTGTCTTTGAGACCTTGCTTTTCCAGCTCTCTATCCAGCGCCTGACGAATCTGCTTGGACTGCTTTTGAATGCAGCTCGGCGCGTCGCACAGTGTAATCTTAAACTGAATCTTGGGCACAGTTGTTTTCCTTTCTTATTCTCATTCGTCAGGACCGTTCCGGCTCCCCCGCATCGCATTCCGGCCGGCCCCATCCTTAATTTCGCCTTGAAGGCATGTTCTGAGCATTCGGCTTAAATCAGCCACTCCCGGATCACTTCGCCTTTTTTCAGATGCTTTTCGATGATGTCCTTGGCCCGCTGCGGTGTGACTTTGCCGTATTTGTACGGAATCTTGCCTTCTTCAACCACTTCCACCGTCGGTTCCAGATTACACCGGCCGGCACAGCCTTTTTGACTCAGATATACATCGGTCAGGCCATTGGCGATAGCCTGACGAAAGACGTCCATCACCTCTTTGGATCCGGCCGCAATCTCACAGGTCGCCATCCCGACATACACCCGCTTGGTGGACAGATACCCTTTGCTGATAATCCGAGCCACCGCCTCAGCGCGTTTGCGCTTGATAATATCCATTGGCGTTACCACGATTTATCCCCTTTCTATAGTAAAAATAAATGAGTTCCCATTTTCTTTCGGTTCCACTCTGATTGTCCCGCCGTGGCTTTCGATAATCTGCCGGGTGATATAAAGCCCCAGCCCAGTGCCTTTAACGAGCTTCTTTTCCGGCACATCCAGCCGTGAAAATTTCTTGAACAGCATCGATGCCTGCTCGGCGGTAATCGGACGACCGTCATTATAAACATCGACGGTCACGTATTGTTCATCCTGCCGGGCCGTCACAACAATTTTACCTTGATCAATCCCGTACTTGGCCGCGTTGTTAATCAGGTTATTCGCCACAATCTGAAGCAAATCCTGGTCGGCATTCACCCGGATAGCCGGATCCATCTGATTGATCAGCGTCATCCCGCGGTCAGAAATCTGCTTGGCGAAGGTTTGAATCGCCGGCTCAAAAACATCCGTCCACAAACTAAACTCGGTCCGGTTGATTTCCAGGTTGCCGCGTTCAATTCGGCTCAGATTCAGAAATTTCTTAACCGTTGCTGCCAGATAATCCAGATTGCGGCAAATCGAATCCACGGCCCGTTTCTGCTTGAAATTAATCATGCCCAAAAAGCCATCCCGAATCGAATAGGCATTCATCATCGCCGAAGACAAAATGCCTTTTAATTCATGGGCCACAAATCCAAGCAAATCCAGATAACTCTTATTCAATTCTTCCAGCTTGTCGTTGGTAATCTTCAGGCTTCGCTCACGCTCTTGGAGCTTCAGGCTCATTTCATTAAACGATACCGCCAGTTCGTTAAGCTCTTGAATCGTTCCCTGAAATTCCACTTCATGTCCCAGCTCGCCATGAGCCAGCTTACGGGTCGCATCCCGCAGATGCGTCAGCGGCCGACTCACCGAATCAGCAATCCATACCGCAAAGGCCATGGCCGACAAGCACGTCAGCAGAATCACCGCCAGAAAGGCCGCCAGCACTCGTGCCGCCATCGCATTAAACGGCGCCTCCAGAATACCCACATACAGGATGCCGATAATCGTCCCGTGAATATTGCGGATCGGCTCGTAGGCAGTCATATACCAGTGATTGACCACAAACGCCCGGTCATGCCACTGAACGCCGTTCTCGACGACCTGCGTATAGACCTCGTGACTGACCCGCGTGCCAATCGCACGCTGGCCGCGTTCATCCACGACATTGGTCGCAATCCGCACATCATCCAGAAAAACCGTCACGGTACCAACCGGCCATTTGTCATACATCTCCTGGCCAAAAACCAGGCTGCGGATGCGATCCACCAGGTAATAATCCTGATTGGCCACACGTCCGCCATAGACCACACCAACCATGCCTCCGCTGGCGCTGAGCAGCGGCACTGCGTATTCCTTAACCAGTGCCGAATCCAGCTCTTTCATACTGCTGGGGCGGGCTTTAGCGGTTTCCTGAATCGCAATCCGACACCGCGTCTGAATTTCCGGACGCATCTGAGCGATTTCATTCCATCGGGCAATCCGCGTCCCGCCAATCGCCTTGCCCTGTTCCACACAGGCACGGACAATTTCGCTGGGCCCTGTCTTAGCCTCCTCCACCTCCACCCGATACAAATAATCAAGCCCAATCTTCTGCTGCAAAACCGTCAGGTCACTGTTCAAATCAACTAATTCCAGCGCATTGCCGATACGCTCGATTTCCGAACTGTAAACCGTCCGCGCACTGTCAAGATAATGTCCTACCTGTCGCTTGGCACGTGCATAAATATCCTCTTTAATCACGTAAAAGCCCAGGGCGAATATGCTGACTCCGAGCACAAAGATAATCGCCAAAAAAGCCAGCAGAATTCGGGTTTTCAACCGATGGATTTTCATGCCTCGATTTCAGGTTCCGCTTTTGCACCCGCATTCACAAAATAAATCAGATTTTCCAGCTCGACTTCAAGATTAATACTGCTGACAACAACATCATCAGCACCACGAAGCTGAATCGGGGCAAAGTTGAGAATGCCCTTGATCCCCGCCGAAATCATCAATTCCGATACATGATGAGCCGATACATCCGGAACCGCCAAAATCGCAATTTTCACCCCATGCGACTGAACAAATTCACGGAAATCCTCCAGCGGCAATATCGGGACTTCCGCCAGCTTATTATACTTGGCCGGATCAATATCAAACCCTGCCAGAACCTTAATCCCGCCGGCCTCGAACCCGCGGTATCGCATCAGCGCCTTGCCAATGTTACCCATGCCGACAATGACCACCTTCTGCAGCTCATTTTTACCCAGAATATGGCTGATTCGCTCAATCAATTCGTCCACGCGGTAGCCTCCACGCCGATTGCCGGTTATCCCAAACAGGGAAAAATCCTTGCGAACCTGCGACGAGGTCACCCCTGCCGCGTCGGCAAGATTGCCCGAAAAGACCTTTACAAACCCCAACGACTTCAGTCGTTTCAGTGCATTCTTGTACCGCGAAAGCCGAATGATACATTTTCTATTCATTACCATAGTCAGGCCCTGCCCAATTAATCTCTCATCTGGCTGTTTTTGGGTGTCTTTTTCACATAAAAAGCACAATAAAGAACATTCTTGAAGTAATTATAGAGTTATTGTTTATAAAAGCAAGTTTTATTGCTTTGATTTTCACAATAATTTTAACAAAAAAATAAATCCTTTTGACGTGCAAAATGCAGAACAATTGAATATGGATATAGATACTCTTTTAATTGTTTTTGTGATAAAATGAACTTCTCAAAATTTACAATTTCGTCCAAGCCCGGCCTTCCTTTTCCATCATTTCCTCCGCCGGTGAAATAGACGACGCCCCCGCCGGATAAATACACAAATGCTTGTGATTTTCTGCCCAATAATCAAATATCGGCTGAATCAGCTGCCAGGACAGCATAATGCTATCCTGCCGAGTAAACAACATCTGGTCGCCCGTCATACAATCCAAAAGCAGCCGTTGATAGGCCTCCGGCATCTTCATCTCAAACAGTTTCTGGTAATCCACTGCCAGTTTTAGCCCGCTCATACAGAGTTTGGACCCGGGCCGCTTGGCCTGCAGACTCAGATAAATCCCCTCATCCGGCTGAATCTGAAAACGCAGCCGGTTCGGCTCAAACTCCTCCAGCCCGGCATTGGCAAACATCGAATGCGGAATAGGCTTAAATCCAATGACAATTTCTGTCAGTTTCCTCGCCAGCCGCTTGCCTGTGCGAAGATAAAACGGTACATCTTTCCATCGCCAGTTATCAACGGTCAGCTTTGCGGCAACAAAAGTCTCGGTCTGGGAAGAAGGATTTACGCCTGCTTCTTCGCGATATCCGGGATAACGCTGTCCGCCAGCCGTCCCCGGGCCATATTGCCCGGCCACAATCTCTTGCGGAATCCGCTCCGGCGTAAATGGCCGAATACTTCTTAACAGCTTGGCCTTTTCATCCCGCACCGCCTCGGCATCGAATGCCGCCGGCGGCTCCATCGCCACCAGTGCCACCATCTGCAGCAGATGGTTCTGGAACATATCCCGCATCGCTCCACTTTGGTCATAATAACCCGCTCGGTGCTCAACACCGACGCTTTCAGCAATGGTAATTTGCACGTGGTCAATAAAATTGCGATTCCACAGCGGCTCAAAAATGCTGTTGGCAAACCGAAACACCATCAGATTCTGAACCGTTTCCTTGCCCAGATAATGGTCAATACGATAAATCTGCGACTCATCAAAACACCGGTGCAAATGATCATCCAGTTCTTTGGCCGTACGCAAATCATTACCGAACGGTTTTTCCACAATCAATCGAACCGTCTGCATACGCCCCGTGGCCGCCGGACAAGCCAAATGCACTTCTCGGAGTTTTTGCGTCACCGTCGTATAAAGAAACGGCGGCAGGGACAGGTAAAATATCCGACACCCATCCAGATTATAGCGATTATCCAGCTCGATACATTTTTCACGAATTCGAATATAAAATGCAGGATCATCATAGTGGCCGGATTCATAATAAAACCGACCGAGAAATCCATGAAAGTCCTGTGTGTTTTCAAGCCCCGCATTCTCCAGCGACTCTTCCACCAGATCCCGAAAACGGTCATCCGACAATTCGCTTCGTCCGCAGCCCAGCACATAAAATCCCGACGGCATCAGTTCCCGCCGATACAGTTCATACAGGCTTGGATAGAGTTTCCGACACGCCAGATCACCGCTGGCCCCAAACACCACCAGACACACCGGTCCGGCTGGCGTTTCAGCACACAAAATATCCTGCTTGTCCGCAGTCGCTTCGACTCGTTTCATAAACCTGCTCATAAAAAAACCCTCGGAATAAACCGAGGGTTATCAACCCGTTTACATTGCCTCAAATTCTTCTTTGCCGGCACCGCAATCCGGACACACCCAGCCATCCGGAAGGTTTTCGAAAGCGGTTCCGGGATCCACACCGTTGTCCGGATCGCCTTTGGCGGGGTCATAGATGTAACCGCACAGCATGCATTTGTACTTTTTCATGGCTTACTCCTGATCATTTTATAAGGTTCAAGTTTGTCACTTCTTCCAACGCTATTATTACAGGGGAACTCACAGAGGGTCAAGCGATTTACCGATTGAAAATCACATTGATCAGTTCCTCCGGCTCAATTCGGAAAAACGCACCCCGGCCCTCAAAAAAACCGTGATCCCGAACAAAATGAATATTCAGGTCCGACCAGCTGATGGATTGTCCGGTATCCAGCCGGTGGGCTGTTGTTATCCGTTTTTCGTACCGGCCCTCGTGCGGCCATGGACAGACAATCACCCCTTTATAATCCTCGCTTTTGACCTCCAGCACATCATCGACTTGAATCCACGTACCCAGCCCCGGGCGGGCCAAATCCCGCAATTCCTGCATCCTGGCCGCCACTTGCCAAGCATGATACCCCAGCCGCTGAAGGACGGCCGCATCCTCGGCAATAATATCCTCAAGGTGTCTTGGATCTGTCCCCAGAAAACCGCCGGCAACCAGACGGCCCGAACGCAGCATTCCTTCCAGATTTTTATCCTGCGGCGACTGTTTCATATTGACACCCTATGCAAATTTATCATAATATATTTTATCCTGCGGCATCCCCAGCCCGACAAGCACCTTGATTGACGCATCAATCATGCCCGGACTGCCGCAAAGATAGCCTTCGTGCCCGCTCAAATCCGAATACTGTCGCTGAACGGCTTCCGTCACAAGTCCTGTCTGGCCGGTCCAGTTATCCTCCGGCTGCGGACGAGCCACAACCGGATTGAACCTGAAAGAGGGAATCGTTTTTTCAAATTCGGCCATCTGCTCTCTAAGACATAAATCCCTGACCGAATTGCCGCCAAAGAAATAATCTGCCTTCCGCGTCGATCCGGTATGCCGCATCTGATGCAGAATGGACACAAACGGAGCCATTCCGCTTCCGCCGGCAATAAAAATCATCGGCGCCTGCGTATCGCTCATTCGGAACTCGCCATACGGCCCGGTCAGCTGGACCGGCTGCCCCACTTTCAAATAATCAAACAGCCATGTCGTGCAAATTCCGTTGGGCACCCGACGCACAATCAACTCCACAAAATGATTGTCCTTGGGATCCGAGGCAATTGAATACGCTCGGCTCACCTCATCAACCCCTTGCTTGTATGCAGGGCAGGTAATCTGCACATACTGTCCCGCGATAAAATCCATCGTTTCCGGTCCAAGCAGTTCAAACCGAAAACGCTTCATATCATACGTCAAATCCTCCACGGCCGCCAGTTTCGCCTGATACTGCTGTATGGCAAACAGAAACGACGGAATTTCGATTGCCATGTCATTTCGCACTTTTACCTGACAGGCCAACCGAACGCCTTCTTTCCGCTCTTTGTCGTTCATATAAGGCATTTCCGTCGGCAGCAGCGGCCCGGCCCCCTCCAGCACCCTGCATTTACAGACCCCGCAGGTGCCCCGCCCGCCGCAGGCACTCGGCAAAAAGATTTTCTGCTCTTTAAGCGTCGTCAGCAGCGGCTTGCCCCCTTCCACAGTCAATTCCTTCTTGCCCTTATTCAGCGTAATTTTACAGAGTCCGTAATTCTGAATCACCTTTTCACTGATTACCAGAATCATCGCCAGCCCAGCCGCAATCCCGCTCAGAAGCAATACTGAAAAGATAAATCCCATCATTTATTGCAGTACCCCTGTAAAGCCCACAAATGCCAGTGCCATAATGCCCGCAATAATCAGCGTAATCCCCGGCCCGCGCAGCCCGGCGGGAATCTTCGACTCGTCAATCCGCTGTCGAATCCCCGCCATCGCCACAATCGCCATCATCCAGCCCACCCCGCTGCCGAACCCAAACCCCACCGTCACGATCAGCGAATACTTCCGAATCACCATCCACAGCACCGCCCCCAGAATCGCACAATTGACCGTAATCAGAGGCAGAAATATCCCCAGACTCTGATACAGGGCCGGGCTATAGCGGTCGATAATCATTTCAATCAACTGGACAAACGCCGCAATGATGATAATGAACAGAATATACTTGTAAAATTCCAGATGCAGCGGCACCAGCACCCACCTGTAGGCCATCCAGTTCAAAATGGTCGTGGCCGTCATCACAAACACCACCGCCGCCCCCAGCCCGACAGCCGTCCTGACTTCCCGGGACACCGAGATGAACGAACACATCCCCAGAAAATAACTCAACAGAATATTCTGCGTAAAGATGGCCGCAAAGCAGGTCACCACCGCCATCCAGACTTCAGATCCGATACTGTCTGTAGCTGCTGTCAGCAAGATCATGCCTTTTTCCCCTTGATTCCAATCGACCGACACACCCACAGCAGGCAGGCCAGCACAAAGAACGCTCCCGGCGGCATCACCATAATCACCCATTTATCCCACTGCGTCGAAAAATACGGCAGCGGATACCCCGCCAGCGTCCCCATCCCCATCACTTCCCGAATCACCGCAATCACCAGCAGAATCACCGAATACCCCAGTCCGCTGAACAAACCATCCAGAAACGACGGCCATGGACGATTCGACTGGGCAAACGCCTCACAGCGTCCCATGACAATACAGTTGGTGATAATCAACCCCACATACGGCCCAAGATTACGGCTCATATCCGGCCAATACGCCCGCAGCAGAATATCCACAATAATCACATAAAACGCGATAATCAGCACCTGCACCATCATCCGCACCGTCCTGGGCGTCCATGCTTTCAACGCCGACACCGTCGCACAGCTTAACGCCGTTACCAGCGACAGCGAAATACACATCACCGCCGTATTGGTCACGTTATTGGTCACCGCCAGCGTGCTGCAGATGCCGAGTATCTGGCGAAAGATCGGATTATCACGCCACAAGCCGTCCAGAATAATCTGGCTGGTTGTTTTAGTTGAAGTCTGTCCGTTCATGGCTGTTCTGCCTCGTTTTTCTGTCGCCACCGTGTTACCGCATCATTAAGCAGCTTTTCCAGCCGAACACAGGTTTGTGTCGCGCCGGTAATCGCCTGAATATCCTTGTCTGATGCTTCCGCCGGAGGCCGAATGCGAATCGGCCTGGGACCATCGGCAAATTGCTTGCCGGCAAATTGCTCATAGAAAAACGGCTCGACAATCCTGGCCCCCAGCCCCGGCGTCTCGGCCTGCTCATAAAACCAGATACCCGTGATCGTCCGGGAATCCGTCCCAATTCCAATCACACCCCGAATCAGTGCCCAGAATCCCTGCCCTTCAAACGGCAACGCATACCCGGCAAGCTGGCCTCCCGGGCGATATTCATACGCCTGTCCCGGAGTTGCGGGAGCAACAAAATCCCTCGTAAAAACCGCATGGACCTGCGTATCCGACCGGACTTGAATCCCCCCAAATACAGCCAGAGCCGCTCGCTCGAAGGCAATCTGTTCATTGGATTGGACCTTTGCCTCCGTCAGACGAGCCAGACCGATTAATAGTGTGCTGCAAATCGCTGTCAGCACAAACATATACACGACGGCGAAATAGCGGGACTCTTTCATTGTCCCCCCTTGTCTGCCGGCAGCGCTGGCTTCTTCGGCCAATAGGCCTTCACCGCATAATCCAGAATCGGGGCAAACATATTGCCTATCAGGATGCTGAACATCAGGCCGCCATTAAATATTGAGAAATTACGGATAACCAGCGTACAGATACAGATAATCAGGCAATAGGCAACCTTGGCCTGCTCAGTTCGTGGCGAACTGACCGGGTCGGTCGCCATAAAAAACGCAGCCAGCAAAAACCCCCCACCCAGCATCGCTGAAATCCCCTGCGGCACCGGCTTGACTCCGAACTGATAAAATAACTCACTGAGCAGGGGATAGGTAACAATCATCGTTACCATAATCGTCCGGCTGGCTACCTTTGTAATCCACAGATAAATTCCACCCAGTAAAATCAGTCCCGCACTGGTCACACCCATCGTGCCGGGAATACCGCCAATCAACAATGCCTTCCAATAGTGCCAGACATTGACCTTGATATGCTGGTCCTCGGAAATACTCACCGGCACAACCGATACTACATCAGGACCTGTTGTCCAAACCGGTTCCAGCCGGCCCGCCTTGGCGTGGGCCAGCGGAGTCGCTGTCGTCCGCGTCGAAACACCGTTGGCATCCGTCATCGTGCTCCATCGGCCCAGCGCCCCCAGAGGGCCTTCCGCAGGCGGATACCACGTGCCCGTCAGTGCAATGGGAAAACAGATATACACAAAACACCGCCCGGCAATGGCAGGATTAAAAATATTCTTCCCAAAGCCCCCAAACATCTCTTTGGAAAATAAAACCGCAAACGCCATTCCCACAGCCATCACATGCCATCCCACCCCCGGCGGCATCACCAGTCCAAACAGCACGGCGGTCACAAATACCGCCTCGCTGACCGGTTCCTTTCGCCAGCGGCAGAACAGCCATTCACACAAAAGCCCCACGGCACAGCAGAACACTATCGCCGCAAGAGACCGCCAGCCAAAAAAATACACCCCGCCTGCAATGCAGGGGGTCAGCCCTATGAGAACCTTCCGCATTGCGGGCTGTTTGCGAAAAAAAGTTTTTTTAGATACGCCCATCGTTGATGAAATTCTTTCTGCTTGCAGCTGATGCTATCCAGGATCAACACGGCAATACTGCCTGTCCTTCCGCAACGCACCGTTGACCATTCCACGATTATTTCATGGCTTGCAGCTTGCCGCCAATCGTTGATACATGCATCATTTCTTCAATAATAATGCCCTGAATTTTGTCCTTGCCCTTCTTGTCCGGCACAAAATCCTTGATGCCAACATAAAAAGCAATCGAATTCTTTTCCGCCTGCAGCGCTGCTCGCAGCACCTCCTCAGGCGATTCTTTACCGGTAAATTTCTGATTGGGAGCAGCCTTGCCTTCCATACCGTGGAAATCCGCCATTGTCTGAAGATAGCGAGCAACCTGGTTATCCGGATCATATGTGACCGGCTCTTTCATATCCGCTGTCAACTCGCGACGCATATTGGCGAATATCTTCTCGTGCCCGTCTTCCATGGCAGCCATTTCCAAAAACAGTCTTCGGGTCTCGGCATCCGTGCTGTTGCCGGCAGCTTCTCGATAAAAACGTGCCCCGTTGCGCTCAATTTCCTCTGCCATTTCAAAAATTTCATCAACATTGAACGTGATAGCCATCCGCTGTCTCCTTACATTTGAGTTCTTGTAATAACGTTTTTCGTTTTGGACTGCACGGTTAGAGAAGACCTCGTTGCTCATTCCACGGACAGCCCCTCACACACAGGGGCTTATTCCGCGGGCGCCGCAGGCGGCGTATAAATACGGGCCGCCATTTCCTTGTCCAGCATATACAGGGCTGCACCGGGCTGTTTGCCCATAATCTTCAGCTGTCCCAGGATCTGCTCGACATTTTTCTCTTCTTCCACCTGCTCGTTGACAAACCACTGCAGGAATTGATTGCCGGCGTGATCCTTTTCCTTGATGGCCAGATCGACCAGTGAGTTGATCCGCTCCGTCACGTGGTTTTCATGCTTGAGCGTCGCGGCAAACACGGCTTCAATATCGTTCCATTCAGTTTCCGGAGCCTCAATCGCTGTCAGCTTCACTTCGCCGCCGCGTTCCAGAACATGCGTATAAAACTTCATCGCATGACTCATCTCTTCCTGAGCCTGAACACGCATCCAGTTGGCAAACCCCGGCAGGCTGTTTTTCTCACACCAGGCCGACATCGACCAGTACAGATACGCTGAGTATGTCTCAGCATTAATCTGTTCATTAAACGCTTTTTCTATGCTTTTTTTCAGCATTGGCTTCCCTCGCTATCAAAATCACTATGACGAAATTGCAGCACAAACGGTATGGCAGCCGGCTTAGGCCTTCCAGAAACCGTGCAGATTGCAGTATTCCCGGGCAACCACTTTATCCGCGGTCACCATAAAGGTTGCTTCCGGAGCCTGACCGGGACTGAGGAACTGCACATAACTCTTGCCGTCAGCCAGCAGTTCGATCCATTCGATATAATGCTTTTCTTCCATCGGATGAGCCACCGAACCCACTTTGACTTTGTACCCGCCCTGAATCTTTTCGATCACCGGGACATGTTTTTCCTTGGCTCCATCCGAGGTGTTCTCTGTCATCCGTTTCATCGGCTGGCCGCAGCAGACCAGTTCCCCGTCGCCGCCATGCATAACCATCACCACATTACCGCACAACATACATTTATAGACTTCCAGTTTCGCTGCCATAATCTAATCCTTTCGTTTTCTCCATCGCCTTCGGCGAGTTCTTGAGTTATACAATCAAATCACATTATGCCTGTTTGAGAATATTCAGTCCCTGATGTTTGGCTTTAATCGTCTCAGCCAGGGCCTCAAGCTTCTCGAAATCATCAGGTTTCGGCTGCCCCTTAACCATCACCGGTTCCAGAATTTCTGCCTTCAGATTCCCCAGCAGGCCAGTCAGCGTCTCCACCAGCTTGCTGCCCCAGCCATACGAACCGATAATCCCGGCAAATTTGGTTTTGGGTTTCAGGGCATTGACCACAAACGCCGCATGAGCCGCCGTTGGATGAGGCCCAACCAGAACCGTCGGGGCTGCCAGAATGACGGTGGCCGCATCGACCAGGTCAATCGCCAGATGACCCAGGTCAATCCCCGTCAGATTATACTGCTTAACCCCGACACCTTTATCCATCAGGGAGTCCACCAGATACTCCACCATCCGGCGGGTACTGTCGTGCATGGACACATAAGCCACAATCACCTTATTCTCAACCCGCTCGCTGATCCAGTCCTTATACGCATCCATAATCAGCGCCGGACGCGGATACACCGGCCCATGACTGGGGGCGATCATCGCAATCTCAAGCGGCTCCAGCTTCTTGAGATTACCTGCTATCGCACTGCGGAACGGCATCATAATCTCAGCAAAGTAGCGTTTGGCCGCTTCATAGACCTTGGCCTCATCTTCGACGAAAACCGAACTGGTGGCCTGGTGTGACCCGAAAAAATCGCAACTGAACAGAATCTTGTCTTCTTTCAGATAAGTACACATCGTCTCTGGCCAGTGTACCCAGGGAGTAATAATAAATTGGAGGGTCTTGTCACCCAGTGACAACGTCTGTCCATCCGCCACTTCAATGAATTGCTCTTCATCCAAATCCAGATGGTCCAGCAGCAGACCTTTGCACTTGGCATTGGTTACAATCTTGGCATCCGGATACATCAGCAGGACATCCACGATACCGCCGGAATGGTCCTGTTCGGCATGATGACTGATCACATAATCGAGCTTCTCAACCCCGGCCCCAACCAGATGGCTGATCAGATCCTGGACTTTTGCCGGATCAACGGCATCAATCAGGGCTGTTTTTTCGGAGCCTTTAATCAGGTAGGCATTGTAGCTGGTGCCGTCCGGCAAAGGGATCAATTCATCGAATAGCCGACGATCCCAGTCTTGTACGCCCACGGCATAGACATTTTTGGTTAACGCACGCATCCTTGTTGTTCCTTTCTTTCGCTTGTGCGGCCCAGGGGGGCACCAGAGCTGATTCTTCTATAGCACCTGCTGCACCGCTTTCAAGACCGAATCATAGTCCGGCTCGCTGGCCACTTCCGGCACGATCTGAATATACCGAATCGTCTGCTGTTTATCAAGCACAATGACCGAACGAGCCAGCAAATGCAGCTCTTTTATCAAAAGCCCATAGGCCCTTGCGAATTTAGCATCTTTATAATCACTCAACGTTTTGACCTTATCAACACCGGCTGCACCACACCAGCGTTTCTGGGCAAACGGCAGATCCATACTGATAGTCAAAATCACTACATCCCCCAAAGCCCCTGCTTTCTCATTAAATTTACGAGTTTGAATATCGCATACCGCAGTGTCCAGAGATGGAACCGTGCAAAGTATCACCACTTTGCCCGCAAATGATGATATAGCAACATCTGACAAGTCATTGCCCGTAACAACTGCATCGGGAGCTTTTTGACCCAGTTTCAATTCCGGTCCAACCAGTGTCAGCGGACCACCCTTAAATGTCACAATCCCTTTTCTTTCTTCCATATTTGTACTCCTTTGGCAGCCAGTCAGGCCCAACAAGACTGCCGTAAATGTTATCCCTATAACTTTTACCCATTTTAACATCACTATAATACCTAAATTTCTTATAAACCCTGTTTACCAAACAAAGCCAATTCAAACTTGGAGGCCCCCGGAGTGCCGGGTCCGCCTGATGAAGTTCGGACCCGGCCCCCTATTCATCAACCAATCCCATTCAAACTGGCTGTATCAACTTAGTAGTTTGTCGCTTCCAGTTCAAAGAACGCCTGGGGATGGGCACAAGCCGGGCATACCTTGAGTGCCTCGGGACCTTCATGGACATACCCGCAGTTACGACATACCCAGCGAACGGTTTGGTCTTTTTTGAACACCTTGTTGGTATCTACGTTCTTTTTCAGGGCCAGATAGCGATCGCGATGCCGTGCCTCAGCAACTGCAATCTTGCGGAATACGGCCGCAATTTCCGTAAACCCTTCTCCCTCTGCAACTTTCGCAAAATCCGGATACATCGTTTTGGTTTCATAGTCTTCACCCGCCGCCGCTTCTTCGAGATTCTGCGACGTGGTTCCAATGACCCCTGCCGGAAAGGCTGCACAAATTTCTACTTCGCCGCCTTCAAGAAACTTGAACAGCCGCTTGGCATGTTCCTTCTCTTGATTGGCAGTTTCTTCGAAAATCGCTGCAATCTGTTCAAAGCCTTCCTTCTTGGCCTGGCCGGCAAAATACGTGTAGCGATTCCGAGCCTGGGATTCCCCGGCAAAAGCAGTTAAGAGATTTTTTTCTGTCTTGGTTCCCTTCAAACCCATTGTGGTACCTCACTTTCCTTAAATCATGTTAGTTTTTGGTTAATTAACTAAAGTTAAACAGTCGGTTGATTCTGACGTGACTGATTTTGACATGCATTACAAAGCCCTTCCAAATAAACCGTTTTTCTCAAGACCTTAAACTTCCCTTCAATCTCGGGCGGCAGTGTAATATTGTCAAACGGCGGATAGTGAAAGTCAATTATTTTACCGCATCGAATACATAAAAAATGCTGGTGGTCTTCCAGGCCGCCGTCAAACCGCCTTGGCTGCCCGGTACCTTCGACGACAAAGGCCGCCCCGATCTCCGCCAGAGTCAATAGAGTTCGATTCACCGTATCCAGCGAAATAGCCGGCATCTCCTTTCGGACTTCCTGGTAAATCTCTTCTGCGGTTGGATGGGTGTCTGTATTAATCAAAGCCCTATAAACCGCAGAGCGTTGCGGAGTCAGCTTTAATCCAGACTCTCTGCACCGCCTTTCGAAATCTCTGACTTTGATAGTGATTTGTTCGTTATCCACTTTCTTATTACACCTAATTAGTATTTTCTATCAAGTAATATTTACTACTATTTATTATTTAAGTTCGAGACTTTTTTTGAAAAATGAAATAATCTTGTTTTTTTTATGATTTTTTGTAGAAATGCTTTTTCTAATTTGAGCGTTATTAAGAAATGGATAATACATATGAACAAGATATGGCTTTTGGCGGTAATAATCGTTTCGAATTTTGGCTTTGCACAAGAACAAAACAGCATCACTAACAACAAAACAATACTTCAGCGGGTCAAAAACAGAGATTTTCCCTCTGTATTTCAGGCCTGGAATCCCTGTGACAGCATCAAAAATGAGGATGCTGACAAAGCCATCGCCCGCCATGACCTGATTTTTTGTTTGCCGGACCATTTGGGATTAAAATGGAATAATGACCACCCTGGATTAGCCTCCAGCTTTGATGCTGACAGTGTCCAAGCGGCCTTGCAGCGGCGTTCTAAGCTCCTCCAGATGAACCCTAATCTTATTTTTTTAGCTGAAATCCGCTACTATGACGCCCCCAATTCCTACCTGCCATCAAATCATGAATGGTTTAAACGTGACCCCAACGGCAATCCGCTGGTGGGCTGGACTGAAGGTGGTCACTTATTACTGGACTACACAAATCCGGATTTTTGTGAACATATCGCCAAACAAGCCAAAGCCGTTGTGGACTCCGGCGTTTATGATGGCATCATGCTGGATTGGTGGCGGGATGACGCCGACCGGTTGGAACTGATCAAAACTATTCGTAAAGCAATTGGTACCAACGCCTTAATATTATGTAACACCAACGATAACACCGCACCGCAAACCGCTCCCTACATCAACGGGTATTTCATGGAGTGCACTCGCAGTAAAACCGCTGCTGACTGGGAACGCATCGCCAATACCCTGCAATGGGCGGGGGAAAACCTGCGAAAACCAACTATCAACTGCCTGGAGACCTGGTATCATAACTCCAGAGAAGACCTTAACTTAATGCGTGCTACAACCACCCTGTCCATGACAGTAACAGACGGATATTGTCTGTTTTCCGACCCCAACCCTCTGCCCACACCAGACCATCTGCATAACTGGTATCCATTTTGGGACACCAAAATAGGTAAACCCACCGCCAAAGGCAAACAAGAAGACAACGGCTGTTATACCCGCACCTTTGAAAAAGGACTGGCTGTCTATAATCCCATTGGCAATTCTTCAGTTGTGTTTAAATTCCCTAACCCGGTAAAAAGCGCCGCCACCGGCAAGACCGCCGCCGAACATACCGTCCCTCCAGGAGATGGCGATTTATTCCTGAATTGATTTGGCCGGACGGTTCGGACAGGTTATTTATCCGGCCCAATCAAGCCACAAAAAAAGTGGAAAGCCCGCTCATTCCGGATATAATATCCGCCAAGCATCGGAAATGACGGCACAAAGTGCCTAACTCATTCCTATGGATATACTTAGCCGCCAGATAACATATGCGACAAACAGGATATGTGGAATATGGATATTTGCGATATAGCCGCCGGAGCAAAAAAGGCATCCATTGAGCTTGCCGCGATGGACAGTCAGCGAAAAAACGCCGCCCTGGAAGCCATCCGTTCAAGCCTGAAAAGCCATCAGGACAAAATCATCGCCGCCAACATCGAAGATATGGCGGCCGCCCAGATGGCGGGGTTGTCAACCCCCCTGCTCAAACGTTTGAAATTCGACGCTGCCAAAATCGACGAGGTCTGCAAAGGGCTGGACAGTCTGATTAAGCTCAATGACCCCGTCGGAAAGACCTTGTCGGCCACGGAACTGGACAACGGGCTGGAACTCTATCAGGTCAGTTGCCCCATCGGTGTCATCGGCGTCATTTTCGAATCTCGCCCTGACGCTCTGGTGCAAATTTCCTCGCTATGTCTCAAAAGCGGCAACGCCGTCCTACTCAAGGGCGGTTCCGAAGCCGCCCACACCAACAAGATTCTGGCAGACCTTATTTCCAACGCCACCCTTCAGGCTGGAATGCCGGCCGGCTGGCTGGGCCTGTTGGAAACGCGGGATGATGTTACCGCCATGCTCAAACTTGATGACTATATCAACCTGATTATCCCACGCGGCAGCAACGCCTTTGTCCGGCACATCATGGACAATACCCGCATTCCCGTCATGGGACACGCCGACGGCATCTGTCATGTCTATATCGACAAAGCCGCCAACATAGACATGGCCGTCAAAATCACCGTGGACTCCAAATGCCAGTACGCCGCCGTCTGTAACGCCGCCGAGACACTGCTGGTCCATCAGGACATCGCCGCAGCCTTCCTTCCGCTGCTTAAGGCCGCCATGGACGAAAAGAAAACCGAGCTCCGCGGCTGCGAACAGACTCGCAAGATTATCGATTGCAAGCCCGCCACGGAAGAGGACTGGAAAACCGAATATCTTGACTATATCCTGTCGATCCGGGTTGTCAGCAGCCTCAGTGAGGCTATCGACCACATCAATCACTACGGCTCAGGCCACACCGACGCCATCGTGACCGAAGACAAACAGGCCGCAAGCTGTTTTCTTCGCCGCGTTGATTCGGCAGATGTCTTCTGGAACGCCAGCACACGCTTTGCCGACGGCTTCCGTTACGGACTGGGCGCTGAAGTCGGCATCAGCACCCACAAACTCCACGCCCGCGGCCCGGTCGGACTGGAAGGCTTAGTCATCTACAAATGGCTTCTGGCCGGTAAAGGCCACATCGTCGAAAACTATAGCGGCCCCGCCGCCAAAGCTTATACCCATAAAAAACTGGATACCCACTGGACTTTCCAACAATGAGAAACTTCAGCAGCGCAAAACGTGTTGTCGTCAAAGTCGGAACCAATACCCTGACCAAAGGCAGCGGTATTGATATGGACTACATCCGCAGCCTGGCCGGACAAATCGCACAATTGCATCGACAGGGCAAGCAAGCCCTCCTTGTCACCAGCGGTGCCATCGGCATGGGCGCCAAACGACTCGGCCTGCCCGGCCCCATTACCGACATGCAGACCCGCCAGGCCTGTGCCGCTATCGGCCAGCCCCTGCTGATGCATGAATACCACGACGTCTTCGCCGAACAGGGACTCATCGTCGCCCAGGTGCTGCTGACGTCTGAAGTCCTCAAAAATCGCAAAAGTTATCTCAATCTGAAAAACGCCATCGAGACTCTGCTCAAGATGGGTGTCATCCCCATCATCAATGAAAACGACAGCGTCTCGACTGCGGAAATCGGCACGGCCTTCGGCGACAACGACCGCCTCAGCGCACTGGTTGCCAGCAAGATTGACGCCGACGTCCTGATTCTCCTGACCGATATCGACGCCCTTTATGACAAAAACCCCAAAGAGCACCCCGACGCCCAGCCCATCAAAGTCGTCAGCGAAATCTCCGACAAAATCGTCAAGGCTGCCGGCGGTAAAGGCTCCATGTACTCTACCGGAGGCATGAAAACCAAAATTATGGCCGCCAAAATCGCCGCCTATGCCGGCTGCCGAGTCCTGCTGGCCCATGGCCGGGAAAAAGATGTTATCCGTCGATTACTGGATGGCGAAGACCTCGGCACCCTGTTCTTGCCCAAGGAAAAACTATCAAACCGGACCCGTTGGATTCTGAATAATGCCCCCGAAGGCACCATCTGGGTGGATGACGGGGCGATGAAAGCCCTGCGAAACCACAAAAGCCTGCTGCCCAGCGGCATCCGTAAAATCGAGGGCACTTTCGAAGTCGGGGCGGTCGTCATGGTCAACGACGCCGCCAAGGCGGTTACCAGCCTGTCCAGCGACGAATTAAAGATGCTGGCTGGCAAGCACAGCCGGGAAATCCGGTCGCTGCTGGGGCCGGACCGACGAGATGTCGCCGCAGTACCCGAAGATATCGTATTTCTGGACAATCCGGCAGGAGATTTGTCTTGACCGGTCAGGCTTTTTCGGATATGGTTAGTTTTTTACTTTCGGCCGGAGTGGCGGAACTGGCAGACGCGCAGGATTCAAAATCCTGAGGGGTTCACACCCCGTGTGGGTTCAAGTCCCACCTCCGGCACTTGCCTTCTTCATTGTCACAGAGTAACCTTGCTTTTTCCTCAAAATAAACCATGCCAGAACCAATCAGAAAATCTGATCTGGAATGTTGTATTGCGTATCAGTGCAGCTCGCTATTTCAAGACCCATCCCCCCCCTAACGCATCTCTTATGTAACACAATTCCTTTTGCAGATGTCTACATTGATGGATATAATCTGAAAAAGATTTCTACTGAAAAATAGATACCTTTCTGTTAAATAAATGGATTGAACTGGAGATACTTGCTCTTGTATCATAAAAACCTTAACTTGCTAAGGTTTATCTTATATAGAATGGGGCTTCTTTCCATTTTGATTGTTGGCGGCTGCAATCCTGCTCGACAACGGATGGAAGAGTTCAACAGCCTCTACCAGCAGGGCCGATTCCGCGAAGCTGAAAAATTCTGTGCCGACAAGATTAAAAATCACACCAATCCCGGCCGGGAAGACCTGTTGTGGTCTTTGCAGTTGGCCGCCGTCCAGCGCGCACAGAAAAAATATGACGAGAGTACCCTGTGGTTTGACCGCTGCGAAGACATGATGAAGACGTTCGACCCCCAGTGGCGTGAAACCGACGTCCTGGGTACCACTTTGGTCAATGACAACGTAATTCCTTATCGAGGCCAGACTTATGATGGTATTCTCGTGAATACCTATAAAGCCCTTAATTTTATCGCCATCGGCAAAGACGACTTGGCCCGGGTAGAGTTCAACCGCGCCATGGAACGCCAGACTCGAGCCAAGGAAAAGTTCAGTGCCGAGATCCAGAAGGAAAAAGATAAACTGGATAAGCTCAATGCCGATAAGAAAGTGGACTACTCCAAATCCAGCGATAACCCCGACATCAAAAGCCGAATCCAGCAGGCTTATCCGCAGATTTATGAATTCGAGGCTTATCCGGACTTTACCAATCCGTTTTCAACCTACCTTGCCGGCGTCTTTTTCACTATTCTTGGCGATGTCGGCAAGGCTCGGGATTTGCTGCGGGAAAGCGCCGGTATGGTCCCCGACAATCCCTATATCCAAAAGGATTTTGAAGTCGCCGATCGATGGATAAATAACCTCGCAGCACCGGAACCGACCGTCTGGGTCTTCTTTGAGAATGGGGTTGGGCCTATTAAGGATGAATTCAGAGTGGATTTGCCGCTTTTTCTGTTCACTGGGAAAGTGTACTATGCCGGGATTGCTTTGCCCAGATTAGTGCAACGCTGGCCCGCTACGCCGCGTCTATCTGTACAGACTAACGGCCAGACATTCCAGACCGAACTGGTCGCAGATATGGACCGGGTCATTCAGACAGAGTTTGCCAAAGAATACCCCTGGATTATTACCCGAGCCATTGTTGCGGCAGGTGCCAAAGCAGCGGCACAGGCGGCCATACTGCAACAGAACGAAAGCTCCAACCAACTGGCTGCAGCGGCTGTGGCATTGTATAGCTGGGCTACGACAGCCGCGGATCTTCGAATCTGGTCGGCCCTGCCCAAGAATTTTCAGGTTGCCCGGATTCCCATGCCAGCCGATGGGAAACTGGATATACGCAGTCCGCAGGGATATACGTATCCGATTGTGATTCATCCTTGCAGATATGCGATCGTCTATATTAAAATGGTATCGGCTTTGGTTGAGCCGACAATCGAAGTGATAGCATATTAACAGATGGCCTTAGGAAAGGGGCAGTCATGAACAAAACAGCAATTGGACTATGTGTGATGGTGTTACTGGCGGGATGCTACAAAGCTCACGATGAACGCGTGCAGGTCGCTCCGGGCGTCCGCAGCGACAGTCTGGGCAACAATATCATTACCCGCCCTCTGGGGGGTATCGTCAGCTTCATCATTGGTGAAGGAATTGTGGTCAACAACGTCAAAGAAGCCCGAACCCCGGAAGGTTTTCTTGAAGTCCAGGTCTCCGGCTATAACCAGTCCATGTTCAAAAAACGTTTTGAATACAAGGCCGAATGGCTTGACGGCAATGGGATGCTGATAGACACAGTGATGTCCAAATGGATGACGGTCTCGGTTACACCCAAGTCCACATTTACATTCAAGGTGACTTCTCCGACAGCCGACTCGGCGGACTTCCGTATCAATACCCGCATCGCCAAGAATCTGGACAAATAAAACCATCGGATACAAGCTCTGAAATGCGTGAATAGGAATAATCGTTATCATAAACAATGTTTAGGAGAATAGTCTCATGAAGACAAAATGGTTTGCAGCAATCGTTATGGTCTTGGCATTAGCCGTCGCCGGATGCACTCCGCCGACGAAAAACATCGACACGGCCAATGATGAAGGCAAAGCTGTGATGGAGCTGGATTATCGTGATTTCGATAAAGCAGCGACTGAAATGGTTCAGTCGATGCTGTCGTCCGGTGTATTCAAGAAAGCCGATGGAAGCCGCTATGTGGTTACCACCGCCAAAATCATCAATGACACGATGCAGCGAATTGACACTGATCAGCTGACTTTCAAAATCGAGCAGGACCTCGTCAACAGCGGACAGGTGGTTATGACCGCGGCCGTCGGCGGCAAGGGGGCCCCCGACCAGATGGTCTATCAGATGCGGGATCTGCGGGATTCCGACAAAAGCGACGAATTCAAGCAGGGTACCATGCCTGGCAAGGGCCAGATTGTCGCACCGGAATTGAGCATCTCGGGCAAAATCTACCAGAAGAATATCCGCTATGACAACAATCTCCAGCAGGTGGAGTACTATTTCCAGCTTCGCGTTGCAGAAATCGCCACGGGTCTGAGCTACTGGCAAAAAGAAACTTTCATCGGCAAACGCGGCAGCAAAAAAGTCGTTCCCTGGTAAGTTTTACAAAGATACAATCCGCTATCTCTATTCCTGAAGCAGTATTTTAGCCTGCTGGTTTGGGTAATACAAAAAGCCCCTTGTCTGCATCTATAGACAAGGGGCTTTAATTCATGACGGACAGCAATTATGAATTTGCTCAATGCACTGAGCAAAAGTGATATATCACATCAGAATATATTCCACACACACATTTCAATCTAATTCCATCCATCCATTGCTGATCCGGCCTGCCAGTTGATAGACTTCGCTACCGGCAAGGAGAAATGCACCGAGGCTGTAATCCTCGAAATTCGGCACGCGGTCATACGTAACCGGCTGGGAATCGGATGGCTGCTTGCCGGTGCCCTGGACATAACCGAGAAAACCATTAGGGTGGACGCTGTCGTTAACCATCCCGTTCCAGGCCTTGACGACGACGGGCAGATAGTCTTTTTTGCTCAGGATGCCCTGATTGATGCCCCAGGCCATGCCGTAGGTGAAAAAGGCTGTGCCGGACAGTTCCTTGCCGCCAAAGTTGTCAGGGTCATGCAGGCTGACGTTCCAGAAGCCATCGTCCCGCTGGACGGCTTTTATCGCGGCAGCCATCTCTTTGAATGTCGTCAGGTATTCCTGACGATGCGGGGCGTTTTCGGGGATTATATCCAGCACGCGGGTCAGGGCCGCAAACACCCAGCCATTGCCGCGAGACCAGTAGCAGTCTTCACCGTTAGGCTCCTTGTATGGCGGGACAAAATCTTTATCGCGCCACCACAGATGGTCTTGGGGATTGTACAGCCCATGAGTGCCATGACGCGTCTTGGTGTACATATACAACTGGTACATCTTTTCAAAATACCGGTCGTCCTTGTACACCACGCCGAGCTTGGCGAAAATCGGCATCGACATCTGGATGGCATCGATCCACCACCAGTCATCATTGATATCGCTATTGACCATGTTATCGATGCATTCACGGATGGGAGCAATCCGATTGGGCTGGGGGTCAATCAGATACAGGTCGATATAGGTCTGGCCGCAGCACTGGTCGTCGGCATTGCGGGTCTTGTTGCCGCTGCGGAAAGACCACTGATGCGCATCCGCCCAGGCGACGGCATAATCATAATACTTCTTCTGGGCATCGATGGCATACAACTTCATCAGACCCTCATAATATACGGCACGAGTCCAGATATTGCTGGGACGTTTTTTGTCGGTGATGATGGGAGCGCCCGGGTCGGGCCATTTGGCCATGAAATATTGATTGGTCAGGGTCATTTTGGCCAGGATATCGCTTTGCGCTGGTAATGTAAGTGTTTTTGCCTTTTTTGATTCAGATGTGGAACATGAGGTACAAAAAATTGCCACGAATCCCATGACTAAAAGATATGCTGAGCCATTCGGTAAGAGTCCCTGTTTCATTTCCATCTCCTGTCTGAAATTCACTTACATTGGTCAAGGCTTCCGGGCCTTGAGACTTATCCGCTCGATATAAAACGGGACTGATTATCGCCGGTTGGAATTGGCTGCGTCAAGTAAAAATTACTGACCAAGAATGGTTTTGGCAATGGTTCCGGCGGCGCTGCCGGCGGCACATTCCTGGGCGGCAAGGGCCATTTCGCTGCGTCGCGACTGGTCGGACATCAGCTCAATAAGCGTCTTGCACAGATTTTGTGTAAACCGGGATGGATTTCGGAGGTCCTGAGCAACAATGACAGCAGCGTTACGACGGCTTAACTGCTGGGCGTTAAGATACTGGTGGTTGTCCTTGTGATAAGGATAGGGGATGCAGATGCTGGGTTTGCCCGCAGCAGCATATTCGGCGACACTGACGGCACCGCTGCGGCCGATGATCAAATCCGAGGCAGCATACAGATTCGGCATATCGTCATAATATTCAACCGGGATATAGGCAATCGGGCTGTCTTTAATCTGGGAGGCGACGGCTTGATAGTTCGCCTGGCCGGTCAGATGCACAATCTGCCACTGATCCGAAAAACGGGCCAGTTGAGGCAGCATACTCATAATGGCGTTGTTGATATCGCGCGAACCCGTGGATGCGCCGGTCACCAGCAGGGTCTTTTTGGCAGGGTCCAGTTTCAGGCTTTCGATAGCCCTGGATTTGTCGGGGTGATAAAATCCGCTGCGCAAGGGGCAGCCTGTCACCACGGCTTTGTCGGCCTTGAAATAATGCAGTGTATCGTAAAACTGAACGAAAATCTTTTTGGACAGGCGTCCCAGCAGGCGGTTGGCTTTGCCGGGAACAATATCCACATTGATCAGATAAACAGGGATTTTCAGAGAGCGGGCTGCCAATACGACCGGGGCACACACAAAGCCACCGGTACCGACAACTACAGCGTTCTGTTTGTGTGCAGTCAGGATCTGTTTGACGAAATAATAACTTTTAATGAATCCGGCATAGAAGCGGACAAATTTTCTAAGAGATAAACCCAGGCCCTCAGCAGGAAGGGGCAGAAAATCATAGCCACTGGCTCCCAGAACCCGGGCGTCGACAGCACGGCTGCTGCAAAAAAAAGTCATAGGGCAGTCCGGAACAAGACTACGCACCTGTTCGGCCACGGCCAGGGCAGGATATAAATGGCCGCCGGTTCCGCCGCCAGCAAAGAAGATATATGGCATCTGGTTCAACTTAGACATTGTTTGGTCATGGGTTTGTGTCATAGAATATCAATCACGCTGAAGGAATACCCCCGCATTCACCGGATTAAGCTGGGCCTCATTATGCCGCAGAATGCTCAGTAGAATCCCCATTGCTGTCGCGGTCAGAAGCATACTGGTACCGCCGGCACTGATCAGCGGCAAGGGAATACCTTTGGTTGGAAGGACGACAGTCACAACACCGATATTGATTACAGCCTGGATCGAAATACAAAGCACAATGCCCAGGCCCAGAAGTCGTCCGAATCGATCCTGGCATCGCATCACCGCAGTCAGGCCTAGGACAGTAAATAATACAAACAAAGCTACTACCACCAGGGCACCGATAAATCCGGTTTCTTCACAGACAATAGAGAAAATAAAGTCCGTGGTGTCTTCAGGCAGGTGGCCGTACTTAAATACCCCCCTGCCAAGCCCCTTGCCCATCAGTCCGCCGCTGGCAATGGTCTTAAGGGACTGCTCAGCCTGATACGCCATGGTTCCATGGTCAAGAAAGTCTTTGATGCGATTCATGCGAGTCTGCGAGGTAACAATAGCCGCGATAAAACCAGGAATCACCAGCGGCAACGGCGTCAGGAAATGCCACCAGACTGCGCCGCCAAGCCAGAGCAATACCGCCGTCATCAGGGCGATATAAGCAGCAGTGCCGAAATCCTGGGTAATAATCAGGGCAATAGCAGCGGCTGGAACCATACAGATGGGCACAAAACGGGTGAAAAATTTGTGTAAATCATCATGACAGCGGTCCATGATTGCTGCCAGGAAAATAATCATAACCCACTTGGCCAGCTCCGATGGCTGAAAACTGAGGTTTATCGGCCCCAGAGTCAGAAACAGCCAGCGCTTAGAATAATTACGCTCCTCGCCGAATACCAGTACCACCACCAGCAGGACGAGACTTAAAACCACCAGGTACGGCGTCAGAGATTTGAGCGGATTTTTTTTGATAAAGCCGAATCGTCGGTAATCGATGCACGATACGAGATACATCATTCCTACCGCAACAGGGAAAAACAATAGCTGTTTGAGGGTGGTAAATTCATAGAAACGCTTCCAGTCGTACTGACCGCTCACGTTCGCTCCGGCGGAAAATACAAAGACTGTACCTATGGCCATCAGTGTCAAGGTCACTAATTCCAGCCAGTAATCGTATCTTATCTTCAGTTCTAACTGCTTCATTTTCAATGATCTAACCTTTTGTACTGTCGCCTGCCCAGACCCAACGCTCCATCATACCTGCATATTAGGTAGGACAATGTCTGGATAATCGATTCTCTCTGCTGCTATCCCTGCGACAGCCTATACCTGTACTTGATATTTCGGCAAAATTACGTTTTTGCAATAAAAAACCGACATTCGATATGTCTTTTTTTCACGTCAGGATTCCCTCTTGAAAAATCAGACAAAAGGTCATACAATAGTATCTGTATGAATGATGTCGATAATCTCTTTAAAACGGAGCCACTATGACAAGACAAATCATTACTCTCTCGCTGGCAGCACTGGGGTTGGTTACGCTGGCCAGTGCCTGTCAGCCAAGTTCCGACTCGATGGTCAGGCGTGCTCAACTGGTTGGCAACGAAAACCTCAAGCTCAAAAAAGAAATCCAGCAAAAAGATGCCGAGATTGCCGAGCTGAAAAAAGAAATTGAACGGCTCAAAGCCGAATATGCCAAGTTCCAGGAGGACACCGGCCAGTCCAGCATTAAACTATTACAGCTTCTGACCGACTGTCAGGCCAAACTGGCCCACTATGAAGGCTCTGACTCTGCCGTCATTACGCCAGTACCGACACCGCAATAATCCCACACAAGCCCCTGAGCACCCCCTTTGGTGCGAACGGCCCTTACTGGTTTGGCGCCAGTTCTCTCCTGAGGGTCTGTATGGTTGTTATCGCATCCGGGAAATTTTCTTTGGGATAACGATAATTGCGTCCTGCGGCAACCAAACCGACAAACATCGGATGCGGATCGATAGGCCGGCCGGTCAATTCCGGGTGGGCCTGGGTACCAATGAAATAAGGATGCCCCGGCAGTTCGAGAATCTGCATAATCGGCTGATTGGGCGCCTTGCCAGAGAAAACCAATCCGCCTTTTTCAAGGTCGGGAACATAGCGGGGGTCCACTTCATAACGATGTCGAAACCGCATACGCGTGGTATCCTTGCAGCCGAACATTTTCCAGGCAAGAGTATCCTTTTTTAATTCCACATCGCGACCGCCCAGCCGCATATTGCCGCCCAGACCTTCGATTTTCTTTTGTTCAGGCAGCATATCAATAACGGGGTGGGCACAGTTCTGGTCGATTTCGGTACTGTTGGCCCCTTCCAAGCCGCAGACGTTGCGGGCAAATTCGATAACCGCCGCCTGAAAGCCAAGGCATAATCCCAGATAAGGCAGATTATTCAGTCGAGCATAACGAATACAGGCAATTTTGCCTTCCATGCCGCGTGTCCCAAATCCGCCGGGAACAATAATACCATCGACTCCCTTGAGAGCTTCGGCGGCAGTGGCATCGGTCAGTTCCGAGGTATCGATCCATTTGATATGGACTTTACAACCCAGGTGAATGCCGGAATGTTCCAGCGCGTGCAGGATGGAAGCATAACTGTCGCGAACAGAGGTGTATTTGCCCGTAATAGCAATCGTCACATCATGTTTTTCATTGCCAATTTTGTCGGTGAAATCACACCATCGCTCCCATTCGCGGCGTTCTTTGCGGAGGTTGATGCGATCCTCGATTCGCAGCATGCGAATCACCTCAAAATCCAGTCCACAATCCCGCAGCATGGCGGGAATGGAATAAATACTGGCTGAGTCGTGCATACTGAAAACCCGTTCAAAGGGGATATTCCCGAAAACACTCATCTTCTGACGGGCCTGAACGCTGACGGGATGCTCCGCCCGGCAGGCGATGATATCGGGCTGGATGCCCATCTGCATCAACTGCTTGATGCCAAGCTGAGCAGCCTTGGATTTCTGTTCGCCCAGAGCATTGGGCTCCAGTATATATGTCAGCGCCACAAAGCAACAGCTATGAGGGCCTTCCTCATAGGCCAGTTCCCGCATGGCTTCGATATAAAAGGCATTTTCAAGGTCGCCTACCGTACCGCCGATTTCCACAAAGACCACATCTGCCTTGCTTTGCATGGCCAGAGTCCGCAGCTTCATTTTGACTTCGCCAGTGACATGGGGAATCATCTGGACATCCCGCCCCAGATAATCGCCGTGGCGTTCTTTGTCAAGGACGGCCCGATAGATCTGACCGCTGGTGGTGAAGTTGGCCCGCGACAGGTTTTTGCCGAGCATCCGTTCATAGGTCCCCAGGTCCATGTCGCATTCCATGCCGTCATCAAGAACAAACACCTCACCATGGCGGAAGGGATTGAGCGTTCCCGAATCAATATTGAGATAGCCTTCCATTTTAATCGGCTCGACGTTAAGGCCCTTGTCTTGCAGGAGCTTGGCCAAACAGGAGGAAAAAATCCCTTTGCCCAGTCCGCTCATCACTGTACCGGTTACGATAACATAGCGCGTCTTGCCTTTTTGATACCCCTTGGGCAGAGGCAGAAAATACTCATTATCTGTTGATGCACCGCTGACTTTTGCAAGTAATTCTTTGGTTTCTGACATATGTATACCACGCGATTATTTCTGATTGAGAAATCGTTTTACAAATTCTTCATATTGTTCGGGTGTATCGACACCATCCCAGACACGATCTACTTTGGCCGTCAGGATGGTAAACCCGTTTTCCAGTGCCCGAAGCTGTTCGAGCTTTTCAGTGGTTTCCAGAAAACTGGGGGCCAGTTGCGTAAATTTCATCAAGAAGCTCTTGCGGTAGGCATAAATCCCCAGATGCCGCCAATAGCCTTTCACAGAACCGCCTACCCCGCCGGCCTGACGATTATACGGCACCGGGCTGCGGGAAAAATAAAGCGCCCTGCCGTGCACATCCGTCACGCATTTGACAATATTGGGATTGGCTACCTGTTCGGCAGATTCGAATGGGGCAATCAGCGTCGCCATCTCAGCGCCGGCATCCCGGACCAGCAGTCCGGCAACTTTCTCGATATTGGCCGGGTCAATTTCGGGTTCATCGGCCTGCAGATTGACGACGATATCAGCAGGAATATTTTGGACAGCCTCGGCAATGCGGTCGGTACCGCTCTGGTGAGCAGCCGACGTCATGACGCACGGCGCCCCAAAGGATTTGCAGGCCTGCAGAACCCGGTCGTCATCGGTTGCGATAATCACACCGGTCACACCTCTGGCCAGCAATGCGCGTTCATAGCTATGCTGAACAAGATATTTTCCTGTTTTGTTGGCCAGAACCTTGGCCTCGAAACGGCTGGAACCGTAGCGGGCGGGGATCACTACCACAATTTTCACACTTCGTCCCTTTGCAGTGTTTTTTACACATCTATATCCAAAAACCACTGCCCGGATATATTATGCCATCGGCAAGGAGATGTCAACCTCAGAATTATGAGATTTTATACCAAAAAGACCCTGATTTTGACCCTGCAAACGACATAAAGCCGCGTGATTGGAAATTATCGAATCAGGGCGGATAGTGCTTTGAATTGGGGGTGTTCAGAGGTGCGGAGCAGTTCAAACAGCAGCATCTCGGTAGAACTGATGACTATTCCATTGGCAGCCAGTCGATTGAGGGCAATCTGTTTATTGTGTTCGGATCGCGAATCGACGGCATCGGCAATGACATGGACTCTGAATCCCCTCTGGAGCAAATCCATGGCGGTCTGAAAGACGCAAACGTGGGTTTCGACGCCGCAGAGCACTGCGGAGTCCACCTGTAAGGAACTCAATTGTTCCGTAAATGCCGAACTGCCGCAGCAACTGAATGACCGTTTGTCGATGGGCAGACTCCGGGTCAGATTCTCGGTGAGTCGGGGACTTGTCGGCCCCAGAGCGGCTGGATATTGCTGACACCATAAGACCGGAATATTGAGGGCATTGGCAATTTGAATTAAAATGCTGCAATTTTTGACTATCGTTTCAGGATCATGCATCACCCGCAACAGTTTTTCCTGAACATCAATCAGCACCAGACAACATGTTTTGGAATCAAGCATTAATGTCCTATCACCTTAACATTAACAACACGCAACGTAGCAAACCAAAGTGATTCTATAAACCAAGAACCTCAATGACAAGACAAATTGTATCTGAGGTATCTTGTTCGATTTCAGTCGGCCGGACATCCCAGGCCAGAATGGGCTGCGAGGGGTTATCCAGCGGTGAACCATCAGGATTCGCAGCCAGATCGCGCTGGCTATTTTGTTCAGTGAACGTTTTGGCCAACTCAGCGGCTGTCTTGAAATCTGCCAGGTTCAGCATTTCGAGGGTCTGTTTGAAGTCAATCCCTTCGACCAGAACCTTGTCCTTTCCTTGTCCGGCAAGCAACGCATATGTGGCTTTTTCCGTTTGGGGCCACAGTTCCTGTAAATCGCGAATTAAGCCCACAACATACTGACGGGAGGCTGTAATTTTATAACTGGTCCGGTCAGACAATGCTCGGATCTGGGTCATATCCATCAGGCCGAGTGTATGGATTTTCTTTTCGATGAAATCCCGGCACTGCACGGGATGATGCGCCTGAAACTGCAATAACGCACTGTACGCAACAGTTCCTTCTTCCGGCAGAGGTACCGGATTGGAGACATGGGTCGCAATCGGGGGAATCGGAGACATCACAGGCATCGTGTCCTGGACAGTCTGGGGCTGGCGAACGATGGAATAAACCACAATACCGAGAATGCCCATCGGAATCAAAACCATTGCCGCAGTTGCTGCGAGCCTGCGAAAAACAAGCCCCCATCTTCCAGCTGAATCCTGATGGCGGCAATTATAATCCAGAATAAACCGTCGTTCCAGAGCTATTTTGATGTCTTCGATCATCCCTTCGGGAGCAGATTCCTTTGGCAGCGCACGCAACAGATTGCACTGCTGTTCAAGGGCCTTGAGTTCTGCATCAATTTGCGGATTATTATTCAGAAGACGTTTGAGTTCAGTTGCCTGTCGCGGCGACAACTGATCATCAATATAACCGCTGAGAAGCTCATGTTTTTCCAGATTGTCTTTATCACTCATATCCAGACCGCCTGCAGAAGTTCCCGTAACGCCAATCTCGCCCGGCTCAATCGGCTTTTCACTGTGCCTATCTCAAGCTGTAATACCTCGGCAATTTGCTCATAGCTCATGCCTTCGATATCCCGCAGCACCACAAGGACCCGCTGGTGGTCTTCCAGCTTTTCGAGGGCCGCCAGGATTCGCTGAATCATTTCTCGCTTTTCTATGTTTGCTAAGGGGGACCCTTGTTTGGTATCCGCAAGAACGTCCGCCAATTTGAGACTCTCTTTGCTACAGAGAGAATTGTCGAGCGAACGCATCCCCAACCTTAACCTCCGACTGCAAAATGTCAAAGTCAAATTGATTCCTACCCGGAACAGCCACGTATAAAAGCTGCTTTGGGAGCGGAAGGTTCCAATATTCTCTAATACTTTGACAAATGATTCCTGGGTAAGTTCCGCAGCATCATCGGGATTTCCACAGATTTTGAGAATTGCATTGTAGAGACGATCCTGATATTTCACAATCAGACACGCCATCGAGTCGGAATCCCCACGCTGGCATTGTTTTACAAGAATAATATCATCAATGCTGATATTGTCCGACTTTGCGTGCACAGAAAGCCCTTTTATCCCTCGATAACAAGATTTTTATGACGCAATTGCCTGTTCACAGTCCGCGTATCTCGTCTTTCACGACATTCCACCGCATACAAACAATTAACTATCCGAATATCCGTATAAACACCTATATTTGCATAAAAACGAAGAAAAAGCAATACCATATCTTTATCAATCTTGAAAAGAAAAATACGGTCTGGTCTGAAATCGCCCTTATATTAGATTTAGTCGAGCCGGAGACCTCTTTGTTCCAGCCAATTTTTTAAATCACCCATTTCTGTGTCAAAAATCTCCTGATCATAAAGTTCTTCGAGCTGAGCTACTCTTTTAGATAATTCCGGCTCTTGTTTAACCAATTCCGATACACGTTTTTCAAATTCATCCCCAAGTATACGCAATTCCTCACAAGGAATATGCAGTTCCAGAAATTTAGCCACATATCGTAGCACCTGTTCGATGACGATCGGATTGTAGCCCTGAAGATAGGCGGGAATTTCAGCGGTCAGGGATATCATCTCAATATTGCGATGAATTGCGGCGTTCATGATGCAGTTGGCAAAACTGCCAGGGCCACTGTAGTTGCTAAAACGGATACCGAGCTGGGAAAGCCATTGCTTGAGCGCCCTGTTGGATACCGAACAGGTGATACGCGGTTCCCGGGTATGTGGGACCACGCCGGCAACGCTGCCCACAAAGATAATACGTTTCACATCACACAGGGAACACATCTCAAAGATTGTATCTGCAAACTCACGCCACGAAAGGTTGGGTTCTCTGCCGGCAAACAAAAGCAAATTCTGCTGAGCCGCCTCAAAGAAAACCGCTTCAGGCAGATCCCAGGTTTCAATCAGGCCATCCTGAATCCGGACATGGGGACGAAACAGGGACACGGTTTCCATAGGACCAGGCATGTTATAAATATAAAATCCATTCGGGTCGATCCGACCAATTTCCTGGCCATTGAAAGTCTGACGAAGATATTCCACCGTCCCTGTGGATACATCGCCGCCGTCCATCCAGCCGGACAGCCCAATCACCAAGGAGGCATTATTGATGACAGGCTGCTGCTTAACGATTAGTTTTTCCCTCTTCATGCTCCAGTGTTTCCCTTATTTTAGCAGATCATGGTTTCTGTCAGAGCCCGACTCCGGCAATTACCACCCCGCATTTCGGACACGCCGAATCTTTTATATGATTTTGCATTATATGATACCCCGTCCGTTCAATCAAAAGTTTTCCGCAGGAATAACAAAAAGTGGATTCGGCACGATTACCGGGCAGATTGCCAACATAAATATAGCGAAGCCCTGCCTGCTTACCGATGTCATAGGCCTTTTGGAGGGCCTGGGTATTGGTCTGTGGGAGGTCAGCCATTTTGTATTGCGGATAGAAACGGCTGATATGCCAGGGGATGTCAGGGCCGCATTCTTGAACAAGAAATGCCGCCAGTTCAGCAAGTTCATTGGGGTCTTCGTTCTGTCCGGGAATCAGCAGAGTCGTAATTTCCATCCAGATATCCGTTTTTTGAGCGATGTATTTGATGGTATCAAGTACGGGTTCCAGATGGGCCTTGCATAAATTATGATAGAAAGGCTCGGTGTAAGCCTTCAGGTCCACATTAATCCCATCCAGCCAGGGACGCATCCACTCAATAGCCTCGATGCTCATATAACCGTTGCTGACGAATACATTGTATAATCCGCGCTGTCTGGCCAGAATCGCTGTCTCGGTACAGCGTTCCATGAAGACTGTCGGCTCGGTATAGGTATAAGCCATACCTTTACAGCCGGTGTCGATGGCGGCATTGACGATTTGTTCGGCGCTGTAATCGCTGCCGTCAATTTGATTTTTATAAGGGGTCTGGCTGATTTGCCAGTTCTGACAGAAAACACACTGGAAATTGCAGCCGGGGGCGGCGATGGAAAAGGCCTGCGAGCCGGGGAAGAAATGAAATAATGGTTTTTTTTCGATGGGGTCATCGGCGGCGGCACAGACTTTCTCGTAATTGAGCGAATAAAGGGTACCCCCCCTATTTTTGCGAACACGGCAGCGGCCCAGTCCGCCGGGGGCAATAACACAATTCCATCGGCACAGCTTACAGAGGACCTTCTGCCCTTCTTGTTTTTCCCATAACACCGCCTCTTTCATAGGCTTACCTCCTGCGATTTACTTTATTGAAGCCATTGAGCAAGAAGCTTGACAGGATGAATGACACAGCGGCCGGTCAAATGCTCAATCTGCATTTTGCAGGCGGCACATTCGGTCAGTATAACATCCGGATTGGCCCGGTCAATCGTGTCCCTGAGGAATCCGCCAATATCATCACAAAGGGTATGGTTTTTGGCCTGCATACCCGCCGTCCCCGCAAGACCGCAGCAGCCGCCGTTGAGGTCCGTAACCGTAACTCCCAGTTGACCAAACATCTGGATGGTGGTCCTGGCACCATTCATGGATTTGAGGTGGCATGGCGCGTGGTAATAGAATTTTCGACTTCCTGCATTGCCAGCCTTAAGACAGGGTTTGGCGGCATGGTGCATTTTGAGATAATCCATTAGTTCGACGGTTGCGGCGCCGATTCTTTCGGCTTGTGGGGTATCTATCAGCAGCGGCAGTTCTTCTTTGAGAAACATCGCAGCGCTGGGTTCGGAACAGATAATCTTCCAGCCTTTGTCCACATACGGCATCAAGGTCTTGATATTATATTCCATATCCCGGCGGGCCTGTTTGAGGTTGCCATAGACATAGGCGGGCAGTGGTGCGGGCCGCTGGTCAGGGATTTCGACGTGGACATTACAATGTCGCAAAAGCTGCAGGGCGGCAAGGCCCAGTACGTGGTCGTTGTAGCGTGCATAAGAATCGATGAAATACACGACGTTGTCGACAGGATTGGCAACCGAACCGCCCTGCTGCAAAAAGCGACGGGCTTTGCGGATAAAGCTGCCTCGCTGGAAGGCGGGCAATTGTCGGCTGCGGTCAAAGCCGAGCGTCTTTTCCAGAAGCAGGCGCGTGATGGGCCAATTCATAATCCAGTTGCTCCATGGGGCAAACGTGCTGGCCAGAATGCTCATCCAGCGGTTGTTGGACAGGGCCAGCTCGGTAACTGAAAAGCCGGCGTGTCGGGCCAACTGGGCACGGGCTTCGATAATCAGGCCGGACATATCGACACCGGCCGGGCACTCCACCGAGCACATTTTGCAATTGACACACAAGCCGAGGATTTTGCGGAACTGACTGATTTGGAAATCCGGCTGCCTGTCCAGCAGGCCGCCGATGTAGTTTCGCAGCAGGTTGGCCTTGGCACGGGTGCTGGCCAGTTCTTCATCCATCGCACGAAAAACCGGACACATCCGCCCCGCTCCTGCGGCCAGACATACACCGCAGCCGTTGCATTGATCGATTTCATAGCGATACTGATTTAGCCCGAAATGCAAATCCGTCTGAAAATGTTTTGCCCCGGCCAGTTCCAGCCCGCGCAGATTCTTTTCGATGACATCCGGGTCGGGATTGATAATCTTGCCGGGATTGAAGATATCGGACGGATCGAAGATTTTCTTGATTGCAGCCAGCAGACGGTAATAGTCCCTGCCGTACTGGCGTTCGATATAGGGGGCACGAACCAGGCCATCAGCATGTTCACCACTGATGGAGCCGCCCAGCGACCAGGCCAGCTCAAAGACCTGCTCGGCAATCTCACGCATTCGCCTAATGTCGTCGGGGTTGGTTAAATCAAGATAGGGACGAATGTGCAATTCGCCATCGCCGGCGTGGCCGTAGAAGGCCATCGGGATATCGTATCTTTTGCACAGACCTTCCAGACCGGCAACGTATCGATCCAGTTTGTCCGGCTCGACGGAGACATCTTCGATAAACGCAATGGGGTGTTTGGGACCTTTTTCACGATTCAGCAGCGGGACGGCATCTTTACGGCTTTTCCAGAGTTTGGCCTGGCGTTGGGCGTCCAAGGCTTCCATCCACCCGGTAAAGAGATTCCCGGCTGCATTAAGGGTGTTTTGAATTTTCGCTTTGACCTGTTCGGTACTGTCGCCAACATGCTCAACCAACAGCGTCGCGACACAGTGTTCGGGCAGGACATCCTGATAATGGGGAAAAGCACGACGTGCCATGGTCATGAGCCGCTGATCCATCAATTCACAGGCGGAAGCGCCGGTCTGTACGATAATCGGAACGGCCTGAGCCATTTTTTCAAACGCATCAAATTCCAGTTGCAGCAGACCTGCGACGGCGGGGACATCCACCGTGGCCAATTCAATTTCAGTAAAAGCCGCCAGCGTGCCTTCGGAACCAGCCATCAGGCGTGCCAGATCAATTCGTCCTTTGGAACAGATATTCTGAATCGTATAGCCGCAACGGTTTCGCCGGGTTTTGGGCTGGGATTTGGCAATCAGCTCTTCCTGACCGGCCAGCAGTTCGACACACTGGCGGGCAATCGTTCGCAAGGTTGGATTCTCAATGTCCTCCGGCAGCATGGCATTGGTCAGTTCGGCCACGGAGCCGTCATAGAGTACTGCACGGATGCGGCGGACATAGCCGGCGATATAGCCATACTGGAGCGAGTGGGCGCCGGTGGCATTATTGGCGACGATCCCGCCGATGACAGCCCGGTTGGAACTGGAGGGGTCAGGGCCGATTTTCTTTTTATATTTAGCCAGTTGCTGATTGAGCCGGTCGAGAACAACTCCCGGCTGACAGACCACGGCCTGGCCCCCCTTGCGAATGTCGATGATTCGATTCATATAGCGTCGAAAATCGATGACAATACCGCTGGTCAGTGACTCGCCCGCCAGACCGCTGCCGGCACCGCGGGGGGCAATTGGAATAGAATGTTGATAGGCATACCGGATAACCGCAACCACATCCGCTTCATCTCTGGGGGCTACGACGCATTCGGGACGAATACTATAGATGCTGGCATCGGTGCTGAAGGCGACGCGATTATAGATGTCTATCAAGACCTCGCCTTGAACCTGCTTTGCCAGCTCAGAACCTATGTGTTCGGCTGTTTTTGTGTTGTTTATATATACCACCATACTTCATCCATTTTGAGCACTCTGTCACAGTCAGTATATAATAGAATACGTCTGGAAACAAACTTTATGGGTAAATTTTATCTCATCTGGATACTTGCTTTTAGGAGTCCAGAAGGATAGATTGGGTATTGATACTGGCTGGCCGATTTGATGTAAAACCCGCACAGGCGGGAATAATAACCGCCGGAACCTTTTGAATTTGCTTTTTTATGTATGAACTGATCGTGATGGGTGTCGCTTTAGGCACTTTTGTGCTCCTGTTGCGGCTGAAAATGAAAATTGGGATGTCGATGATCCTGGCGGCGTGTGTGCTGGAACTGCTGCTGGGTGTCAGTCCGTTCAGGCTGTGGGGGGAGTTTGTTCAGGAATGGCGGGATAAGCCATTAAGCCAGACGACGGGGTATCTGTTTGTCACACTGGCGTCAATGCTGACATTTGTGAATATTCTGGGCCTTGCGATGAAAGAAACGGGGGTATCCGGCAAACTGACTGAGGCGCTTTTAGTGCTGTTTAAAAGCCGGCGGGGCGCGATGGTCGGTATCCCGATGCTGATGGGCCTTTTGCCGACGCCGGGCGGGATTATGCTGTCGGCACCGATGGTGCGAGACCTGGCCGACAGTATTGGGGTCACGCGCAGCCGTTCGGCGGCAATCAATTTTTTCTTTCGCCATCAGTGGGAGATGGTCTGGCCGCTGTTTCCGTCGATACCCCTGATTCAGGGAATGCTGGGGATTTCGGCAATTGCCTTGATTAAGCATAATATTGTGATCTCGATTTGCGGCATCACCGGCGGGATCATTTTTCTGCTGCTGTCGGGCATCCCTCCCAAAAAAGAGCAGCGGGACAAGGCCAAATGGCTCCACAGCCTGCATGTTTTCATTCAGGCGTTCTGGCCGATTGGGCTTGTAGCGGGCCTTCATGCTGCATTGAATGTCAATCCTGCCATTGGGATCCTGATTTCCATCACACTGTTTATGCTGGTGTATCGGATTCCGCTGGGACGATGCGGGCATTTATTTCGAGAGGGTTTTGAAATAGACCTGATTCTGCTGATCCTGGGGGCACTGCTGTTCAAACTGAATCTGCAGGCGGCCGACAGCATTTCAGCGGTGGTTCAGTTCTTTGCGGACATTCACATGCCGGGGATGATTCTGCTGTTTGTGCTGCCGATGCTGGTGGCGGCACTGACGGGCTTGACGATGCCGACGGTGGCGATTACGTTTCCACTGCTGATGCCGTATATCGTGACCGGAGCCGGCGTCGATATCGGGATGCAGACACTGGCGTTTTCGGGCCTGTTGTGCGGGCTGTATCTGACGCCGGTGCATTTATGCCTGAGTCTGTCGGCCAGTTACTTTGAGGCACCGCTGGGACGGATTATCCTGCTGCTAATCGGGCCGATTGCCTGTATTGCGGTGGGTGGAATTCTGGCAGCAAAAGTATTATAATCGAAACCAATATTCTTAGAACTGGAGGTTTACTATGCATAATTTCGAATACTGCAACCCGGTACGCATTGTGTTCGGCAAAAACACCGTTGCCAAACTGGCGGATTTAATCGACCCGTCCAAGACCATCCTGTTTCTGTATGGCGGCGGATCGATCAAGAAAAACGGCGTTTATGACCAGGTCCAGGCGGCATTGAAGGGCCGGAAGGTGATAGAATTTGCCGGGATTGAACCAAATCCCCGCTATGAAACCTGCATGAAGGCCGTCGAGCTGGCCCGAAAAGAGAAAGTTGATTTTCTGCTGTCGGTTGGCGGCGGGTCGGTTCTGGATGGTACGAAGTTTATCGCCGGGGCGATTCCTTTTACCGGCGGGGACCCCTGGCAGATTCTGACCTCCGGCGGCAGTGTCCTGCAGTCCGCTCTGCCCATTGGTGCGGTATTGACTCTGCCGGCAACAGGCTCGGAAATGAACTGTTTTTCAGTCATATCCCGCGACAGCACGCAGGAAAAATTAGCCTTCGGCAATCCCAAAGTCTATCCGGTCTTTTCGATTCTGGACCCCGAGATGACCTATTCCCTGCCGCAGAATCAACTACGTAACGGTATCGTCGATGCATTCGTCCATGTGATGGAACAGTATGCGACATATTCGGTTAATACCCCCCTTCAGGATCGGCAGGCCGAAGCTGTGGTACGAACACTGATTGATGTCGCGCCGGATGTGCTGAATAAAAAAGACTACGACAGCCGGGCCAATTTCATGTGGGCGGCAACCCATGCCCTAAACGGTATTATCTCATGCGGGGTCGTCGAGGACTGGTCCACACACATGATTGGCCATGAATTGACAGCCTTTTTCGGTGTCGCTCATGCCGAGTCGCTGGCGATTGTCCTGCCGGGCATGTGGCAGCATCAATTTGAGAATAAAAAGGCCAAGCTGGCCCAACTGGCCCGCCGGATTTGGCATGTTGTGGATGGCAGTGTCGATACCCAGGCCCGCGCCGCCATCGAGAAGACGGTAGCCTTTTTCCATTCGGTCCATATGCCGACCCGCCTGAGTGATTACCATATCAGCAAGGCCGACATTGAGAAAGTCGTGGAGCGTTTCCGACAACGCGGCACCACGCTGGGTGAGCATCAGAATATTCAAGCCAACCAGGTACGCGAAATTCTGACACTGTGTTTGTAAGACCGCCTTTGCAACTGGACAGAGATTCAGGATGTATTTTAGCCAGTAAAATGAGAGTGTCCTTAAAACTGGACATAGCTTAAGGTGGAATCGTTTTGGGATATAGCGAAAACACAAATTACCGGAATAATACCTTGTAAATTGTGTTCATAATGTCCAAAATCAGTAAAGGCCGTTTTCAATTGACCGAGTGGGTCACTTCCTGTAACATAACGCACTTTGTGATGGCTTGAAGCAAAGAGGGCGGGCTGTTTCCGCTCGGCCATACAAGTATTTTGTACAGGAGTATATCGCAAATGACTAAAGTAACGCTGATTATGGGCGACGGGATAGGGCCGGAGATTGCCGAAGCTACTCGCCGGTGCATTGATGCCACGGGAGCAAAAATACAATGGGATATTCAACAGGCAGGTGTGGATGTGATGGCAGCGGCCGGGACACCCCTGCCGGAGGCGACTCTGGAATCGGTCAAGGCCAACGGCATCGGCCTGAAAGCCCCGATTACCACACCAGTCGGCACAGGCTTTCGCAGCGTGAATGTCTATCTGCGTCAGGCCCTGGATTTGTATGCCTGTGTTCGTCCCTGCAAGAGTTATCAGGGAGTACGCAGCTATTATAAAAATATTGACCTGGTGATTGTGCGTGAAAACACCGAGGACCTTTATGCGGGCATTGAATTCGAAAAAGGCAAAAACGAAACGCTGGAACTCATTGACTGGCTCAATAAGCATTCCAAGCGGCAAATCGGTCCGCATGCCGGCATCAGCATCAAACCGATTTCCGTGGAAGGCACCGAGCGGATTGTGCGGTATGCCTTCAACTATGCCCGCAAGAACAAACGAAAAAAGGTCACTTCCGTTCACAAGGCCAACATTATGAAATACACCGACGGTCTGTGGCTGGAAGTCAGCCGCAACGTCGCCAAGTCCTTCCCGGACATAGAATTTGAGGATCGGATTGTGGACAATATGTGCATGCAGCTTGTGCAGAAGCCGGAGCTGTATGATGTGATCGTACTGCCCAACCTGTACGGCGATATCCTGAGCGATTTGTGCGCCGGGCTGGTCGGCGGGCTGGGAGTGGCACCGGGCGCCAATATCGGCGAAAAAGGAGCTATTTTCGAAGCCACCCACGGCAGCGCTCCCAAATACAAGGGCCAGAACAAAGTCAATCCCACGGCACTGATTTTGTCGGGGGTCCTGATGTTACGGCACCTCAATCTGACCAAGGAAGCTGACGCCCTCGAAAACGCCGTTGCCCAGGTCATTGCGGAAGGGAAATATGTTACCTACGATATGAAAGACGATCGCAACGACCCGACGGCAGTGGGGACCAGCCAGATGGCCGATGCGATTATAGCCCGGCTATAAATGTTAAGCCGGTATTGTATGGTGAGAATCCGAGGACATAAGCATTGAATCAGGCAGCGTATCGGATGTTAATTTCCGGTCAGGACCGCCGACTGCGGGCGGTACTGCTACGGGCGGTGCTGAGATGCTTTGCTTTCGTATATGCGGCGGCAGTGCGTTGCCGAAATCTGCTGTATCAGTATGGCCTGATCAGGAGCCATGCGGTGCAAGTACCGGTCATCAGTATCGGCAATATCACCACCGGCGGAACCGGCAAGACACCGCTGGTCATCTGGCTGTGCCGCTATTTAAGCCAAAAGCAGATTCGCTGTGCCGTGCTGACCCGAGGCTATAAAACCACCGCAGGAGAAATGTCCGACGAACCCGCCCTGCTGGCCAAGAGTTGTCCGGGAGTACAGGTGGTGGTCCATCCCGACCGAGTAGCCGGGGCAGAAAAAGCTCTTCGTGATTATCAGCCGCAGGTGCTGGTGCTGGATGATGGATTTCAGCATCAGCGGATTCAGCGGGATTTAAATATCGTGGCCATCGATGCGACTTGTCCGTTCGGATATGACAAGCTGCTTCCAGCAGGATTGCTGCGTGAACCCATAAGCGAACTGAAACGTGCCGATGCAGCTATTATCACGCGGTTTGATCTGGCCGATGCCCAACAGGCCAGTCACATTGAACAGCGGATCAGGGATCTGGCTGGGCCGATCCCTGTGGCCCGGGCAGTCCATCGGCACACCCATGCGATACAGGCCAACGGTCAGCCGCTGCCGCTGGAAAAACTGCGAACCATGAAATTATTCGTTTATTGCGGCATTGGTAATCCGCAGGCTTTTATGCATTGTTTGCAGCAGGATGGCTTTACGATTGTCGGCAACTGTTTTTTCAATGACCATCATGATTATACAATGCAGGATATCAAATCCATTGCTGCGAAGGCCCAACACTGCGGCGCCGACATGGCAGTCTGTACCCAAAAAGACTGGGTCAAAACCGCCGTGTTCTGCCGACAGATTGAGTCATTTTCATTTGGTGCGATGGCCCTGGAACTGGAATTTGCGGCCAACGCAGAGGCTATTGAGGCCCTAATTGATCAGGTAATTCAAAGACAAGCATATAAAAAATATGAATAGTACAGATTTATTGAAGATTGTAACCGGATTGGGGTCGCCGACGGTATTGCTGGTGGGCGATTTCATGCTGGATATGTATGTGTATGGCGATGCGCTGCGAATCAGCCCGGAGGCCCCCGTACAGGTACTCAAGGTTGTTCGACGTGAATATGCCTGCGGCGGAGCGGCGTCAGTTGCAGCGGATGTGCTGGAGCTGGGAGCTCACTGTCTGTGCATCGGGATTACCGGCACAGATGAAACCGGACAGCAGTTACGGAATAAGCTGATCGAACGCGGAGCGGATTTGTCGGGACTGCTGGCAGTGGAAGAACGCCCGACGATTACCAAACAGCGCATCATCGGCCTTGCTCAGCACCGTCATCGCCAACAGTTATTGCGGGTGGATGATGAAATTACCGACCCCCTGGATCCCGCACGCTACAGCCAGCTTCTGGATTTATATAAGGAACGTCTGCCGAAAGCGGATGTGGTCTGTCTTCAGGATTATAACAAAGGCATTCTGCAGCCGCGGTTTTGCCAGCAGATGATTACGCTGGCCCGCCAAGCGGGCAAAAAAGTGCTGGTCGACCCGCCGCTGCATGAGGATTATTCAAAATTCACCGGCGCCTGCCTGATTACCCCCAATCGCAAGGAAGCCTCGGTTGCTTCGGGAATCAATATCAACAGCATCGAGGCTGCCCAGCAGGCAGCTCAAAAACTGTATTCGCAGCTGAGTCTGGATGCAGCGATTATCACGCTGGATAAAGAAGGAGCCTATCTGCATTCGGATACCATCTCCGAACAGATTCCCACCCAGCCTCGCACCGTGTATGATGTCACCGGTGCCGGCGATATGATGCTGGCGATGATTGCGGTGGCGCTGGCAGCAGGATGCGATTATAAAACGGCAGTGCAGATATCCAATATCGCTGCGGGGCTGGAAGTCGAAAAATTCGGCGTGGCCACCGTCAGCATTGACGAAATCGTCAATGAAATCCTTGCTACACGCAAGGGGAAAGCCGGAAAGATCCGGGACATAGACGCCCTGCGGGAGGAATTGGCATTTCACCGCAAATCAGGACAAAAGATTGTCTTTACCAACGGCTGTTTCGATGTGCTGCATCTGGGCCATATCGAATATTTGAAATTCTGCAAATCCCACGGGGATATTGTCGTGGTCGGTCTGAATTCGGATAATTCTGTCCGACAGCTCAAGGGACCAACCCGTCCGATTAATAACCAGCATGAGCGGGCGGCGGTCTTGGCGGCACTGGAGTACGTGGACTATGTGACGATTTTCGACCAGCTCGACCCACTGGCACTGATTGAGCAAGTGCGTCCGGATGTACTGATTAAAGGAGCCGACTGGGCCACCAAAGGCGTCATTGGTCGGGAATTTGTCGCCTCCTACGGCGGCCAGACAATTCTGGCACCGATGGTGGAGGGCAAAAGCTCCACCGCCACGATCGAAAAAATGAAACAGCAATAAGGGCCAGTCATGAAACATAAAGCCGTATTTCTGGATCGTGACGATACGCTAATTGAAGACCCGGGATATATCAATCACCCCAGCCAGGTCAAATTGCTGCCGGGCGCAGCAGCTTCCCTGGCACAACTTCGCAAGATTGGATATCGGCTGGTGGTAGTTAGTAATCAATCCGGCGTAGCTCGCGGGTTAGTCACCGAGGAAGGCCTTGCTCAAATTCATCATACTCTGGAAAAGCTGCTGGCCGATGAAGGGGCATATCTGGATGCCATTTACTACTGTCCGTTTCATCCGGAAGGGTCGGTTTCCAAATACCGCATGGAAAGCGAGCTGCGCAAACCGGCGCCCGGCATGCTCCTGAAAGCGGCCAAAGAACTCGATATTGACCTGAGTCAGTCCTGGATGATTGGTGACTCGTACCGGGATGTTGAAGCCGGCAAACGAGCAGGCTGCAAAACCATTCTGATTAATAATCCGGTCAAACCGGTGGTAAAAAATCCATCCGATCCAGAGCCGGATCGCCAGGCGGTTAATATTCGTGAGGCTGTCAATATCATTCGAATGTTTGACCAGCATCATGACAGTAAGCCCACAGCAGAACCTCTGCCAACCCAGAACAGACTGGAAACGCAGGTCAATTTGCAAAATCCTCGCCAAACCACTGCTGTCGATCCATCGCGTTCAACAGCAAATTCGCCCCAATTCCAGCCTGTCCAGACCGTCGGGCTAATTCCAGACTCCCCGACAGTCAAAGATCCATCGCAGCAGGAATGGGCCCCTGCCGCCCGGCAAAAAACAGCCACCCAAGCAGAGATGCCTTTATCCAGAGACACCGAGACTCTGCTCAACGATGTGCTGATTCATCTGAAGGCAGCCTATAAGCTGGGCCGAGACGATGACTTTTCCATCTGGATGATTCTGGCAGGTGCCTGTCAGATTATGGCAATCGGTTGCCTGGTGGTCAGCCTGTGGTTTTTCCTTGATTCCACACGATCGGTCGAACATATTCTGATTATGATCGGCTTTGCGGCGGTGCTGCAGCTGATGACATTAACCTTTTTTTTAATGCGAAATCGGCATTGAAAACCCTATGATTGCCAATCCACAGCATATTCTGGTCTGGATTCCGTCTCCGCTGGGAGACGCAATTATGGCCACACCCGCCCTGTCGTCGATACGCCACCGGTTTCGTTCGGCAAGAATAACTTGCCTTGCCAGCAAAACCAACAGGGCCTTTCTGGAGCCTTCGGCGTTTTGCGACGACTGGTTGGAACTGGACAAATCCTATTTTCGGACGCTCGGCAAGCTTTGCCATTCCCGGTTTGACATGGCAGTGTTATTCAAGAATTCTTTCGGCAGTGCGCTGGCGGTGAAGCTGGCGGGCATTCCCGTCAGAGTGGGCTATGCCCGTGAAGGCCGAGGCTGGCTGCTGACCGACACATTGATACCCGAAAAAGAAAACGGCCATTTCAAGCCGGTCTCTGCTGTGGATTATTATCTTCGCGTCGCACAGACTCTTGGCGGCAGTATTACGAATAAAACACTGTCGATTGGGCTGACTGATGCCGATCGGCAGAACCTGGCCGAATCGTGGCCGGAGCTGAATACCAAGTCAGGCCCGCTGGTGATTCTTGTGCCCGGGGGAGCTTTCGGTCCCAGTAAACTGTGGCCAGTCCAGCGCTTTGCCGAACTGGCAGATCGGCTGATAGAGACTTATCGAGCCACAATTGTAATTTCGATTGCTCCGACGCCGCAGGAAATCGCCATCGCTCAACAGATTCAGAGCAATGCCAAGCATCCGATATTGAGCCTCGGCCAGCGACCACTTAAGCCTGGTCCGCTGAAAGCTCTTTATGAAAAGGCCGATTTGGTTATTACCAACGACACCGGGCCGCGTCATATTGCCGCCGCTCTGAATAAAAAACTGATTACGTTGTTTGGTCCCAATAACCCGGCCTGGACTCAAACACACAATCCCAATGAGATCCAGATTGTCGGACAAAGCCCATGTGCCCCGTGTGATAAACCACGCTGCATTGAACAAGAACACTACTGCATGCTGTCGATCAGCGTTGAACAGGTATTTAATGCTGCCAAATCCTTTCTTGGAATGTCCGCATCATGACAGTCGACTATATCCAGCTAACCCCCGAGGTTTTTGTGCATCCGGATTATGCCCAGGCACTCCAGCAGATGCATCTGGATACGCTGGATGCAATATTTGCTTTTGAAGGCGGCACGGCACTGGTCAAAAAAGAACTGACGCACTGGCGGAGCCGGACGGAATTGACCCTCGGCAATCCCCCGCAGCGTTGTTTTCTAAAGCGATATCATCATCCGCCAAAGATGACACAGCTTCGCAACTGGCTGGCTCATGGGCAGAGGGGGCTGACCGCACAGTATGATTATCTGCCCTGTGGGCCGCTGGAACAGGCCGGCGTCAGCACGTATCAAACCATTGCTTACGGCGGTCGATGGCGGGGACTGTTTGAAGAGAAAAGCTTTGCCATACTGCTGGAAATTCCGGCGGCTCAATCGCTGGAAAAAAAACTGCCGGACTGCCTGACCCGCACGCCGCTGGAAAGCAGCCGGACGGAACGCGTCGCATTCATTCATTCGCTGGCCGATTTTGTCCGACGGTTTCACCAGACCGGTTATTGCCATCGGGATTTATACCTGTGCCATATTTTTTATGCTGAGGCCAACGGTTTTTCGCTGATTGATTTGCAGCGGGCCTTTCAGCCGCGATGGTTTCGGCAGCGATGGATTTTAAAAGATTTGACGCAATTGTATTATTCCTCACCCGGCGATATCATCAGCCGGTCAGACCGGCTTCGGTTTTACCTGCGTTATTGTCAAAAGGAAAGACTGGCAGCCTCAGACCGCCGGTTTATCCGTCAGCTCAAACGAAAAGCCTGGTGGATGGCTGACCGCGAAATCCGCCGGGGTAAAGAAGTCCCCTTTGCTAAATAAACCTCTGAGGATACAATACTATCATGCTATCCGCTGCAATCATTATTGAACGAACCTCCATACGCCTTGGCGGAGCCGAGCGTTCCGTGTCTGAACTGGCACAGGAACTCAAGGCTCAGGGCGTCCATGCACAGATTCTGGCTGCGGCAGGCAAGCCCGGCGAAGATGTCAGGATTTTATGTTCCCGGCGGGACCATCGACGCACCTCATGGAACACATTTGAAGCCGCCATCAAACGGTATCTGTCTGAGCATCCTTTCGACATTGTTCACAGTACCCTGCCGCTGGGTTGTGCTGATATCTACCAGCCGCGCGGCGGCAGCTTCAAAGAGGCCATGCTGCAAAATGCGGCCAGTTATTCGAATCCGTGGGTGCGGCTCTGGAAACAGAAAAGCCATTTTCTGAATTTCCGGCGGACAGCCTTTCTGCGGGCTGAAGCCCGGCTATGTGCTGATAACCCGCAGACGATCATTGCGGCGCTGTCAGAGTATGTTAAACAGCAGTTTCTGCGGCATTATCATTTGCCGGAAAGTCGGATTGCCGTGATTGCCAACGGTATCAATCCCAACCGCCCCGCCGATCCACAAAAAAGTCAGGCCTTTCGTCGAGGGATTCTCGATAAAATCCCAATGCAGATTCGTAATAAAGCCATTTTGCTGTTATTTGCCGCGACGAATTTTCGGCTCAAAGGCCTGCGTGAAGCGATTATCTCGCTTTCAAAAGCGATCGAGCTTTGCCCGCAGTGCCCCGCTGTCATCGTGGCGGCCGGGTCCAATCAGATCTCCGCCTATCAGCGGCTGGCCAGGCAATATCGTGTTGGCGACCGGATTCTCTTTTGCGGCCCTCAGCAGGAAACCGCCACCGCCATGGCGGCCTGTGATGCGGCGATTCTGCCGTCCTGGTATGATCCGTGTTCACGATTTATCCTTGAAGCACTGGCCGCAGGCAAACCCGTCATTACAACCACGTTTAACGGTGCCTCAGAACAGTACGAAGCAGGCCGGCATGGATTTATTATCCAATCACCATCCGATATATTCGCAATGGCTAAATCTATTGCAGACCTGGCAAATCCTGATACAATACAACGACTGGCTGGCAATATCCTTTCTGACAACTTGAAAGAGCGTGTCTCGATTACCCGGCACGTCAGGCAATTGCTGGATTTATATAGTATAATTATTGAGCAAAAGAAAGGACGACATAGTCGATGATTTTTGTGGTTTTATCTATTGCAGCATATCTGGTCGGAGCAATCCCCTTTGGTCTGCTGATTGCCCGCACTCAGGGTGTAGACCTGCGGAAGGTCGGCTCTGGCAATATTGGGGCGACCAATGTCACCCGGACGCTGGGTAAAAAATGGGGCTACCTGTGCTTTGCGATGGATGTGCTCAAGGGGTTGATTCCGATGCTGCTGGTGCCGGCGTTTGGATTAATCAATAAGGAGCAAACGACACTGGGGCAGCTTTCGTTATGGCTGTTAGTGGGGTGCCTGGCCATAGTGGGGCATGTGTTTCCGGTGTATCTGGGCTTCAAGGGCGGTAAAGGCGTTGCCACCAGCCTGGGCGTGGTGCTGGGCCTGTGGCCTTATTATACCGTTTGCGGATTGATAACCTTTGCTGTCTGGGGCATCGCCCTGTGGATCTGGCGGTATGTCTCACTGGCTTCAATTCTGGCAGCGATCATTTTTCCGATATCTCTGGCAGTTTTGACATTTTTGCTGACCGAATGGGAATTAGAGCGTTTGTGGCCATTGTTCATCGTAGCAACTCTGATGCCGCTGCTGGTAATTGCTCGCCATGCGGAAAATATCAAACGACTGATGGAAGGCTCAGAACATAAAATCGGTCGGAAATCCTCTATATAAGCCATTCTATATATACTTTGTTTCATATCTTGTTTTGCTTGCTTTTTTGTCAATTTCAGGTTATTCTTGGGTCTGGCATTGAGAGACCTTTGATCGAGGCGAGATTATGGAATTTACGAAAATGCACGGGCTTGGCAATGACTATGTATATGTCGATTGCTTCCGCCATAAAATTGAAAATCCTTCACAATTAGCTGTGAAAATCAGCGACCGCCATCGTGGGGTTGGTTCGGATGGCCTGATTTTGATTTGCCCTTCTACGATAGCTGATGTTCGGATGCGGATGTTTAACGCCGATGGCTCAGAATCCCAGATGTGCGGCAATGGGATACGATGCGTCGCCAAATATGTTTACGACCATGGACTGGCCCCGGCCAATACCGAATTTTCTGTTCCAGGGATGGCCACCATGCCGCACTCGCTTCGCATTGAGACCGGCCGGGGCATTTTGACTCTGGGGCTGGATACCAACCGGGATAATAAAGTCGTTCGGGTCTGCGTGAATATGGGCCAGCCGATTCTTCAGGCCTCGCGAATTCCTGTGGCTCTCGAAACCGACCAGGTTGTCGGCGTTCCGCTGCAGGTCGCCGGACAGGAACTCAGCATGACCTGTATTTCCATGGGCAATCCGCATGCGGTCTTTTTCTGTGAAGACCTTGATGCCATCGACTTGTCCGTGGTTGGGCCGCTGATTGAACATCATCCGCTGTTTCCTGAGCGGATCAATGTGCATTTTGTCAAGGCCGACAGTCCGCAGGAATTCACCATGCGAACCTGGGAACGCGGCAGCGGGATTACGCTGGCCTGCGGCACCGGAGCCTGTGCCTGTGCGGTTGCGGGCTTTCTGACCGGACGATGTCAGCGCGTCACTATTGCACATTTGCCCGGAGGCGACCTGGAACTGAATTGGAGCGATACGGATAACTGTGTCTATATGACCGGTCCGGCCGTTGAGGTCTTTTCTGGTATCTGGCCGGATTAACCGGGAGCCATCCATGGCAATTCTGGTGGGTATCGATGAGGCTGGCTATGGTCCGCTGCTGGGGCCTCTGGTCGTATCAGGGGTGGCCTTTTCACTCCCGCAGTCGCTGCTCAAGTCGGATTTATGGACAGTGCTGAATAACGCCGTCTCGAGGGATAAAAAAGGGCTTGCTGGAAGGCTTTTGATTAACGACAGCAAGAAGGCGTTCTCCCGTGAAAAAGGTCCCGTTCATTTATTACGCACCGTTTTGGCCTGCCTCGAAACCATCTCGCAATCGCAAAATCCTTTGGCTCCCTTTGCAGCACCGCAGACTCTTTTAGAATTGCTCAAACAGATTAGTCCTGCATCCTGGGGGGATTTAAGCCGCTATCCGTGGTATAAAGAATTATCTTCAGCAGCCTTGTCCTGGCCGCAGGATGCCGCGATTGCCGCTGGAGTCTGGCAACGGACGCTCGAAAAGCAGCAGATGAAGCTGCTCTGGATGCAAACCCGCTTTCTGGAGGCTGGACTTTATAACGAACGCATCGAAAAAATTAAAAACAAATCAAGGGTATTGTTTATCGAAATCTGTTCCCTGATTCATGAGGTGTTTTGTCACTATTCAGACCATGATGGCCCAGTCCAGTTTTTGATCGATCGTCAAGGCGGACGAATGCAATACCATCAGGAGTTGCTTGGGATGTTTCCGGGGATGGAATTGACTATCTTAAGCGAAAGCGAAACACTCAGCAGCTATGAGATGAGCAGCGGCAACAAAAAGATGCGTCTGCATTTTTGCGTTGAGGCCGACAGCAAATTTCTGCCCGTGGCGCTGGCATCGATGACCAGCAAGCTTATCCGCGAGCTGCTGGTGGAGGAGTTAAACCGTTATTTCGCCAAAACCTGCCCGGTGCTCAAGCCCACCGCAGGGTACTGGCAGGACGGCCAACGATTTATTGCCGACCTCAAGAAAAACAATCTTCTGGATTCACTCAACACAGACCTCTTAATCCGGCAAAAATAATCTCATTCTATAAACCTATCCAATTGTGTTTAAAACAACTCTCCTCCTATACCCGACTCTAAACATCCATATATCCGTAATATTACCTAATTTTTTATTAAAATTTTTTTACTAACACCGTTTTTTTCTTGCATTGGCTTGACGAATACCATAGATTGCATTTGTTGTCATTGAGCTGTTGTAAGAAAGTTCGATGCAACATGTAACCTGAAAGCTCCTTCTGCCGCCCGTAACTTCAGTAGCCCTGGGAAGTACACCGACTTCCTCCTCCTTCTGCGAAGTGCGGGCGGTCTTTTTTTGCGCCCATATCCCTCTGCCGGATTAGTTCAATAAAAAAAGGACGTTGTTGTCCCTTTTCATTCTATTTTTGTGATCTTTTATTCCGGTTGAATCGGCGGCAGGTTCTCCTGCTTTTTTCCATACTTTCGCTGCAAAATTCCCTGAAGCAGATAAATCACGCCCACCCCGCCCGCGACAATTGAAACAATCATAAAACCCACATCTTTAGTGGGGAATGCCACCACTGCGAGCAGCATGGAGGAAATTGCAACAAATAATAAACCGATACCTGTGGATAGACTTCGTATCCAGTTGATTTCCCGATTCTGAGGCACGGGCTTTGCGATCAAGTCTGTAATAGGTATCCCTTTTTCGATGGCTGCCAGAATTTGCTGATGCTGGTATTTTTTCTTGTAAAATACAATCAGCAAAACGATTAGGATCGGCAATATTATCATAAACAGATATACCGCTGACATTAACATAGGCCCCATCGGATCGATTTTCACATGTTCCCCTTCTCCGCTGGTAACATCCACAACCGCTCCCAATACAGGTAATAAATTCATACGATAATCCTTTCCAGTGTTTATTAATTGTTTAGGGTTTCCTGTATAATAAGTCAGACGAAATCGGACCAGGTTTCAATATTTTGAAACTTTTATGTAGGTTGATCCGACTTACCCAGAAACGGAAAACAGGATTGGGAAAGCAACTGGAAAACGATAAACACAGCATTTGTATTGCCTCGCTCAAGGCCGGCGACAGCCGGATGTTTACGCGATTTGTCCGGGAATTCCAGGATATGGTCTTTGCCTGCTGCAGAATGATGGGACTGTCGGAGCTGGATACCGAAGATGCTGCATCGGAAACGTTTCTGGCGGCATGGCAGTCAATTGGAAAATTCAATGAAAAAAGCAAGCTGAGCAGTTGGCTATGGTCGATTGCCTACCATAAAGCCGTTGACTATCGCAGGAAAAAATCGTCCGGCAAAGCCCTGGATGAAACCATTGACACCATCCCCACGCCCCAAACAACCTCGCCTGAGGGCCTCGAAAACATGGAACAGCAGCAGCGTTTATGGGCTGCCGTACAACAGCTTCCTATTCCGCAGGCAGCGGCCATTGTGCTGTATTACCGCGAGAGTAAATCCATCGACGAGATTGCACACATTCTGGAAATGCCGGAAAACACGGTTAAAACACATTTGCACCGGGGACGTAAAGAATTGTATAATCAACTGCACACAGTCTGGGAAAACGACTATGTCAAAAAATATTGATAATGAAGAACAGTTCGATTTGTGGCTATCTACAAATCTGAAGATATCCGCCCACAGCAATCCTGCTTTTACACGAAAAGTGGTTCAGGAGATGGAGCGGCTTAAGGCCGAAAAGATGCTGCGTCAAGTCATTCTGCAGGAACGACTTATGGGAGGCCTGCTCGTGCTGGCACTGTTGACCGCAATAGGACTTCTATGCTGCCCGCCTGTTTTGCGAGGGTTTTATACATTACTTGAAATAGTAATAATCTCAGCTATTCACGGTCTGTTAAATCCATCTCCTCCTATTGTCGTATTAACGGCTCTTGTATTGCTATTTACAGTGTCGGCAATGAAGTCTTTATGGAATACCGTCATTGCTGAATCATAATTTTTTATTTTCATGGGGCGCATAAGCGAATAAATAAAAAAGAGTTATCGAAATAATCATATTTTTCTTTCCTTCCTGTACGGTTTTTGTTAGGATTTTTTAATGGTTTTGCCGATAGACTATTGAGTCGATGGATGGGCGATGTAGAAGAAAGGTAAAACCATGGAATGGAACCGTTTTAAGCAGCAGCCGCCTTTATTCAAGCTGGGACCGGGCGGAGAATTCAGTTATGAGATTGTCGAGAATAAGGTAAAACCGGTGTCGGAAACCGTATCGAATCCATTATTAAAAGTGCTCGAAATCATCGCCGATCTGGTTGGCGGGTCAATCCAGCCGGAACTGCTGATGGATAATACTCTTGCAAATTCAAGTATTCCAGCACAACCTGTATCCGAGGCGGAGAAAGCCACACATGAAAACAGATCCCAATCCAGTCATCATCACACCCAGGCAGTTGGCAGTCCTTCAGGAAATCGAACGCTTTCAGGTCAGGCACTGTTATTCGCCGACGATGGACGAACTGGCAGACATGCTGGACGTAAGCCGTCCAACGGTATACGAGCATATCGTCGCACTGCGCGAAAAAAATCTGGTAGAGCAATCCAGCGGCAAGGCTCGCTCTTTAGTTCTTACGCAAAAGGCAAAAAGACTGCTTGAACAGATTGAATCGTCGCAGACCGAACAGCAGCAGGCAGAGGTTCTGCCAATGCTGGGGTATGTCAGTGCCGGCTATGGGATTGAGGCCATTGAAAACCAACAGCCCTTCGGGATTTCAGAGATTTTTGGCAATCACGGCAGTTTATTTGTCCTGCAGGTCCGAGGCAATAGTATGGTTAATGCGGGTATTCTTGACGGCGATTATATCATCTGCAAACACGCCCGGACTGCAGAAAACGGCCAATTAGTTATCGCCCTGCTGGATGAACAAAACGCCACGGTCAAACGGTTCTTCAAAGATAAGCAGAATATCCGTCTGATGCCGGAAAACGATGCTTTCACTCCGATTTTGTCCAAAGACTGTCAGGTTCAGGCCATTGTGGTAGGATTGGTTCGGCGATTTTAATTTGTCTGGCGTATTTGGCGGATCAGGGACAGGGTTTCCCGGACATTTTTGGTCAGTTGGGCAAAATCGCCTGCCGCCACAATCTGGCTGGTAATCAGGTTGGAGCCCACACCGACGCAGGCCACGCCGGCCTTAAACCAGGCGGCCAGGTTTTCCTGGGTGGGATCCACGCCGCCGGTGGGCATGATTTCCGTCCACGGACAAGGCCCCTTGACGGCCTTGACGAAGGCCGGGCCGCCGACTTCCTTGCCCGGAAAGACCTTGCAGATTTCCACGCCAAGCATCTCGGCCCGGTGAATCTCAGTTGCAGAAGCACAGCCGGGCAGATAGGGCACCTTGCGGCTGTTACACACTTTAGCTGTATCTTCATCCAACAGCGGCCCGACGACAAAATCCGCCCCGGCGTTGATATACATCGCCGCCGTCGGCGCATCGCAGATCGAGCCGACCCCCAGAATAATCTCCGGACGATGCACATCACGACGTTCAGTCAGCTTATTGAAGACATTGATCGCCCTGTCGCCGCGATTGGTGAATTCCACCAGCATTGCCCCGCCATCGGCACAGGCACAGGTGATTTTCCATGCGGTGTCCACATCGGAATGATAAAACACCGGCACAAGGCCAATTTCTTTCATTGCACACAATACCTTCAAGCGGTTATGATGAGCCATTTAGAATCTCCTCACATAGTATCTCTGACAAATGGGTTCTCTGATTAGTTACTCTTGCCGGATTCGAGCCGCTCCCATTCGAGGGCAGCCAGGATAAACGGGCCTATCGCCTTGGGATCGTTGTCGCGTACCGGTTCACCGATATAGTATTCGTACGACCCGTCGCGGTAGGGTGTCCCGCCCAGGCCGGCCACCGCACAGCACTGATGGATACTGACCAGGCCATCCGAGTCTTCGGTAATCAGATGTTTTAAGATGCCCTGATATCCTTTGCGGGCGACGGCAAGATATTTCTTGCCGACAGCATTCACACGCACAGCCTTGGTCATCGCATAGACAAACATTGACGACGCTGAAGCCTCCAGGTAATTGCCCTGCCGGCCCCCCTGATCCACCACCTGATACCACAGGCCCGTCTGCAAATCCTGGTACTTTGTTAACGCTGTAAACAATCGGTCCAGAATCGCCGTCAGCTCAGGACGGCGAGGATAAGATGCAGGCATATATTCCAGCACATCCACTAACGCCATTGCATACCAGCCCATCCCCCGCCCCCAAAAATTCGGAGACTGGCCCGTCTGGGGATTGGCCCAGCGCTGGGCGCGTCCTTCGTCCCAAGCGTGATACAGCAGGCCGGTTTTTGCATCGCGGGCGTGTTTTTCCATCAAAACAAACTGGTTGGCCACATCATCCAGCAATTGCGACTCTTTATATTCCACGGCATAGCGGGCCAGGAAAGGGGAACCCATATACAGACCATCCAGCCACATCTGATGAGGATAACGCTGCTTGTGCCAGAAGCCGCCTTCAGTCGTACGCGGATGGACTTTCATCTGCTCTCGCAGGGTCTGGATTGCCTGACGGTATTTGTCTTTGCCGGTATATTGATATACATCAAACAGCGTCATGCCAGGATTAATCTGATCAATGTTATAATCCTTCATCGAGTACGTCAGGATTGTTCCATCCTCCTGAATCAGGGCATCGTAATAGCGTTCGATATAGGCCGGAATCGCCGGGTCTTTTGTGCTCAGATAGCTCTGCCACATCGCCTTATAGACCGTCCCGTAGGTATAGCTCCATTTGGGCTTGGAAGCAAAGTCCAGCGACCAGATATCCGCATTACGTTTCATCACCGTCTGAGTCATTTTGACAGACCATGGCTCGGACGAGACCCTGGGAGCCGTAGAAGCACATCCGGCCATCACGATACTGACCCATCCCAGCACAATCAGATCATATGTCCTGACTGAATTCATGCTATACCCTTTCCGTATCAGAGCATCTATTAAGGTTCCCTTCAATCCTGTCATCACGCCGCATCTGTCTTGATTGTTGTACCTTAGCGGGCAATCCTGGCGGTTGCACCTTTCATCACTGCTTCGACTTCCTTTAAGGTAGCCATGGAGGTATCGCCGGGCGTGGTCATCGCCAGCGCACCGTGGGCAGCCCCGTAATTGACAGCCTGTTCAGGGGACTTGCCTTCCATAAAACCATAAATCAGCCCGGAGGCAAAGCTGTCTCCCCCGCCGACCCGGTCGTAGATTTCCAGATCCGTCCGCAGCAGAGCTTCATAAAACTTGCCATCGATATACAAAATCGCCCCCCAGTCATTTCGACTGGCGGTTTTAGCATTGCGCAGGGTGGTTGCGACGGCCTTAAAATTAGGAAACTGGGCAACCGCTTTCTGTATCATTTTTTTAAAATTGGATGAGTCGAGATTAGAACAATGTTCATCCAGACCCTCGACTTCAAAGCCTAAAGCCGCAGTAAAATCTTCTTCATTCCCGATCATCACATCGACGTATTTGGCGATTTCCCGGTTGACTTGACGGGCCTTGTCCTGGCCGCCGATGTCTTTCCACAGCGAGGCACGATAATTCAGATCATAAGAGACCACCGTGCCGTATTGTTTGGCAATCGAAACGGCTTCAATGATGGCGTCGGGGGTGGTTTCTGAAAGGGCCGCAAAAATCCCGCCGGTATGCAGCCAGCGGACACCATCCTGACCGAAAATTTTTTCCCAGTCAAAGTCGCCCTTTTTAATCTGCGAAGCGGCACTGTTGGCTCGGTCGGAACAGCCTACTGCGGCACGAACCCCAAAACCACGTTCGGTGAAGTTCAGCCCCACACGGGATTTTCTGCCGATACCGTCAAAGGGAACCCAGCGGATGTATTCGGTGCTGACGCCGCCCTGAAAGATAAAATCCTCCAGCAGCCTGCCGATGGAATTATCCACAATCGCCGTCGCTACTGCAGCCCGCTTGCCAAAGCAGCGTTTCAAGCCGCGAGCCACATTGTATTCGCCGCCGCCTTCCCACACACGAAACATCCGCGTTGTATGAATCCGTTCCGAGCCCGGGTCCAGACGCAGCATTATCTCACCCAGAGACAGGATATCATATTTGCATTCCGATTGCTGTCTGAGCTTTAAGCCATTCATGATTTACCCCTTGCGTTCCTGCTGAAGACGTTCACTAATCAACCATAACACCGGCGCCTGACCGTGAAAATCTCCCAGCAGACGCGGTCGGTTCAGATAAAATTCAATATCATCTTCCTGTCCTGTACCGGCACACACATCCCGCACGTTGCCTTTGCGATCCACATGAGCACACAGGGCCTCCGTCGCCTTGTCCACAGCAGCCTGGTATTCACGTCCCAGCCAGCCGTGATGGATTCCAATCGACATGGCATACGCAAACATTGCGGTACAGGAGCTTTCCGTCCAGGCATAGGGGTAGTCAATCAGCTGCCGCCACATGCCGTTATCCGATTGGCAGGCAAGCAATTGAGCCATCATTTTCTTATAACTGGCCATGATTTCGTGCCGATACGGATTATCACTGGGCAGCGAGGACAGCACTTCGGCCATGGAAGATGCAACCCAGCCATTGCCCCGGCCCCAGTGATAGGGATATTTCGGTCCATGGTAAAACAGGCCGTTGGGCTGCTGAAGCTTGCGCAGATAAGAGACAAGCTGCAGTGCGGCACGATTGGCATATGTGATATCCCGTGTGGCACGATAGGCCTGAATCTGCAGCATCCCCACCATATACATATCATCAATCCACCACCGCGTCTGCGAGGTCAAACCCTCCGGCAGCGGATTGTCCCATTGCCTGTCGGCAAAACTCAAGCCTGCGTCAAGATACCGTTTATCCCCGCCGACCAGATAAATCTGCAGCGGAACAATCCCCATCACACTGTGATCCACGTGAGGGGTACGAGAAAACAAGACCTTGTCATCTTTCTCATTGAGAAAGCCTTCATAGCGGGCAATAAGCCGTTTGAGCATCTCCTGATCGCCGACTGTTTGAGCAAAACGAAGCGCCCCCACCGCGGTACAGGCCTCGGCATAATGTAATCCTTTGCGATTGTCCTTATTGCCGTAAAGCATGTAGGAACGCCCCAGCAGATTTTCGACCACGCGGGCGCCGGTCTGACGCAGATCGCACGGACTGGATGAGCGAGATTTCATACTGGTCGCACAGGAAGCCGTTATGAGTGCCACGATAATGAGCAGTACAGTCTTTTTCTTCATGGGTCGCAATCCTCTCTTGATTTATAATTTATCGTGCCAGCCAGCCGCCATCGACAGCCACCGTATAACCATTCATATAATCCGACGCCGGTGAGGCAAGAAAGACCGCAATCCCTTTCAGGTCGTCGGGAGTTCCCCACCGCCCCGCCGGAATACGGTCCAGAATCGCCTTGTTGCGGACTTCATCCTCACGCAGCGCCTTGGTGTTATCGGTAGCCATATAGCCCGGAGCGATAGCATTGGTATTGATTTTATACTTGGCCAGTTCGCAGGCCATCAGGCGGGTCAGGCCCATAATGGCACTTTTAGACGATGTATAAGACGGCACAAGAATGCCGCCCTGAAAGCTGAGCATTGAGGCGGTGTTGATAATTTTGCCGCCGCGACCCTGCTGAATCATCTGCTTGACTACGGCCTGACTGAGAAAAAATACCCCGCGAATGTTGAGATTCATCACATCATCCCAGTCTTTTTCGGTAAATTCCGTAAACGGTGCCCGGCGGATAATGCCGGCATTGTTGAACAGAATATCAATCCCGCCCAGTTTTTCAACAGTCACCCTGACAATCATATCCACACTGTCTTTTTTGGTCAAATCCGCAGTGATAGTAACGCAGCGACGGCCCAGCTTTTCAATCTGTTCTTTTGTTTCGCTCATATTCAACACGTCTACCACAGCGACATCCGCTCCCGCTTCAGCCAGGGCCAGAGCCATTGCCTGTCCGAGCCCGCGAGCAGCGCCGGTTACAATTGCGGATTTGCCATCGAGTTTAAATTGATCCAGAATCATCTGTTCACCTCGCTATCTAATATCTGCAATGGAAATGCCATCCATATCATCAAACGTCTGATTTTCGCCGCCCATCGCCCAACAGAACGAATAGGCCTGGGTCCCCACGCCGGAATGAATCGACCAGCTCGGCGAAATGACTACCTGCCTGGGAGCCACCACGATATGACGCGTCTGGTCGGCCTTGCCCATCAGGTGAAAGACCCGAGCTGTATCAGGAAAATCAAAGTACATATAAACTTCCATCCTCCGTTCATGGGTATGCGGCGGCATCGTGTTCCAGACACAGCCTTCGGCCAGTTCAGTAAAGCCCATCACCAGCTGGCAGCTTTTGACCCCATCGGGATGGATGTATTTATAAATGGTCCGCTTGTTAGCCTGCGGAATACTGCCCAGCGGCACCGCAGCGGCCTGGGCCTTGACGATATGGGTCGTGGGATAGGCGGCATGGGCCGGATAGCTGACTAAATAATACTGAGCCGGCCGTTTGGGGTCCTGACTCTCAAAAACAATGCTCTGCGATCCGCGGCCAATATATAAACCATCACGATTGGCCATTTCATAACGTTTCCCGTCCACCGTGACGGTTCCGGCCTGGCCGATATTCAGAATCCCCAGTTCGCGGCGCTGGCAAAAATACTCCGCCCGCAGTTGACCGGCGCTGGTCAGAGGCAGCGGCTGCTCCATCGGAACGGCCGAGCCGACAATCACGCGGTCAATATCTATATATATCATCTCGATCGTATCCGGCACAAACAGCGACTCCACCAGAAAATGATGACGGGTTTCCTGTGTGGTCATCCGTTCAAAACGAATCGGATCCGGACTATAACGTACTTCCATAATTCACACTTCCTTACTTTGCTAATGTTACCTGAATCGGATTGGCCAGTCTGGCGGCAAAAGCAGACAGATACGCCTGCCAGACTTCGACTGTCTTAAAATCCAGTCCTTTATCCCAGCAGGCACCCGCATAGTACACAAACGGTTTGCCGCAGGATTGTTGGACAATACCAAGCAAATGGTCGTTCCGCTCCTTCAATTGCACCACGGTATCTGGAGTGAATACGATGCCGCAGCCAGTCATGCCGTTGATCTCATCCGGGGCAAACCAGTACGAAATCCACTTCTCGTCAGACTTGAGGGTTCTGGTATCCTGCCCGCCGCGGGTGACAATGCCTGCAGCCAGAGCCAGCGGCCTGACCCCCTTGCAAGTCATCCGGCTTTCAATCCGATTGAGGTTGGAGCCTCTGTCAAGGCTGATGCGTTTGACTTCGCTGACAGTCACACCACCGGCATCCCAGGCATCATAGGTCAATTCAAATATGGTTCGGATAGGACCATTCGCCAGCTGTTTCCAATCCACAAAATTGCGGGATAGAATGAGCTTGTCTTCGGCAAGAATCCCCAGGCCGCCGCAACCCAGCGTTGGACCAACTTTATAGCAATCCAGCCCTTCGCCATTATCGGTATGATACGATTTCTTTTCCTTGATGTCCTTGTATAAATGCTCAATCATCGGCGTACGGACTTTCTTGACCCAGACGTCAATACCGGGACTGACTGTTTCCCATTCGAGGGCCTTGCTGTACATACGAAAAGCGATGCGGTCATTTTCCCAGGCAAAATCACCATACCGTTCCGGCACAAATCGCCCGTAGGTGATTTCCTGCGTCTGCGGTTTGCTGAATCCTTCCGGCAGCGGCATCACCCAGAAGGTCTTCTGCTGGCCAGGCGCCAAATGCGACTGGAACAGCAATTCATCTATCTTGCCATCGGCATTGTTGTCCACGGTTTGCGTCACAACGAATTGATTGGTCTTTAAATCAAAAACCGACACCTTATCTGGAGTAATAGTATGATTCTTCTTCAATATGTCCGACCAGCTCAGGCTGATGGTTTCATAATCCCGGAACTGTGCTGCGGGATTGGTTACACCGACTACCGCGGTCTGAATTCCGTGACGAATTGCAATTTTATAGACTTCACTGCCGGCATAGAGGAACGCCCCAACGCCATACACTTCAGTCTCGTCGGCAGAAGTCTTTCGGGGATCGGCCCCAATCTGCTGGACGTATCCCAATTTACCATCTGCGTTGACGCAGCTCACAAGCCCTTGCCAGGCCTTCAGCACTGACGGCAGATAAGTCTTTTCATCAAGGATGCCGCGGTTGATGCCCCAGGCCAGCCCATAACAATAAAAGCCTGTACCGCTGGTCTCCGGCGCAGGGTAACTGGCCGGATCCAGCAGGCTGGAATGCCAGAATCCATCCGGCTGCTGAATAGCAATCAGGCGAGCGGCCATCTCTTTGTACAGCTTGACATATTTAGGCCGGTCCGGATAATCCTGCGGCAGGTATTCCAGCACACGAACCAGACCGCCAAAGACCCAGCCATTGCCCCGCGACCAGAAGACCTTCTTGCCATTGGCTTCATGTTTGGCAAAATACGTATCATCTCGGAAATACAAGTGTTCTTCTTTGTCATACAGATAATCAGTCGTTGCCCACCACTCCTGATTCATAAAGTCGATATAGCGGGAATCTCCCGTAATCGCTCCAAGCTGCGCCCAGACCGGAGGCGCCATAAATAACGCATCACACCACCACCAGCGGTCCCTGCCTTTCTGCTGGCCGGTTTTGAGCGTTACCTCCGAAGGATTGGCCAGGATATGATCAAACCGGTCCTTTATCCCCTTGAGCATCTGCGGGTCTTTGTACAGATTATACAACTCCAGATACATCCAGCCGACACAATGATCGTCAGCATGATAAACTCGCTGATGCGGCTGCCAGTCCAGTTTCTGGCCGGTGCTCTTGAGCCATTCCATATATTTAGCATCTTCGGCCATCATCGCCCAGGCAGTAAATCCGGAATACAGTGCACCCTGCGTCCAGTCGGCAGGATGATGTTTGCTGGGGTTGGCAATCTGCCAGTCCGCAACCCTGGCCATGACCTCTTTGATTGCCTGCGGCTGGGCCTGGGACGGCAAAACCACTTTCGTTTTGGCCTTCATACACCCAGATACCAGCAAAGCCGCCATCAACAGCATAACCATTTTATTCATACAATACCTCCACTGTATAAGTTAATGTTTTCCCAAAGAACGTGACAATTGTTCTGCGGCAGCCTTCACAACGTCGGCGTTGTTCCAATGAATGCGGTCGGCTGGCCCGGTAATCCCTATGGCAGCCTGCAGTTCCCCCTGCATATCAAACACCGGTGCCGCCATACAGCGAACACCCTGGTGATATTCCTCGTCATCCCGAGAGTATCCGTCGCGACGAACCTGCTCGACCATGGACTTGAGTTCTTCGGGCGTAATCATAGTTTTGAGAGTGCGTCTGGCAGGATGGACCACGCTACAGAACTCATCAATCCGTTCCGCATATAAATAGCTTAGGAATATTTTACCTGTCGCAGAGCAATGCAAGTCCGCCAGGGTTCCTGAACGCGAGGCAACGCGTATAGGATGAGGGCTATCGCAAACTTCCAGTATCAGGGAATGCCAGCCGCTCGGAATGGCTAAATGCGAGGTCTGACTGGTCTGGCGAGTTAACTCCTGCAGAACCGGAACGGCCCGTTCCCGTAAATTCAGTTTACTGATAGCGAGCAATCCAATCTCAAACAGCACCGGCCCGGCAAAATACAGATTCCCTTTTTTTTGTGCCATATCTGTATGGCATAACGTCTTAAGAATACGAAATGCTGTGGTCCGCGGGATAGAAAGATGCTTTTCGAGAGCCGACGAGCTTAGCCCCTGCTCATTTTTAGCAAGAAGCCTGAGCACTTCTAAGGCTTTAACCAAGTTTGGAGTTAAATATTGTTCCATATATGAAATTTGATTTTCTTATATGGAACTTTATACTCTTCAAATCTTATGGTGTCAATAAAAAAAGGGATGTCAATGCATCCCTGGTAAAGTACATTCTCCTGAGAATCAGTCTTTGATAGGAATAATTGCCGAGAGGCTGTTTTGACCCGCTGAACAATGCACGGAGATAACCCCTTCATGCTGGTTGGCGATTTGTTGTGCCAGCATCATTCCGATACCGGTACTGAACCGTTGCTTATGGGTTTCATGGGGCGTAAATATCTGCTTTTGAAACTCCGGCGTATAAGGGTCACCATTATCAGAGACACTAATTTCAAACTGGCTTTCAGAGGCAATATATCGGGTTTGAATGGTTACCATGCCTCCTTCTTCAGGAACCTGGTCAATTGCATTGAGCAGCATGTTCAAGGTCATCAATCCGATGCGTTCAGGGTCAATATTCACCTCAGGCAACCCGGCATCTAACTGAGCCTGCAATTTGAATTTTTTAACCTGAGCGACAGATTTCAGCGAATTCAGCACGCGCTTGAGTTCCTCGTTAAGATTGCAGGAACATTTTTCAAGATTCTGCTTTTTGGTATAATCGAGAATGTCCATCAGATTCTTTTTCATTCGCTTAACGTTCTGACTCAAAATTGGCCAGCTCTTTTCGACTTTATCCATCTGCTTTAACTGGAAAGCATAATCAATTACTTCTGTCGCTCCGCCAACCATCTGAAGGATATTCTTCAGAGCATGAGACAGCTCCCGGAGGGCCTTACCTGCCTTCGCATAATGTCTGTCTTTTTCATCCATTTGTGCGGATTGTTCGATAGATTCAAGCAATTCTACCTCGCTCATGGCGAATTCCTTATATTGACTGGTTTGCCTATTAATTTCGTATCTGTTTTTCACCCTTTGATATCGAATATTTTGTATGCTTTCTTTATCGAAGAGTGAATAAAATCGATAGCGGGCCAGGCAGGAGTGGTTGCCGCAATACTGCTGTCCGATAATATATGGCCAAAATACCAACTCCGATATATGATGCTGCAAGAATTAATTAACTGAACGGCATAATTAACCGATTCAATAGATATGCAGAATATCGTTTTTAAGCAGGATAAGCTTATGTCTGATTTAAAAACAAAACGAATGGCCGCAGCGGAAATTCTGATTGTGCTTTTAATCATTGGCGCACTGGCTTCCATTTCCATGCCTCGGATGTCACACAGCGCAACACTGGACCGAGAGGCGGTCTGTAAATCCAACATCGAATTGTTAAATTCCGCCGTGGAATTATACAGCGAAGAAAAAGGATGCTACCCCGCCTCGATGGCCGACATCTTGAATAATAAGGAATTTTTCCCCGCAGGTACACCCAAATGTCCTTTGGGCGGAACCTATATTCTCAAATCCGATCACAGCGTGGTTTGTTCTCATCCTTAAGCCATACAATGGGGCTTGATTTGTCATCCAATCCAAAGAAAAAGCCAGACCCCATACTGGAATCTGGCTTCGGAGGAGGGTGATGAAAAGCTCAATAATTGCACTTCTATATTTTATATTAACTTTTCGTAAAAATCCACTACACAATTATCGAAAACCTGCCACAAAAACTTTAAATTTTTTGCATCAGGCTGCAAGACCCACATTTTAGCCCTATTCGAGCTAAGAAAATTCTCCTGATTCAATAAAAGACCTTCAAACTCCCTTATTTTTTGCTTTTCCAACCCGAAGTTTTTTTGTTTTTGTGTAGAGTTTTGCACCCCCAATACGTCAATATGATTAAACGACAAGAATAGTCGCGATGTGTAAATATAGACAGTATGGGGTATTCATGGAATTTTTGAAGATATCCAACCTTGATGTGGTTACGGTACCGCACTGCGGCGGCCGGGAGTTTTTTATCAATTCGCAGGACTATTCCGATTCAGACCAGGCTGATATTTTAAAACAGATCTCCAACTTCCTAAAAACCAATCAGGCCAGCAGTATAAGCTGCCGTGTTGCGATTCCCAAAGAAAGACAAATTCAAGTGGCTCATGCCCTCAAAAACGAACTGCCGGAATTGATTTGCCCGATTACCTGGTTTACACAGTCTCCTGGAGACAAATGCCCCACGTTCGTTGTTCAGCTTCATGCCTTGTCTGGCTCTCCGATTGAGGTGATACCCAATGGCAATTCACCAACAGGATGCATCTTCGAAGATAACCATGTTCGCTATTACCAACTGCATCTTTTCCCGGACAACAAACAGACAGACAATCAAACTCAGACCTATTCGGTGTTTCAGAAAATGGATACTGTATTACACAGTTGCGGGCTTGATTTTCATTCCACTGCCAGAACCTGGCTATATGCTCACGACATTCTATCCTGGTACGACAAGCTGAACCGGGCGAGAGATCGCTTCTTTACAGAAAAAGGTGTGTTTAAACACCGTATTCCAGCAAGTACGGGGGTGAGCTTATCCAATCCTCTGGATTATGCAATTCAGACAGAATTGCTGGCCGCTGTGCCGAAAAAGGGTTCTGTTCAAATCCGACCCGTGGAATCCCCCCTGCAATGCCCAGCCACACAATACCGTTCTTCATTCAGCCGGGCCATGGAAATTGTCACTCCCCAGCAAAAACGATTATATATTTCCGGAACTGCCAGTATTGACCCGCACGGCAAGACGATTTTTCTGGACAATACACCAGGACAAATTGATCACACCATGAACGTTGTCAAGGCGATCCTGCAACATGTCGACATGGAGTGGAGGGATACGGTCAGGGCCATCGCTTATTTTAAGTCGAGAAAAGACTATCCCCTATTTGACCAGTGGCTCCAAATGCATAAGATCCCTTTGCCGCATATCAAACTCGAATGCGATATCTGCCGCAACGACCTGCTGTTCGAACTCGAGCTGGATGCGATTCAAACGTATCAATGATAAAAATGCCGAACGCCGGTAAAGACCATCGCAATACCATATTTATCAGCACAGGCGATGACTTCATCATCTTTCTTTGAGCCGCCGGGCTGAATCACACAGGCGATTCCTGCTTTGGCCGCGTTTTCGACATTGTCTGGGAAGGGGAAGAAGGCATCTGAACCCATCGCCGCACCTTTGGCCATCGGGCCTGCCTGCTTAACCGCAAGCATGCCTGATTCCACGCGATTCATCTGGCCGGCACCGACACCAACAAGGCATTTGTTGTTGACTAATGTGATCGTGTTGCTCTTGACATGCTTGGCTACCAGCCAGGCTATACGCAAATCTTCCATCTGCTGGGGAGTGGGTTTCACTTTAGTGGGGAATGTCAAGGTCTCGGGCTGCCAGCCGACCAGATCGCGTTGCTGTACCAGCAGACCACCCACGATGCAGCGGACATCATACTGGCGGGCATCCACCACCTTGCGGTCAATGGGGCCGGTTTCCAGCAGCCGAACCCGCTGGCCCCATTCCTTGAGCGTACGAATGGTTTGAATCGCATCCGCATCATAAGACGGGGCGACAATCACTTCGGCAAAAAAACCCGCCGCACCTTTGGCCTTGCCAAAGCGTGCATAGGACTCCATAATCACCGTTGCGATATCTTTATCAACATTTCGATTCAGAGCAATAATCCCGCCAAAGGCACTGACTACATCCCCCAGATAGGCTCGCTCATAAGCTCTGATAATATCAGCATCCACCGAACATCCGCAGGGGTTCATGTGTTTGACCACCACGGCAGCCGGCTCATCAAATTCCTTAACCAGTTCAAATGCGGCATTGGCATCCATCAGGTTGTTGAAGCTGATCGGGGTAGTCGCTCCATCAATCAGCCGGGCGGTGCCCACGCTGACTTCTTTGGCATCGGAGAGCCGGTAGAATGCCCCCTTCTGATGCGGATTTTCACCGTAGCGAAGTTCCTGATCTTTCCTCAGCGTGATACTGAGCCTGTCGGGAAATACCTCGCCGGCCTGTTCGTTCAGGTATTTGGATATCGCTGCATCATACGAAGCCGTTAAGGCAAAAGCCTTACGGGCACACTGTTTGCGCAAAGCAAGGCTGATACAGCCATTTTTGGATTTCATCTCATCCAGCACCATCGGGTACTGTGATGGATCCGTAACAATCGTCACATACAGGTGATTCTTGGCTGCCGAACGAACCATGCTCGGTCCGCCGATGTCAATATTCTCGATGGCATCTTCGAATGAACAATTCGCCCTGGCCACAGTCTGTTCGAAAGGGTACAAATTCACGCAGACCAGGTCAATCGGCTCAATCTGATGCTGTTTCATGGCCGCAGCATGGTCGGCTTTATCACGCAGGGCCAGAAGCCCACCGTGAATTTTGGGATGCAAGGTTTTCACGCGACCGTCCATCATCTCCGGAAAACCGGTCACCGAATCGACACTGACAACAGACAATCCCGCATCAGACAACGCTCTGGCCGTCCCGCCAGTGCTGATGAGAGTCACGCCCATCGCCGCCAGCTGCCGGGCAAAATCGACCACGCCAGTTTTATCGGAAACACTGATTAACGCTCGCTTGATTTGTACATCCATGATTCTATGCTTTCGTTTCAAATGCTGACACCACTTTGATTTACTTCGATTGGGCAGTCTGCGGTTTTGGCTCAATCGGCCTGACAGCCTGTACCTGCCCTTTGTCGCTGCTCAAATAGAGCCACGAATCCGTCATATTCACCGCAACACGATTGACCCTGGCAATATTAATGGAAAGCTGTTCTTTACGCTGAGCATTATCCATCACCGACAAAATACCCGGCTTGACATACACATAAACCCGCGAGCCGTGTTCGGCAAGTACCGCATATCCCGCCGGCAGATTCCAAACGGCTTTGCCGGTCTCTTTATCCACGGCATAGACGCCGGTGTTGACGGTGTACAGGTACACACACGTCTTGCCCATCGTCAATGGCATCTCCACCTTATCCCCGGCAAAAAAAGGCTTCTCCCAGGCCTGAGTGCCTATCAGGGCATTCAACTTATACAGCTTGGTATCCAGGCCCGCTGCATAAATATACCCCTGATCCATCACCAGCGGTGCTCTCATCGGACCAGACAGATTAAACTGCCAGACTTTGCGCCCGTTATCAGAATCCATGGCAATCACATTGCCCGCCTGGGTACTAAACCAGACCTGCATGTCCGAAGCAATAACCGAATAGATGGGGGAATCGTTATCCGCCGACACCATAAACACACGAATACCTTCATCAACTGTATAGGCATACAAACGGTTGTCTGAACCGCAGACATAAGCATATTTGCGATTCCGGGCGATTCCTCCGTAGTTGCCACCGAGATTTTTCAGGATAACCGTCTCGGTAACCTGGCCGAAAGCCGGATCAAAGACGACCATCTCCTGACCCACCAGAAAAACGCTTTTCTTGTCAAAATGCATCGGCGGCAGAATCGGCAGTCCGGGAACAGCCAACTGCAGCATAGAGCGCACCTGACCCGTAGTACGATCAATCGAAAACAAAAAGTTCTGGGTTGTTAATATATATAAATAATTGTCATAGACATATAAATTGTCGATCTTCTCATTCGGCTTCATAGGCAGATTGACCTGCCATCCGGTCTCCAGATCTGCCTTGCCCAGCAGCTCCGATGCAACCAGATAATCTCCCGGGGATGCCGACAATCCTGCTGCTAACACACCCGCCCCGCACAGTACAACTATTGCGATACCCATTTTCATCGAATTCATCCGATTTCTCCGGTCAGGTTATATCTATATATTCCGTTAAATCGACTTTATAATCAGCTTCAAAGGATTTCATTCGTTCGATTCGGTCAATATCATCTTTGATTCGATTGACCAGTTTGAAAATATACGGCTTGCCCTCCAGACGGTTTCGAAGATCCTCCAGCATTGGCTCCCAGCGGTTCCCATAGAGCTGCGACTTTAAAACAATCAGCATCCGATGCTTATCATCAAGACTGTCGATAAATCGCCGAACCTCAGCATTCGCATCAGGACCGTCAGCAACCAGTTTTTTTTCAGGAGTTTTGGCCATAAGACAAACTCAAATACGGGCCAAATCGTACAATCAAACCTAAAAAAAAGCAACTTTTTTCAGTACAAGCGGGCACAGTTTTTTTTGTAAGTACCCACTTATGAAAGGGTTACTTTACCAACTCCAGTTTGCCGGCCAGCTGCGCCATACGAAGGATCAGGCGGCTGCGGACCATAGTGACTTTTTGCTCCTGGGTTTTGATATACTCCTGTCCGGCAACCACCCCCTGAGCCTGTGAAATAATCTGTTTGATCTTGTCAGCATCCCGGTTTTCAAAGGTCACTGCATCATAGGCCAGCACCGTAAGATTGTTTTCACTAAACCGTGCAAAACCCCCCTCAATCACGAAATAGGCATTTTCACGGTCTGGAATACCCTGTACCTCCATAATCCCAAGCTCTAATCCCGTCAACAGCGGGCAATGATTACGAAGAATCCCCCGCTGACCATCGGAACAGGGGATAATCACCGAGCCTGCTCTGCAATCCAGCAGTTTGGCTCTGGGAGTCAGAAGGACCACACGAAATGTAGGTTTTGTCACCAATCCAACCACCAATTATTTCCTTAAACCGCTTTCTTCTGGACTTTTTGCTGGGCTTCTTCGACTGCACCGATATACATAAAGGCTTGTTCGGGCAGATGGTCCCACTGGCCTTCACAGATCTGGCGGCAGCTGCGAACCGTCTCAGCAGCAGGCACATACTTGCCTTCCAAGCCGGTAAAGTGCTGAGATACAATAAACGGCTGTGAGAAGAACCGTTCCAGCTTTCGGGCACGAGCAACAATTTGTTTGTCCTCTCGACTTAATTCATCAATACCCAGAATGGCAATAATATCCTGGAGGCTCTGGTATCGCTGCAGGTATTCCAGCACCTTCTGGGCCACTTCGTAATGGTCTTTGCCCACAATATTGGGGTCCAGAATTCGGGATGTGCTTTCCAGCGGGTCCACCGCAGGATAGATGCCTTTTTCAGTAATCTTACGCGAAAGCACCACCGAGGAATCAAGATGAGTAAAGGTCGTGGCCGGGGCCGGGTCGGTCAAGTCATCAGCAGGCACGTAAACCGCCTGTACCGAGGTAATCGCACCTGATGTTGTGGACGCAATACGCTCCTGAAGCTGCCCCATTTCGCTGGCCAGGGTCGGCTGATAACCTACCGCACTCGGAATACGCCCCAGCAAAGCCGACACTTCCGATCCAGCTTGAGAAAACCGGAAAATATTATCGATAAACAACAGAATTTCACCGCCGCCCGCCTCACATAAATATTCAGCCATGGTTAAACCCGTCAATGCAACACGAAGACGGGACCCCGGCGGCTCATTCATCTGCCCAAATACAAGACACGTATTGTCTAATACCGATGCCCCAGTGTTTCCGATCTTGGTTCGCTGCATTTCCAACCACAAATCATTCCCTTCCCGGGTACGTTCGCCAACCCCAGCAAAGACCGAATACCCGCCATGCTGAGTGGCAATACGAGCGATGAGTTCCTGAATCAGAACAGTTTTGCCCACGCCGGCACCACCGAACAGACCTGTTTTGCCGCCTTTAACAAATGGACACAACAAATCCATCACCTTAATACCCGTTTCAAACATCTCGGATTTGGCTGTCAAGTTGACGAATTTAGGGGGTTTGCGGTGAATCGGCAAACGCTGCTTGGCATGAATAGCCGGGCCGCCATCCACAGGCTGGCCAAGCAGGTTGAATACCCTGCCAAGTGTTTCCTTGCCAACAGGGACTTCCAACGGGCCGCCCGTATCAACAACCTCCATTCCACGACGCATACCGAAGGTGCTGCCCAAAGCCACCGCCCGGACCCGTCCGCCCCCCAGATGCTGCTGGACTTCACCGACCAGCTCAAATGGCTTACCTTCAAATTCACCTTTGATGGTTAAGGCGTTATAAATGGCCGGAATTCGATCGGCGGGGAATTCCGCCTCAAAGGTGCTTCCGACTACCTGCGTGATTCGTCCTGTATTTACCATAGTATTGACTCTGCTTTATCGTCTAATTAATCTTTATTTTTTTGCGGCACTGACACCGGTGATAATATCCAGCAGTTCCACCGTAATTTGTCCCTGTCGTGCACGGTTATAATCTTTGGTTAAATCCTGAATCATCTGGTCAGCATTGTCGCTGGCATTTCGCATAGAGACCACCCGAGCCAGGTATTCGCTGGTCACCGCCTCAAGAAAACACCCAGCCAAAGCCGATCGAATCAGCATCGTGGCAAGCGTTTCAAACATCGTATAGGAATCATCACCCAGCAGAAAATCTTCAAACGCCAATTCCCATGGCCAGATAACCGTAGCCCGGGTTGTCAGGTCATCAATCAGTTCGGCCACGGGCAAGATGGTCAGGGTCTGAACCTTTTGCGAAGCCTGGGAATGAAACCGGTTATAAATAACCCCCAGACGGCCAATATGGCCGGCCATATATTGCTTGACAAAATGATTGGCAATCTGGTGGACCTGCTCGACAGACGGCAGCTCATCAAAATCAGAATAAACGCCATCCGGCACAATTTTGCGATGTTCCAGGTAATTGACCACCTTGCGGCCCTTGGCATAAATCTTTAATTCCCGTTTGAACCGCTGCGACATTTTGATGTGGGTATCGATCTGACGAAAGACTTCGGCATTATAGCCGCCACACAGACCACGGTTACTGCCAATTGCAATAACAGCATTGGTTCTGCAGGAATTGGGCTTCAACAGGGGATGATTGATACCCTGCTCAGCAATCACCATCAAGTACGCCAGTTGAGCCAGTGCATCAAAGTACTCAATGCCCTGCGCCCACTGGTTGTAGTACTGACGGTAGCGGACCGCAGCAATCGTCTCCATGGTGCCGGTGACCTTGCTGATATTGGATGCTGCTTTACGCCGCTGCAGAATTTGTCGTGTATTGGCCATGATGTCTTACAACCTTCATCCGCTATGCACCAAAGCTGAACTTATAAATGGTCTTATAAGCAGCAACCGCATCGTTCACTGCAGACAACAGCTCATCCGATAGTTTGCCGGTTTTGTTAATTTCGTCCAGATACTCGCCTGCCTCCAGCTTCAGCCAGTCGATTAATTCCTCCAGGAAATGCCCCACATGAGCAACATCAATGTCATCCAGAATTCCACTGGAGCCGGCCAGAATACTGACAACTTCTTCAGCCACACTCATCGGTGAAAACTGTTTCTGTTTGAGCACCTCGACCATACGGTAGCCTCGGTCAAGCTGCTTTTGTGCCATTTCATCCAGATCGGTACCCAGACGGGCAAAATCCTGTAACTCGCGAAACGCTGCAAGATCCAGACGCAGCTTGGGGGCGACTTTTTTCATCGCCTGCGGCTGAGCATCCCCACCCACGCGGCTGACGCTGATGCCTACGTCGATGGCAGGACGAACACCGGCCAGGAACAGGTCACGCTGCAGATAAATCTGACCATCGGTAATCGAAATAATGTTGGTCGGGATATAGGCTGACACCTGCCCCTCCAGGGTCTCAACAATCGGAAGCGCTGTCATCGAACCGCCGCCCAGCTCATTGGACAGCTTGGCACTGCGTTCCAGAAGCCGACTATGCAGATAGAAAATATCACCCGGGAAGGCCTCCCGTCCCGGAGGACGACGCAACAGAAGACTTAATTCGCGGTAGGCAATCGCGTGTTTGCTGAGGTCATCATACACACACAGCGTATGGCCCTGTTTTTCATACATAAAATATTCTGCAATCGCCGCGCCAGCATACGGAGCAATATACTGCATTGCAGCACTCTGGGCAGCCGTGGCTGAAACCACCACGGTATGGTCCATTGCCCCATACTTTTTCAATGTTGCCACTACTTCCGCAACAGTGGATTCCTTCTGGCCGATGGCGACATAAACACAAATCACGCCCTTGCCCTTCTGGTTGATGATCGTATCCAGGGCAATGGCCGTCTTGCCGGTCTTGCGGTCACCGATAATCAGTTCGCGCTGTCCGCGTCCGATGGGGATCATCGAGTCCACGCTCTTTAAGCCTGTTGCCAGAGGTTCCTTAACCGGCTGTCTTTGGGCAATACCGGGTGCAGCAAACTCGATAAAACGGCGTGTTTCCGCTTTAAAGGGTCCAGCCCCGTCAATCGGCTCGCACAAGGCGTTAACCACCCTGCCCAGCAGTTCCGGACCGACGGGAACCGACAACAGCCTGCCGGTGGCTCGAACCGTTCCGCCTTCACGCACTTTCTGGAAATCGCCATATACAACCGCGCCAATCGAGTCTTCATCAAGGTTAAATACTTCGCCGACGATACCGCCTTCAAATTCCAGCATTTCGCCAACCATCGCATTATCAAGGCCGTAGATACGGGCAATGCCGTCACCGACCTCCAGTACCGTGCCTACCTGCGAAACCTCAAGCCGGGCTTGATATCGCAGGACTTCCTGCTTGATCAGACTCGAAATTTCAGATACATCGAATTTCATTAGTATTTACTCGTTTACAAAAGTATTTACTCGTATACAAATGTGTTTATCCGCCTGGTACCCGCGGGTCATTACCCCTGTACCGAATCAGATCCCTTTGGTGTCGTCTCACCGGGTTTATTTTTTTGTTTGTAATACGTTTCTCGGGATCGCTCCACAATACCACTGACGGTCCGGGATAAAATCGTTCGGACAGAATTATCAATCATCAGATCGCCCTGCCGAATCACAATGCCGCCCAGAATATCCGGGTCAATCTGGACCTTGAGTTTCACTTCGGCCTTGATGGCATCCCTGATTTCCAGACGCAGCTTTTCGAGTTCAGCATCCGGCAACGGCTTTGCCAGCACCACTTCCACCAGCCGGCAGTTTTTCAGGCTGTCCACCAGCACTTCATACCGGTCAAAGATGCCGTGAAGCCCGCCAATGCGGTTTCTGCGGGCCAACACGCACAGGAAATCCAGGGTCAGCGGATGGACACGTCCGCTGAACACTCGCCGCAAAGCCGCAGTTTTTTCGTCGTCCTTCATCTTGGACGACGTAATCAGTTTTAAAAACTCAGGCTCATCCCGCAGGAGGGTACCCACCGCAGCCAGGTCTTCCAGCACCTGTTCCACCTGGCCGGATTCTTCGGCCAGCTGAAACAGAACATCGCTGTAAATCTCGTAAATGATATGTTTGGAAGATGCCGCCATACTGTTCGCCTGATTCAACTTTATTATTGCACGCCGGGATTCCGATGTGCCTGCCTGAGTCGTTCGATCGCCTGAGAAATCAATCGCCTGTTGTCCTCATCGTTGAGTGCCTTGCCGAATACTTCCTGGCCGATGGTTTGAATAATATCGCCGGCCTGTGTCCAGAGCTGTTCCTGAGCATCACCTTTCTCTCGTTCCAGATCGGCCTCAAAGCGAATCTTCATCTGCTCAATCTGCTTTCGACTCTGAGCTTCAACTTCTTTGGCTTCGGCCTGAGCCTGCTTGACCCGCTGATTGATGATTTCCCGACCCTGCCGCTCGGCATCGGCCAGCTTGCTGCGATAATCCTCCAACACCTGCTGAGCCTGTTTGCGGCTCTTCTCAGCGTCATCGATTTCCTTCTGGATGTGGTTCTGACGGTCCGACAGGCTTTTGAGCAGCGGCTTCCATGCCAGCTTCCACAAGACCAGCAGCAGCAATGCAAACCACAAAAGTGTCCAGACCGACTCAGCCCAGTCACCCGTAAAAACGCTGGGGGCTTGTTCGTGGCCTTCCTCAGCAGTCGCTACGGCCTCCGAGGCCCGCGTAACTGCGGTCGCAACATAATACAGGCAAAATGCCGGCAATAACCTGAGCATTCGCATCACAGTGTCCTGGTAAAATTCCGTTGTTTACAGTACAGCCAGCAGACAGATAATCATCGCAAACAGCGTGACACCTTCGATCAGGGCCGCAGCGATAATCATCGTAGTGAAAATACGGTTGGCCGCTTCCGGCTGACGGGCAATGGCTTCCACCGCACTGCCGGCCAACTGGCCGATACCTTTGGCAGACCCCATCACGATCAGGCCGCAGCCCAACACGCCGCCCAACATACCCAAACCCTTGTCGTCAATGTTCAGTTCCGCCAGCAGCATCGGAGCTAAAGTCATTAATTCAAACATGTTACAGCATCTCCTGTACGTCAGTTACTACGTTTCCAGATACTTCTATTAAGACCAAAACCCGCCACAATGGCGGGTTCTATAATCAATGCTCATCGGCTATTGCAAATCCGATAAATATGGTCGTCAAAAATACGAATATATACGCCTGTAAAAACGCAACAAATACTTCCAAAAGACTGAATAAAACCGTTGCGGTCAACGAAGAAAAGGCAACCATATAATTTTTGAACATCATAATAAAACCCAAAATAACCGCAAGCAAAATATGCCCGGCCAGAATATTTGCAAACAAACGAATGGCCAGGGAGAACAGCCGGACAAACGAGCTGACAACCTCAATGATAAACATGAATGGAAACATGGGCCAGGGCACTTTGGGGGTAAAGGTTTTGAGATAATGCCACACCCCTTTTTCACGAATGCCAGCGATATGAAACAACAGGAACGAGAACGTTGCCAATGCTCCAGTGACCCACACATTCGCAGTCGCGGCACCACCGATATGCTTGTGTTTGGTGATGATATACATCAACTGAGAAAGCGGCATCAATCCCAGCAAATTTATAGTTAAAATAAAGAAAAACAGGGTCCAGAGAATGCCAATATAGCGGTCGGTCTGATCCTTGAGAAACGGCCTGGCAACATCTTCACGCAAATAAACGCAAATCGTCTCGATCAGATTGCCCAAACCACTACGAACCAGAACAGGCTTTTTGAGCACCAGCGGCAGCACCACCATCAGCGTCAGCGACGCCAGGGTAATCATCAGCATATGGTTGGTAAACGGGACCTCATAAGGTCCTATGGGAATAATCCATTTTTTGCTGACAATTTCTTCGAGTACGTTGGTACTCGCGAGCATCATTCCACACACATTCATATTTAGAATCGTCCTTGTTCAGACCGTAATTATACAGCAGCCGGATAATCAGCCACGAATCCACTAACAGAAATACGGCATAAAAAATGCCGTAGCATCCCAGGAACCATGTTCGGCTGATACCGGTAAAAAAGAAGATTATAACAACTCCGACAAAACCAATCAAGATACGAATTGCCCCGCCCAAAAAAACGCTGACAACCATCTTCTCAGGCTCACGACGCCAGACTTTACTGAGGGGCCAGAAGGCGGATAGTCCGCCCAGAGTTGCGGTAACCATTGCTACAACACATGCTTTTTCGGCCCTGGGGCCAGCTAATTCACAGTATCGATATGTCAAAAGGAAGAGAAAACCCAGAAAAAGTCCCGTGGTAATAAACCAACCGAAGACCTTTTTGATATTTTCTGTCCACATCTAACTTTTTACCTGTCTTTATTACTTTCCTCAGGGTGGTTATTACTATCTTCATTGGATTTCTGGGCACGTTTGACCATCAGATAAAACATTGTCCCGAAACCCACAAAAAAACCAATAATCATCCAGCCCGGACTGGTATTCTCCAATTTATCCATCTGAGCTCCCAGCCAGGCCATCCCCCCGCAGACAATGCAGAATTCAAAGCCGATCCCCATCCAGCGCATCCCGCTGCGGTAAAACTTCTCGTCTTTGAGACCTTTGAATTTGCGGGTCATTTCAGATATTTCCCCCACAGGGGTAGAAAACCAAGTGCTCAGGACTTCGCCTGATCCAGAATCAGAGTCTTAACCTTCTCACTGGGCAGGTTCAAGGCACCATAGGCTCCCGCCGCAGCAGAACGCAGTGTCGGGTCTGTCTCGGTTGAGCTGACCAGACTGTAAATCGCATCGATTTGTTCGGCCAGCAGCAGATTTGCATTGAGTTTTGCAGACGTCGCCAGTGAACCAAACGCCGCAATACGAACCTCGGCACTGTTCTTGTCGGACAAGGCCATCGCAGCAATCGCTCGCTGAGCTTCCGGACTTTCCAGCCGTGCCAGCACTTCGGCCGCCAGTGTCTGCATCTGCGGGTTCGCCGAGGTACTGACTTTGACCAGTGCATCCAGAGCCTTGGATAAATCAACGATCGGATTATGCGTCAATGCCAGCTTTTCCATCGCTCGAATGGAACGCAGGGCATACGCCGAAGCCAATTCCGCACCGACCTGATCCGCCCCCTGTTCGAGAATCGCCTCGGACAGGTTCTCCACAATCTTCTCGCTGCCGACAAAGCCCGTAGTCGGCAAAGCCAGTGCAATGGCGATTGCAGCACTGTAACGCACCTTATAATCATCAAACGTCAGCGCCCTGGCCAGCGGCTGTTCGGTACCCAATTGATACAGCAGCGATTTTGTGCCGGCATTGACGGCCAAAGCTTCAACCACTCCCAGAGCCACAAACGCTTCCTTATTCTTTAATGCCCGATCCAGGGCCTGATGCAGATATTCCGGCCCAGCCGTGGTGGCATAGGTCATCGCATCCGGATGCCCCTGACCGAAATAGTCCGGCATCGCAATGCCATACGATTCAGCGCGGAAGTAGCCAGCCAGCCAAAGTCCAATGGCCTTGCCGATGGCCGGATCGGCCTTCAGCGCCCATTCGCAACTCCGCATGGACATTAATTCATTAAAATAGGCTTTATTAACCTCTTGTCTTTGTAATCCCTTGCCCGCAGCATCCCAGAACCACAGATTGCCAAAAGTGTTATCGTCGGTGAGTGCAACAGATTCCGCACGATCATAATACATCTCAGCCAGCTTGAAGAACAATTCCGCTGCAGGGATTTTCAACGCGCTGGAATCGATTTCACTGATTGCCCTTTCTGCCAGGGCCTTGAGCTCAGGAGACGCATCCTGTTCCACGATTAATTTCAAATAAGGCAATGGTTCAAAATAGCCAATCTTACCCAGTGCCCGGATAATTTCAGCCTTGACTGCAGCATTGTCAGTCTGAAGCGCCGCAGTCAGCGGACGAATCGCACCTTTGCCAATTTTGGGCAGGGCCTGAGTAATCGGAGCAAACTCACTTTTTCGGCCCTCATCTGCCAATGCACTGAGCATATAAGGAATGGCATATTCGCCGGCATTGCGGAGCCGTTCTTCGGCTGCAATTCTGCCCCGAATGGTCGTGCTCAGGCGACGAATTTCGTCAACGATAATTTTGGGATCGGTCCGGCGAACAAAACGCCCCTGTTCGATAATCTCCAGAATTTTGCCGCTGACTTCCCGAAGCTGTTCACTTTCGGCATTCATTTTCAGCAAAATGTTGTACCCATCCGGATTCTCCTCACTTAAGGCCAGCAGTTCCTGCGGATCAGGATTCGCCTGGACAATCTTTTGGCCGTATCCCTGTGCCAGGTCAAATCGCCCAATTGCGGTGTAGTGCAAAAAGTCATTCCAGTCACTTCTCACACCTTCGGCCAACACAGATGTCGCCAAAACGAACAAAAAGACGACTCCAAGAATCCGTTTTCCAAGTACCATCGTTATAATCTCCGAAAATGAGTCCTGAAAACAACATACAGTCCACCTAAAGATAAGATTTCATATATATAAGGAATAAATAAAGGCTGTCAATCAAAAACACAAAAGCAGGTCAATTCCGTCAGCTTTTTACCCTCATATATGACCTATTTAATGATATAATTTATTTTTTATTATATATTTCAATACATCAGGACACAATATATCCTCCCCAGCCTGTCCTGCGGCGATACGCCGGCGGACCTCTGTGCTACTAATATCAACCAACGGTGTCGGGATTATATGCCGTTCCAAAGAAGCTATCTGGTCCGGACGAAATGAAAACTGCAAAGCCTTGAATGACGGCCTTTCATACCCTGCCCGGTACATAATGCACAACTGACATATATCCAGTAATTCCCCGATACGATACCAATACGGCAAATCGCCCACAGCGTCTGCTCCCACAAGCCAGTAAAGCGGAACAGACACACCAACCTGCTGGCGGAAGGCCACAACCGTATCAAAGGTGTAGCTTGGCTGCGGCCGTTTCAGCTCGATGTCGCTGACCTCAAGGCCGGCGATACCCCGAATCGCGAGACGAATCATTTCCAACCGATCCTGGCCTTCAGCAACCGGCGGATGGTGCTTATGGGGAGAACGGGCTGCCGGTATCATTACCAAGCGGTCCGCATGCAAATAGCCAATGGCAAATTGAGCCATTAGAATATGACCTTGATGCACCGGATCAAAAGAGCCACCAAACAGAATAACTCCATTCGAATTCATCTTGTCTCACGGTTCCGAATTTCAAGCCAATGTCAACCCTGCCCATTTCATAACCACCCTGGCCGTATGCAACAGGAGAAGCTGCACGATTAAAGGGCATTACTTAGTCCTGGGCCCGGTATTACTGTGGAACTATTTTAGATAATTTGAGCCTGTGGGGTATTTTACGCCAGAGTATGCGGGAAGTCTATAGTATTTCGGAGATAACAGAAACATCAGATTCGCCTTTGCTTGGTGATGTAGTCAGATCTGATCGAGTCTTCAATCGGAACCGCAGGACGATTGAAAAAGTCTCAGAACGCGACTAATCAGAAAGGAGTTGTTCTATCACTGACTGAGGCACAATAAATACACCAGGATGAGGCGTCTTAACCATCAACGCGACACAGGACAAATCTGTCTATTTTCCATTCGATCGTATTGGCCGAAATCGAAACTTGGCTTTCTGGAATCCTGCTGCGTCAGAAATCTGTTCATAAAAGTACTGCTGGCTTCGCAGAGGGACTTTGGAGGATGCAATTCGTCGATATGTACTATCCGAAGACAGATGCCAGGCATTGGTTGTATCAGAAAAAAACGTCTCCAGAATTGAACTCAGTCGCTGCCTGAGACCCGGCTGAGTCACTGGAAAAAGCATTTCCAGACGCCGATCCAAATTGCGTCCCATCATATCGGCACTGCTCAAATACACTTCGGGATGCCCACCGTTATCAAAATAATAAATACGGGCATGTTCCAGATAACGGTCCAGAATAGAGACGACTTCAATGTGCTCGGATAGTCCCTTAATTCCAGGACGTAAACAGCAAATGCCCCGAATATTGAGTTTAATTCTGACTCCAGCCGCCGAGGCACGATACAAAGCCTGGCACACACGAATATCTTCCAGGGAATTGGCCTTAATCATAATCAAACCCGGATGATCCGGCGTGCTGGCTTTAATTTCCCGCTCAATTAAATCGAGTATTCGCTGCCGCAGTGAAGTGGGAGCAATGGTCAGTTTTGACCAGCCCACCGACTCCGAAAAACCGGTTAACAGATTAAAAAAAGCCCCCACATCCGATGTCAACTGGGGATCACAAGTGATCAGACCGATATCCGAATAAAGTCGGGCTGTTTTTTCGTTATAATTACCTGTTGCCAGATGTACATAACGTTTGATGCGTCCGGCCTCCCGCCGGATGATCAGTAAGGCCTTGGCATGGGTTTTAAGACCTGCAACACCATAAACCACATAGCAGCCCGCATCCTCCAGCCGCCTGGCCCATCGAATATTTCGGGCTTCCTCGAATCGTGCTTTTAATTCAACCAGGACCGTCACTTCCTTCCCGCTGCGTGCTGCCTGTTCAAGCGCTGAGATCACAGGCGAATCCGGGCTGGTTCGATACAGCGTCTGCTTAATGGCAAGCACACTGGGATCCTCTGCTGCCGCCCGGATCCATTCCACCACCGGCTCAAATGACTCATACGGATGAAACAACATCACATCATGATCGCTGGCAGCATCCCATATCGATTCATAACCCGCCAGATCGGCAGGATGCTGTGCAGGCCACTCCGGCCATCGCAACGTTTCAAATCCTCCCCGCCCAACCAGTTCCCACAGACATCGCAAGTCCGGGATTCCCGCTATGGGATATATCTGCTGCGGGCCAACCTGGAACTGAGCAAGAATCCAGTTCTGCAGCGTCGGAGAACAATCCACAGACAGTTCCACACGAACAGCCTGGCGATGACGACGTTCCAGAACCGCCGCCTCAATCGTTTCCAACAAATCTCCGGCTTCTTCTTCCTGGATCTTGATGTCAGCATCACGGGTAATACGGAACAAATCCACCGCCTCGATCCGTTTGCCCTGGACCACCAGGCCTGCATATTCCATCAACACATCTTCCAGCATGACCCAGAATTCCCCCTCCCTGCTGGGCAATCCGATAAACCGCGACACGACGGTGGGGACGGGGATTACCATGATCTGTTTTTCTTCCCCGTCCTGAGCAGACAGGGTAATTCCGATATGCAGCTGCAAATTGGGCAGCAGAGGGAAAGACTGCGTATCCATCACCGCTATCGGGGTCAGCAGTGGCAGCAGATGTGACTGAAAATAGTCCCGTAAAAATCGACGCTGGTCATTATTCCAGGTCTTCCGATTCAGGATATAAAGCCCATGCTTGTGCAGGAGTTTCAAAAGCGTTTCCGCAGCCTGGGCATGACGAGCCGATAATGCCAGTGTCTTTTGACGGACCGCATCAAGCTGCTCACTGGCAGTTAATCCGCTCGGGTCTTTGGTCTGAACACCCGCCTGCACACGCTGCATCAGACCCGCTACACGAATCATAAAGAATTCGTCAAGATTCGAGCTGAATATTGCCAAAAACTTCATCCGTTCCATAGGCGGCACATCCTGGTGTTCGGCCATTTCCAGCACACGCTCATTGAAGGACAGCCAGCTCAGCTCCCGGTTGATATAGCATCGGGACTCATCCAGATTCAGGGATGTCTTTGAAGTCGCAGTCATTACGTCAATTCCGGTAGTGCTTCCAATTCAAGATTTAATCCAAATACATCTTCAAACATACTGCTATGAATTTCCATCGATCGCTTAACCAGCGACTCATCCGACAGATCCGGTGCCTGAATTCGCACAGAATCCTGATCCAGGACACATCGCAGACGGTCAATCCGCCGGATATTGGTTACATCCAGCGCCTTGGCAAGGCGCAAAATTGCCGCCAGCTTATTGACCAGAATCCGGGATTCCTGGGGAAGTGCCGTGTATTCCAGATGGGATATCTTGGGTGCACTGCGACGATGATATCGTGCAACATGGGCAACAACCGCCACCTCTTTGGGCAGCAAACCGTATATTTCCGAATTGGCTACCAGATAGTACGTATGTTTGTGATAAGCACGAGTTGAAACAAAGGTGCCACACTCATGCAGCAGCGCCGCGACTTCCAGAAGCAGCCTTGCTCTCAAATCCAATCCATGAATGCTCTTCATTTCATCGTAAAGACGCAGGGCACAATCCGCAACACGACGGGCATGATGCAGATTGACACGATATTTCTCTGCCAGCGCCATCGCCGATTGGATTGCTTCCTGAGCGACAGATTCATCTTCCTGCCCCCGACACCGCCGGGACAATTCCAGCAACAGACCATCACGCATGGATACCGCAGGAACAATCACTTCTTTGACACGGGTCAACCGCAGCAGGGATTGGAAAATCAGCAGTGCCGGCAACAGTGTTTCCGCCTCCGAATACGACAACTCTGACTGAAGCGCCAATTGATCAACCGTCTGATTGCGATGAGATTGAACAAAGTCTTCAAAGGCCTGACGAGAGATTCGTTGAAATTGAGGATTATCCATCGGCTGTCCGGCACGAGATGCCACAAACCGTGCATCACCGCCCACCGCAATAAAGGTTTTGACACGTCCCAGCGGTACCAGGGTTTTCACCGTCGCCAGCACCGAATCAATTTCGTTTTCAATCAACTCGACAATTTGTGTCGTGGAACGCCCTTCGGAGCCGAACATCTCCTGGATTCGGATTGATCCGAGCACCAGGCTGTGCGAACTAATCACTTTACCACGCTGCATAATCGTTATGGTCGTACTGCCGCCACCGACTTCACAAATCATCATCTGACCGCCAGGTATACTCATGGGGCCGCTATTCATCGCTGCACGTACCGCCGAAACGGTAATGCGCCGTTCCTGTGAGGCGTCTATAATCTGAACTTGCAAACCGCAAGCCATCAGTATCCGATCTAAGAATACATCCGCATTACGAGCTTCACGCACCGCACTGGTTGCAACCGTCCAGATATACCGAACTTGATATTCATCGATGCGGCGTTTGAATTCCCGCAGGATATTTACTACCGCCCGCATAGTCGCCGGCGTCAAACGAAAATAACGAAAGCAATCCCTGCCCAGCCGCACCGGCCGATTGGCTCGTTCAAGAATATCGAAAGTCCCATCGGGATTAAGCTGGCCAATTGTCATGCGAATCGAGTTGCTTCCGATATCGATAGCCGCCAGTGTCTGCGATTCGAATTCATTTTGCTGTTGTTGAGTCATAAGATTTAATATATTGAGGTAATTTGTCTTCTTTGTCAATTGTCTGAATTGTTAGAATTCTATTAAGATTCAATCTGATTGCATCCCTGAATCTCTTTCTATCCCAGGAAATCCATACCATAAACCACCCTGATCACATAAAAAGGTTGATTGGTATCGTTTAGATAGTTATAGTATCCACAATATCAATTGGTACCAGAAATGAGGTTGATTATGGCAAAGCTCGTATCCAAAACTCGATGTATAGGGATATTAACTGCAGGCGGCGACTGTCCGGGTTTGAACGCTGCTATTCGGGCCGTGACTAAAGCGGCCATTAATGAATACGGGATGACGGTTATCGGGATCCTTGATGCCTTTCGCGGGCTTGTCGAAAACCGGGTTATTCATCTGGAACAAAAAGATGTCAGCGGCATCCTGACCCGCGGCGGAACCATCCTTGGGACCAGTCGTGACAAAATTCACAAAATGTTAATGGGCGGAAAATATCGTAATATGATCCCGGTTGCTGTCGAAAACCTCAAACGTCATCACATTGACTGCCTGGTTTGTCTGGGCGGCGGCGGAACACTCAAAAATGCCCTAAGGCTGCATGAAGAGGGGAAAATCAATGTCATTCATCTGCCCAAGACAATCGACAACGATATTGACGGCACAGATGTCTCATTTGGGTATGATACGGCCATGCAGATTGCCACTGAAGCCATAGACAGGCTGCACACAACGGCCACAAGCCATCATCGCATTATTGTCTGTGAAATTATGGGACATAACACAGGCTGGTTAACCTTGAGTTCCGGTATTGCCGGCGGAGCAGATGTGATTTTGATACCCGAAATACCCTACGATCTGGATATTGTAGCCGAATATCTCCAGGAACGCCGACGACGCGGCAGCCGCTTCTCCATTGTTGCGGTAGCAGAAGGTGCCATTTCTGTTGCACAAGCCAAGGCCCGCGAAAAAGCACTTGCCAAATCAATCAACAGTAAAACAACCAAGAAGAATCGCAAAAAGAAATCGTCGGTATCACCTGGCATGGCAGAATTGGAAGACAGTCTAAGTGACTCCATGGACGATGATAAACGGCCCTATACACTGGTTGAGGAACCCATGGCAAGTCGGCTGGCCCGGCAACTGCAGGAACTGACCGGCATAGAAGCACGGGTAACATCGCTCGGACATGTTCAGCGAGGCGGTACCCCCAGCTCCTTTGACCGACTGCTCTGTACACGATTGGGCACCAAAGCCGTTCAATTATTAGCCAGAGGGGAATACAACGTTATGGTTGCCTATGATTCAGGGACCTGCAAACCCATTCCCATCGCAGAGGTCGCATATAAACGAAAAACCATTCCTTTGTCTCATCCGATGATTGTCTCGGCCCGTCTGGTCGGAACCTGCCTGGGAGATGAAATCCCAAAATTTTAATTGATCAACCGGCCAGTTGCACTACCGGCTTTTGGCCACACGTTCGACCTGTTCCAGATATTTCTGGATATTGTCCCGCGGGTTCAACTGCTGGGCACGACGCAACAGCGGCAAAGCCTCATCATATTTGCCATTTCCCACCAGCAATTGGGCATGGCGAACCTTGGCATCGGCCTCAAATGATTCAATACTGGCCGCACGTTCATAATAGAACACCGCCTTTTCCGCATCTCCTTTGCGGGCATAGTTTTGTCCCAGCAAGATGAGGGCCTCCCCATCAAGCGGATCCAACGCAACAATCTCTTCAAGAACCTTGACTTCTTCCTGGCCTGCTCCTTCAGCCACAGCCAGTCGAGCCTTTAATTTCAGGATATCCTTGCGCTCCTGGGAGCCAATGGCATCACCAAAACAAGCTTCGATTGTGTCGATCAACTGTCGGCTTTCCCTGGTTGCCCCGCGGGCGGCCAAGACTTTAGCCGACCGGATAAACCGATCCGCAGAACCCTGCGGTTTTTTGTCAAGGGCACGAATATACGATTTGAGTGCTAATTCGTACAATTGTTCATTGATATAGATATCTCCCAGCATATTGAGACTGGCGATGGTGGATTGCCCCATCTGGTCCACTAATTCATAAATTTCCGCAGCTTTTGCGGGCTGATTCATACCAATATGGGCATTGGCCAGCAAGAGCCACAAATCCGCCCGATCAGGGTGAGCTTCAACCAGTTGGTTACACACCGCAATCGCTTCGCCGAACCGTTCCTGCTTGAAAAAAGAGCGTGCCAGCCCCATCTTCCAGTCCAGAGTTGCCGGGTCCAGCAGAATCGCCATACGATAAGCAGATTCAGCTGAAAGGTGATTATCCACTGAAGCATACGCAAATCCAAGCAGTCCATAAGTAATCGCATCGCCGCCACCGAGAGTAATAACACGTGTCAGGGCGGGTAAGGCCTTGTCATACTGGTTCTGACGGATATAAATCAGGCCCAGGTTTCGCCATGCTCGACGAAACTTTGGATATTTTTCTACAGCCGCCAGATAAGATACAGCGGCCTGTTCAAGTTTTTCCTGCTGGAAGTAGATGTTAGCCAGCGTGAAATCGAATACCGCACTGGTCGCTTTGGTCTGACTTTTTTTAAGTAACTCGACAGCCTGATCCATTTTATCAGAAGAAATCAAATCCAGCACTTTCTGCATCTGGTCGCGTTCATTAGTTGTTACTCGCGGCTCAATTTCAGTTTCGGCCATGTAACTTTCAATAAACTGTTTTTGAAAAGCTGGATCATTCCATATCTTTAATTGCTCTTGAGTCAAATGTGTCTCGACGGGAATCGCAGATTCAGCCGCAGCTTGTCCCAGGGCAGACTGATGTATGATTGCAATGAATACAGCCCGCAGCAGGCACCTGGTGGCGGCATTAAGCCGGAAGGACTGGATTGAAAAGCACTTCATTTTACCTTGTTTCCTCATAATCTGTTTTGCTTTCATGACGCTTATCCTTTTGGAAAAGTAAAGGGGACACGCATTCGAAACCGCACGGGCTTACCGTTGCGTTTACCGGGTTCAAATTTCCATTGTTTTACGGCATTCAGGGCCGGCTTTTCGAAGATCGGATCCGAGGATTTCTGGACCATTGGATTTTCGACCCGGCCTTCCTGATCGACCACAAAGATAATATAAACTGTGCCGGGTGCCTTTTTACGCAGTTCCTTGGTCAGCATGGGGCCAGGTTGATAGATTACACGCGGTGTCTGGTCCAGATCAGCCACCGAAAACAGGGCATCCACACCGCTTTCTCCAGACGAGACCACCGTATTCAGCTTGACCGCAAAATCGCCGGTTGTCCAGCCCTCACTGATGCCCGGGTTCAGTGCCAGTTCAAGCTGTGACAGGTCCAGCGGCGGAGCTTCCTCATTTAATTCCGGGGGCGTTTCTTCCTGCGGCGTTTCTTTCTCTGGCTCTTCCTGTGGAGGTGGAGGCGGAGCATCCAGCTTCGCCGTGTCAACCGACTGAACAATCATGTCTGTGGCGGGCGGTTTACTGAGCGTCTGCATCAGAGGCAAAACCAGAAACAGCAGGAATGTCAACCCTACTGCTCCCAGCAACACCAGCAGCCGATGAGTCAGTTCCTTAAGCATCCACAATGATTTGGATTGGAGATTATTCATAACAGGAATGATTTATTTTTTGTTTTGCCGTGATGCCACGCTGACCTTGACTGCTCCGGCCAGCTTGGCCTCATCAATAACGCGAACCAGCAGGCCAGAGGGTGCTGCCGAATCGGCCTGAATAATAACGGGTATATCTTCTTTCTGGAGCATCCGTTTGACCAGGGGCTGGATACCGCTAAAGCCAATTTCCCTTCCGCCATAGACCACTTCCCCCTTGGCCGTCAGAGCAATCAGAATACTGGTTTTTTCCAGCCTGACGGAGGAAGCGGCCTGGGGCTTGTCCACTTCGATGCCGGTCTCTTCCACAAACGTTGTTGTGACGATGAAGAAAATCAGAAGGATAAAGATGCAGTCCATCATCGGCGACATGTCGATTGCGGCTTCATTGCCTTCATCCGATCCTGTTTGACGAAATCGTCCCATAGAGTCCTCGTTGGTTAATAATCCATCCGAATTTCCGCAGCAATAGTCTGCCGGCAGCCGGCTGAAATGCCGGGTCGGAAATTATGATTCACATTCATTCCGCTGATTCTGATGATGCAGCTTTTTATACAGTTTCTGTGTACATACCGTTTCCAGATGCGCCAGAAAGGCCTTATACCGCTCATGCTTTCGCACCAGCTGATACCGAAAAAACAGACCCGGCAAGGCGACCACCAGCCCCGTTTCAGTGGTAATCAGGGCCTCGGAAATTCCCTTGGCAATCATACCCATCGTTTTTTCTCCACCCGAACCGGAAGCCAGAGCCGCAAATGTCGCCAGCATGCCGGTTACCGTACCCAGCAATCCCAGCAGCGGCGCCACACCGACACAGATTTTCATCACACGCAGATCGCGTTCAAACGGAGCAATTTCCGTCACGTACAGTTCTTCAAAAAACAGCGTCATATCCTCAAGCGATTCCCCGCCAGTCACAAAATCCAGCAGTTCTCCAATAGGGCCTTTGCGTTCCCGGGGATGGTCAATCCAGTGACGCCAGGTCTTCTCAGATATCGAGGTAAATCCCTTACCCGACAATCTCAGGTGCACATGCATCCCCAGGGCATACATCACCAGGGCACTGACCGCGATCGGGATCATTGCCCAACCGCCGGAAATCCATATTTCAACGGCCTGCTGCCATAACTTTTCAACCTGTACTCCCAGAGCCGCGTTCATTCTTTGATGCCTTCTGCTGCCTGAACCAATGTTTCGGATTGTTTACTAATCTGATTGACCATGGCAATGGCGGCTTTTTCCATCTGATTAATCACGCCGCGGGCTTTGCGCGATAAAAAGGCATGTATCAGCAGCGAGGGGATGGCCACAATCAGGCCGAATTCAGTCGTGATCAACGCCTCGGATATCCCCGCCGACAGGGTTTTGACATCGCCGGAACCAAACACCGTAATCAGTTTAAAGGTGTTGATAATACCGGTCACAGTACCCAATAACCCCAGCAGCGGGGCAGCGGAGGCACTGATGGCGATGAATGGTAAAAACCGCTCCAGCTTCAGACGCATCGACAGGACTTTTTCATACATGACCTCTTCCACCAATTCGCGGGGCTGGTCCAGATGCTGTGCTCCGGCCAGCAGCATTTCCCCCACCGGCCCGCCGATGGATTGAGCCGCCTCGATGGCAGCTTTCTGATCATGGGCAGACAATGCCTTTAGCAGAGCCGCAATGCGTTTTTGCGAGGGATTGCGGATAAACGCCATGCTCAGCCACTTTATAAGCCCCACAAACAAGGCCGCCCCTGCCAGCGTAAAAATCGGATACATCACCGGACCGCCTTTTTGAATATGCTCAATCAGCGTTTCCTCGGTCTGTTCTATTTTATGGGCATTTCCGAGCGTTGGGTCCAGGGGAAACAGACCCTGGGTTCGCATAAAAAACTGAGTTGCGACCTGTGCGTCAGACGGCGATCCGAAAGGAATTACTGCCGGTTCCAGAGAGCCAAGCCGCTGTTCTGCAGTCCCGATATTCTTGCCGTCATCAGACTCGAAAAGTGCCGCCGGGCCAACCAGGACAAATGTCCCATGGTGAATCGAACCGCTCGAATCCACTGCAGTCCCGTCAAACTTTGTTCCGCCAAGGGCATCATAAAGCCGATCCAGAGACACCTCCAGCAGTTTGGCCTGGGCCTGATAGATCTCCTGTTCCGAGAGGCTGGTATTTTCCAAAGCCAATTTTGCAGCTTCAAGGGCGTCTCGATACCGCTGAATTTCTGCAATATGAAGTCGGGATTCGAAATTACGGATATATTCGCTTAGCAAGTTGGACAGATAGGCGGATTCTTCGCGACGAGACTTGATCTCATTTTGCAAATTGGTTAAATCGAGTGTCCGCGTGTCCACCAGACGGGAAGCCTGCTGATACTCAAGACGTACTTGTGATAATTCACTTTCCAGTTCACTGAGTTTGCGACTCAGGGGAATCTTTTCAGCTGCGGCCTGTTCCCGCAGTGAACGCAGTTGTGCAAGGCTGTCTTCCAGCTTTTTCTGCACCACCCCGGCAGCCTGTTCGAACGTCGATCCGGAGTCTTGCGGCTGTTCCTGTGCCAGAATAATCCCTGAAATCATCAGCAACCATAGTCCAAAACCTATTATGTATCTGTTTAACATACCTGATTTCCTGTTTAGCGAATATCCACGGGCAACTGTATAAATGACGCTACTTTTTCATTCTTCAAGATGGCAATGACATCGCGGACCTGCGGTGCCACCATATTATTGGGTGTCCATATCCAGCCGGTCTCAGACGCGGTACCGATTCCCGCCACCGCTCCGTTGGCACTGGCATAGTATCCATACCCGATTCCGACATAAACTGCCGTCACTTCAACGGAGGTTCCATCCGGCAATGTACGTACTTCACTGGCAAGGGAGATTTCCCGATTAAATTTATCCACCTCGTTCAAAATACCCACGGTATTTTGAAAACGCTCGGCAATGGACAGTTTCGTTTCCGCCCCCTTTTCGGGCAGCCGCTGACTGAGGGGTTTGACGCGTTCCCGGATAGGATCCGGAAGTCGCGGCAGTAGTCGCCGCGTCCGTTCTTCCAGGGCGGTAATGGTATCGCCCAGCGATGCAGAGGCCTGCTTGAGTTTGTCATTCTCTTCCATCAGGCCCGCCTTTTTGGTATCCATCTCAGCAATCCCGGCTTGGGATTCAGTTATCTTGGCCCGCAGAGATTCAATTTCCCGCTGAACCAGACCGATACGCTCGTTGAGCATTTCGACAGCCAGGGCCAGATCACGCTTCTCCTGTGAAATAATCCGCTGGGTTTCAACCCATTTCTCAAGAGCAGAACGGGTATCCTGAATGGTCTGGGGAGTTTTGTCATCGGGCGCAGCTCCCATTAACATCAAACCGGACAACCCGGCCAATACGATCGCTGCCGCCATCCCCGGGATTCCTTTTCGACCACTTCGACCACCGCCACCCGATCTGCAATTCAAATTGTGTAATTCATTGAACATCTTTCTGTCATCCTTAATATAGGGTACACCATATCAATGCCAAACCCTAACAATCCACTATGAGCAAAACATTAGCGTTCTGTTACGATACAATTAGGTTGTGTTCCTCATTGAGCAGTAAACAGACCTGTTTATCCGAATACACCTCTTTTTTCCTTAAAACTCAGCCATTAATGCAATTCCAAACTCCATACCTTTGTGGTATGAACTCCGGGTCACATCACTGCCAATATAATCCGATCGATAGACCGTCCTGATAGCCGGGTCGAGGAGATTCTTGGCCTGAAATTTCAATTTCCAGACGTCTCCGAGCTTTTGAGTCAGGCTGAAGTTCAAGGTACCGTACTCCCGGGCATAAATACTGGGGATAAACTTTCCATTGGATTGCCCGGCCCCGGCCACCAGCGTATCGCCTTGTATGGTATAAAACAGCCCCAACTGGGTCCCAGTTTCCTTCAGATCATAGGTCATAAACAGGTTATAAATATGTTCCGGGGCATTGGTCATATCCCGTTTAGACATCGGCGCCTTGATATTGGGCTGATTGAACTGGGCAGCTTCCTCGTCCGGCAAAATCACTTCGGAACGAATAAACGTGGCATTGGCACCGACGGTAGTCCCCTCCAGTCTGTCCCACAAATGCTCAAGTTTCTGACGCATTTCCAGCTCTATCCCGCTGACTGTTCCTTCCGGATAGTTCATCGGCGTTGTATAGGTGAATCCCACGTTTCGCTGGACATACTCAATTGGATTTTCGATATATTTATAGAAATAGGAGGCAGACCACAATCCTCCTTCATACGGCGTATAGTCCATCCGTAAATCATAATTGTGCAAATCGCTCATCTGCAGACCTGGATTTCCAATGAAAACATCACCACCAAGAAATTCCTGCTGCTGAATCGGAGTCAGTTCCTTGAAGGTCTGTCGTGCAATCGTACGGCTGTAGGAGCCGCGAATGGAGAAAGGATCAAAGGGGGTAAATTCAAAGCCAAGCGAAGGGAGCACGTCCCGCTGCTTAAAATCCACATCGGCATCACCAGGATTGAGCGCAACCGGGCCAGCCGCCCCTGGCGGTATCCAGGTCACATCGCTTTCGGCATCATTGGTAATGCTCAATTCAGTCTTTTCGAATCGGGCACCGCCTATAATACTGAAGTAGGAATTGACCGGCACATCGAGCATGTAGTAGGCCGCAGAGATATCCTGCTTTCCCTTGTAATCCACATCGATATCCGCCGCCGTCACCGGGTGGTTTTCATACGGAAATATATGACTCCAGTAGTCGCTCCACGGGCCTTCGTAATAGGCCGTATTGTCATTAAAATTACTGAATGAATCCTGGTCGTAATTCCGGGTGGTGCTGTCGCTGAAAATCCCGAATTTCATATACCCTTCATCCTCGGTCCACTGCTCAAAGGGCAATTTCAGATTCACATAGTACTGATTGCTTTCTTCAATAATCTCTTTCCAGGTACGCTGGAGATTGCCGAGCGTAAAATTGGCCGCCGGCTTAAACGGACGATGCACGGCCGGGTCCGTCGACGGCGGGACCCACGGAGGAAAACCCGGGTCATACGACTCGGCCCACCACAATGAACCAAACTGCCGCTTGTCGGGCTGATACAACGTCGCAGAATTCCAGGACACTCCCCAATCCACCTCAGGAATCAGGAAGGTAAACAGATTTTTCACCGTCCATTCCAGTTCCGGCAGGGTATGTTTGGCGCTTAACTGAAAGGTTTGCGTTGTGCGCTCTGTATATTCGAGGGTTTCTGTGCGCAGATATGGCGCCGCATCTGGTTCCTGATTGCCCGGATCCAGAGGATCCGCAGGGTTATAGCCCGGGAAATACCAGGCTTTGCCACGGGTATCTTCGGCCAAGGTAGCGGTGCTCTCAGCGGAACGGGTGTACATATACAGGAATTTATAGGCACTGCTTTCGGTTTCAATTCCCAGAACACCCAGCCCGCCCCACTGTACTTCTTCGCTGGCCTGTGTGACATCAAACAAAGAGGTCTTGAAATCCCCGTGGTCCGGCGATCCCTGGCTATATTGAGGTGTCATCAGACTGCCAGGGCTCTCTACCCAATACGAGTCATCTATTCCATTATCATAGTAAGAACTGTCGCGTTCATAAAAAATATTACCGAAACCGCCTATTTTAACACCATTATCGAATACATATTTTCCGCCGGCCGATTGCGACCATTTGTAGTCCACCGGAGCATTATCCCGCGTAACCCCGACTGATTCATCAAAAAAGCCATTCGAGGGGATATCCCGCTTGTCCCTGCCCAGCCAATTCACTCCCCCCCCATGGTAGGTCAGAAAATCATGATTTCGAAAGACCTGGGTATTAAAGCTGGTTTCAATGGAGGAACTGAATATGGTTTGTTCCGGAATGCCCTTAAGGACCACATTCACTGCCCCGCCGGAGGCATCGCCCTGCTGATCGGGAGTAAACGTTTTACTGACCTGAATGCTCTCGATCACCGCCGAAGGAAACTGGTCCAACTGTACTGCACGCTTATCGGTATCTGCCGTCGGCAGGCGTACTCCGTTCATCTGAGAATTGACATAGCGATCCGGCAGACCGCGTATGACGGCATATTTACCATCCTGTACCGTTGCCCCGGAAACCAGCTTCAGGGCACTCGCTGCGTCACTGGCTCCCGCCCGACTCATCAATTCAGCACTGATTGAACTCATCAGGGCGGGGCTTTCCATCCGCAAGTCCAGCAGCGCCGCTTCCGTGCCTCCTCCAAGCTGAATATCCTGAACGATGAATTCCTCCATCTCAGTAAAATCTCCGGCCAAAGCTGCATTCTGCTCGGTCATGGCCCCGGCTTTGACCACAACACCGGGCTTGACCTGGCGAAGATAACCTTCTTTTGCAAAAATCAGGGTATAGGTACCCGCCGGAACCTGATTGAACACATAATTACCTTCGTCGGTGACGATGGTTTTTGCCCCGGTCTCGACAATCGTGACTTCCACCGCGGCCAGCGGGACATCAAAATCCTGGTCCGATATCACACCGCGAATACCGCCGGTCTGCTCAGCCGCCCATGTGGACACAGCAGAAAGCAGCAATACCATCACCCAGAATCTGCGGAACTGACGCCATTTTACCATGGTTGGCTCAGTCCCTCTCGAATCTGGTTGAGTCGAGTCCACAACTCAGCGTCCGGTTCGACAGCAGACAATACCAGAGAGCAACAGGCAGCCGATAAATCCTCAGCCCGCGGCCTGGAATTTGGATTTTCAACCCCTTCTTCGACGGCTTTTTTGTAAACCAGCAGTGCCGTCCTGGTGTCTCCCATAACCTGATAGGCTTCGGCAAGTTTGTGCAGCGTCCGGGCGCGATCGATATTGACAATCGAAAGCCGCTGGGCGTCAAAGAGGGCATGCGCAGCATCGCAGTCATTGCGAGCTGTTGTGGTATCGCCGGCCTTAAACCGAATCGCTGAAAGGCTTGCCATCATAGAGATGCGATGATCCAGACGCCATTGGCTGTCCTTCAAAAATGTATCCGCCTCTTGGACCAGTTCCAGGGCCTTGACGGAATCACCGTGATTCAACGCAAATCCGGCCAGTGTCATCAAGAGTTCCATCCGAACAAAATACGGCATTGTATTCCAGAGCGATTTCATTTCTTGTTCGATTCGATCACGACGCTGCATATCAGAGTAAAACCGATTGAACAATAGAGCATACGCCTGCTGGACATTCTGAAGAATATCAAACCCCCCTTCTTTACCCAGGGATGCCAGCGTCTGCATCTGCTCTTCAAATGCCCCTTCATCGCACTGCATTGCCCGAATGCCGGCAACTTTTCCTTTTTGCGAATCCACCACACCGATTTCATATTGATTGGCCTGATCGTTTTGTCCCAGCAGGACCAGAACCCCAGCTATCTTGACCCGAATCGTATCTTTGCGCCAATCCTGAGCCTCATCGCATATTTGTTGCGCTTGATTCAGATACTCCCGCGCCATCTCGACCGCCCCGCGTTTGGCATAATAAAACGCAAGTTCTGCATAACACAATCCTCGCCGCCAGTCGTCAATTCCCTGACAGTATTGGGCTGCACGTCCGGGCTGCTCCAGCTTCAAACAGGCCATTACCACGGCCTCCTGTGCACGGCTGCGATCTTTGATGTGCGGATTTTTCGGAATAGCCGAAGCCGTCTGAAAGGCCAACTCCAGCAGCTTGATCTGATACTCCGCCAGGGGCTGATCGGAAATGGACACAGCCTGAACAGGTCTGTCTGCGGCAGAAGGTCCCAGGCCTGACTTACGATCACAACCGCATAGCAACGCCGGCCAAACTACTCCAGCCGCAATAAGAATGAATCTGTTCCTTAACGCTCTGTTGCTCACTCAAAACCCTTTGTCATTGATATTCCGGATGAACATTTCCGGCATTCTTTCTGGTTTCCAATACAAATTGGCCGCCTGATCCAAATCTGGACTGTTAAATACTGATAACATATCCTCATGACTTATCAGTATTGATAACCCGCATTTCCATTGCCGCGACCAATCAGCACGGGGTATTTGAGGGCGAACTTTATCACCCAATTATGTGCGTATGGTTAGCGTTTTATTCAGTTTTGATGTGGCTACCATAATAATAATTGAATCCGCTTGTCCTTTTTCATTCGTTGCAGTTAAGGACAGCAGCTTCAACCGCTTGCTCCTTCGACTTGCGGGTTTATAGCCGAGCTAATCCCCGATGAAGTGCCCTCTCAACAACCGGCAGCAACAATCCTAAATCACACAGGCAGGAATAGTACAACAATTCCTTTAATATGGAGGCTACCCATTGGAATTCCTGTATGACTCTTTAAGCAGCATGATGTATCATAACCTGTTCTTTATAGGACTGTTTTTCAGCAAAGTGATACACAATCCCCCCTGTAATCGCTGTCAGAGGGGCTACCGTTACCAGCCCAAGGCTGCCAACCAGCGTATTGAGAATCTCGGCAGCAATAATCGGCTTGTTTAAAAAGATAGGTCCGGGTATCTGCATAGACATTAAATACATCAACAGAAAAATATACCCCCCTGAATACGCCAAAAACAGGGTCGTAGTCATGGTCCCGATGACAGCTCGCCCGACACGCAGTCCCGATTCCATGTGTTCCTTCATGCTCATGCCCGGATTTTTTAATTTAATCTCATCCATGGCTGCCGCCACATCCATCGCCAAATCCATCACCGCCCCCGACGAAGCAATGAATACGCTGGCTATAAAAATACGCGTCAAATCCACATGGGGATGCCCCGAATACAGCAGCATCTCCGAAAACGGCTGCACAGCACCATGAATCTTGAACCATTTTGTATAATAAATCGCCAGGATTCCGGTCAGCAACAAGCCCAGAAAGGAACCAATCAGCGTCGTCACTCCTTTGCGGCTGAATCCGCCCACCAGGAAGGAAACAGCCGCCGTCAATAAAGCCACCACAATCAGTCCCAGGATAACCGGGTCAATCACCCATAATCGGCCTCCTAAGGCAATACCGCCTCGCAAAAACAGCGGCACCATGCATTTCCAGATCATCAGTACAGAAAAGACAAATGATAACAGGGCCTTGACTCCTGTCCATCCCGCCGTCACCAGCAGCAGCACTGAAAATACGATTGCCAGAATCCATTCATAATGCAGCCGATAATGCCCTCGCACAAAACTGGCCCGGATTGCCCCCTGTGCATCGACCGAAAACTCCACCAGAGCTTCCTCACCGGTCATATAGTATTCATCCACTTCCAGCTTGCCGGTCAGCAGATTGGTCGCCTCCATCTGCCTGCCTTTCCATCGCCCTTCCATAATTTCTACCTGCAGCAACTGGGTTCCTGTCTTAATAATCCTGGCAGTATGAATTACCTCGTCCTTCACAGACAGAATCCGTCCCCTCGCTATCGTCGTATTCGTCTGGCGACTCCCTTCATAGCCAGTTGGCATCCAGTATAATGCCAGACAGCATAATGTCAGGAAGATCACGATAATGCTGTTTTTCTTTTCCATATCACGACACTTTCTTGTACAACAGGTAACAGGCAAAAGGCAGACCTTATTGAAAAGGTCTGCCTTGATACCGAATTGAATTTAAGAATACAACGGCCCCAAAACCTTAATTCGTCAGTTTCAGCCGCATAATACTCGCCAACTTTTTGGCAATATCAGTGTTGTCGTAATAGCCCTCAAACAGATAGCTGTCTTTGCCCAGAGCCATCACCGGAACCGGAATCCCCGTGTGGGAATAGCTGGTATAGCCTATACCGGCATTGTTATTCAGCACATGCGTCAGCGTTACTGACAGGGGATTATAGCCGCCATAAAGCACATAGTCGCCTTTTTGACCCGCCATCGCGACATCAAAAGCCGACTCGATGGACTGCTTCTGGGCCGGGGAAAGCGTGGCTATATCCATCCCAAATCCCGCAAGAATCAGAGATTTCATCTGTTCATCAATATCGGCCGGCCCTGCATACACGCCGTTGGGATCCAGATGTGCTGTACGATAAGCCTTCACCTGGGCCTCAAATGTCAGATAAGAAACCGTCTGACCGTCCAGCAGATCAAACCGGTTATCATACGCCGTCCCAGCCCATCCCAGGGACATACCACCGCAATCATGGTCGGAGGTAACAATAATCAGGGTATCATTCGGGTGTTCATTATAAAAGGCCACCGCCTGGGCAACCGCCGCGTCAAATGCCAGGGTGTCATCCAGTGCAGAACGGGCATCGTTGGCATGATTGGCCCAGTCAATCTTACCCCCTTCAATCACCATAAAGAAACCATAGGGGTTGGCAGCATCATAGATCATTTCAATGCCCTTGCGGGTAAATTCAGCCAGTGAAATATTATTGGCTTCATCATGTTTACGGTCAATTTCATACGGTAAAGCCTTGCTGCTGTCCAGAACCGGATTGACCGCCACCACTTTGCCCATGCCCGGCGTCAGCGACTCAAAACCCGCTTTCGTATCCACATATGTATACCCATTGGCGGCCAGGGCATCGAAGACCGTTGGAGCATTGGGGGCTTTTTTCGATACGGGAATCACAAAACCGCCGCCGCCAAAATAATCAAAACCGCTGTTGGCCAGTTCGATACCGATCTCATACATATTCCCACGGGAATTCTGATGAGCATAGAACGACGCCGGCGTGGCATGATCCAGCGATACACTGGTGACAATGCCGATTTTCTTGCCCATCTTTTTGGCTAATTCGGCAATCGTTGTGTACTTTGTGCTGAAATCCGGAGACAAATTAATGACTCCGCTCAATGTTTTCTTGCCGGTTGCCAGCGCGGTTCCAGCCGAGGCTGAATCGGTGATGAGACTGCCGTAATCATAGGTTGTGCATACTCCCATGACCGGAAACTGTGTCATCACCAGTTTGGCAGCCTGTACAGGCTGAACCGGCAAAAGCTTATTAGGGTCTTTCGGATCCTGCCCTGGTGCATAACTTGCCGCCAAATAGGCTTCGGCGCCGTGAATCTGAGCAATAGACATCCCGTCGCCAATGAACAGAAAGACATACTTGGCCCCGGCATAAGGCTCCCGAGACGGGCGAGCCTGAACAACAGTCACACATACCGCCAGCAGTGCCAGCAGTACCATCATTTTTATGCTCTTTGTTTTCATATCCGCAATCCTTTCTCTAAAAAATAGTTATCCTTGTATTGACTTATCTTCTTCGCATCAGCACCATCGCACCCAAAGCCAGAATCCCCATCGTCGCCGGCTCAGGTACACAGACGGTATCAATCACAACACGATCCACGGCAATCGCCGTGTCACCACTGTAACCAAAACCCAGCGTAACGAATTCATAATCACAGCAAGAAGCAATCACAAACCGGTACGCCTCGGTTATCCAGTGGCCTTCCTCGACCTGCCGCCCGTCAAAATAAGGCCCCAGAATGCCGCTGGTCAGAGGGGCTTGCCCGACAAAGGCTTCCAGACCCAGATTGGGGCTGTATCCGATCGCCTGATAGGTTATTTCGAAACGAATCTCCTTCAACATCCCATCCTTATAATTGGGAACAAAGAAATCCATATTCGAATACCCCAGCCCCTTCAGCATCAACACCCCATCACGACCATCAAGACTGTTCACAAACCAGGCATCCTCATAGACCATCGCATCCGGCGCATCTGCCAGGCTCAGCGCAGAAGCCTCAGCTGCAGACCAGGTATCCGGTATGAATACGCCTTCGGCAGCATCCCATCGGGACCATTCGGCATGAACTGTACCTGGCCCGCCAATCCATTCCGGCAGGGACAGGCCTGCCCTCAGCCCGCACTGGACTGCAAGCACCATCAACAAAACAGCAATTTTGCGCATAGATTCTCCTTGAAACGAGGTTTATTGGATTAATTTTCGATACTTTGGCGCCGGCTGCCAAAGCATGACCAACCGGTCATTCAACTCCAGTGTATCATGGAATCATAGAGACTGCAGTAACGACTCCCATCTACAGGTGACAGTATAAGGAAATAATATTTAGGCCGGATAAAGAGATTATATGATTACGATTAAACTCAAAACAGGCTGATCCTGCCTGAATGTTTTCTGTTTTGGCCCAACGGCATACAGTGCTTCCCCCATGCCCTTTCTGCTTGCGGAAGAATAATGCCCATGGGGTAAAATGAAACCTCAGAAGTCCCGCCTATCGCAGACCATCTTTCTGAATCTACCACGGCGGGTCATTGCAAATCCCCATAAAAAACCAACGGCGGAGCACTGAGTCTCCGCCGTCGGCCCTGTTTGACAGGCAACAGAAGCGTATTAAAATATCTGTATTCGAGATATTATTTGACCTGCAGCCAGTCCTGACTGAGAATCATAAAGTCTGTAATATCCACAACACCATCCCCGCTGATATCACCGGTAGCAGGACTGTTCATGGACGTATCGGTCATGCCGTAAGCAGCCACTGCGGTCCAGCCTTCCAGCCAGTTCTGATAGGGACTGAAAGCACCACGATAGGGAGCCGGCGTGAAGAACCCATCGTCCGGAGCCTTGGCAGCACTGAGTACTGCAGCATTGGCAGCACACGGATTGATATGGGTCACAGGAAGCATCTTCTTGCCGCCCTTGGTCACCAGCGCACCGCGTGTCAGAGACTGAATCGGCATGTTATCATTTGGAGAAGCGGAATTGTAGGGGGCAACCACATTATTCTTAGCCGGATTGCTGCCGCCAGACACGGTGACCCCGACAGTATTGGATTCGGTATAGGCAGAAGCATACAGGTTGCGGAAGAAGACGCTGTCAGTAATTTCCGCCAGCTTGCCGGAGGTTTGAACCGTATAGAGCACCGACGGATCCGCCGAACCGATATTGACCGGCGAAGTCACCGTATAATCCGTCGTCCAGGTATTCGCCCATGACAGCGTGCCGTTGTAACCGTAGCCATTGGCCCCATCACCGTCGGAATGATCATTCTTCACCAGCACTTCGCCTAAATCCATGAAGATACAGTTGCGGAACTGAACACGGGCATTGTCACGCCAGGCTGTACCATGATCGCCGTCGATCGGCTGGCCGATCACGGTAAAATTATAAATGGTCGATGTCGTTACCGGCTGAGCATCCGAATCCTCAGCGCCATCCATTTCGATACAGTTATCACCCACGCCGGACCCCTGAACAGCATCAGTACTATATCCCTGGACAATCAAGCCAAACTGAGCTTTGCCGCGCCAGCCCTGATCCACGTCCAGACTGTCATCGCCGATATTCCAGATATTGATGTACTTCAGATTGACCGTGCCGCCCCAGATTTCGATACCGTCATCCACGTTATTCATGATATCAATATGATGAATATCGGTTTCACGTCCGACGCCGCCCAGAGACAGACCGTTCAATTCATTAGCCAACCCCACCACTTTGCCGCCATAGCGAAGCGACAGGTAGCTGATGGATCCGCTGTCATCATCATCATTGTTGCCGCCGTACATGACTTTCGGATCGCCGGGATAAGCCGCAACAAGCCCTTCCATCTGTCTTTCGTTCAATCCGGTCGGCAGCTTGGTGTTGGAACCTACCGGCTGACCACCGTAGTGCGAGGCAGAAATCAGCGCATTTCCCATGATGGTCAAATTTCCCCACTCGTTGCAGCCTTCATGCCATGAAGTCAGATTGTCATTGGTGGAGGTCATAATAATGGGAGCATCTTTGGTGCCGTTGGCGTAAATCTTGGCACCGCGGCAAACCGCCAGGCTGCCGCCCACGCCGGCCGTACTTCGTACCAGAGTGCCCGGCTCAATGGTCAGCGTCGCTCCCGGCAAAACATAAATTTGTTTCTGGAGATTATACACATTGTCCGCCGTCCATGTGACGGACGTGGCAATGTCTTCGGTCACCAGCACCTCTGCCGCCCCTGCGGACTGGGCAATAGACAGGGCTATCAACACAACCAGCATTGCAATTTGTTTCAAGCTTTTCATTCTGTCAACCTTTCTTCTTTTTCAATCTGTTAGAGCGTTTTTACGGCCTCGGGCAACACACCCGAATCCCAAAACACCATCCTCTTTGCCACACCGTACACCATATTCATTTATGAATTTTTACACCCCTGTTAGTCCTGAGTTAGATTTCCATTAGATTGCACCTGTTGCCTCTGGCAACCATTGATGCGTCATGATAACCAGAACTTCCATTGTCCATTGGCATATTAAAAAAGAACTTGGCTTGTGTTAGATTTGGAATAAATCACAAAGCGACTGCTTCAACCGCAACAGAATCCAAAATTCAGAGCATCACTCGGTATATGCAAATCTAAGATAAAAGACTGCGATTGCATATACTCCCTGCCGTTGTCCGATTGAGGCCTAAATAGATCCGATTGGTCCGCAGTACATGATCCAGACTATTAAAAAAACGCTCATTATCCGGCCAGAGAATACGATCATCCCGGGGAAACTCTCTTTCGATATCCTTCAGAAACAGCTTCAGGGAATCCGATTCAAGCCATCTGACATTGCGGGCAAACCCCAGCCGCTCAGCATATATCGCATTAACCTGCTGCTCAAATTGTCCCTTGATGGGCATCAGCAGCATTCGTTTTTTCAGATAAAGACATTCACTAATCAGGGAGAAACCCGCCGTCGCAATGACTCCCGCACAAGATGATAAATCCTGCAGAAAACCATCGGTACTGGTTTTTCGAAAAATACAATTACCATGCTCCTGTTCGACGTGAAATCCATAAATATAGAAGTGATAGGAAGAAAAAGGTCCAAATTGCTTGATAAGATATTGCTGGGTTTCGGGCCTTGAATCGGTAACATAAACCAGAATGTGGTCGCCGTAAGAGGGGGACAATTCCATCACCTGTTTGCGTACGACAGGATTGATCGGAACAAGTCTGGGCGTCTTGACCTCTACCCGAAAAAAATTGATCCCCACATAACATTGTGCAAAACTGTGATAGGCACGAACCACACAATCCGTCTGCAGCCGTCCCCATCCCCTCGGAATCCCTTCCAGTCTGGCCAAAGTTAAAATATGCTGATGATCAATATAGACACAGGGAACTCTTCGACGAAATGCCCACCAGCCGCAAAACGGTTCAAAATCGGAAATAACAAGATCCGGCTCAAATTGTCTGGCCATCTCAAACAAGCGTTGATTGACAGAGCTTCCAGCCTGATATTCTTTTATATTCTGTACGATGGTTTTTAGGGGTTGCACTGCACCATGATCATAGACCAGCTGAAGCCCAAATACCTCATGCACTCGCCCCGGAAATATGGGACTCAGATAAGACAGGGACTTCCCTGACGCCGCAAATCGAACGTTATGACCCGCTTCCAGCAAACGACGACCAATGATTTCAGATCGGCTGCTGTGTCCATACCCCTCGCCGGCCACACCATAAAGAACCTTTGCCATGCTTACTCGTGTTTATCCATTAACGTAAAACCACAGTTTGATTGAGTCTCTCTCCATCGGCCTTTCGGTCAATGACTTCGATTGTTCCCTCCGGACGAATACGCAGATAATTGACTACGGATTGTGTCCAGCAGCCGCTGTTAAAATACCATTGCCCGAATCGGCCCGCCTGATGCGTATGCCCGGTAATGGTTATGTCATACGCTCCCTGCTGCTGTTGATGATAAAACCGGGCCATCATATTCCGCGTCCGTATTGGACGAATAATCGCACGATACCCGTCATCCAGTCCCAGGGGTTCATAAATTGCCCGATTGAATTGCCGCGTCAGCCGCTGCCAGAGATGCAGCACCTGTTCGCCGGCTTCAAGCAGTATATCGGTCAGATAATCCGACGTCACCAGGCATGAGTCAGATCGGAATTCCAGCACACCGCTGAGCAGTTTCATCGCCGGACGCAAACGCCCCATCGTCTCCGAAATCATCGGATCCACTTCATGTCCATGCATAAATTTGAAATACTTGTCACCAATCCTCATCACAAACGGCTTTCTCATCCGGCCAAAAAAAGGATGCTGCCGCTGCCAGTACTGGCGTTCTTTCCAGAATTGCCAGTCATGGTTGCCGGGCACATAAGTCACATCCATAACCGCAAATCGATCCAGTAATGGACTCCATCGATTTACCACGGCCTGAGGTGAATACCGCCATAACTCAAATAAATCCCCCAGAATAATCAGACGCCCCCTGCAGTGGTCCACCTCGTCCAGAAATCGATACAGCAATGTCTGATTATCCCGCTTCAACAGGCTGTCTTTAGCTGAGCCGTCGCCGATATGCAAGTCACTCACCACAAAGATGTCATGCTCATGCCAATCCCGATTTACCTCATGGTTCGCAGGCACAGTTTTCCTTTCAAATAACGTCCCCACCGTTAAAATGATAACACAGGTATTTTGGAGACACGTTAGCGGCGTGTTAGATTTCGATTAACATTGCACGCTCTAAAAACTGCTCAAAAAGATTTGCTGTTTTCTCATCTGGCCTTAATACAACCCTAATCTCCTGCCGTAAAATCACAAAAAAAGAATTTGCTTTTCAGGAGAAGAAACCATGGAATGCCACAGTTCACTGCTGCCGTTTGAAACGCTGGTTACTTTTTTAACCCAAAACGGTTTTTCAGAAAAATTGGATACCATACTGCACATAAAAGCGTTGAACACAGGAAACCCACATCAGATTGATCATAATCAAATCACACAGGAGTATCTGGAAAAACTCAAGGGCACATGGTGGGAATTACAATGGCCTACCACAGATTCCGACAATATAACCCCGCAATGCCGATATTTAGCTGATTCATTACGGGATGCCATGCGGCTACGGCCGGGCATTGACATCAGCATGCTGGCTGACAAATCCAGCTTATTTGTCAATTATCTTATGGAAATCGAAGACTGGGAACAGGATGAAGAGTATGCCGAACTGTTCCATGAATAAACGTCCTTGATTACTCCGTATATTTTGATTTCTTCTGATTGTCAACCCTCACACAAGTTTGCCGAAGACCCGCAAACAGTGTCTTGTATCCACATTTATCCTACAAACCCCAAAATGCCCAGGAGTTGCTGTTGCCTGATGGGGTTTTAATACGCCCTGATGAAATAGGCCACCTGAGGCATGGCGATGTACCTTCTCGTTATACGCCGTGGCTATCCTCGCGGCAAAATAATACGTATCATACATACCTTGCCAGAAATGCAAATGACAGCTGGGACATTCCTTCCTCCAGTGTCCCCCTATCATGATTGGTTATTTTTAGTCCGTCAGAACAGGCGGCGCAGCAGTATGCTTGCGGGTGCCGGCATACAGTTCATACTTCAGCAGCCGACACTCCACATCCGCATTAAACATGATGATACGACGGCTGGTCCGCAGACCAATGACCTTGGCCAGCTCGAGGTTGCCGGTAAAGACATAGCCGGTACTGCCCACACATTTCTGCTTAAAAAAATTGCCAATTCGCTTATAGGTATCCCGCAGCTTTTCAATCTCCCCCATTCGCTTGCCGTATTCGGGATTCATAATGATAATCCCCGGCTCGGCGGGCATAGGCGTGTCCGCAAAATCGCAGACACCAAACTCAATCAGATGATCCACCCCGGCCGTCATCGCATTCTTGCGGGCCGCCGTGACGGCCTCCGGGTCGATATCCGTAGCAATAATCGGGGCGGGCTTGGCGTCGGGTTTGCCGCCTCGCTTTTTATTCTGCCTGAGGGCCTGCGACCGCATCTGCTGCCAGAGGTCCGGATCATAAAAACGAGTGTGCATAAAGCCGTAGTTGGAACGCAGCAAGCCGGGGGCGCGGCCGGTGGCCATCAGCACCCCTTCGATTGCCAGCGTCCCGCTGCCGCACATCGGGCAAATTAGCGGTACGGTGCCATCATACTCGGCTGCCATCAGAATAGACGCGGCCAGTGATTCCCGCAACGGGGCCTTGTGGGGCATTCGACGGTAGCCGCGGTCTGACAGTTTCAGGCCGGAGGTGTTGAGGAATACCCGGCAGGCATCCTGCTTCCAGAAAAACTGCACAACCACACCGGTCTTTTCCTTGCCGGAGTCGGGACGGGAACCGGTTTTGTCGGTAATCCGGTCCACGATGGCATCCTTGACCTTGAGGTTGGCAAACATGGAATTGTCGATGGCCCCGGTTTCGACCCGGCCGATGACCGTCAGCGTTTCTTTTGTGGAAATGATCTCTTCCCAGGGAAAGTCCTTGACCTCGCGGTACAAATCCTCCGGCCGGACAGCACGGAATTCCTTGAGCAGCCATAGGACATTGTAAGCGGTCCGCAGGTGGAGATTGAGCCACATAGCATCGGCCATCGTCCCCTGCAGCTCAACCCCCGCCGAACGAACCGTATCTATCTTAAAACCGAGACATTGGACCTCTTTTTCCAGAAATTCACCCAGCCCCGGGGAACAGGTCACTAATATCGTATTGTTTTCGTTGGGATTCATACATTTAAGCCATTTCTAAGTGCTTTGTTATCCTAAAAATGACTGTATCACAGATTGATACAAATGCAATCACATTGTAAAAAGCTTTTAACCTTTACCTCTATGGAATACCCCATTATTCTGCGACAACCGGGGGACGATAAGGATCGCCTTTTTCAAGACGGCCAATGAAGCGGAGCAAGCCATCAAGAATGGTCAGCGGATGCGGCGGGCAGCCAGGGATATACAGATCCACGGGAACAACCGATTCGGCGCCGTTGTGGGCCTGCGGGTGGTCGATATAGGGGCCGCCGGACACGGCACAGGAGCCAACGGCAATCACAATACGGGGGTCAGGCAGAGCGTCATAGGTCTTTTTCAGGGCCAGACGCATGTTTTCGGTAACGGGACCTGTGATTAAAAGGCCGTCGGCATGACGGGGTGAGGCGACAAACTGGATGCCGAAGCGTCCAAGATCCCAGGCCAGCGTGGTCAGCACATTACAGTCCGCCTCACAGGCGTTGCAGCCGCCGGCGGAGACTTGACGCAGCTTCAGCGAGCGGCCGAACAGCTTCTTGAGTTTGCCGTCAAGGGCAGCCGCCAGTTTCAGGGTCTGCTGATTATCAACGACAAGGTCCTGACGCTGACGGACAGCCAGGCGGTAGTCACTCGAAAAAGTGATGGCCTTGTGCGGACAGGCATTGGCACAGTCAGTGCAGAACAGGCATTTGCCCAGGTCCACCGTGACCTTTTTGCCGGCCATCGTAATCGCCCCGGTCGGGCATGCCTCGACACAGGCATGACAACCATCGGGGCATTTGCTCGTATCGAACAAGGGACGGCAACGCAGCCGATCGGGCAATTCCGGCGGCAGCCCGTCGGGGTATTTAAATGTTCTGTGGCCCTGCTGGAGTCGTGCAAGAATAATCTTAAACATCTCTGGTTCCTCATCCGCGTATCAGACGCGGTCTTGTTATACTGATCTTATTTGAACATTTCCGTTTCGTCGCGGCTAAGTATAGCGGCATTGACCACTGGCTTCTTTTGCTCGCGGAATAATCATACCCGTTGGGTATATCTCATAAATCATATCCACAATACGAAAGGTTGAAGCTTTTATTGCATAATGGGAAATCGGAAATCTCCTGGTTGCGAAGAACATAGGCCAGCCCCGACCAGTTATGGAAAGACGGGTCCACCACCTTGTATCGGGCAAAGCGGCCCTGCGAGTCGGTGATAGCAACGTGGCAAACCTCGCCGCGCCAGCCTTCGTTGAGCGTGACCGCCAGGCTTTCCGACGCAAGAGAACCAACCGACGACTGGGGTGCCCCGGCAGGGATAGCACGGAGCTGTTCGCGAACAAACTCGAAGGACTGCTGGATCTCCAGCCAGCGGACAAAGGCCCTCGCAAAGACATCGCCGGTCTCACAGGTGGATACAGGCACATGGACGAAGCGAAAGATGCCCGAGGGCTGGTCCTGACGGATATCACGGGCCAAACCTGCGGCACGAGCCGCGGGACCGACGATACCCAACTCGATGGCGATTTGACGCGGCAGCGGGCCGGTGTTTTCCAGCCTGGCCATGACCGACGGCGTATCCCAGAGCAGGTTGATGGCAACGGTGGCGTCGCGTTCGGCCGAATCCAGCCGACGCAGAAGTTCGGCGGCACGGGCGTCATCGATATTGAAGCCGACTCCGCCGGGACAGACCATACCCCGGCCAAAGCGGCTGCCGCACAGCATCGCCGACATATTGAGTACATCGCCGCGAATCCGGCCGCAATAGCTGGAAGTAGGCAGGAACCCGACATCATTACCAATAGCGCCAAGGTCGCCGATATGATTGGCCAAGCGTTCGAGTTCCAGAGCGATCCCGCGCAGCGTCTGGGCACGGGCGGATTTCTGACAGCGGGCAAACGCCTCAATCATCTGGCAATAGCCGGTAGTGTGGGCGATGGTCGTATCGCCGGCCAGCGTTTCAGCATAATGCAGACTGCGGCGATTGGGGCCGCCAATGAGGGCCTGCTCGACACCCCGGTGCTGGAAGCCCAGAGCAATTTCCAGATGGAAGACCTTTTCGCCATGGCACTGAAAGCGGAAATGGCCCGGTTCGATCACGCCGGCATGGACGGGACCGACGGCAACTTCGTGTATTTCATCCCCTTCGACGCGATAGAAGTCGCTAACGGCAGGCAGGATGGCCTCGCTGGCAGGCCGGTCCCAGGCATCACGCCAGGTGAAAGACCGATGATAGCGGACGGGCTTAAACCACGGATGGCCGATGGGCTTGAGACCGAACTGCTCGGCAATTTCACGCTCGAACAGATGCACCTGCGGACAGCGCGGGGTCAGCGACGGAAAACTGTCCCCTTTTACTTCGGTGCGGCCGACATAGAGCTGGTTCTGGGCGTCATCGGCCAGAACGACATAGAGCTGTGTCAGGTCGGTCTGGCTGGTCGAGACGCCAAACAGGGCTGAAACACGATGCTCAAACGCAACAGCATTGCAGATGCCCTGCTGGAAATCGTCCATCGTCAGAGTTGGAATTGAATCCAGCCTCACGGCCCGACCACTGGTCAGCGTCGCAAACTGTATCGTGTGGGAAGTCATTATTTACACTCCAGAAAAGCCACCGCATCGTTAATAAATGCACTTAACGGGGCGGGAATATACAACCCTATGAGCAACACAATCACCATCAGGACAACAACGGGTACGGCAGTCAGAATGCTCTCGCGATAGGGTTTATCGGTGATTTCCTTTGATGGCGTTCCCTGAACCACCTGCAGGACAGTCGAGCCCATGCCGATGAAGACCACCAGGAGCAAAAACAGGAACAGCCCTGCGGCAATGAAGCGTCCTGTACCGAATGCGCCGTTGAGAATGGCAAATTCACTAATGAATGGGCCAAATGGCGGCGAGCCGGTGATGGCCAGAAAGCCGGCCAGGAACAGCATACCGGACAAGGGGACCTTACGCATGGCACCGCTGACCTGGTCGAGATTTTTGCTGCCGTAGGCACGATGAATATTGCCCGCCGACAGAAACAAGACTCCCTTGGTCATGCCATTGGTGATAACGTGCAGCATCGTACCGAACAGAGCTGGTCCACCGATACCCAGCCCCAGCGCCAAGATACCCATGTGTTCGACGCTGGAGTAAGCCAGCATGCGTTTGAAATCCCGCTGGCCAACCATGAACAGACCCGCGACAGCCATAGAAAACAGCCCCATAAATATCAGCAGTCGGGAGGTGTACACATTTTCTCCGGCGGCCTGACAAATATGATAGATGCGCAGTATCGCAAGGAACGCACAACTGGTAACGCCGCCAGCCAGCATCGCGCCGACCACGCCGGGAGCTTCGCCATAGGCTTCCGGCTTCCAGGTGTGCATCGGGGCCAGGCCCATCTTGGTACCATATCCGACCAGCAGCAGAATAAATGCCGCCCGAAGCCACGGTTTGGATAACTGCGAGGCGTGCTGCAGGAGGGATTCAAAAGTCATTGTGGATTCCAGCCCGCCTTCCAGCGAGGCATAGGCCAGAAAAAAAGTACCCAGTAATGCCAGCGCAATACCCACAGACCCAACGATAAGGTATTTCCAGGTGGCTTCGATGCTGCGCTGGGTGTGATTGAAGTATATCAGCGGTGCCGTAGCCAGCGTGGTGGCTTCAATCGCCACCCACATCAGCCCCAGATGATGCGACCAGGCAACGAGGCTCATGATGCCGACAAAAGCCTGAAGACAGGCACAGAAGACGCGGTTGGGACGTTCGGACCGATACTGCAGGTATCCGGCAGCATAGAACGAACAGAACAAAAACAGCACACTGACCACCAGTAGGACGATGCGTCCGGGCGGATCCAGCACCAGCCACACCGCAGCAGTCATCAGCTCCGGCCGGGACAGGACAAACACAACCATGGCCAGATGCACCACGGCGGTAACCGGCAGCAGCCAGGGCCGCAGGCGGTTGGAGGAAATCGCCGCAGTCAGAGTTGCCATCATCAACGGAAAACAAATCATTACCCAGGCCATAAATTATTCCTTCAGAGAAACCAGCTTGCGTGTATCCATCGAGGAAAACGCCTGGTTGATGTGATTAATGATAATACAGGCTACGAAAATGCCTACAAACAGATCCAGCAGCACACCCAGCTCCACCACCAGCGGCATGGCCTCGATCAGCAGCATACCAAAGATGAAGATGCCGTTTTCGAGAATCAGGTAGCCGATGACCTGGCTGATGGCCTTGTAGCGGGTAACCAGAATGATGAAACCGACAAAGACCGTGGAAATTGCCGTGGGGACGATCAAGGTGCCTTCATGAGCTTGAGCCAGAGGAAGCTGGCCGGCAAACAGCAATGCAAACGCGGTGGCAATCGCACCCAGAATCAAAGACGGCAGCAGACCGATCAGCGGCTCAACTTCGCGTTTGATCTGAGCGTCCCGCAGGGCACGAATAATAATCGCGGGAATGACGACGGCCTTGATGAACACTGCCGCAATGACCGTCAGGACCACCGCAATCGACAAATGTTCATGCACCAATAGCGGGATAAGCCCCAGCAGGACACCCTGTGCGGCAACGATATGGGTGACCGCAAGGATGCGGCTGGTGCCCAGCGCCGCCAGATTCATCACCAGCAGCAATACCAGAACAGCATTAAGCAGATTGGTCATAATTACCTCACCAGCAGAATAAAACCGAAACCGCAAAACAGGATTGCGGCAATCAGCAGATACGGAACATGACGCATCTGAAGTCGCGCCATCACAGATTCGACAACCCCAATCACCACGGCCAGCCCGAGCAGTTCACCGATAAACAAAGGCCAGTCCAGCCACGCCCGGCCGGTCTGGAACGTGAAGACCACATGCAGCAGGACCGATCCGATAACCAGCATCTTAAGGGACGCAGCATAGACAATCACCCCGAACAGCGGACCACTGTGGTCCAGCACCATCACCTCGTGAATCATGGTCAGTTCGAGGTGGGTATTGGGATCATCCACGGGAATGCGGCAGGTCTCAGCCAGCAGCACAATAAACAGGCCAATAGCCACCAGCACCAGTGGCGCCGCCACCGTTGCGGTGAATCCACCCGCAGGGCCATGCAGCATCTCGGTCAGCTTCAGCGAACCAGACACTTTGGCCAGCACAAGCAAAGCAAAGAATAACGCCGGCTCGGACAAACAGGCAAAGGTCACTTCACGCGCTGTGCCCATGCCTTCAAAGGCAGATCCCGTATCCATCGCCGCAGCGGTCGTAAAAAATCGCGCCAGGCCGAACAGATACGCAAACAGAATCAGGTCGCCCGTAAAGGCAATCGGGGCATCAAAACGGCCCATCGGCACAAGCAACCCCGCCAGCAGGACAGTAGCCAGGGTAATCACCGGCCCGGCCAGAAAAACCCAGGTTGTCGTCGTGCTGATAGCCATGCCCTTGCGCATCAGCTTGAACAGATCGTAATAGACCTGCAGCAAAACCGGACCGTTGCGTCCGGCAAACCACGCCTTGGTTTTGTTGATCACGCCCAGCAATAGCGGCGGCAAAACCAGCAGCACCCCAATATGAATCACTTTTTCGACCATACTAATTCCCAATCGCCCCCCAAATCATCAATATCATCACAATGACAATAATATAGAGTACATACAAATGCGTCTGGCCCTGCTGCATAATCCGCAGCCACGGCAGGTATCGCCCGGCCAGATTAAACACGGGTACGACCAGTCGGTCCAGCACCGTATCCGGAACAAGACTCTTGAACTGGGTGGCCTCGCAAAAAAGGCCCTGCCGTTTTGGCCTTTCGGTTTTGGGCCACAGGAAAAATCCGAACAGCCTGACCAGCATCTGGCCCAGTGACGAACCGGTGTACTGAATGCGGGCAGTCGGTCGGCTGTAGCCGCAATCCCAGGTACCCACTTCGCGAACAACTGTTGACATGGGCAAAAACCTCACAACCAGACTAATCAGACCAACCAGAACAATCAGGCCCCCCCCCAGCATGGTAACCCAGTTCAGTGGAGCAACCGCCCTGACAGAGTTCGCCATGACAGGCAATGTTATCCACATGCCGATAGCTCTTTCGAGCAAACCGATGGTCAACATCGGATACAGCCCTATTGCTGCACATCCGCCGGCCAGCAGGAGCATGGGAATCGTCATGCGGGTCGAAACTGAATGCGGATGCCCCGGCAAGGTATAACGCGGCAAACCCAGAAAAACTGCCGATAGCAGCTTGACAAAACAGGCCACCGCCAGCGCCCCGATCATCGCCAGAGCAACCGCCGCCAGTGCCGCAGCTGGACAACCCGCCTGCACTTCTGAACCGAGCGTGCGGAATAAGCCGACATACAGCAGCCATTCGCTGGTAAAGCCGTTCAATGGAGGCAATCCACAGATGGCAACCGCCCCCACGACAAATAGTCCCATCACCAGCGGCATGTGTCGTGTCAGGCCGCCCAGCCGATTGATATCCCGTGTATGCACGGCGTGAATAATCGCGCCGGCGTTGAAGAACAGCAGCGATTTGAACAGACTGTGATTCCAGACATGCAGCAAGGCCCCGCCCAGTCCAAACAGAACCCAGTCGGGACGATCCTGCGTGCGGCCCAGCAGTGCCAGCCCCAGCCCCATCGCAATAATGCCAATATTTTCGATGCTGCTGTAGGCCAGCAGACGTTTGAGGTCGTGCTGACCAATCGCAAAGGCTATGCCAGCAATCCCCGTAACCGCCCCCACAGCCAGCAAGACACCACCCCACCACATCTCCGGAGCCGGCAGCAGGGCTGTCATCCGGACAATCCCATATACGCCCATCTTGAGCATCACGCCGGACATAACCGCCGAGACATGGCTGGGAGCGTTGGCGTGGGCACCCGGCAGCCAGACATGCAGCGGCATCAGGCCTGCCTTGAAGCCAAAACCAATCACTGCGAGAACAAAGAGTGCTCCGGCCAGTTCCGACGACATGCCTTGTGTCGGACTTAGGGCAAAGGAGCCCGTCGCCTGATGCCAAAGGGCAAACATGGCTATCAGACAGAGGGTCCCGATATGGGTCGCTATCAGATACACCCAGCCCGCACGGCGAACTTCAGGGTTGTCATCTTCGGCAGTCGCGGCAAAATAGGCGGCAATCGCCATGATTTCCCAGGCAATCAGAAACAGAACACCATCCCGGGCAATCGTCACCAGCGCCATTGCACCGGCCAGCAGGCCATAAAACAATCCGAGCCGCCGGCCATTGCTCAAATGCTCGGATTGGTTCCAGTAACCCAGGCCGTAAATCGAACCCAGCACCGGCACCACAAACACCGGCAGCAGAAACACAACACTGAGCGGATCGATGGCAACAGCAAATCGGCCCCAGGGCAAAAACCATGCAGCCCCCACCGACGCCGTTGTTGGTTCATTCAGCGACATCACAACACCGCTCAATCCCAGTCCGCTGCCCAGTAGCATCAATAATGTTGTCAGCTTTTGCCCCGCCGCCCACCGGGACGAAAACAGACACGCCGGCAGACCACTGAGGCCCAGTGCGGCAATCGCCGCAAGTATCATCCACACACTCATATTGTTTTCATATCCTTGATACGGGTCGCATATCAATCACGGCCGTATTCTTTTCTGCTGATCTTACTCAAAATTTTACGTTTCGTCGCAGCTAAGTACAATCACTTCAACCATGTGCTTCTTTTGCTCGCGAAATAATCATACCCGTTAGGTATTCTTATCGCGCAAACAGCCGCGTCATAAATTCCTCAAAAGGTATCAAGGTACTCAGCATCAGGATTACCGCAATCAGGATGTAGAGTACATACTGTTGTATCATGCCATGCTGGAATCGACGAAACCAGCCAAACCATCTCTCAATCCTGCTTCCAAAAGGCAGCAGCACCTTATCCAGAACCGCATCATCCACATGGCTGTGCATCTGTGCCACACGGGGAAAGACGCCTTCGATATGCGGCTGATGCATCCGGGGACGCAGCACCCAATTGAATAAGGCCACAATCATCTGGGCCAGCGAAGACGCCGTATATTGAATCCGGCTGGTCGGGGCGACATAGCCGCAATCCCAGGTCACCGTGGAACGCAGAGGCGGATGATGCAGCCCCAGGGCCAGCGACAATACCGCAAACAAAGCTATCAGCACGATAGACAGAACACTGATGGCTTCCAGCGGAGCTGCCATACAGACACCAGGCGACATAAGATCCGAATCCAGCATCCAGACGGCAATCGCAGAATCCAGAACTGGACTCAGCAAAATCGGCACGATGCCAATGACCGCACAGCAGACAGCAAGCACAATCATCGGTCCTCGCATCGAAAACGGGGCCTCGTGGGGGTTCATCGCAGCCAAGGAACGCGGACTGCCAAGAAAGACAACACTAAAGACTTTTACAAAACAGGCCACTGCCAGCGCCCCGATCATCGCCAGCACAGGTACAACAAGAACCGCCGCCGACCCAGCGGTCCCATCCGAAGACATCGCTCCCAGCAAGCCCAGATAGACAAATAATTCACTGATGAAGCCGTTCAGCGGCGGCAGCCCGCAGATGGCAACCGCACCCACCAGAAACATCGCCGCAGTCCATGGCATGGCTTTGGCCAGCCCGCCAAGATGATCAATCTGGCGGGTATGGGTACTATGTACAACCGAGCCGGCACATAAAAACAACAATGCCTTGAAAAGGCTGTGATTCCAGACATGCAGCAGACACCCGGCCAGTCCCAGCACAACCCATTCGGGCCGGTCCAGCGACCGCCCCAGCATCGCCAGACCAAGGCCCATCAGAATAATACCGATATTTTCGACACTATGATAGGCCAGCAGGCGTTTGAGGTCATGCTGACCGATGGCAAAGACAACGCCAAGTAATCCACTGACGGCACCCAGCAGCAGAATCAGCCCGCCCCAGACCGCAGGCGGATCAGACAGCAGCCACAAAAATCGCACCAGGCCGTAAATGCCCATCTTGAGCACCACCCCCGACAGCATCGCCGAGACATGACTGGGAGCATTGGCGTGCGCTCCAGGCAGCCAGAAATGAAACGGCATAACACCTGCCTTAAGCCCAAATCCAACCAGCGCCATAACAAACAGGATGTTCATCACCGGCAGACTGAGGACATCATGAGCGACCGGTGTCAGCGTATATGACCCCGTAGCCCATCGCCACAGGGCAAACATGCCAAACAAAGTCAGTGTGCCAATATGCGTGGCAATCAGATAGATCCAGCCCGCTTGCTGGCACTCGGTTTTTTCATCTTCTGTCGAGACCAGAAAAAATGCCGCAAGGGCCATCACTTCCCACCCGAACAAAAAGGCCATTGCATGTCGGCTGATAACCAATAGCGCCATCCCCGCCGTCAGCAAACCCCAGAACAAGCGAAGTTTCCGGCCATTGTGCGGATACTCCTGCTGGGACCAGTAGCCAAGGCTGTAAATCGCCCCCAGCCCGCCCATCAAAAAAATCGGAAACAGAAAAAAAGCACTGAGAGCATCAAGGCCAACAAAGGAATATCCCACCGCTTGCCAGGGGAAATGAATAATTGGATTATGCTGTGTGAATAAGCCCCCCGCAGCACCACTCAATCCTGAAATCGCGGCAAGTATCATAAACCCAGCGGACAATCTCTGCACCCAGACTGATGACCGCGACAGACCTAGTCCCGGCAGACCGCTGGCGGCTGCAAGACCAATTGCTATCAGGATCAGGGATAAAGCCATCAATGCATCCTTTCAGGCCGGCAATCCATCGGCATCCGTTCTCTTCCAATCATTTGGCCTGACCATTCGGAGTCGCAGGAGCTGTGGGCAGCAGGGCTTCGGCACGCGCCAAAGTTTCCATCAATTCCTCACGAGAGGCCTGACGTTTCAGGGCCGCCTTGAATTCCTGATTTTGCAGAACAAACCCCAGACGCGACAGCATATGCAGGTGCGCCCGAACGGTCGGGCTGGTTAGCGTAAATAACGTACCGACCGGCTGACCGTCAATCGCGTGAAAATCAATCGGGTGATCGAGGAAACACAAGGCCATACTAGGCTTTGAGACATGCAGAACAACTGGATTCCGGACATGCGGTATCGCAATCCCGTCTCCGATACCGGTCGAACCGAGCGTTTCACGAGCCATTAGCACCTGATACAAAAATTCTCGGTCCACTTCCTCCGGAAGATTCAGCACGTCAACAATTGCCCGCAAAACGGACGGCTTGTCGTTGCCGCCAACGCGATAATAAATCCCTCCGGCCTTTAACGCATCCGTCAAACTGGGCAACGGTGTTTTATTGGGGTCCACTTCCTTAAAAATCTCCGGTGATACTTGAATCCGCCGGGAGGTAGCCCAATCCAGCAATTCGGATCGGTTGAATCGGAATTGTTCATTGATTCGATAAAACGGAATCGCTTCCTGCTTAATCCAGCGATAAATCGTTTTTTCAGAAACATTTAACAGCGCCGCTGTATCTTTTACTGACAATTGCATTTATGACTCTCCACAGTAATATTTGCCCTTCATAGGACACCATAGAATTTTAGTATTGTATGTCCAAGAATGTCAATATAAATCCAAAAATGACA
>JAWRKM010000004.1:0-30093 GCA_040306945.1 Anaerohalosphaeraceae bacterium
TCTCCACGCGAATAAATCTTGTAAAAAAGCTTAATTTGTGAGAAAATGACATGTTGATTGTGTGATTGTTTTTGGAGATAGAAAAATGACCAATAGTTTTGGGTCGTTTTGTGACGATTTTTATGTAGATTTATGTGTGAATACCCAGCTTGAGTTGCCCACTGAGCGGGATACGATCTTGAGTTTTTTCGAGCAGTTGCGTAAGCGATTTCCGAATATGGTTCACTTTTCCAAGCGGGACAACGGGGAGTTTTTGCTGGAAGAAGAGAGACAAGGTCAGAAATATCGCTGGGTCAGTCTCGAATCGGAACGGATTACCGCTGGGTGCGCCGAGCCAGAAAAGCTGGGGGAAGCCTATGCGCTGCATTGTGAGGTGCTGGAATTGATGCCCTATATGCTGGGGGTGACTGCGCTGGATGTGGATTCGATTGATGTAACCTTCACGATGGATTTTGACTATCAGGGCAACCACGATGAGGTGATTGCCGAGGCCCTGCTGGCAGGGTCGAGTTTTGGGTCGTTATTTGAGATTGGCGGGGCCAAGACCATCGGCTGCAACCCGTCGGTCATTGTATCGCTCAGCGAGGACTTCCGTACCCAGGCCCGGATCGCCGTGGAATCCCGCACGAGTGTCTATGACATGAAAAACGAGAAATTCAAACAGGATGAGCCCATCAGCCTGTACTTTACCATCCGCCGCTATCCCAATCCGGCGATGTCGGCGGAGCTGATTGAATCATACCGCCAGCAGTGCAGGCTGGCGGAGCAGTTGATGTTTGACCGGGTGCTGCCGTATTTTGTACAGCCTCTGGTCAGTGCAATTGCCCAGAGAAGATAACGGTTATCCAGGGAAGGAATTATCGATGAGCATTGAAGCACCTCTGAGCAAGTATCGTAAACATAATTGGTTTATTACCATGGGCATCTGCTTTGCCATGGCTATCATATTCGGCTACGACGGATATCTAAGCCAATACCCATGGTCCATGCGACATGGTTTCTATCAAAAACATGTTGTTGAAAATGGAGGCATCCCTGACAAGGATATGATGTTCAATCGAATTACTCCTCCTTTTTTTGCTGCCGCCGGCATTGCCGCTGCAATTTATTATCTATGTTTCTTAAGATCCCAGATTGTTATCGTTGACGATGAAGGACTCAAGTATAACAAGATTCAGGTACGATACGATCAGATTGACAGCATTGATAAAACACATTTCAACTCCAAAGGTTTTTTTATTGTCTATTACACTGATGGACAACAGAAAAAACAGCTTCGTCTCAATGACCGCGGTTTTGATAACATGCCGGCCGTGCTGGATCACCTCGTGGCTAAAATTACGTCATAATAGATAAGGACAGACTGGATAGACAATGAATTTCTGTGTAGTAGGACTTCAGTGGGGAGACGAAGGCAAGGGTAAGGTGGTTGATATCCTTGCCGAGAAAGCGGATATTGTGGTACGTTACGGCGGAGGGGCCAATGCGGGCCATACCGTCATCATTGGCGAGACCAAATTCGCCCTGCATCTGATGCCATCGGGCGCAGTGCGGCCCAATACAACCTGTGTCATCGCCAACGGCGTGGTGGTGGATCCGGCGGTCCTCCTGGAGGAAATCGCAGGGCTTGAGGCGAAAGCTCTGAGCCTGAAAGGCCGACTGTGGATCAGTGCCTGTGCCCATGTGGTACTGGATTATCATAAACTGGAAGACCGTCTGCGGGAAGAAGCTCTGGGGGCCGGAAAAATCGGCACGACGGCCCGCGGCATCGGCCCCTGCTATGCCGACAAGACCGGACGAAGCTTTGCCGTGCGGATGGGGGATTTGCTGGATATGCCAACCCTGAAACAAAAGCTTGAGCATATTATTGCATACAAAAATAAACTGTTTTCGGCATTGTACAACGCGGCGTCAATTTCCTGTGACGAGATTTATCAAAAATGCCTGGACTACAGTACGAAACTCGGGCCTTATATTTGCAATACGACCGAATTGCTGCACAAAGCCCTGGATGAAAAGAAAACCATTCTGTTTGAAGGTGCTCAGGGGTCACTGCTGGATATCGATCATGGCACGTTCCCATTTGTAACCAGTTCCAATGCCAGCGCACTGGGGCTGGGTCCAGGCTGCGGCGTACCCCCCCAGCAGATTCAGCGTTTTATCGGTGTGGTGAAGGCTTATACCACTCGTGTCGGCAGCGGGCCATTTCCGTCCGAGCAGGACAACGCCATCGGCCAGCGTATTCGTGACAAAGGTCATGAATACGGCACCACTACCGGGCGGCCTCGCCGCTGCGGCTGGTTCGATGCGGTTGCGGTACGGTATTCGGCGGCCATCAGTGGAATTACCGAAATCGCCATGATGCATCTGGATACCCTGGCGGGGATTGAAGAATTGAAAATCTGTGATGCCTATGAGATTGACGGCAAGACGACCGACTTTTTCCCGGCGGATTCCAATCAATTAGCCAGGGCGAAATGCGTCTATCAGACGGTGCCGGGCTGGAAGGAGGATTTAAGCGGCATCAGTCGCTTTGAAGACCTGCCCCAGACAGCACAGAATTACGTCAAAACGGTTGAGAAAATCATACGGGTTCCGATCAAGATGATCGGCGTCGGCCCACGACGGACCCAGGTTATCTATCGGTAAACACTGTGAATCACGACTTTCAAAGCAAAAAAGAACGCGCTGCCAAACGCCTCGGGCTGGATCCTGCAGGCATTCCGCGCCATATCGCCATCATCATGGACGGAAACGGACGCTGGGCCACCGAGCGCAATCTGCCGCGTTTTCGCGGGCATGAACAGGGCGCCAAAGTCGTACAAACCATCGCCCAATATTGTGTCGATAATGGGGTGGAGTATCTGACGCTGTATTCGTTTAGTATGCAGAACTGGAAACGTCCTAAAGAAGAGGTCGATTTCCTGATGCATCTTTATGTGATTTATCTGGAAGCAATCCGCCCACAGTTGATGGAAAATAATACCCGGCTGATTCATCTGGGCCGGCGCGATATGCTGCCTCAGAGAGTTCTGGATGCGCTGGATGAAACGATGCGAATCACCGGCACGAACACCGGACTGACCATCGGGCTGGCACTGAACTATGCCTCACAGACCGAGATTGCGGATGCTGCAGCAAGTCTCGCCCGGGAATGCCTGGCGGGACAATTAAAGCCTGAAGCCATTGATGAAAAGGTGTTTGCCGGACATCTTTATACGGCGGGCTGGCCGGAAGTGGATTTGTGTATTCGGACCAGCGGCGAGATGCGTATCAGCAATTTTCTGCTGTGGCAGATGGCCTATTCGGAATTTTATGTTACCCCCACCTACTGGCCGGATTTTACCGACGAGCTGATGGATAAAGCGATTATCGATTATTCCCGGCGCAGCCGGCGATTCGGTGACATCAAGCCCTCCAAGACTCTGTAGCCCCTCACTGCCATGCTGAAATACCGTCTTATTTTTGGAACATTGATGACCGGCCTGTTTGTCGGGCTGATTCTGTTGGATGCCTGGCTGGATGGCTCTTGGCAGGCGATCCCCTCGCCAGCTCCGGTTCAGGCGACCATTTTATGCGGATTGCTTGCTCTGATTGCCATTCCGGCCCAGCTTGAACTGGGCCAATTAGCTCGACAAAATGGGGCCGTGATATTTACGCCGATTGCCCTGCCGGCGACGATATTGATAGCCTTGACATTTTACCTAAAACAATTTGAAATATTTTCTACCCATATTTATATCTATTATGTACTCCTTTTGCTTTCCGCTGTGGTCTTGCTCAGTTTCCTGACCCAGGGAGTCCGGTTTGGGGTCCAGGGAGTACTAAAAAATTGCTCGGCAACCGTGTTTTCAGTCCTATATCTGGGGTTATTGTGCAGTTTCGTACCCGCTATCCGCATTCACTATGGAGTGTGGGCATTTTTGATGTTTATTTTTACCGTAAAATGTTCTGATATAGGCGCTTACACCGCCGGCAGACTGTTCGGAAAACATAAAATGGCCCCCTCGATTTCGCCGGGCAAGACCTGGGAGGGTCTGGGGGGGGCAGTTGTGTTTGCTGCGGCAACAGGCTTCTGTTTTTCGTATTTTTGTGGTATAATGTCATCCTGGGCTGGGCTTTTGTTTGGGTCCCTGTTTGCCGTTCTTGGGCAAATGGGCGATTTAGCTGAATCGATGCTCAAACGAGATGCCACGGTCAAAGATTCCGCAAGCCTGATACCGGGCTTCGGTGGAGTTCTGGACGTGATCGATTCACCGCTGGCGACCGCACCGGCGGCGTTCGTTTATTTGTGGTTATGCTGCGGCATCTAAGGATTCAGGTTGGAAATACATATAGAATTGGAATCGCAGGCACAACGGCTTGAATTGTTCGGGCCGGCAGATATTCATTTGCGCCTGCTGAAAAATAATCTCAATATCCAAATCACTGCCCGCAACGGCAGCATCATCCTGACCGGGGAGCCGGAGAATGTCCGTCGTGCTGCGGAAATAATCGATCGGATGCAGAAACAGATTCTGCAACGAAGACAGCTGAATGAAAACGATGTCCGGGAATTCCTGGCTCATTCGATTATGACCAAGGCCCGGGCTGAACGCAACGATGTCATCGAAGTGTATTCCCACAAAGGGATTATCGAGCCTTTTACCGCCGGGCAATACCGATATATCGAGACGATGCTGAAAAACGATATGACCTTCTGCATCGGGCCTGCCGGCACAGGCAAGACATATCTTGCGGTAGCCGTGGCAGTGTCGATGCTCAAGAAAAAACAAATCCGCAAGATCGTTCTGGCTCGCCCTGCGGTCGAAGCGGGAGAACGGCTCGGGTTTCTGCCCGGCGATTTGCAGGCCAAGGTCAATCCGTATCTACGTCCCCTGTTCGACAGTCTGGAAGACATGATGGAATTCGGCCAGATGCGCAAATTCATGGAAATGGATATTATCGAGGTGATTCCGCTGGCTTTTATGCGGGGCCGCACACTCAATGAAGCAGTCGTGATCTGCGACGAAGCTCAGAACACCACGCCCTCTCAGATGCTGATGTTTCTGACGCGGCTTGGGCGAGGGTCCAAGATGATCATCACCGGCGATACCACCCAGACTGATCTGGAAAAAGGGCAGATCAGCGGCCTGCTTGATGCCTCCAGAAAATTGCAGGGTGTTTCAGGAATCGGGTTTGTGGAACTGGAACGGGCCGACATTGTACGTCATCATCTGGTACATCGTATTGTCCAGGCCTATGACCAGACCAAAAAAGACTCTTAACAGGTCAAGCCGTGTTTTTTCTGAAGAAAAAAATCAGCGCCAGGCGACAGCAGGTTCGCAATACGATAGCGGCCGAGCGTCTCGGACGGTTCAGTGCCTTTGTCAATGGACCCTATCCGGCCGCGATCGGAGTTCTGCTGCTGTTTATGGCGGGATCAGTCTATCTGCTTGGACTGGACACCAAAGACAAGACCGTTTTCACGGTGTTGTTCTCGAGTTTTAAGCCTGTGGGGGAACTGGCGGCACTGGCGGTCATTGTGGTATTGATCTGTCTGGCCGCGGCGGTTTATATCAAGCACTATCAGCCCCGCATCATCGGACGCAAGTCCCGCTGTCTGAACCTGGCGATTCTGCTGTGGCTGCTGCTGGCACTGACGCGCATCGGGTCGATGTATCCGGAATGGGAATATCTGGCCACGGGCACGGTTATCACCGCAGCCATGATTATGACCATCGTCTATAATCAGCGTTTTGCGATGGGTATCAGTCTGTTTTATTCCATTCTGGCCTGTTTTGCGGTGGGACGGATTGCGACTGTGGAATTGTTTTTAACGATGATGTCCGGAGCCACCGTCTGCTGTTTCAGCCTTCGGGAAATTCGCACCCGCATGAAACTGGTCCAGGTGTCGGCGACGGCGGCCTTGATTGTCTTTATTATCGCCGCCGCCATGCAGACCATTCAGGTTCCTCTTGAGGAGATGATCAAGGAGCGAACCACTGGCGAGATTTTGCGGAAAATACTAAAACCCGCCTTCTCGGCTGCCGCAGTCACAATTGCGGTGGGAGTCGTCATTCAGGCCTTTCTGCCGGTGATCGAGCGGGTGTTTAAAATTGCAACCAGCATGACGCTGATGGAATACAGTGATGCCAACCAGCCGCTGCTGAAAAAACTGGCGATGGAAGCGCCGGGGACTTTCAGTCATTGTCTGCTGATCGGGTCGATGGCAGAACATGCTGCCGAGGCCATCGGCGCCAACGGTCTGCTGTGCCGGGTGGGGTCCTACTATCATGATATCGGCAAAATCAACAAACCGGGGTATTTCGTCGAAAACCAGATTGGTTCGGTCAGCCGGCATGAACAGCTCTCGCCGGCCATGAGTCAGCTGGTCATTGTCGGCCATGTCAAAGATGGGATTGAAATCGCCCGCGAGTATGGGCTGCCGTCGGTTCTGCGGCAATTTATCGAAAGCCATCACGGCACAACGCTGATGGAATATTTCTATAACGAAGCCAAAAAACGTCAGGATGAAAAGATGTCGCCGGTGTCCGAGGCTGAATTCCGTTACCCCGGCCCCAAGCCCCGGACGCGGGAATCGGCGATTGTGATGCTGGCAGATGCCGCAGAAAGTGCCTGTCGCAGTATGACTGATCCCACGCCGACGAAGATTGAATCGCTGGTGCATGCGATTGCGATGAAACGACTGCAGGACGGACAATTCGACGAGTGCGATCTGACGTTGAAAGAGCTCAGCCGAATCGAAGCAGCCCTGGCTAAATCACTGGCAGCTCATCATCACAGCAGGATCGCCTATCCCAAATCAAACGGCTCCGAGGAGAGTATGCCTCGCCCCGCAGCGGTGACAGGCATTCAGCAGGTACAATGAAAACACAACGTGCATCCATTTCAGTACAACTGGACTGTCGGGTTCCCTGTTCGAAATTCAATACGGCCCGCTTCCGACGCCTGGCCCAAGAGGTATGCAGGCGTTTTGGTGCCGTACCGGCCCGGGTTTCGGTCAGCATTGTGGATGACGGACAGATTCAATTGCTGCACAAACAGTTTTTTCATACGGCTAAAACCACCGATGTCATCAGCTTTGACTTGACGGATGAGGCAGATTCTATCCGAGATTTTGATATTATTATCAATATTGACCAGGCCCGCCGCCAGGCTCAGCAACGCAACCATTCGACGGAGGCGGAGCTGTCTTTATATCTGGTTCATGGTCTGCTGCACCAGCTGGGATTTGATGATCTTCATCCCGACCAGGCACGTCGGATGCATCAGGAGGAAGACCGTATCCTGCAGGATGCCGGATATGGCAAAGTCTATGATTCGCCAAGGAAAGGATAAACCATCGTGGACAATACAACACTGACGATTGTTTTAATCAGTCTGCTGACAATGCTGTCGCTGTTTTTTTCGCTGCATTCGCTGGCGTTGCGCGGCATGAGCAAGGTCAAGCTGCACGATGCGTTTCGCGCAGCGGGAAAGGAGGCCCATTTCGATCGGTTTTATCAGCAAAGTGAGGCGATCAACCTGACCTGCGGTTTTTTCCGGCTGCTGGCCAACACCGGGATCATCCTGGGCCTGACGCATCTGTTTGCTGACCGCCATTATCTGGTCACGCTGATTGTCAGCATGGTGCTGATCGAGACCTTTGCACTGGCAATTCCTCATTCCTGGTCCAAGCATGCAGGCAAATCCATTCTGCCGCGGACATACCCCTTGATGGCCTTTATCCTGATCCTGATGAAGCCGATTCTGCAGATTTTTGTCTGGCATGATCGCCTGGTACGGCGTCTGGCGGGGGCACCGGATCGGCCTACCGATGAAATCATGGAAGAACAGCTGCTCAGTGCCGTCGAACAGGGAAAACTGGAAGGCGTCGTGGACGATGAAGAGATGGACATGATTGAAAATGTCCTGGAACTGGATGAAACGACCGCCGAACAGATTATGACACCGCGGACCGACCTGATTGCACTGCCTTCCAATACGGATTTGCCCACCCTTGTCAAAACCATTTCACGCGCAGGTCACTCCCGGATTCCGATTTACGAAGGGACCATCGATAATATCATCGGGGTGTTGTATGTCCGGGATCTGCTATCGGAAATCGGCGGCAACCCGAGTGAATTCAATCTTCGCAAGAAAATGCGTTCCGTCTATTTTGTACCGGAGACCAAGCCGCTGCGTGATCTGCTGCATGAATTCAAAAAACAGAAATTGCATATCGCCGTGGTACTTGATGAATACGGCGGCACGGCAGGCATCGTCACCATCGAAGACATTCTTGAACAGCTTGTCGGAGATATCGAGGACGAGTACGATACCGACCAGACCGAAGCCTTCAAGACCATCAGCGACACGATTACCGAGGTTGATGCGCGGATGTATATCGATGATGTCAATAGTCAGCTGCATATCGCCCTGCCGGACGAGGAAGACTATGACACACTGGGGGGATTTGTCTTTTCGCATCTGGGCTTCATTCCCAAGACGGGGCAGACGTTTGATTATCAGGGACTGCGTTTCACCATTACCGCCGCCGAGCCGCGAAGTGTGCGCCGCGTGCGCATTGAAAAACTCCCCCCTCAGGCTCAGGACAAAACATAAGATAAGGAGACCCGGCCATGCTTGAAAAAGATCAGGCCATCTGTCTGCGGGCCGTCAATTATTCCGATACCTCGCAGGTAGTCACCCTGTTGACCCGCGACCACGGCAAAATTGCCTGTATGGCCAAAGGGGCCAAACGCCCGAAATCAGCCATGGACGGAGCCATTGAACCGTTTTCATTCGGACCGGTGGTATTTTCAGCTCCCAAAGAAGACGGCCTGACCACCCTGAGTGAATTCTCCCAGCAATTGCGGTTTCGCCCGCTGCGGCAGAATCTGTTTGCCCTGAACTGCGGGCTGCTGGCGGCGGAATTGATCGAGTCGCTGACTGACATGAACGATCCCCATCCACAGCTATTTGATGCCTTTGTGCATTTTCTGGATTCGGTGCAGAGCGTTTCACAGACTGCGGCTCAATTGGCACATATGATCGCTTTTGAAATGATTCTGCTGCAGGAAATCGGCATCAGCCCGGTGACAGACCGCTGTGCGAATTGTTCAGATGCATTCGGCAGCCGATGGAAATACGCCTATTTTTCCAGCGAAGCCAGGGGCTTGCTTTGTCCGGGATGTGAAAATGCGTTTGTGGAAAAAATCCGGCTGGATATTCATGCAGCCGCAGCATTATTCGATCCGCAGCGGCTTTGCAAAACATCCGAGGCTCTGCTGCGTCAGATCCAGAATGCCCTGCTGCATCATTTCACGCAACTGCTTCATCGCCCGCCCAAGCTGGCCCCGTGGTTTTTGTCTTGATGACCTTACTGCTGTTCAAATAATTCCGGCTGGGTGGACGATGTGTCTTTTTTCGATTGCGGCATGGCCAGCCCCAGGTGGTCGCAGGCGGCACGGGTGATTTCCCGTCCGCGTTTAGTCCGACGAACAAAACCTATCTGCAGCAGATACGGCTCAACGACATCCTCCAGAGTATCACGTTCTTCACCGAGCGTGGCTGCAATCGCCTCAATTCCGGCCGGCCCGCCGTCATAAACCTGAATCAGTGCTTTCATAAAGGCCCGATCCAGATCGTCAAGTCCCAGATGGTCTATCCGCTCCATCGCCAGTGAATTATCGACAATATCTTGCGTCAATTTGCCGGTCCCTTTGACCTGGGCATAATCCCGCACCCGTTTGAGCAGGCGGTTGGCAATTCGCGGCGTCCCCCGGCTGCGGGCGGCTATCCGCTCAAGCGTGCCATCCTCAAACGCCAGTTCCAGGAGTTTGGCCGACCGTCGCAAAATCGACGTCAATTGCTCAATCGAGTAAAACTCCAGATGATACAGCATCCCAAACCGACTGCGCAGGGGTGCGCTAAGCAGCCCCGCCCGTGTTGTCGCCCCGATGAGCGTAAATCGCTTTAAGGGGAAATTGATCGTCTTGGCATGCAGGCCGCTATCGACGGTAAAATCGACCTTGAAATCCTCCATCGCCGGGTAGATGAATTCTTCCACGGGAGCACTGAGCCGATGAATCTCATCGATAAACAGGATATCCCCAGTGTTGATATTGCTCAACAGCCCCATCACATCGCCCTGCTTGGTTAGCGATGGGCCGGAGGAAACGCGGATGGCCGCGTTCATCTCGTTGGCAATGACATTCGCCAGTGTGGTTTTGCCCAGGCCCGGCGGACCATAAAACAGAATATGCTCCAGCGGCTCACCTCGCTGCCGGGCTGCCGCAATGGCAATCGACAGCTTTTCCACAACATTGCTCTGTCCGACAATTTCCGTCAGCCGTTTGGGACGCAAAGCAGTATTAAACTGCTCTTCCCGGTCTCCACCGCTGTTGGCACTGATTACACGATCTATTGCCATGCTGTTCTCTGCAAAATACGGTTGGCCATCATTTATACTTCAATCCCCTGTTTGACCCGGTAGACCAGCGGGACCAGCTGCTCGGCGGTATTGACTTCCGGATGCCGTCGGCAGGTCAGCTCAATGAGTTCCATGGCCTCGGCCCGTTTTTCACCCCAAGCGATTAAAATCTCCAGTGCCTCGGTCTGGAATGTCGCAAATGCCGCAGAGGAACGGGCTTCGGCCTGAGCCTCAACGGCAAACGCGGTCAATTTGCCTTTTAGTTCGGCAATCATCATCTGGGCCATCTTTTTGCCTACGCCGGGCAGGGTCGCCAGCATCTTCTCGTCGCCGGATTCAATCGCTGCGGCGATCCGTTCAATCGGCATCGCCAGGGACTTTAATCCCTTCTTGATGCCCATGCCCTTGACGCTGGTATAGACATCAAAGAAATCCCGATCTTCTTTCGTCAGAAATCCTACCATCCGCGGCACGAGATTACCTCCGCCGAGCGTTCCTTCGTAATATTCCATCGTACACAGCGTCACTGTTGAACCAACCTGGCCGCTGAGGCGACTGACCGCATAGCCAGGCAGCATCAGCTCATAGCACACCGCCCCGACCTGAACCCAGCAGGAGTCTTCATCCAAACTTATCAACTTGCCTTCGATTTGTATGATCATATTTTTTTCTTTTTTCTGACAGGATTTACAGGATTAACAGGATAATTATTCTTTTTAGAATAATGCCTGATGTCTCGCATATTCCGTTTTACTTCTACACCCTGTTCTCCAAAGTTTATAATTAAACCCAAATCTTTTCCGGTTGTACTCAAATCATTCACCAATTGAACTTTATGGGCTTTGACAATCTGCCTGATGGATTAAAACTCCACAATAATCGCATCCTCCACCAGCAAATCCGCCTTTAACTCACCAACAATCTGCCCATCTTACTGAACCAGAATATCTTTTTGAGCCTGAATGCCTGCTTTTTGAAGCTCAATCAAAAGACTTTTTTCATACACGGATTCAAGAAAGCCAAATCCGAGGGTATTGAAGACTTTATACGCACAACCAATTATAGTGCTGGTCAAGTCTTCCTGCTCCATGATTATATCCTGTTAATCCTGTCTAAAATTTATGTTTGCCATCATTGATGCAGCACAGGGCCGCGGCGATAGCATCTGCCACATCGGCAGGCTCGGGCAGAACCGCCAGGCCGAGAACCGACTGGATCGCCCGCTGCATTTGAAGTTTTCCCGCGTGGCCGTTTCCGGTCAGCGATTTTTTAATCCGTGTGGCTGAAAAACTTCGTACCTGGGCCTCCATTGCACCGGCCTGCTGGAGCAGGACACCGCGGGCATGGCCCATCAAAATTGCCGTTCGCGGATGCTGATAATGCGAATACAACTGCTCGACGGCCACGATGCCCGGCCGGTATTTTTCCAGTACTGTCTGCATATCTTCAGCAAGCTGACAGAGCCGCTGTTCCAGGCGTTTTTTACTATCCGTGCGGAACACCCCCGCTTCCAGCAAGGTCGTCCGCAACAGCTCCGCCTTGATGACCGCATAGCCGCACACCTGCAAACCGGGGTCAATTCCTACGACAATCATACCTTGAGACCACCTTTAGAGTCCAGGGCACTAAGTTTATTTCCGTCGCCAGGTGGTTACGCCGCCGGGCTTGTCTTCCAGGATGATGCCGCGGGCTTCGAGGTCTTTGCGAATGGCATCGGATGTCGCAAAGTCCTTATTCTTTCGGGCTTCCATCCGCTTTTGTATCATCTGGCCAATCAGGAAATCCAGCAGGTCATTATCCGCCCCTGGCGCCTGCGGATATTGGGCCGGCACAATTCCCAGCACATCCCCGCCCAGACGACGGAACTGGTCGTCAATCGCCTTCAATGTCGCAGCGGTCACCTTCGGGTTTTCCAGCAGGCGATTGCTGATTTTGACCATCTCAAATAGTACTGACACGGCAATGGCGGTATTGAAATCATCATTCATCGCTTCTTCAAACTTCGATTTTGCCGTATTCAGTTCCGCCAGCACCGAGGCATCGGCATCTCCTGCCGGGGCGGAATTCATTTTATTGCGAAGCCCCTGCACCGCCGCAGCAATCCGGTCATAACCACTCTGGGCTGCCGACAGTGCCGCATCCGAAAAATCAATCGTCATCCGGTAATGACTGTTCAAAATCAACTGTCGCACCGCCAGCGGCTCATACGCCCGGCTCAGGGCCGGGTGCTGACCAGTAAACAACTGGTCCAATGTAATAAAATTGCCAAGGCTCTTGCCCATCTTCTGGCCATTGACCGTGACCATATTATTATGCAGCCAGTATTTGACAAAGGGCACACCATTCGCCGCCTCGGACTGGGCGATTTCGCATTCATGATGGGGGAACTGATTTTCCAGCCCGCCGCCGTGGATATCGATGGTCGCACCAAGGTATTTCATGCTCATCACCGAGCATTCCAGATGCCAGCCGGGATAGCCTTTGCCCCAGGGGCTGTTCCACTGCATGATATGATTGGGTTCGGCCTTCTTCCAGAGGGCAAAATCGGCGGCATTGCGTTTTTCCTGATTGATCTCAATGCGTGCCCCCGCCTGCATTTGCTCGAGATTGCGGCCGGACAGCTTGCCATAGCCGGGCCACTTGGTCACATCAAAATAGACCGAGCCGTTAACTTCATACGCAACGCCTTTGTCAATCAAGGACTGGACCAGCTCAATCTGTTCGGGAATATGTCCGGTGGCACGAGGGCTGATGTCGGGCCGCAGACAATTGAGCTTATCCATATCGCGGAAATACATCCACGTGTAATATTCCGCAATCGCCATCGGATGTTTGGCCTCTTTTTGGGCCTGTTTGGCAATCTTGTCTTCACCTGCATCGGCATCGTCGGTCAGATGGCCCACATCGGTGATATTCTGCACATACGTCACCGCGTAGCCCAGATACCGCAACCAGCGGGCGATGACGTCAAAGCTGACATAGCTTTTGCCGTGCCCCAGGTGCGGCGGGCCATATACCGTCGGGCCGCAGACATACATCCCCACCTTACCCGGGGTGAGCGGCACAAAGGCTTCGGTTTTTCGCGTCAACGTATTATATACCTGCAATCCCATACTGTCTTATCCCACTTGAACCCGTAAATCCATCACGGCGATTTTATTTGACTTTTCGCCGGAGCATCGTAATCGCAGTCGCGGCAATCGCCCGGCATTCTCCGACAGCATCGAGGCCCTCGTTGGTCTTGGCCTTGATGTTGACATTGGCAAAATCCATCTCCAGTACCTCGGCAATACGCCGCTTCATCTGACCGCGATACGGCCCGAGTTTGGGCAACTGGGCATGGACAATCAAATCTACATTCACGATTTCCCAGCCCTGCTGGCTGACTTTGCAAACGACCTGCTTAAGCAGTTCGGCACTGTCGGCGTCTTTCCACTGCGGGTCGGTATCCGGAAACATCATCCCGATATCCCCCAGCCCCGCCGCACCCAGAATCGCATCCGTCACGGCATGCAGCACGGCATCGCCATCGCTGTGGCCCAGCAGCCCCAGCTCAAACGGAATCTCGATACCGCCCAACACCAGTTTTCGCTCCGGGACCAGCCGATGAATGTCGGTCCCAATCCCACTGCGATAGTCATACTGAGGCTGAATCACAGAATCCCTTTCGTACTCGGAATGTCCTGGCCGACGACTTTGACCGCTGCGGCGAGGGACTGGCCCAGGGCCTTGAAAATGGCTTCGGCGATATGGTGGCTGTTGGTGCCGTAGGGCACATCCACATGCAGGTTGAATTTGCCCGCCGTGGAAAAGGCCCGCAGAAATTCCTCCACACACTCTACATCAAAATCGCCGATTTTCTGCGTATGATACTTGACCCGATACACCAGATAAGGCCTGCCGGATAAATCCACCGTCACCTGGGCCTTGGCATCTTCCATCGGCACGACACTGTCACCAAACCGCACAATGCCTTTCTTATCGCCCAGTGCATCGCACAGGGCCTGCCCCAGACAGATTGCCACATCCTCGACGGTATGATGTGCATCCACATGCAGGTCGCCTTTGGCCCGCAGGGTCAAATCCATCTTGCCGTGCTTGGCCAGATGGCTGAGCATGTGGTCGAAAAATCCAATCCCCGTATCAACCTGATACTGGCCCCTGCCGTCGAGATTCAGGTTCAGGGCAATATCCGTCTCGGTTGTTTTACGTTCTATTTTTGCATTTCTACTCATCGTCGTTCCATTCGTCCAAACCGTCAGCCGTGCCATCCACAGACAGCTCTTAGGTTACTCCCTGCTCAAAATCTCTCTGAGAGCTCCCAGCAATTGATCATTTTGCTCCGGTGTACCAATCGTAATCCGCAATTTATCTTCCAGGCCGGGCAGCTTGAAATACCGCACATAGATATCTCTCTCGGCCAGCAGCTTGAATACCTTTTCCGCCGGCACCTGAATCGACTGAGCCAGGACAAAATTGGTCGCGCTGTCCGGCACAGCAAATTCCAGCTTCCGCAATTCGCCAATCACCCTCGCCCGCTCTGCGATCACTTTGGCAACGCAATCCTTGTGATAAGCCTGATCCCGCAGGGCCGCAGCGGCCGCGGCAATCGCAACCGCATCCATATTGTACGAATCCTTGACCTTGACCAGCCCTTCAATCAGAGCCGGCTGAGCAAATCCAAGCCCCGCCCGCATCCCGGCCAGCGAATAACCCTTGCTCATCGACCGCAGCACGATGACATTGGCAAAATCCCGCACCAGCCGCAGGCAATTGTCTTGTGCAAAATCCACATACGCTTCATCGACCAGCAAAACACCTTCCAGCCGGCTGGCCAGTTCGGCAATCTTATCCACTGCTGTAAAATCACAGGTCGGGGCGTTTGGATTGCAAACAATAGTAAATGGGGCGTTAATGCGAGCCAGTTCCTCCAGACTATCTTTATTCCGGTCAATCTGGATTGCCCGGCAATCCTGCAGCCTGGCCAGCACCGGGTACAACGAATAGGTCGGCTCGGCCCATGCCGCCAGCCGGTCCGCATCGCAGAACGCCCGAAAGGCATAATTGAGCAGCTCGTCGCCCCCGTTGACACAGATGATGTGGTCCTCCGGCAGGTCAAAGACCTCGGATGCCGCCTGGCGAAAGGCCCCACCCATGGGGTCGGGATAGCGTCGGAGCTGAAAATCGCGTATCCCCCGAATGGCCTCAAGTACTTTGGGGGACGGGGGATATGGATTTTCGTTGGTGTTGAGTTTGACTGCATCCGGATTTTTCGGCTGAAAACCCGGCGTGTAGCCTTCCATCTTCTCGATTGTCTCTCTAAAATATCCCATATTCTATATCCATTTAAACCACTGAATTATACGCAAAAAACACAGAAAATAAACCATTGATTTCACAGATTTTCGCAGATTAGAAGAGAGCCTCCCTGCCGCCTGGAACCTTACCAACAGGTCACACAAATCAGGATATTGTCGATTCGCGTTGACAAAAGCGGTCGGAAGCAGGTATAGTATTTATTATTGTAGTGGCCAGATGTGTACAATGACGGGGTTGCTGTTCTAAAATGATTACGCAGCAATTCCGATGTATTAATTTGGATGAAGGAGTATTTTATGGACACAGCATCGACTCCACCGAAAAATCCGTTTTGGATCAAACTCTGTCAGTGGATTGGGCTGGCATGTCTGGGCCAGTTTTTGATCGTAGCGATTATCGGCGTCCTCCGCGGCTATTCAATTCAAAGCTATGCTCCAATGTATGTGATGCTGGGCGGATCCGTCCTATTGATGATTGGACATGCAGGGAGATACTTTTCGTTTAGTGAAGAAATACCCCGGATGACATGGAAGCAGGTTCTATTTTCTTACTGGACGATCTATCTCGTTTTTTTTGTTTGGGGGCTCAACAGCATCCCGGGGGCCATGCAGGGCCGCTATCAGAAACGGGGGGAAGAATTTTACAAGCAGAAGAACTATCCGGCTGCCATTGCCATGTATCAAAAGGAACTGGATACCTGGTATCTGAGGCTGTGTTATAATTATCGTGAGGATACGAGTCTTTTGGGGATTGCCCAGTCGTATTGTCAATTGGAGAATTTTGAACAAGCTCGTCAAACCTATCAGCGGCTGCATAAAATGGCCCGAGGTTATTACAAGGAACGAAGCCAAACCGAATTGGCTGAACTGGACAGCGAGCTGAGAAATATCGCCGAATTCGAAAAACAATTCGCCAATTCGGCGGATGATAATCAAAAGGCCCAAATCCTGTTTGACATGGCATTTGCCTATCGCAGGATTGAATGCAGCAAAAAAGCAACTGAGCTATATGCCCGTATCCAAACACTGGATATCCCCGAAAGCAGAAAAGAGCAAGCCAGAAAATTTGCTGCCGATTGTGTTTAAAAACAAACTGAATCGCGGCAGGTCAGAATGGGCTTACTTGCCGCAATAATCTATCAGGCGGGCGATTTCGCTGCGTAAATCGTGCCGCTTGACAATCATATCGATAAATCCATGCTCCAGCAGGAATTCGGAGCGTTGGAAGCCTTCGGGAAGCTCGATTTTAATGGTCTGCTGAATCACCCGCGGCCCGGCAAAACCAATCAGGGCATTGGGCTCGGCAATGATGATATCCCCCAGCATCGCAAAGCTGGCCGCCACGCCGCCGGTGGTCGGGTCGCTCAGCAGGGAAATATACAGACCGCCCTTTTCATCCAGCCGGGCCAGTGCAGCGCTGGTCTTGGCCATCTGGGACAGCGAAACCAGCCCTTCGTGCATTCGCGCCCCGCCCGAACACGACACCACCACAAACGGCAGATTTTCTTCAATGGCGATATCTACCCCGCGGCAAAACTTCTCACCGACAACCATGCCCATCGAGCCGCCCAGAAAATTAAAATCCATCACCGCCAGCACCGCCCCGCGGCCTTTGATAAAGGTCTTGCCCACCAGGATTGCCTCATGTGTGGCGGTCTTGGACGGATCAAACCCGATGCGGTCTTTATAGGATTTATCGCCCCAGGTAAAGCCCAGCGGGTCGCTGCTGCCCAGGTTGGCCCCAATCTCTTCAAACGTTCCCTCGTCGGCAAGCTGGCGTACCCGGGTCGGTCCATCCACACGGAAATGACAGCCGCAATCCGGACACACGTTGAGATTTTCCTCCACGGTCTTGCGGTACAGCATCTGCTGACAGGAGGAGCAGGCCATCCAGAGGCCGGCCGGCATCTCTTTACGCGGTTTCAATGAAAATCCATTCCACCCTGCTTTTTTATTTTTTGCCATACTCGTTTTACTATGAACTATGATTTTCTATTTACTGCGGTTAACAGTGAATGCATTGCTGCCGCACGGTCGGGCTGTCCAAAAATGGCGTTGCCTGCCACAAACGTATCAGCGCCGTAATCGCGTGCTTTGACAATCGTATCGGCATAAATGCCGCCATCAACTTCAATCCGCACATTCGGCCCGACAACCTCCCGCACACGCCGGCATTTCTGAGCCGCATCGTCCATGAATGCCTGTGCTCCGAAGCCGGGATTGACCGTCATCACCAGCACCATATCGCACAGCGGTGCTACTTTTTCGATCGTCTTGACGTCCGTAGCCGGGTTTAGGGTGATGCCAACCTGAGCACCCAGACCGCGAAGGGTCTTGACAAACTCTTCCGGCTGTTTGACGGTTTCGATATGAAACGTAATCAAATCCGCACCCGCCTTGATAAACGCCTCGGCATAACGCTGGGGCTCGCTGATCATCAGATGCGTATCGAGAAAAGCATCGGTGCACTTGCGAATCCACTTGACCACGACCGGCCCAAGGGTGATATTGGGCACAAAATGGCCATCCATCACATCCAGATGCACCATCTTCGCTCCGGCCTGCGTGACCTGGGCAATCTCGGAGGCCAGATTTGCAAAGTCTGCACTCAGGATCGACGGGGACAGCTCATAGGTTCCGGGCTTTGGTAATTTTCTTGTATCCATGACTGCTGGTTTTGCTGCACCCTGCGGATACCACAATCACACAGCGGAAAACCATGAAGCCCATGAAGACCATCAAGGCCACGGCTTCATGTTCTTCACGCTCTTCATGGTTTTATCACGCTGTACAATCCGCACCACAGGAGTTGGGAGACTACTTCTCATCCAGAATGTCAATGGCTTTGAACTTCTTGCCTTCCATGAACTCCAGGCTGGCACCACCGCCGGTGGAGACATGCGTCACCTTATCCGACAGCTTCATCTTTTTGATAGCGCTGGCACTGTCGCCGCCGCCGATAACGCTTTTGGCACCCCTGCTGGTTGCATCCGCAACCGCCTGAGCGACTGCCTTGGTACCTTCATCAAACGGCTTCATTTCGAACACACCCATCGGGCCGTTCCAGACGACGGTTTTGGCGTCGGCCAGTTTTTCGACAAACAGCTTGCGTGTTGCAGGACCGATGTCCATACCCTGCCATTCATCCGGAATGTCGCCGGAAACAACCTGATTCTCGGCATTTTCCTTGAATTCTTTGGCAATAACCGTATCGATCGGCAACACCAGTTCGCATCCAGCGGCCTTGGCCTTGCCATATAATTCCTTGGCTGATTCGATGAAATCATCTTCACACAGACTCTTGCCGACCTTTTTGCCATTGGCCTTGAAGAAGGTATATGCCATGGCCCCGCCAATGAGAATACGATCCACTTTGTTCAGCAGGTTTTCAATCACCGCCAGCTTATCGGACACCTTGGCACCACCGAGAATCGCCACGAACGGCCGTACCGGATGATTGATGGTGTCGCCGAGAAACTTCAGTTCTTTTTCGACCAGGAAACCAACGACTTTGGGTTTGTTGCCCATCATCTGCGGCACCGTCAGCATTGAGGCGTTGTCGCGGTGAGCCGTACCAAAGGCATCATCCACATAGACATCGCCCAGCTCGGCAAGCTGTCTGGCAAAATCATCCTTTTCCTTGCGGAGTGCCGGATCATCCTTGGCCTTTTTATCCTTAATCTCCTCGGCCTTATAAAAGCGAACATTTTCCAGCAGCAGCACCTCGCCATCCTTGAGCGCCATCGCCTTGGCCTTGACATCCGGCCCAATGCAATCCTCGGCAAAAATAACGGGCTTCCCCAGAAGCTCCGACAGACGCTTGGCCACCGGCTTCATCGTAAACTCCAGTTTCTTTTCACCATCGGGCCGACCCAGATGACTCATTAATATCACCCGGCCGCCCTTTTCAATAATCGTCTTGATTGTCGGCAGCGCCATGACAATGCGATTGTCCGAGGTAATGTTTCCCTGGGCATCGATGGGCACATTGAAATCCACCCGCATCAGGACACGTTTTCCTTTGACATCAATATCTGCAACCGTTTTCTTTGCCATATTTGTCTTCCCTATCAATCAGTAATCCCTAATAAAAAAAAGCCTGTCATTCAACAGGCTTTCTTAACCCTTTTTTTATTTTGCCATCTTCTTGAGCAGGTCAACCGTACGATTGGAATACCCCCACTCGTTGTCATACCAGCTGACCAGTTTGAAGAAATTCTTGTTCAGTTCAACGGCAGAACCGGCATCGAAGATCGACGAACGGGCATCATGAATGAAATCGCTGGATACCACTTCGTCTTCAGTATATCCGAGAATCCCGTTCAGATAGGTTTCGCTGGCCTTTTTCATCGCCGCTTTGATCTCAGCAAGCGAGGTGTCTTTGACGGTCCTGAAGGTCAGGTCCACCACCGACACCGTCGGAACCGGAACGCGGAACGCCATGCCGGTCAGCTTGCCTTTGACTTCGGGCAATACCAGACCAACGGCCTTGGCAGCACCGGTAGTTGAGGGAATAATGTTCTGAGCCGCAGTACGGCCGCCTTTCCAGTCCTTTTTGGACGGGCCATCAACGGTCTTCTGAGTGGCGGTATAAGCGTGAACCGTGGTCATCAGACCTTCGGCCAGGCCGAAGCCTTCTTTGAGCAGCACGTGCACAACCGGAGCCAAGCAGTTGGTGGTGCAGGAGGCATTGGATACGATATGGTGCTTGGAGCCATCATATTTGTCATCATTGACACCCATCACGATGGTAATGTCTTCACCTTTGGCAGGTGCGGTAATCAGGACTTTCTTGGCGCCGGCATCGATATGGCCTTTAGCCTTGTCCGCCGCAGTGAACAGGCCGGTGGATTCAATCACCAGCTGTACACCCAGTTTGGACCACGGCAACTCGGCCGGAGTCTTGGCGCTGACGACAAGAATTTCTTTGCCGTTAACCACCAGCACATCGTCGGCCTCTTTATCGGGCGTGGATTTCTTGGAGCTGACGGTACCATTGAATTTACCCTGTACGGAATCATACTTCAACAGATAAGCCAGATTGTCAGCCGGAACAATATCACCCACCGCTACCACGTCAAACTGGGTGCCCAGCAATCCCTGCTCGACCAGAGCACGGAAAACAAGCCGGCCAATACGGCCAAAACCGTTAATCGCAATCTTTGTCGCCATAAAATGTCTCCTTAATATAGAGGTTTCAGTTTATCAGTATCACCAGACCATCAGGTTTTGGTTTTATCAGAATTTTGTTTTCAACTTTTGCATCAAGGCGTACTCTCTCCGCCGATGCTGTGCTCAAAGAGTCCACAATGTAAGGATAATCCGCCGCGTTGTCAAGAATCTTTCACTGGGGAATTCATAATAAACGACATATATAGATATTCCCTGTACAGTACAAGGCATATACACCAAAGCGGTTACCGACACGTGTGTGCCCACGCACTGGTCGTTCCTGTCAACATCACCAGTAGGCACTCCAAAGCCGCCACGACCAAGCATATTAGACATTAAATGCTTTTCTGGGTGGCAATCAACGTCAACAGCCCCCATCCTGTTCGGCTCATCTTGGTCGCTTTGCCTGTCGATACCTTGTATCCGGGCCCATTCCTGGGTGTCAAATTGGCAGAAGAATAATCTCGCCAGGATACTACTACATTTCGTAAGTCATTTAAAAAAAGTGCCTTACAGATACCCATAGTGCCTGGCACGCCATTTGTAATATGTCTGGTGTGGCTTAAAAAAGCCGGAACGTATGATTAACCCTAATTAAAGAAAGGTAGGTGGATTATGGTATTAGGTAATTTGATACCTTTCAAAAAAGCAAACCGAACAATACAGGTCCGACCCTCTGATGAATTGTCACTGACAGGACTCCAGAGACGTATGAACCGGCTGTTCGAGGATTTCTTTAGTGACTGGGGATTCGAACCGTCCGGCGGATTGAGTCTGTCTGAGCAGGACTACATCCCGGCTGTGGATGTGGCTGAAACCGATAAGGACATTACGGTCACTGCCGAACTGCCGGGAATGGATCAAAAAGACATCGAGGTGACGCTCAACGAGGACGTGCTGACAATTCGGGGGGAAAAGAAACAGGAAAAGGAACACAAAGATGCTCGCTGCTACCATCGGGAATGCAGCTATGGTGCTTTTGTCCGATCGATTCAATTGCCCGGCCAGGTCAATCAGGATCAGGTCAAAGCCAGTTTCAAGAAAGGGGTTTTGAAAATCCAGATGCCCAAGCTGGAATCGGAGACCTCAAAGAGCAAAAAAATCACGATTCAGGGAGACTAATTGCCTTGCCACAGCAAAAAAAGGCAAAATCTCCTCTGTATCAAAAAGGCCTGTTAAGACAACAGGCCTTTTTGATATCTCGATAGCATCAGCGAAACGATACCATTGATTGCCCCTCAAGTCGAATCAGTTGGACTTGTGTTTCAAACAGCGGAACTATCCGTCCCTTTGGATGAAATTCAGGCTGAGGATTTTACGCGATATGTTCGCCGGATCAGTAACGGCCACAACATTAGCACAACCACCGGCACCCCAAAAGCAAGCACTCCGAACACCAGAATTGGCCTGCCCCAGTCCGCCGTGGTAATCGCCATAGAGATTGCCCCGACCAGAAACTGATAAAACACAATGAACGATGACGCTGAGCCGATGTCTGTCTGAACCTGCTCCAGAATCAGGTGATTGCTCAGCGGCCGGCTGATACCCAGGCAATAGGAAATCCCCGCCATAAACACCGCAAAATAAAGATAATGCACCGACCCCAGCAGCAGCATTCCCAGCCCGCAGGCCGCATAACCAAACAGCGACGCTGTAATCAGCCGGACATCGGAAATATACCGCGTCAGGCGAGTGCAGGTAAACGCCCCCAGCATCGATACCATGGCGTTGAGGCCGAAAAACAGACTGAACATCTGCTCGGACAGGCCGAAAATCGTGATATACACAATGGACGAAAATCCCAGATACCCGAAAAACGGCCCTGCCAGAAGACCCATCGCGTTATTGCACAACAGATAATTCGTATTGCTCAGCAGCTTGAGATACCGCCCCAGAAGCTTATAAAACGGCTCCGAAAGCGGCGACCGCAGCGTCTCATTAAAAACCACTGTCAGCGACAGTGTTCCCAGCGTCAACGCTCCCTGCACCACAAAAATCGCCCGCCAGTGCGCATATTTGAGCAGCATCGCCCCGATCATCGGGGCCAGCATCGGCGTAATCGACAGGATAATACTGATATACGCCAGCACATGTTTTCGACGATCCCCTTCATAGCGGTCCCGGCAGATGGCCATGCCCATTGACCCCGGCGCCGCGGCGCTGGCCCCCTGCAGCATCCGGAAAAGAATCAGCTGCACGACATTGCCCGCAGAGGCACACAGAAAACTGGACAGCGTAAACAGCGACAAGCCCGTCAACAGCACCGGTCGCCGCCCATACTTGTCGGAAATCGGCCCGCACAGCAGCAGGCAGATACTGAAGCTGATAAACCACATCACCATCGACAGTCCCACCCGGCTCTGAGATACACCCCACTGTTCGGCGATCAGCGGCATCGCCGCCAAGTACATATCCGTGGACAGCGCTGGCACCGCCGCAATCAGCCCCAGAAAACCCACCAGCCATTTTTCGTTGAGCAGCTTTTTCATCACGTTGTCCCAGTCTCACCATGGCTGGCATTCTCCCGGCTGCGTTTCCAGAACTCACACAGAATCGCCGCCGAAAAAATACACACATACACAAACAGCGCCGTCGGCACCGCCGCACGCGGCCCGAAATTCTGAATCGCCAGCACACTGCCAAGCCCGGCATTCTGCATCCCGATTTCAATACTCAGCGTCCGCCGCTGAGGAATGCCGAGCTCGAACAGGGTTCCCAGCAGATACCCGCACGACAGCCCGCCGACGTTCAATATCAGCACCACCAGCAGGATCAGGGAAGTCATCTCCGCAATCCGATCATGATTGGCCGCTATGACCACCGCACAGATAAAAAAGATAAACGTTACCGAGACCGCCGGAAAGACATCCTTAACCGCTTCTGCAAACCGTCGGAAAAAACGCCGAAACAGAAACCCCGCCGCCAGCGGCACGAGCACCGTCAAAATCAAGTCGAAAAACATCTTCCAGAAACTGACCTCCAGCCGGGTCCCCACCAGCAGCTTGGTTAGCCCCGCCGTCATCAGCGGACACAACAGCGTCGATACCGAGGTCAGTGCCACTGAATACGCCGTGTCGGCCCCCGAGATATAGCAGATCACATTGCTGGACATCGCTCCCGGCGCACACCCGGCCAGAATCAGCCCCGCCGCCAGCTCATCGGGCAAATGAAACACCCTGGCAATCAGAAACGCCCCAAACGGCATAATCGTATATTGCGCCGCCGTCCCCAGCAGTACCAGCCACGGCTGCCGCACCACCGGCATAAAATCCGCCGGCGTCAGCACCGCCCCAATCCCAAACATCGTTAATGCAAAAAAATACAGGTTGTACTTCTGTGCTCCGGCAAACACACCGGGCCAGAAATACGCCGCCACTCCGGCCAGCACAATCCACAACCCAAACAGCCGACTATAGCCTTGCAGTATTTGTCTATACACAACGACAACTTTCTTCTAACACATTTTTAATCTTCATTTTGGACCAGAAAAGCTAAGATTAGTGCCCTTTTTGTGCGAAATCAAGCAAATATCGCACATTCCGCCCTTCCAACCGGAAACCCATTTAAATTTGACTTTAATTGCCCAAATTGCTATAATAATTTTATATATTACGGAAATTGTTCCGTGTTATTACTACTTTCAGAGAGGAGAAATGATGAAAACCACCATATTTTTCAGTCTTGCTTTGTGTGCCATTCTGGCAACAGCCACCCCGGCATCCGCTTCTGTGTTAGCCGTTTGGAATTTCGGCGACAGCAGTGCCTTTTACACCGAAAGCCCGGCCTACTATAACACCGTTACCGCTCCGACTCTGTCCCTGCTTGGCTCCGGCCTTGACACCAATGGAAAAAACGGCATCGCCTATACCGATTCGGCCGGGATTTCACATATTGCCGGTCAGGCTGCCGCATGGGATGACATCAACAAATCCGGCACGGAAAATGATGCCGCGTTAATCATCACGCTCAATACCACAGGCTTTTCCGGCCTGACCATCCGCTGGGATTATAAATCTGAACTGGCGATCAGCTTTGATTTTGCTTATCGCACCTCCCCCAATGACAAGTGGACCCAGTTCGCCGACAATCGGGCCATCACGCCAGGCTGGGCCACGGATTCCTGGTACTCGGTAACCCTCGATTTATCCGCCATTACCGCAATCAATAATCAGAGCTTTGTCCAGCTGCGACTCGACGATCTTGTGGAAGGCCCGGGCAACGATAAGTTTGCCATTGACAATATCGAAATCGCCAGCATCCCCGAACCGGCAACACTGCTGATTCTGGGACTGGGCGGAATGGCCTTGAGAATGCGTAAACCATAAACAAGAGGGTGGTGTCACCATACATCACTTTTAACCATAGGCCGCGGGTGACCCTCGCGGCTTTTTTATTTTACAGTCTCCTACAGATGTCACATCCTGCCACAGCTGGGCAGAATAACATAACCCTGTGCATACACGCAACAGAATAGCAGCCGTGGGCCACCTTGCGGATATTTATTTGATGGCCCAGCGCAATTTTGCCGACGCACTGCGCGGGTTGGAGGCAATCTCGTCACGCGAGGGCGTAATCACTTCTTTAGCCGCCATCGAATACACACCCTCACGTACTCCATCAGCAAAGGCATGTTTGACCAGCCGGTCCTCGCCGCTGTGAAAACTCAGTATCGCAATCCGCCCGCCGGGCTTGAGGCAGTATGGCACTACCCGCAGCAACTCCCTGAGCGTCCCCAGTTCATCATTGACCAGCATCCGCAGCGCCTGAAACGTTCGTGCCGCCGGGTGCAGCAGACCCGGATTTCGCCGCCGCTTCCAGTCCTGCATTGCGATGCCCTTGACATCAAAAATCAACGAGACCAGCTGCCCTGTTTCGATGAATTGCTCTGCTGACCGTTGCTGGACAATCTGCCGTGCAATCGCCCTGCAGTCCGGCTCATCGGCCAGCACTTCCAGCGCCTCGGCCAGCTCCTTCTCCGACAGCGTATTGAGCAAATCCGCCGCCGTCCGCGGACGCCGGTCATCCATCCGCATATCCAGCGGCCCGGGATGTTTATAACTCATCCCCCGAGCGGGATTGTCGATCTGCATGCTCGACAGTCCCAGATCGGCAAAAATTACATCAAATCCATCCAATCCTTCTTTGGTCATCACATTGGCAATTCCCGCAAAATTGCTCCGATACAGACTCATCGGTACTCCCAGCCCCTCCAGCCGTTTGCGGGTCCGCTCCAGTTCGGCCCCATCCACATCAAAGCCTATCAGCCGGCCTGTTGGCCCAATCCGCCGCATCAATTCCGCCGCATGGCCGCCATAACCCAGTGTACAGTCCGCCACGACCTCCCCTGCCGCGGGTCTGAGTACCTCCATCACCTCATGGACCAGAATCGGAATATGCGTCCCCGCCGGCGTCTTGCCCTTGGCCCGAAGATGCTCCAGCAGCTCCGGATGGGCATCAATGGCGTGCTCTTTGTATTTTTCAGCAAAATGTCTCGGGTGCGTACCGCGGTAGCGTTTCCGACGCTGCGGTTTGTTCTGCCCTGACGAATCGATCGTGTTCATAGACCCCCGCTTTCACCCGATTTACTTTTCGTCGTCCTCGTCTTCGTCGAGTTCCTCAGTGGGACTGTCATAGTCTTCGTCACTGGCGGCTTCCTGGGCCAGATCCTTATAGCCGGCGACTTCATCGGCCAGCATATTCTTTCGCATCTGCTCGTATTCGTCCAGTGTCATGGTGACTTCGCGGGCCTGTGAGCCCTTGTATTCACCGAGAATACCAGCATTGGCCATCATCTCAATAATTCGGCTGGCGCGGGCATAGCCAATCGACAATTTCCGCTGCAATAGCGATACGCTGCCGCGTCGGGTCTCCAGCACAATCCGCACGGCCTCATCAAACAGTTCATCCTTGCTGCCTTCGCCGATATCAATACGATTCATCTGAATCAATTCAGGGTGATACTGCGGCTGAGCCACATCCTTGAGGAAATTGACCACGCCGCGGATTTCATCATCATCCAGATACGCCCCCTGCGAGCGAATCAGATCGCTGGTGCCGGGCTTGAGGAACAGCATATCGCCCTGTCCCAGCAGCGCCTCAGCACCATTCTGGTCAAGGATGATACGGCTGTCCATCCGGGCGGCCACACGGAAGCCGATACGACAGGGCATGTTGGCTTTAATCAGGCCGGTCACGACCGTCGCCTGCGGACGCTGCGTCGCCACCACCAGGTGAATCCCGACGGCACGGCTCTTCTGAGCAATACGCACGATATACGCTTCGACTTCCTTGGCGCTGGTCATCATCAAGTCAGCCAGCTCATCAATGATAATTACGATATACGGCAGCTTCTTGGGAATCTTGAGTTCTTCTTCCGGCGTGGACGGCTTGAAGATGTCGTTAATCTGCTCCGGAGTCAGCATATTATACGAGGCAATATTGCGCACCTTGGCCTCAGCCAGCAGTTCGTACCGCTCGTCCATCGTCGTTGTCGCCCATTCCAGAATCTGTTCGGCCTTGCGGGTCTCGGTAACCGTCGGGCACATCAAATGCGGAATCGATTCAAAAGCCGCCATTTCCACCATCTTCGGGTCAATCAAAATCATCTTGACCTCATCGGGCCTGCGAGTCAGCATCACGCTGGTAATAATCGTATTGATACAGACGCTTTTACCCGAGCCGGTCGTACCCGCAATCAGCAGGTGCGGCATCCCCGCCAGGTCAGACACCAGCGCCTCACCGGAGGAACTCTTGCCCAGAAACAGCGGGATCTGCATCCGGGCAATCTGCGAACCGCCTCGCAAAATCAGATCCTTGAGCCGAACTGTTTCTCGCTGGCTGTTGGGGACTTCGATGCCGATGGTGTGTTTGCCCGGCAGCGGTGCCACAACACGAACCGTCCCCGAACCCAGTGCCCGAGCCATATCGTTGGCCAGATTGGAAATCTGGTTGACCTTGATGCCCGGAGCCAACTGCAATTCATACATGGTAATCGCCGGTCCCGGCTCTGCATTAACCACCTGGGCATTGATGCCAAACTCATTGAGCAACCCTTCCAGTATCTGGGCCTTCTCTTCAACCATCTTGCCCTGCACGGCAGCAAAGCCCTTTTCCGGATCCTTGAGCAAATCCAGCGGCGGAAGCTGATAATCATCATACGTCGCAGGTTTGTATTCCGGCTGCTTGGGCCGGGGGGCAGGACGCGGCTTGATCAGAGGTTTGGCAGCGGGGGCCTTGCCTTCTGTCTGCTGGCTGTCCTGGGTTTCAACACCAGCTCCTTCTCCAGCGGTCTCAACTGCTGTCTCTTCGCCGACTTCTCCAGCCGTCGTCTGCTCCTGACCTTCAACTAATTCCGTCTGGTCGTGTGTCTGCGGTTCCTGTGCGGAAGGTATCAGCGAGACCTTGGGCTGAGTGCGGCCCAATGAAATCCGGTTGGGCAATTTAATGTCGCGAAGGGAGCCATCCCCTTTGGCTTTTTGCTTTTCGCTAAGTCGTTTCCAGATATCACCCAACACAGCCGACTGCTCTCGGGCAGCGTGAATCGCAGGGCCGGCAACGCCAAAAAATTTCATCACCCCATACCCAAACCACCGTACCACCGCCAACACCAGCGAATCCGCCAACAGCACCGCTCCCACCAGCCAGGTACAGCACAAGACAATTACCGACCCCAGCAAGGCAAATTTTTGCTTGAGCAACTCCCCGGCAAAATGACCAATAATCCCGCCGTTGCCCATCGGGAATTCATCGCCATGAAAGGCCAACACCCCGCCGGGCAGACGGATAACCTGATAATTATAAACCCACCCCAAAGCCCCCTGATAAAATACACCGTATTCCGCTGTATTGACCGGCCAGAGCAGATACCAGGTCGTCGAGGCGGCTGCAACCAGCAGCAGCATCCCAATAACCCGCAATACCGGCTGGGAAATCTCCTTACCCGACAGATGCGTAATAAGCATCCAGATACAGGCAAACAGTCCCAGTAAAACCCCCGGGCCAATATAGTAATGCATATAATAAGCCGCCAGCGCCCCGGCCGGACCAATCCAGTTCTTTACCGGCTGGTTATGCGGCCAGGCATAGTCGCTTGGAGGATCGGCGATGTCGAAACTGGCCGCGCTGCAAAACAATAAAATGCACCCGCACAGCAGGATGCCCTCCACGGCAATACGATATAAATTGCTATGTTTCACCGCTTTTCTGTATTCCTGTATCGAGGTCAAAAGCAGGTCAATCCTGCCACGACCGCCTATGGTCTATCTTCATTTCCTCTGTTTTCAATAAAAACAGCCCTGATAATACTGGCAGGGCCGATTGTTATTGTATCGGCCAACAAGGGCTTTCCTCTGTAAAGTCTGGAAAGATATTTCCAACTTCGCCTGAATGTCCCAGAATATCGTGTTTTACACAGGAAACAACCCCGGATTCCCATTTTTCAAGACAACCGAGCTGCTCAACACCCCCGGCAGGAAGGGACGATGCAGCCTCCATCACCAGTGGGTTTCTATGCCTTTTGATTGGGGATATGTCGTTAGCGGTAATAAAAGGTTTTTTTCTTTTTCTCAACCAGACGCGGACCACTAAAGAACATAAACGCCACCAGAATCAGCGCTGCCCCTGACAGGCATAGTGCCGTCCGATAACGTGGATAAATCACCCGCTTCATCCACACAGGAATCTGTTCATTGGGATCAGCAGGTTGGGAATTTTCAATGATTTCCCTGGCCATATCAGCAAGCTGGGCATTATATTCGGATGGATAGGCCGTATTTTCCTGCACCGGCGTCTGGCGAAGCGTAATCTGCTCCAGACGCTTGAGGACATTGGGTTCCTGCTCAATGAGGATAATCTGAGACTTGTATTGGTCGATTAAATCCCTGATCTTGTCGTTGTCCCGGCGGGTCTTTTCCAGCATCTCCCGGCTCTGGAGATAATCTGTCATTTCCGGCTTGACCAGAAACGACACCACCATCGCGGTCCCGCCTACCGCGAAAAACGTGCAGAATATCAGATATCGTATCAACAGTCCCAGCCTGCTCATGCCAGACATAACCGCCCTTCTCGACGGACAGCAGTCAATAAAAAAAGCAGAGGTCCCTGCAACAGAGACCTCTGCTGTACAAAATCGACTAAATTAGCCTTTATACTTGAAGATTTCGCCGCCATACACCGCCGCCGAACCCA
>JAWRKM010000005.1:0-5896 GCA_040306945.1 Anaerohalosphaeraceae bacterium
GACACCCTTGCCGGGCAGGATGTTCAAATTGGATCAGCCTATAACGGAACATCGCAGGCCAGCTTCTTCAACGGCTTGCTGGACGATGTGCGGATATATGATGTTTCCCTGACCGAAGAAGAAATCTTCCGCCTGTCAAACGAATAAGAGGCTTTCGTAGTCGGGCCTATTTTGCCTTTCTGGCGATGTCCGACATCAGGGTGGACAGCAGATTGCTGAGGTTGTCGTTGAAGCTCAGAATGATATCCGATCCGGTTCGGCCGGGCATGGACTTGATGGATTCATAGGTATTCTCAAAGACAATTGTGCTGCAATGACAGCTCGGGTCGGTCTTGAGGAGCACAAAGTGCATCTTGAGCACGGTCTTTGGATTATTGGCATCGGAAAAATCGCAATAGATCGCCAGCAGATGCGGTTCGAGCGTATAATCCGGCGGCATGGCGCTTGATGCGGGCAGGACATTGGTAAACAGGCCGCTAGCCGACAAAGCTTGGCGCAAATGCTCAACAATCTGCTCGTTGGGCGGCGTCAGGAACAGCTTGTAATAATCCTGCTGAAACTGGCCGGTCCTGGTGCGATACAGAAAATACTGGCCGTCAAACGGAGCCACGGCTCGGCAATGGCGAATCTTGAGCACGCCCGGCAGCGTCTGAACCGCCGCGGGGATCCGTGCTGCAGGCTCCAGCAGATAGGATTCCTGCTGCTGGCTGAAGTTTTCCCGGCTTGCACAGCCGCCGAGAAAGACCAGTTTGATTCCGACAAAGATAACGGATACGATCAGTTTGGGACTCATTTTAGATTCTCCATCTTTTTAGGGGGGGAAGATAACAGCAGTTGAGCAGGGTCGGCCTTGATTTGCTCGGAAAGCTGTTTTAAGTTTCGTGTCAGGGTTTTTATATCCATCAGGATCGTATCGATGTCGTCCTGATGGGTGGACACCAGCTGTTCAATCTGTTTGAGGTTGCGATCCAGTTGGGCCATGGTGCTGGTGATATCGGATATCGGCGAGTTGGGATCACTGGAATCCATCAGTGCCTGAGCCTGTTTTAATGTCGATTCAAACTGATTGAGCATTTCGACTGCCGACATACGCAGTTCGCCGAGTTTTGCCTCCTCAACAGCATTTTGGACGGATTTGAGGGTGTCTTCAAACTGTTTGAATAACGCCGGAAAATCCACCTTCTCCAGACGCTGGAAGACCGTATCCACGGCCTGGGTAAAGCTGGTAATCAGACTGGGCGCCGAAGGAATATAAATGTGACGGGGCTTCCAGGGGACTTCCAGCCGGGGGTAACGGGTTGGATCGAGGTAGTCGGCTTCAATCATGGCGATACCGGTAATGCCCTGATACGATAATTTCAGACGAAGGCCGTTATTAATCTGGCTGCGAATTGTTGCATCGATATCCTGGATTGTCGTTCCCGGACGCTGAAAATGTCTGGCCTCAACTGACATGACAATCATAACATACCGACTGAATTTGTCGAAGTCGGGGGTGTTGAATTCCAGCGGATATTCCTGGGTGGCAAAGGTAATCTTTTCTATTCTGCCGATGGCGACACCCCGGTGCAGCAGAGCGGTTCCCACGCTGAGTCCCTGAACCGATTCATTGAGGTAGGTCTCGATATAAAATCGTTCTCCGCCGAACATATCTTCACTGATTAAAATCAATCCCCCAATCAGCAGAATCAGTATTAGTATGAAGAATAAACCTATCCGAAAATAATGTGCATTTGATTTCATGGTTTGAAATCCCTTTTCATTTTATGTTTTTTCGGGTGTCTGGACGGAGCGATTAAAGAATTGCCAGACCACCGGAATATCCGTTCGATGTTTGAGTTCTTCGGGTTTGCCCATGGCAACAATACCCTGGGCGGCCTTGTCCAGCATGACAGCATTGTCGGCCAGTGCGTAGATGCTTTGCAGTTCATGGGTTACGATGACAAAGGTCAGATGCAGTGTGCGGGCCAGCTGCAGAATCAAATTGTCCAGCTGGGCGGCGGTAATGGGGTCCAGACCCGCACTGGGTTCGTCGAGAAACAGAATCTGAGGATCCAGGGCCATGGCTCGGGCCAGGGCGGCGCGTTTCTGCATCCCGCCGGAGAGCTGACTGGGACTGTGGTGTTCGAACCCGGACAGGCCCACCATCTGCAGTTTCATAGCCGCGACCATTTCACAGGCTTGGCGGGGCAGGCGGGTCAGTTCCTCCAGCGGCAGCATCACATTCTCCAGCACGGACATTGAACCAAACAGGGCGCCATTCTGGAAGGCAACTCCGATTTGTGACAAGAGCTGCTCCTGCTGCCGGCGTGTGGCCTGAAAGTAATCCTGTCCATATAACAGAACCTGTCCGCTGAGGGGTTCGGCCAGCCCGATGAGGCTTCGCAGAAGTGTGCTTTTGCCGCAGCCGGAACCGCCGAGAATAACTAAAATCGTGCCTGCCGGAACTGTCAAGTTGATATTGCGCAGGATGGCATTACCCTGGTAGCCGACGGCCAGGTCACGGGTTTCGATGATGTACTGTGGGTGGGTATCCATTGTTTATATATCCAGAATATATAACAAAACAGCGAAGAATCCTTCCGCCAGCACAATCAGGACGATGCCGCTGACCACAGCGCGTGTGGTTGAGATTCCCACGGCTCCGGCTCCGGATTCGGTCTGCAAGCCGCGAAGGCAGCCCACCCCGCCGACTAATCCGCCGAAGACGAGGGCTTTAAACAGACCGACACATACATCCGTTATGGTCAGAATAGACTGCACATGGTCATAATATGTTCCAACGGCATACCCCAGCGAGGTAATTACCAGGCCGGAGCCAATTAATCCGGCCGTATTGGTCAACACTGTCAGCAGGGGAGCCAATAAAATGGTGCTGATTACTCTGGGCACCACCAGAAATCGCATAGGTTCCAGCCCCATGACGTTAAGGGCATCCAGCTCGTTGTTGATTTTCATGGTTCCCAGTTCTGCGGCAAAGGCCGAACCGGTACGGCCTGCAATGATAATGGCGGTAATAAAAGGACCCAGCACGCGTACCAGAGCGATGGCAACCAGGTCCGAAACATACACTTCAACGCCGAACTGCCGCAGGGGCATAGCGGCGCTGAAGGCCATAATCAAGCCAAACAGAAAGCCCAGCAGGACAGTAATTCCAACGGCATTGACGCCAACCAGCTCGATCAAATTAAAAAAATCCGTCCAGCGAATACGGTGCAGGTGAAAGGCGGTCCACTGAAACGAGCAGAGCAGGTGGCCCAGGAAAACAAACAGGTCCCGAAAGTCCTGGCATAGATGGCAGATGGTCTTTCCGATTTCGGTAATGGCGTTGGTTTGGGGGATCGGTGTGCTCAGGACGCTTTTGAGCCGGGCCTTATCGACCCGTTGGAAGAGTTCCTGCAGTTCCGGGTTGGAATGAGCAATTTGAATATCCTGGGTATATTTGCGGGCTTCCAGCTCCAGTTCAAACAGAAACGCAGCTCCTGCTCCGTCACAGAAAGAAACCTGTTTTATATCGATAATCAGGGGTTTTGGCGACAATGCTCCACACAGCGATGGGACTTTGGCCCATAGCTGGGGTACTGTTACTGTATTCAGTTTGCCGGTTACAGTAATCTGATGTTGTGTCGGGCCGGTCTGCAAGTCGATTCCGGCCAGGTTCTTTGTATCTAAGGTGTCTGCCAAAAAGGCCTCCGATAGCCTATACTTGAATTTTCAATTTTTCGACAATTGTAGTCCTTTACAGGGGACTGTCAAGAGAATCCAAGACTATGAAGGACTGGCTTTTGTGAGAGGACTTGTTTTTCTGTGAAAATAGTGTAAAATTGTGTTGAAATACCACAATTTCTGGGTAATATTTTCGTTTTTCATCGCCGGGCGATTAGCTCAGTTGGTAGAGCAGCTGACTCTTAATCAGCGGGTCTCAGGTTCGAGTCCTGAATCGCCCATTGGATATGTTTTGTCTTGTTTTTTGCAAGGCTCCGAAATACTTTGCAAACCCTCGAAATCACAAGGGTTTACATCTGATTCGTCAAGATTGGTTTTCACTTCATTGCGGCCCGTTTCGGTCGTAGAGTGTCCCTAGTTCCCTCGGTTGGGCCTTGTTTCTAAAACGTATTTCAAGCTATTCTGTTTCAAGTTTTATCCTCAAACGCAGAGGTTTGAGCTACTATTGTAGGGCAAGCCTCCGCGTTTGCCGGTTTCATATTGTAGAGCAAGCCTCCGCGTTTGCCGCTATTTCTGGTAATAAATCCCTCCATGCTTGCTGCTTCCAGCTTCGCCGTCAGGCGTATCCTTTATATTTCATCGGATTGCCTGCGGCATAGATATTACCTCAAGCTCAGAGGCTTGAGCTACTATTCCCCAAACACGGAGGTTTGAGTTGCTATTTTATGCTCGGAGGCCATAGCGATACATCCAGCCCGCCACAGGCGGGCTTCTGTCCGCCCGCAGCAATAGCCCCTTACACGACATCTCTCCACAACAGGTATGGATTGATATGTGACTGTGATTTACAGGGTTATAAAAGTGCCATTTGTCTTCATCTGTTCATACTCCTGGCTGGGGATACATTGGGCTAATAGCGCGTCATAGGTATTCAGAAGTCCCTTGACCGTCTGCTCTTCAATGGGTACAGACCCGTGCGCCAAAAAGGAGTTGTTCCGAGACTCCAGCCAGTTTTTCAAGGGACCACTGCATTTACTGTCTTTTGGCGGATTGTTCGGATCGAAGGGACAATTCCAATAGAGCTTGATTAATTGCAGTCCAATCTCATCCTTCAGCTCGGCTAACAGTTCAATGGCTTCCTTGAGTCCCAACTTCACACAGCCATTGGAATGTTTCGGTTTGACTGCAAGTCGTTCCAGGGTCATAGCTGAAACCCCCATTTTTTTCAGCTCCTCTATTTTTATTTTTGACGTATCCAGCCCCCGTTTTCTCAGATAGACCTGAGCCAGATATTCATAGGCTCGATACATTCGTGACAGGGCATCATCCAAACGTCCCTGGATAAACCGTCTTTGAGCATTGAGCAGCAATTCGACCAATCGCGGGGTGCCCCATTCTTCCTGGAGCAGCCTCTGAAGGAACTCGGTCTGATTGGCCAGGCGTGATAAGTCGACTCCGACCAGATTTTCGTAGGGATTGGCGGCTTTATTGAGGACATGTGCGGCCTGTTCCCATCGGAACCGTTCCCACAAATCATAGGCCTGGCTGATCATCCAGATGGTTTTGGCCTGCTGTTTGAGCAGATTATCCGGCAGGATGCGGCGCAAGGTGTCGGTCAGCTCCATCGCAGCGACGAAATCCAGCTTGTTGAACAGCAGCCGTGCCCGTTCAAGCTGCCGCTCGGCATAGACGCAGATCGGATAAAAGTCCTCCAGATCCGTCGATTCAATGACGCGTCCGGTTTCATCCCGGGGGCCGGTGATATAGCTGACCTTTCCTGCCTCCACGGCAACCGCTGCGGCAAACAGCGCAGCCGACATCGCCTTGGTGCCGCTGGTAAAATCGACAATCAGATCCTGCGGGGCAAAGGCCCGGAGCCGCTGCAGATAGCTGTTGTATAAGCTCTGCACATTATTCTCATCTTGAGTGACGACCGATTCCCAGGTCAGATCCATGGTGCGCAGGGAATCTTCCAGCGGAGGCAGTGTTTCCCTGGCGGTCTTTTCCGAGCAGAGGAAAACCACGCGTTGGGGCTTATGCCGTTGTATCGAAAACAACAGTGCGTTGGCGATGTCCTGACGATTACGGCCGGTCCCGACAGTCATAATCAGAATATGCATAAGACGTTCCTTTCTCTGGTAATAAATATCATTTATTTCGCGAGAGGTGTAAAAAGAGTCAATCCCATCATCTTATTTCAATCCCTTATTCATCAGGGGAAGATTTCAAC
>JAWRKM010000006.1:0-3668 GCA_040306945.1 Anaerohalosphaeraceae bacterium
TTGCACGATGCAATCTCGAACCTCGGAATGCGGCTGTCCCCTGGAAGCCTGTCTCCGCAGGGCCGGCTTCTGGATGATGCTGCTGCTGACGCTGCCCATCAGCCTGACGATGGTACTGAGCATGTACCCGATCTTCGGCACCCAGGGTCAGGACATGCTGCTGTGGATTCATCGTTACTGTACGCTGTGCTTTGTTATGGTGGCAATCGTGCAGACGTATCTGGTGATTCGGTCCAGAATATTAAAAGACTGCAAAACTGTATAACTAACGAACTTTATTATCAGGAGGCATGCCATGGATAAGGCTGTAGCATTGTTGAGTGTGTTTGGTCTTGGGATGTGTTTTTCATTGCTGGGATCGATTGGCGTCAAGCTGATGCCTCGTCTAAAAATTGACCAGGGACATTTTGGTTCCTTGATTTCAAGTTTTATGTTCAGCTGTTTGCTGGGCTCTCTGGTGATGGGGGTTACTGTGGATAAAATCGGTTACAAACCCGTAGCTGTGTTTGGATTTGTGGCCACGGCAGTATGTGTCTTTATCTTGGCCAATGCCAAAAATTATGCGACAGCAATTTTGCCCTGTCTGTTGCTTGGATTTGGTGCTATGGCCATGAATACCGTTGGTAACACGTTGATTCCGCAGATTCTTTTTGAAGGAAAAAATCCTGCTGCTGCCAGCAATTTGGGTAATGTTTTCTTTGGCCTTGGCTTGTTTCTGACTCCGCTTTTGGTCAGCCTGTTATTCCGTAAGACCAGTTATGAAATCGCGGTCGGTACACTGGGGATTCTCGTTTTGATTCCGGTTGTTCTGGTTTTCGGCGCCGAATTCCCCAAAGGCAATGCCGGCTTTTCTCTGGCCAGTGCGGTGGCTTTGCTCAAGGAACCGGCGGCTCTTGTGGCTGCACTGACGTTATTATGCTATATCAGCCTCGAATCATCATTCTGCAACTGGCTTGCACCCTATGGCAAGGAAGTCATTGCCAAAGACTTCCCCTCCATGGCCTCCGATGCGGTGGATGCGACGGCTCAACAGATGCTGTCGTTGTTTGCGGTGGCGATGATGGCGGGTCGTTTGATTGCCAGCCAGATTGGGATGATCACGGCGTATGGCAGTTGGTTTATTTCAGGGGCTGCGGTCATCATGGCTCTTGTGATTTTTGCCATGATGAAAGGCGGAGCCATCTGGACCAGTGCCCTGGCAGTCTGTGCAGGTCTGGCGTTTGCCCCCTGTTTCCCGACGATCGTCGGCGTAACCTTCGCCAAGTTTGATCCGTCTATCTATGGCAGTCTGTTCGGCATTATTTTTGCCGTTGGGCTCGTCGGCGGCATGTTTGTACCCAAAGCCATTGGCAATATGGCCAAAGGCTCTTCAATTCAGCAGAGTATCAAACTGTTACTACCTGCCGTCATTATATTGATTGTTTTGGCTCTGGTGCTGGGCAAGATGAAAGGTACTGTTTAGTTTCCTGATGAAATCGGATGGATTGACACGACGTTTGTTTATCAAAGGCCTGGCCGGCACTTCGGCGGCGGGTCTTCTTTTTCCTGCAGTCATGCCGTCGATAGTGCGCGGCCAGGACGCTCCGTCCAGCCGCATCACCCTCGGATGCATCGGCAGCGGCGGCATGGGCATGGCCAATCTCAAGGGTTTTTACAATACCCCCGGATGCCAAATAGTCGCAGTTTGCGATGTGGATTCGCTGCATCTCAAGCAGGCCCTGAAGGAAGCACGCCTTCCGGACTCCGCCGGCTATCACGATTTCCGTGACCTGCTGGCCCGGCCCGATATAGATGCGGTCGTGGTCTCTACCCCGGATCACTGGCATGTCCCGATTTCACTTGCGGCGGTCCGTGCGGGTAAAGATGTCTATTGCGAGAAACCGCTGACCCTGACGATAGCCGAAGGCCGGGAATTGTGCAATGCAGTCCGCCAATATGACCGCGTCTTTCAGGTCGGCTCGCACCAGCGTTCTGATGTCAATTTCCGGTTTGCCTGTGAACTGGTACGCAACGGGCGAATCGGTAAAATACGAAGAGTCTTTGTCGATATCCCTGCTAATAATCGTCCCAATCCGCTGACATGGAAGGAAGAAGCTGTCCCCTCCCACTTTGATTACGATATGTGGCTCGGGCCGGCCCCGTGGGAACCCTATGTAGCCCAGCGCTGCCACTACAATTTCCGTTTCCTCAGCGATTACTCCGGCGGACAGATGACCAATTGGGGTGCCCATCATCTGGATATTGCCCAGTGGGCCTTGGGCATGGATGAATCCGGCCCCATCCGTATCTCCGGCAAAGGCCAATTCCCCCAGGACGGCCTGTTTGATACCGCCGACAATGTTATGATTGAATATACCTACCCCGGCGATATTACCATGATTTGCAGAACCGGCGGCTCATCGGTTTTATTTGAAGGCGACAACGGTAAAATCTATGTCAGCCGGGAAGAATTAAAAACATGGCCGGACTCTCTGAAAGGGACCACAATCCTCCCCACTGAAACCCGGCTGTATCGCAGCATCAATCACAGAGCCAATTTCCTCGAATGCATCCGTACACGGCGTCGGGCGATAGCCGATGTGGAAATCGGTCATCGCAGTGCGACGGTTTGCCACCTGGGTACCATTGCGATGCAGTTGGGACGTCCTCTGAGATGGAATCCTGCTCTGGAACAGTTTGTGGAGGATTCGGATGCCAATAAGCTTTTATCTCGCAGCCCGCGGGCAAAATGGGCAATATAACTTTTCCTTGTCAAATCATTCTGAAGCGATACAATATAGTGTTTAACTATCACTAATCAGGAGAAAAAATAATGAGAAAATTGTTTGGTTTAGTCTTTTTGGCACTTTTGCTTGCAGCCGTATCCTGCAAAAAACAACCCCCTGCACAGCCCGCGGCTCCAGGCCCGGAAGTCAACCAGCAGCAGACGCCCCCGGCCCCGGAAGCAGATAAGCCGGCAGCGACTCCGCCTCAACCGACGCCGCAGGCCGAAGCTTCCGGTGAGCTGGTTGCGATTCCGCTGGTTTTGCCCAAGCCCCAGTTTGTTGGCACCCCCGAAAACCTGATGGGTATTGAAAATCTTGACAAAAAGCCGGATGGCTGGGTACAGCCCCCATTCATGGCTCCCAAAGGTGTCGTCAATGTTGCCCTCAACAAGCCCGTTACTAGTTCCGAGCCGGAACCGATTATGGGCGAGCTTAAAATGATTACCGATGGCGACAAGGAAGCCACTGACGGCAGTGTTGTGGAATTGGGGCCTTTCAGCCAGTGGGTGCAGGTCGATTTGGGCGAATCGTATGAAATCTACGCCGTCGCCATTTGGCATTTCCACAAACAACCCCGTGTTTATTTCGATATCATTGTCCAGGTCTCTGATGATCCGGAATTTATAACTGGCGTCACAACCCTGTTCAACAGTGATACCGACAACAGTTCCGGTTTAGGCGTCGGTCAGGACAAAAATTATGTCGATGACCGTAACGGTCTTGTGGTGGATGCTAAGGGTATCAAAGGCCGTTATGTCCGCTGCTACAGCGCCGGCAACAATTCCAGCGACCTGAATCATTACATCGAAGTCGAAGTGTACGGCAAAAAGTAAGAACCAGAGACCGAAAGCTGCATCAGCCTTTCGGCACTGTAAAGGTCATTGAAGTGTGTTGTGGGGGGGG
>JAWRKM010000007.1:0-9552 GCA_040306945.1 Anaerohalosphaeraceae bacterium
TTTAGCCGACCACCAGCGGTTCGGTCGGGTATTCATACTTGGCCGGCTTGACGTTGAACAGCAGTGCCGTCAGCAACGTCAGCGGACCCAGCCGTCCCGCCAGCATGGCCCCAATGATAATCCACTTGCCCGCCGTTGTCAAAGTCGGGGTAATGCCGGTCGAAAGCCCGACGGTGCCCAGGGCCGAGGCGGACTCAAATAGAATATCCAGAAAGGCGATATTGCTGTGTCCTTCCGTAATCAGCAAAGCCAAAACCGCGATCAGCATCATGAACAGGTAAAGCATCAAAATGGTAATGGCCCGCCCCAGGACGACCAGGCGGATCGACCGCTTGAACATCTCCACCTCCCGGCGTTTTCGCAGGGTGGCCCAGGCCACCATCACAATCACTGCAAAGGTGGTGGTTTTGATGCCTCCGGCACAGGAACCGGGGGAACCCCCGATGAACATCAGCAGAATCAGCACCAGTTTGCTCCCGTCAGACAACGCGGCGATGTTAACGGTATTGAAACCCGCCGTGCGTGCTGTGACCGACTGAAAAAAAGCGGCCAGGATTCCCTTGTCGGCACTGGGATTCTGCGAGCAGGATTCGAACAGCCACAGCAAACCTGTGCCTGCCCCAATTAATATGGCCGTAACAGTCAAAACTATCTTGGTTTGCAGATGCAGCCGTTTGGGGGAAGACGTGTGGAGCAGGTCCACCAGGTGATGGCCTTTACTGAACCAGGAGGCGATGCGGCTGGTGATCATATCGGCCAGATTGTACAATACACTGAACCCCAATCCCCCCAGAATAATCAGCGGAACGATGACCAGGTAAACCTCCGGCATGGAGTGGAAATGCATCAGGTTGTTGGAGTACAAAGCAAAGCCCGCATTGCAGAAGGCACTGACGGAATGAAAAAGGCTATGGAACCAGGTAATGGCCATGTCGCCGGACGCCCCCGGGATGTTATTCCACATCGGAAACAGGCAGACGGCCCCGATGGATTCAATAATGATCGTAAATGTAAAAATAAAGCCGATCATCCGTACAATTCGATGCAACGTATCAGCACTGATGATGTCCTGCATGACGGCGGACTCCCGTACCGTCAGCGACTGGCCCAGCATCAGTCCCAGCACCGCTCCGAATATCACAATGCCAAGCCCTCCCAGCTGAATCAAAAACAGAATGACGACTTGTCCAAACATCGTAAAGTCCGTGCCGGTATCTTTGACGATCAGCCCCGTTACACACGTGGCGCTGGTGGCAGTAAAGACCGCATCAGTAAAACTCATTCGGGGTAAGTTATGAGCCTTGGGAAGCATCAGAAGGCCAGCCCCCGCCAGAATCAGGGCCGCAAACACGCTGGTCAAAGCCCGCGCCGGGTTGTGGCCTGCGGAGGCAATATTGACCACACTGCGGCACAGTTTATCGATGACCTGAAAGGCCAGATAGATACTGATGACATCCAGCGAGAACTCCCGCACCGATGCCCCGGTGTACCACCGGCCCGCTCCGATAATCGCAAACAACACCACCGCCAGCAGCGGAATTTCAAACCAGTACATTCGCAGATAATCCCGCTTGGTGACGGCATTAAAATAGCGGATAATTTTTTCGGTAAAGAAGAAAAAGAAAAGCCCCCCGTCAATATATCGCAGCAGCATTCGCGGCATGGGCGGCACATCAAACCCAAACAGCATCACAAAAGTCGTGGCAACAGCCAGAATTGCAATGCAATTCAGGGCAATGACGGTCTTTTCGAGTGTTTTATTCTTATATTCAATTTTCATGGCACCAGGTTGTCTCGACGTTGTCGATACAGAGTGTAGGATAGTCGTACGATTTGATAGTAATTTTTACTGGTTTTGGACTGGAAAATCCAGAAAATTATCCTACGTCCACCAGCCCAAGCGAGCTGCCGAATTTTTCAATCAGAGTCTTGCGGAGTTCAGCGTGTTCCGGCCGGTTCAGATTCGGATCCTTGTCGATTATCTCAAACGCATCCCGACGAGCCAGATTTAACAGGTCGAAATCCTCCACAATATTGGCGATTTTCAAATCTCCCAGCCCATGCTGTCGGGTACTGAATAATTCGCCCGGCCCGCGCAACCGCAGGTCCTGTTCGGCGATTTCAAAGCCATTATTGCTGCGTGTCATGATGGCCAGTCGATCCTGGGCAATCGGATCGTCGCTCTGGGAGAACAGAAAGCAATAGGACCGGTTGCTTCCCCGCCCGATACGTCCGCGAAGCTGGTGAAGCTGGGCAAGCCCGAATCGCTCGGCGTTTTCAATAACCATAATGGTGGCGTTGGGAACATCGACCCCGACTTCGATGACCACCGTGGAAACCAGAGCCTGGATTTTCCCTGAGCGGAAATCCCCCATAATTTGTTTCTTTTGCTCGGTGGTCATCTGTCCGTGCAGCAGGGCGATGTGATATTCCGGAAAGACCTTCTGGCTCAAAAACCGATGCTCGTCCACTGCCGCCTTGATATCGCCGTTGGGGATTTCGGCGGTCGTTTCCGCGTCGATGCGGGGATAGACAAAGTATGCCTGCCGTCCGGCGCGAATCTGCTTGCGGATGAATTCAAACGCTGCCATACGGTCCTTGGGATGGACATGACGGGTAATGACTTCCCCGCGTCCCGGCGGGCAGTGTTCGATAATCGACACATCCAGATCGCCAAAGGCCGTCATCGTCAGTGTCCGCGGAATCGGTGTTGCGGTCATCACCAGACAATGCGGCGATTTGCCTTTTCGCAGCATGGCCCGCTGGTGTACGCCGAATTTATGCTGTTCGTCGATAATCACCAGCCCCAGGTTATCAAAATCCACATCCTGCTGTACCAGAGCTACGGTTCCGACTACGATATCCACATCGCCGCTGGCGATTTGATGCAGCAGTGCCCCCCGCTTGACCGCAGGCATCCCGCCAATCAGTAGTCCACGTCGGACCTGACTGTTTTTAAGGTATTTTTCAATACTCAAAAAATGCTGCCGGGCCAGAATTTCGGTTGGGGCCATGATCGCCACCTGCTGCTTGTTGGCAACCGCCACCAGTGCCGCATACAGGGCAACGACGGTTTTGCCGCTGCCGACATCACCCTGCAGCAGGCGATTCATCGGTACCGACTGATTCAAATCCGCAACAATTTCCCCAATCGCCTTGTCCTGGTCAGCGGTCAACAGGAATGGAAATCGTCTGCGTATCCGATGGTCAATCGTTTCATTCCAGACCAGCGGGGTCGATGGCGCCGTATGGCGCAGATGATGTCGCTTCAACGCCAAACCCAACTGCATCAGGAATAGTTCATCGTATTTGAGCCGCCGTTTGGCCTTGGCCAAGTGTTTCTCGTCGGGGGGATTATGAATCCATTCATATGCTTTTTGGCGACTAATAAGGTCGTTTTTCTTGAGAAATGGCTTTTCAAACAGCTCCGGCATTAACGGACTTATGGCATCTATATTAGCCTTAACCACCCGTTTGATTTGCCACGAAGGCAAGTTAGTGCTGGCCGGATAAATGGGGCCGCTGAACGCTTCACTGTCGCGCGGCTGGTCAGGGTGCAGGATATGGAACTTCGGATTACTGAACTGGAGTTGATGACGATAAAAATCGACTTTCCCGTAAACCAGCAGAATCTTCCCCGGCTCAAGCTGGTTAATCAGGTATTTTCCATTAAACCAAAGGATTCGACAAAGACCGGTCTTGTCTGCTAAGATTGCTTCAAAAAAGGGCTTACGACGATATGGCTGCCAGTCTGTTCGCTCGACCATCCCGACAGTACAGACCAGCTTGCCCGGCTTTAAATCGCCTATGAGTACCGGCTCCGGCACAAACGTCCAGTCCCGCGGAAAATATCCCAGCAGGTCTGCGACCGTCTGAACGCCCAGGTCGCTAAACGCCGCCGCCCGCCCCGGGCCAACACCTTTGAGGTATTGAACTGGAGTCGTCAAGTCTATATTTTGAGCCGTTTGGGTCACTTGAAATCCTTTCTATTGCATCCAAAATCATAAATAACGACCTGGATTTTGGGAAGAAGTTTATCCAAATTTAGCCCACGGATGCAATCCTTTTGGGATTTTGTGTCGAGAAATCGGTTTTTTTGCCGTCATACCATAGGATATGTTAATATGGATGGGTATGTTGACTAAAGAACAAGTTGCCGGACACTTATTAAAAGAACAGATTCTACTGACGGCCTTTATCTCGTCGATTACGCGGGATTACCAGTCGGCTGAAGATGTGTTTCAGGAGGTCTGCGTCAAGGCGATTTCACTGGCCGAGACCTTCACGGATTTTGCACACCTGATGCGGTGGGCGCGGATGGCCAGTCGGAATAAGGCTATCGACTTCCTCCGTGCCAGCCGAAGCGACGGACTCATCCTCAGCCAACGTCTGCTGGATATCCTCCAGCATGAATGGCCGACCCATGATTGCAAAGACAACTCCGTCGCGATGGATGCCCTGGCCGACTGTCTCAAACGCCTGACCGAAAACAATCGTACAATTATCCGCTTGCGATACTTCAACGGCATGAGCGGCATCGAAGTCGCCGAATATATGAAACGCAAGGCCGAAACGATTTATCAGGCCCTGGCCCGTATCCACAAACAACTGGGCCTGTGTGTCCGACGAAAAGTGGCCCATGAGCAATAACCCAATGACCGAAAAAAACGAACCATTCGATCTGCCGCAGGAGTTTCTTATTCGCCTGCTTCAGTATCAGGACGGCACCATCACCCCTGAACAGATGCGGATTCTTGAAGCCCAAATGCTCGACGACAGCCGCAAGCGGGACGCATTCTATGAAATGCAGACCCGCGGTCAGGTGATCTTTGAACTCTATCGCCGTGCCGAAAGCCAGACCGATCAGCTTATTCAGAATGGATTCAAGTCTCATCTGGCCCAATCCGCCTTGTCGAGCCGCGGGTCAGTCCGACAATGGCTCGCCGTCGCGGCGACAGTCCTGCTGATGGTGGGACTGTTCATGGCAGTCTGGCCGGCCCCGCCGGATATCGCCAAAGTCACCTACATCAATAATGCGTGCTGGGAATCGGGTCAGATTCCCGAAGTCGGCCAGATGCTCAAACGGGGCAGTTTTGCCCTGAGATCCGGCCGAATGCGTCTGCGGATGCCGGACGAGACGGTCGTCATTCTGGCTGGGCCAAGCCGATTCGAGCTGATTGATGACAACACCCTCAAGCTCGAGCAGGGCAAAATCAGTGCCAAGGTCAATAATCCCGGCAGCCTGTTTACCGTTCGCACTGCCATGATGGATGTCATCGACCTGGGGACCTCTTTTGGGGTCAAAGTCGCCAAAGACGGCCAGTCCAGCGTCTCGGTTTTTGAGGGAGCTGTGGCCGTCAAACAGCCCATCCCCAAATCGGGCGACAAAGCCATTCTGCTCAAAAAAGGCAGCAGTGCCCGTATCCGTCCCGGCCAGAAGGAACTCGAAACCGTGCCCTATGACCATGCTGAATATCATGAGCTGTGGCCGTTGACCAATGGTGTGGATGAATTGTCCGAAAAGATTGAATTTGTACCCCCGGCTGCGCCCCAGCCATTTGAATTATTTCGCAGCGATGAAAAATTGTTTCTGATGCCCGAACGGCAAAACCTGATTCTTGAAAAACCGTTGCCGGTGGATATCAACAAACCCGGACGCTGTGAACGCTACACCCCCCAGCACCGGCCGCTGGTTGCCGCGGGCAAAAAGGTCAACAGCTACCTGCTGTTTTTCAATCAGGAAGGGCCGAAAAACTGGAAAAACTACCGTAAGCTGACCGGCCAGATTACCTTCAGCAAACCGATCCTCGGCGTCATTGGCCATTATCAGAAACTCAAGGATACGGATGCCATCGTGGGTATCGAAGGCTTCGACTATCCGGTGTTCATGCAGCGGGAAAAAGATCGCGGACTGGACAATCGCAATGCCGGTGCCGATGAACAAATGGCCCACGATGTCATTACCATCAGCCCCGATCGCAAAACCTTGTCGTTTGAAATCAGCAGCGGCCCCTGGATCGACCAGTTCCGTGTGATTGTTCAGGCCAATTAGCCCGATGTGCCTGGATGCTGCCGGTTTACTGCCGCAAAAGCAATTGCCGAATCTGGCCGGGACGGATGTTGTTTTCGTCGGCGACCTGCCGGATAGTTTGATCCGCAGAGGCCGTAATGCCTGCCTGACGCAATGTTTCCAGGGCTGCATTGATATCCAGATTGGATTCCTGGCAAAGCTGCCGCAACGTTTGCTGTCCAAATCCTCCACTGCCCGTACCGCCTCTGCCTCCATCTTCATCTTGCCCTCCGCGGCCCCCGCGACGCTGACCACGACCGCGTGCGTCCGTCTTTCCGGCAGCAAGCATATATAGCTCTTCGGGGGAATATCCGGCCTGCTGTGCGATCGTCCCAAAGATATCCTCCGGCCCGGCTGCAATGCCTGCATTCCTGAGATTCCCAAGAATCGTATTAACGGGAATCTCTGCCTGCTCAGCCAGCTGGGTCACAGTCAGCGATTCCGCATGCGGTACCGGCGGCTGTTGTCCGGCTGGCGAACTCCAGCTGTTTTTGAGTGTGGTATTCAGACGCAGCAGCGAACTGAATGGCGCAAACGGTCTCAATGACCCCCACGCGGTAATGCTGCACAGCAGCAAGGCCCCGATCCATTCATACCGCAGCCGTCGAGCCGACTGAATCCGGCTGACAAAATAATTCACCAGCGGCCTGATATTCAAGATGATATGGACAGCCGAAGCGATCGTAAAAAGGACGCAAAAACAGATATGCAGCGCCGACCATTCCTGTTTGCTCAGCCCCCAGACCGTCCAGTTGCTCCAGTTGGCCACACGTCCCGGCGGAGTAACAAACAGCACCCCTCCGGTGATAACGACCGCCGCAAACGAAAATCCCGTCAGAATCGATACAAAAGGCCGAAAACGCAAGGCAGGTCCGGTACGCATAAAAACTCCCTGAAAAACGAATTCTCTTGTTACATAGGCATCAATGAAGAGTATTCTGTTCGCTGCAAAAAGAATTGTATCCCGCAAAGTGTTCCGGAATCAAGCATAAATCCAGGGATAATAGATGTTATTCAGCCAGGAAGACACAAACAGCCTCAGGACCTGCCGGTCGGCCTTTTCCCACTCGTCCAGGGCGGCCCTCCAATACCACGGGTTAGGCACATCACAGGAGTTCGCAAACAGGCGACTGTGTTTGTGTTTTGTGAGCAGCCAAGGCAGGTGTGTCAATCATCAATCCTTCATATAGTAGCTTAACTGCGGCGGGTAGAGATAGCCCATCGAGACCATCGCCACATCATTACGATAAATGGGGTCCTGCATCAGGGTGACACGACGGTTTTTGGCGGGGATCGTCGTGGTATAAATCCGCAGTTCGCCTTCGACGACGGTAATTATCTCCTCCCGCCAGTCACCGAAGCAGTCGGCCACGGCCAGAATCTGTCCTGCGTAATTGCCAACCCGGTCGCCCTTGTAATGCTGAATGCGTCCACGCCCGGCCAGTAGTTTTGTCGCGCCCTCGGCCCAGTACAGTGTGATCACCGACCCGCCGGGCAGCGGGTCTTCCGACAGCAGCGTACCGTCCATGCCATACAGATAATGCTGCGGAAGTTCCTTTTCACGAGCATAAAATTCCATCCCCGGATTGGCCGGGTCATAATCGCCAAACACCCCCTGCGAATGGACATGCGTTGTCGGTTCCTTTCTCCCCCAAAGAATTTCTCCGGTGCGTGCATCAGCCAGGCAGATACCATTTTTCTTTTGAGGCGGTTCGATACCGAAGATAATTTCCAGTCCCGGCCGGTCGGGCAGAATATCGGTCACATAGCAGGCATCCGGATGCCCCAGCCGCGTATTCCACAGGCATTGACCCGTATCATCCAGCACCGCAGCACCCAGGATGATTTCATCCCTGCCGTCCGCATCAATATCAGCCGCATGCATCCCGTGCATGCCTTGTCCGCGGACGGGCGGATTCTCGTTATCACCGTTCCAGCTCCAGACCAGCTTGAGTGTCTTGTTGTCCAGGTTATATGCATCCACGCGCATCGTCGTGTAGGTTCCGCGAGCCACCAGCAGACTGGGCCGTTTGCCGTCCAGATATGCCATCCCCATCAAATGCCGCGAGGCCCGATTGTTTTTAGCATCGCCCCAATCCTGTATCTTCCCGCGGGCGGGCCAGTCCACGCGGTCGATCTCCTTGCCGGTCATCCCGTCCAGAATCGTACAATACTCCGGCCCCGAACAAACCCGGCCGGCCAACTCGCCTTCCTTTTCACGATAATCCGGCTCCAGTGGGGCGGTTTTGAGTGCAACTTCCGCCTTGCCGTCGCCGTCGAAATCATACACCACCATCGGCGACCACCAGATGCCCTGTTCGATATTCCAACCCAGATCCTTCCGCCACAGGAATGTGCCGTCATGCAGATATGCCTCGACTTTCCAGGTATCCGTGCTGGGCTGCCAGACCCCTGGGTCGCTCGTCTGATGAGGCTGCTTGATGATATAATCATATTGCCCATCGCCATTCAGGTCTGCGATGGCGACCTTATTGCATATGTATTTGCCCTGCAGTGGGATGGCGATGTAAGGTTTGACCGGTGCGTGGGCGGCTAAATCCGTTTTACCCTCGGGAGCCTGTTCCTTGCCGTCGAGAACCGGGCAGACCCACCAGCGATTAGCCTTGTCCATCGGAGCGGTAGTATCAAGAAAATCTGTCGTCCGGGTCAGCGGCTCGGGATTGAGTTTGATCGGCTGAGCATCTTCTGTTTGGCGATAGAGATTAAAGGAAATCCCGGTCCGGTCGGTATTTAATAACCGCCACCCCAAATAGACCTTGCCCTCTTGGGCCACTACCGCAACCAGCCCGCGGTCAAGCTGTTCTGTCTGCCGCTGCGCTGCAAGCGTGTCGCACATGCCCGCAATGACCGCTATAATTCCAAACACAAAAACCGTATTCCGAATCGCCATTATTCTACCTCGCAAACAAATTCCTTCCAGTTGCACAGATCAAGCCTCATTGCAGCCGCATTTCATTACAACACTACCGGCCTGTTCTATTCAGACGAAAGCTTCTTGGAAGCAGTTACAAACTCGGATTCCGACAAATTTTATGTTTTCCATTCCAGGATGATTTCTGCTACAATAAGAAGGCACCAATAGAGACCGGCAGGGTGGCAAGAAGGTATTCCAGCACAACGACAGGTGCGAAAGGACAGGTATGCAAAAGCTATTGTTATGTCCGCGGACGGAGATTTGTTTTGTCTATTCCCTGTATGTCGAACAGACTCGCGATGAAAGCGTGGGGATTATTGAGATGGAAAGCATCGAAAACCGGGATTTCTATAGCTGTAAAGCCCTCAACTTTGTGCTTGAGCTTGCCCAGAAACATCAGTTCCCCCCGGAAACCACCGCCCGCCTGCAGGGGATTATCGATTGTCTCCTGACCAACCAGGCCAACCGCGCCGTAGAAAAACGCCGCTCAGACTTTTAGTGGATAGAATTCCATTTAAAACAACTGCCGGGGGTCGGAATGAAGGTT
>JAWRKM010000008.1:0-2510 GCA_040306945.1 Anaerohalosphaeraceae bacterium
TTTTTGTTCCTGCTCGCCGAAACTGGGCAGGACGGGGAAAAAGCCGTCGCGGATCCCTCGTCCCACCGACCAGATTTGCATTTTGTATTCGAGTTTCTCGGCCGCATGACGAATGACGTCCAGTGCCTCGTATTCCTCGTGGGTGACGATGGAAATGCACGTGTATCCCTGGCGGATTACCTCGATAAATCGACTTACATCATCCATAGTTTGGCTCCAGACAAAGTACTCCTGTAATCCATAAGTGTACCCATTTTTTCCCTTTGGACAAGCCTTATCTGATATTTCTTGGTGTTCTTGAAATAGATGCTCTATGCCGGTTTCCAGCGGTCAGCGATCGGCGAAAGGGCAACCACGGGGGTTTGGCCCAACATTCAGTTATGGTATTAGCAAACACATAGGGGCGATTCAATTGTGCCATCCGCAAACACGAGGGTTACTTTAGTCGGTTGCTTCCAAATTGGTTCAATCCCGTCTTGAATCTTTGCGGGAATCCAGAGAAGGCTAAAGTAATCAGTATTTTTACGGGGCATTCATGAGAATTAGTCCCTAATTTATATACGGTGTATTAGAATTCAATTATCCTCTCGTCTATCCTGGTCGAAGTACCCCGAGCATGACGGCAGGACTTGTGGCCCTCCAAAGAACACCAAACTGACAAATAACAGGTATTATTTGTTGAAAGGATTTACCATAATGAGACAGACCGCCGCCAGTATGCGCAAGAAGATGACTGCCATTGGGAGTATCACTCTCGTCATTTTTGTCGGGTATGCAATGATTTCCTTTCACACGTTAAATACCCTTCGCGTTAATGGCAACATGTATAAACGGATTGTCCAGGGCAAAGACCTGATTGCTGACATTCTTCCGCCACCCGAATATATTGTCGAGACGTATCTGGTCGTACTGCAAATGCTGGGAACGACCTCGCCGGAACATCTGAATGCCCTCATTGAAAAAGAAGATGCATTATATAAAGACTATCAAGCCCGCCATCGGTTCTGGATTGATACGCTTGAAGCGGATGCGATGAAAACGGCGCTGGTGGATAAATCCTACCAGCCTGCGATGATGTTTTACCAACAGGTTCATGACAAACTCATCCCGGCGGTCAAACGCGGCGATTATGATACCGCTGGCGCGCTGGCCTATGGTCCTATTCACGATGCCTACGAAACACACCGCAGTGCTATTGACTCGGTTGTACAGATGGCCACCCAGCGCAACACCGATGACGAAATCATGGCTGCGGGGATTATCCGCAGCCGTACCATCCTGATGCTGTCGCTGCTGGCCGGTGGTACCGTTCTGCTGGGCGGTTATATTCTGTGGATTACGCGGGGACTGGTGCGGTCTCTGTCGGCCGTCACCCAAAGCATTCGCAGCAGTTCCGACCAGATTGCGGAGGCTGCCTCTGACGTCTCCGGCCACTCGCAATCCCTGGCTAACGCCACGACCGAACAGGCTGCGGGGCTTCAAGAAACCTCAGCCAGTCTTGAAGAGATGTCCTCAATGACCCGGCAGAACGCCGACAACGCCAAACAGGCCAGCGTTCTTGCAGCCGCGGCACGAAAAGCCGCCAATCACGGCTCTGAGGCAATGAATCAGATGGCCCAGGCCATTGGTGATATCCACAAGTCTTCGGATGAAACCGCTAAAATTCTGAAAGTGATTGATGAAATTGCCTTTCAGACGAATCTGCTGGCCCTGAATGCCGCCGTTGAAGCTGCTCGAGCGGGTGAAGCGGGCAAGGGGTTTGCTGTCGTGGCCGAAGAAGTCCGTAACCTGGCCATGCGTTCGGCCGAGGCCGCTCAAAATACAGCCGGTCTGATTGAACAATCGGTCAGCTATGCTCGCAAGGGTGTCGCCATCTGCGGACAGGTCAAGACGTCGCTCGATGAAATTGTCGCTAAGATTGCCCAGACGACCGACCTGGTCGGTGAAATTGCCGCCGGCAGCAATGAACAGGCACAGGGTGTCGGGCAAATCAGTCAGGCGGTTTCCCAAATGGGCAACACCACCCAGCAGAACGCTTCTGTCGCTCAAAGCAGCGCCTCGGCAGCCGAACAGCTCAACGCCCAGGCCGGACGCCTCAATGAAGTCATCAGCCAACTGGAAATCATCGCCGGGATGACAAGCCGGCCGTCTGCCCATCGCTGCGTCTTAACCGCCCAAACGCTGTCCTCTTCCGACGGCCTGTATCATCAGATTGCAGAGTCGTCCCCGGTTCGACCCAGGGTTTACGTCTAAGTCCTTAGTCTCTCAAGTGTTATCCAAAAGCCTGAGCTGAGCGTTCAGGCTTTTTTATGGAATCAAAAACGGGCAGGAATTTCTTAAAAAAGACTGGTTTTTGCCGTGTTAAATCGATATACTATTGCGCTTTCCGTAGGTACTATTTAATGGTATGCGGTTCATCCGTATGCTGTGGAAAGGTTGCTAAAATGAAAGTGCTGGTAATTAACGCGGGAAGCAGTTCCATCAAGTATCAATTGTTTGATATGCCCGCC
>JAWRKM010000009.1:0-3389 GCA_040306945.1 Anaerohalosphaeraceae bacterium
ACCACCTGGCTGCGTTCCCGCCGCATAAAAGCAACCGCAGACGTATTCGCATCAATAAACTGATAATTCCGATCCCAGATCACAATACAGTCATTGGAGGAATTGAATATCGTCCGAAACAGCTCCTCGCTCCGATGCAGAGCTTCCTGTGTTTTTTTTGATTTGGTAATATCGGCCGCAAACAGCAGAACCCGGCGTTTCTGGCCGCTGTCGGTGTGCAACGGCCAGCAATGAATATCAAAATACAGCGCCTTGCCGTCAATGGTAAGTTTGTCTTCAAAATGGGTCACCTGACCAGCCAGTATCTGTGGGATCATGGCCAGTCGCTGCCGGCCCTGTTCCGGGCCAAAGACTTCGCAGATATGCCGGCCGGTTAGCTGGCCCTGCTTTAATCCCAGATACTGTTCCGCCACAGGATTGCCGTACACATACACACCCTCTTCATCCAGAATGACTGCAAGGTAGCCGGCGTTTTCCAACAGACTGTAATATTGACGCTCTATCTGATGCAAATAGTCATTCTGCTGCTGATAAAGCGATTCCACCTGCTCCTGAGCACGGCGAAGCTGCTGTTCCAGACTCTTGAGGCGCCCGATATCCAGAAAACTGACGCTGTATTTACGAGCGCCGTAGTGGTTCAGAGGACAATACCCTACCAGCAGGTGCCGTCTGCCGCCATCCCCCTGTATCACTTCCAATTCCACGGTTCCCTGGTTGCCGGCAACAACATCCTGCCAGGCCTTCATCGCCTGAAGATAATAATCCGGAGCAATTAATTTCAGAAAATGATGCCCCAGCACTTCATGCTGAGGCCATTTAAGGACGTCAAGCCCTGTTGGATTGGCATATTCGAAACGCCCCTGTTCCTCCAGGACAAATAGTCCATCCCTGACGGAATCGGCAAGGCTGCGAAAGTAGTCAAGCAGCTCACCCGGATGCCGACTTAAAGTATTTGCAATCGGAGGGAAGGAATGAACAGACTGCAACTCAGAAGAGGATTCACCCTGACATCGATCTGCCGACCCCTGGTCCGCCCTTGAATCTGACCCCATACACTCACTCCAAACAAAGAGTCCTGACGCATTCCCTAAAATGACATCCTAAATCCAGCAAGACCTATACTGAATGAAGCTTTTACCGAAGGTATTATAGCAAAGTCATTCCGCATAACGCAAGACTTTATAGGAATTTTTACCGATATAATCCGTTTTAATACTGATTTTAAATTTCGGAGTTCTCTTTTTTTCGGGCACCAAAGAAACACGGATTCATATTGTGACTAAAATCACAACCGTCTAATGGGAATAAGAAAAGCCTGAAAAATGGAGATTTTTCAGGCTTTTTCTGAGCTGGAACATCATACCAAGCTTATGACCTCCATTTTTTTGAGGCAAACAGTGTCCCTATTAGGAATAGCCCAAGACTTGTCGGCTCCGGAATGGCTGCTCCCAGCACATTGCCCCAGGCCTGGCCGCCGTTTTGCAAATATCCCGTAATTACCGACGGGGCATAAGGGCTTTCGACCAGCAGAACAGTACTGAACTGCCTGGGCAGCAGTTCAAACGAAAAACCAAAGGTTTTGCCGTAGATATCACCCGAAACCGGCTCAACCCCTCCGGCCAGGAATCCCAGCGGCACCGCACTGTCTTCTGACAGATAACCCATTACCGTGCCTGAATTTAACCCATCAAAGTCTGCTGCCGAGAACCGATGCAGCACCTTGGTATAATTCATGTTAGTCACCTGATACAGATAAACATAGGTTTGGCCGTTGGTATAGGCCGCACTATGCACAAAGGTATCCAGCAAATTCACATTGTCCGTGAACGGGACTTGCAAATCGTCCTCCTGCACAAACCCTGCATATTGCCCCGGAAAATCATGAATCTCAACCAATCCCCCAACACTCAGATGACTCACGACCAGCAACGTTGCTAAAACAAAAATCTGTCTCATCATGGCTCCCTTTATTCAATTGTCATAAAACACAGAGCACGCCTCTGTGATGGCAGTCTGCCGGACTTGTCCTGACAGGGGCAAGTCCGACCGCGTTGATGAAGAGGAAAAATCCTCTTTGCTCTTTTGCAAATAGACTCCGGCTTACCTCTGCTGCTTAACACTTTTCTCCAGAAGGGTTTCAACACACATTATTCTATTCTTCGGGCTATTTGCTCCCTGATTTTACGATTTTTGTATTTTTAAATCTATTGTGGAAACTACGTATTTTTTCGATTTTTTTAGATTCCATAAAAATCACATAAAATAATGTAACTTATTTAAAAACATAAAGATAAGGAAGCCTTCGTCTTTTCTAATTCAATTCTAACACAATTCCTATTGAACAACTCGGATATAGATGCTATATTTCGTTATATGACGAATCATAGAAATAATAATTTTAAAATCACCGTTACTATCGCCAAGGCCCTGGCCGACGAAACCCGTTTGCGAGCCTTGATGCTTTTGGCTGAGGGTCCCTTGTGCCTGTGCCAGATCGTGGAAATATTAGGACTTGCCCCATCCACAATCTCCAAACACATGTCTATCCTCCAGCAGGCCGGCCTGGTCACCAGCCGAAAGCAGGGTCGCTGGATGCACTTCGCCTGGTCAAACGATGACAGCTCGCCCGAAGTCAGACAGGCTCTCGAATGGATAAACAGCACTTTATGCAATGACGAGCAAATCCGCCGGGACCGCCAGCGTCTTCAGGAAACTCTCACCATCGAACCGGAGCAATTATGCCGCAAGAAAAGCCAAAACTGAAAATTCTGTTCCTGTGCACTGGCAATTCCTGCCGCAGCCAAATGGCTGAAGGCTGGGCACGCCATCTCAAATCAGACCTCATCGAAGCCTATTCGGCAGGCATCGAAACGCATGGTCTCAATCCCAACGCCGTCCGCGTCATGGCTGAAGCAGGCGTGGATATAACCACCCAGCGGTCCAAACATGTCGATGACCTCAAGCATATCCAGTTTGATTATGTCATTACCGTCTGTGACCATGCCCATGAAAGCTGTCCGCTGTTTGCCGGTCAGGCTAAAATCGTCCACGTGGGTTTCGACGATCCGCCGCGGCTTGCCAAAGAAGCCAAAACCGAGCAGGCCGCACTCGATTGCTACCGTCGCGTCCGCGATGAAATCCGCAGCTTCGTCGCAGGTTTGCCCGACAATCTCACCCAACCTATGGAAGCGAGGTGACCGATGACCAGAAAACAACGCGTGTTATTCTTCTGCAAACATAATTCCTGCCGCAGCCAGATGGCCGAAGGCCTCCTGCGTCACATGGCCGGAGATCGTTTCGATATCTACAGTGCTGGACTATATCCCGCGCCGATCCATCCGCTGGTCTATACCGTCATGGAAGAAATCGGCATCAACATCTCCGGCCAG
>JAWRKM010000010.1:0-12651 GCA_040306945.1 Anaerohalosphaeraceae bacterium
TTCTGTTCAGCTTCCAGTCGGGCACGGCGTTCGGCTTCCGCTTTGCGGGCTTTTTCGGCAGCTTCTTCGGCAGCCTGCCGTGCAGCAGCCTGAGCTTTCAAAGCCTCCTCAATCGCTTTGTTGGCACGAGCTTCCTGAGCAGCCGCTTTCTGAGCGGCAGCCAGGGCGGCATTCTGAGCGGCTTCGGCGGCAGCTCGGGCATTCTGGGCCTCAAGCAGGGCTTTCTGACGCAGAGCTTCCAGCTCAGCAGCTTTGGCCTTTTCGGTCTCTTTGGCCGTCTGGGCCGCCTGAGCCTGCTGGGTCATTTTCTGGGCTTCGGCCATCTCTTTTTCCGCCTGTGCCTGGAGCTTCTGGGCTTCCAGCCGCAGACGTGCAGCCTCCTTACTGGCCCCGTCGGCAAGCTGTTTTTCGGCGGCGGCCCTGTTTTCGGCCTGCTGACGCAGCAATTCCGAATTGACCCGCTCCATTTCCGCCTGCACCGCTTCCTTTTCCACAATACTGGCATAAGTCGCACTGCCCAGCGGATCCTTGAGGGTTTCCCTGATACCGGTCTTGATATCAGGATCGGCATAGCGGGTACGGATTTCACCGACCACTTCCTTATGGTCGCGCGAACCGCTGGAAATGCTGGGTGTCAGGATGAATATGATTTCAGTACCTTTTTCTTCGAAATCCCGACTCGAAAACAGCACGCCGATAATGGGTAAATCCTTGAAGAACGGGGCCCCGCGGATGACATCGCGTTTTTCACTTTTCCGCATCCCGCCGATAATCAGACTCTTGCCGCGTTCAATCCGATTTTCTTCCACATTGATGGAGCGTTCGGTAATAATCGGATTTTGCACCACCCCCTCGGGTTTGGAACGGGAGCCAACTTTGATGCTGGTAGTCAGCCCGATAGAACCATCGGCAAACACATGCGGCGTAACGGTCAGCGTATTCTCAACCCACACATACTCGGTAATATTATACACATCATTGTATCCGCCTGTGGCGGTCTGCATTTTTTCAATCGGTGCAAAGTCCCTGATGGTGACTGTCGCCTTCTGACCATTGATGGTTTCAAGCTGGGGGTTGAGCAGTACTTTGAGGTAGCCGCGTGAAACGAGCAAATCCACCACCGTACGCACTTTATGACCATCTTTGTTGCGGTTGAGCCAGTAGCCGACATCCAGACCAAACTCCTTGCGTTTTGTTTCGCGAAGCTCTGCGCCCGGAAATGCCGGTGTTTTTCCGCCCGTTTTCTCGCCGAGGGTGATTTCTTCACCCAGGAAATTCTGGACAAACAGCGTCGTTGCCCAGTCCATGGTCACATCACCAAACCGTTCCAAAATCAGGCAGTCAATATTGACCTGCACCGGCGGCACATCAATCATTTCCAGGTACTGCTCAGCCATATCCGCCTGAGCATCATCGGCACAATACACAACAAGCTGGTTGGTGGCCGGATTCTGGGCAATCTTTAACTTGAGCTGCTGGGCTGTCAGATCAGCCAGCTGCTTGACGGGCAAATGCCGGGCGAAATAAAACAGCTTGACCCCGTCGGCAATCGACACACGCGACGGCGGCTGACGATACACTTCCGGCAGCGGATTGGCAATATGCTGGCTTTCGCGTACCTGGCTGAGTTCGTCCAGCACCACACGCGATTCAAGTTCCGTCGGTTTGGTGTTGAAGAAATCGCCGCAGCCGCTCAGGACCATCCCGCATGCAGCAGACAGCAGGACGGTCAGGAATGCAGTCGTCCTGCCGCGATTCGATTCCAGAGATGATGCGGTCTTGTATTTCATTGTACCGGAGTACCAGAGGTTGACTGAGGGTTATTTTCCTGAGCCGGCTGCTGGGGTGCAGGGGCCGGAGTAGGTTGAGCCGGAGCCGATTGTTCAGGCTGAGCTGGTGCCGCTGGAGTGTCCGCCTGAGCCGGAGGCAATGGCTGCCCCGGGTCCGACTGAGCGGCAGGATCGGCAGGTACAGGCTCCGGCGCCGCGTCTTCTGAAGACGCCGGCATCTCCGGCTGCGGCGCAGGCTGTACAGGAGCCGGCGTTTGGGGCTCAGCCGGCTGCGATTCCTGAGCTGCGGGTGCTGCCGGATTGTCGACCGGGGTGGAGACGGAAGGCTGTTCCGGCTGAAGCTTTGGAGTACTTTGTTCAGGAACCGGCAGCTGAATATCGCCCTGCTGAATCTTTTCAATCTGGCGTAATGCCTGCTCCTGCTGTTCCTGAGCCTGTTTGGCTTTTTGTTCCAATTGGGCGGCCTTTTGTTCGGCCTCTTTGGCCTGTTCGGAGGCTTTCTGGGCTTCTTCTAAAGTCTTCTGAGCTTCCTGCTGGAGCTTTTCCATATCCTGCTGGAGCTGCTGAATGCGCTGCCGCTCGGCTTCGGTCTGTTCGGCCGCCTGAGCCGCAATGCTTTTGGCGTTTTCAATCTGCTGCTTGGCCTGCTCGGCCTGCTGGAGGGCCTGCTGGGCCTGCGACTTGAGCGTTTCAGCGTCACGCACTGCCTGTTCGGCACGCTGACGCTGGGCCTGAGCCTCACGCTGAGCCTCCAGGGTCCGCCGCTCCGCCTGGATGCGTTCAGCTTCGGCTTTATGAGCCTCCTGTGAGACATAGCGGGCATAGGTATCCGTCCCAAGCGGGTCAGACAAAACGCTGGTCAGGCTGTCTTCCGGCTCAATCATACGCTGTTTTTCACGGATTGAAGCAGCCATCTGGGAATAGTCCATACCGCCGGAGGTAATGGATGGCGTCAGAATAAAGATAATCTCTGTCGCGTTTTCTTCAAAATCCTTGCTGGAAAACAAGATACCAATGACCGGAAGGTCCTTGAGAAACGGCACTCCCCGCACCACAGACCGGTTTTCGCTTTTGCGCATACCGCCGATAATCAGGCTTTTGCCCGGTTCGATCCGGTTTTCTTCGATATTAATAGAACGCTCGGTGATAATCGCATTTTGAACCACCCCCTCGGGTTTGGATTTGGATCCGATAACAATAGCCGTTTTAAGCCCAATAACCCCATCGGCATAAACAAACGGAGTCACCGTTAAACTATCCGCAACCCATTGATAATCAGTCAGGTAATAGGGAACCTTGTCTTTGCCGGTAACGGCTTTGGTAATCGGGGCTTGATCGCGAATTTCAACTTTAGCCGCTTTTCCATTGACCGATTCAAGCGTCGGATTCATCAGGATTTTCATATACCCCCGGGAGACCAGGGCATCCACAATCAGCCGGACCCGGTGTCCGCTCTGTCCCTTATTAATCCAGTAACCAAAGTCCAAACCAAAGTCGCCTCGTTTTGCCTCCCGAAGTTCAGCTCCTGGAAAAGCGGGACTAGTCCCTCTGGTTTTCTCGCCCAGGGTAATCCCTTCGCCAAACAGATTCTCTACCCACAGCGTCGAAGCCCAGTCTTTGGTTACATCACCAAACCGTTCCAGAATCATACAATCGATATTGACCTGAATCGGCAGAACATCCACACGCTGCAGATACTCCAGAACACGGTCGGCCTGTTCATCATCGGGACAATGCAGAATCAACTGATTGGTCGCAGGATTCTGGCTGACGACAAAACCCAGTTCCTTGACATTCTCCGCCAACGTTGCCACAGGCGTATTCTTGGCAAAATAAAACACCTTCACCCCATCGGCAACCGCCATGCGACGCGACGGAGCACTATAGACATCGGGAAGCTCATTGACCACATTGGGATTTTCACGAACCCGACCCAACTCGTTCAGAATTGCACGCGATTCAATTTCGGTTGGTTTTTTATTAAACATCTCCCCGCATCCGGCCGCCATCAGCGCAATCGATACGCTCACCAGCCCAATCCGTCTGGATTCCGGCAGGAACGAGAAAAACTTCTTTATCCATTTTAGCAAACGATTGCTCATATACCTCTGTGGTTCGGATGGGAAAAGTTGGTTTCAATTATTTTAAGGAATCGGCACAACGATGGCATTCTCTCCACACTGGATTGCTTTATCCTTAAATAAATTGTCCCATCCTTGTGTATTTGGCCATATAGACGACTCGACAAGCGAGAAAAGTTTCAACAAATTTTAAAATATCCCGCTCATCCACCTCTTATATCCTATATTAAGAATCACTATAGACGTTACTCGTCAAATATGGTACTTTATTGACCTTATGGCAAAACCAAAAAAACATAAACGAGAGGAAATATCTAAAACTGTTGGTTTTGTGGCTCTCGGATGCCCCAAAAACATGGTTGATGCCGAGGCTATGCTGGCTCGGATTGGTATGGCCGGATACATCCTCACACCAAATCCGGACAATGCGGATATTGTAATCATTAATACCTGCGGATTTATCGCCCCCGCCCGGGAAGAGGCCCTTGGGGCAATTCGCAAGGCCGTCCGCCTTAAAAAGAAAGGCCGGATCGGCAAAGTCATCGTAGCCGGCTGTCTGTCGCAGCGGCTCGGAGAAGACCTCCTCGACGAGGTCGAAGACATTGACGCCATCGTCGGTCTGGCCGGACGAGACAGTATCGAGCAGGTTCTGCGCGAAATCGAATCCGAAGACCACGCCCCTGCGGCACATCTTTACCTGGGCCCCACCGCTTCCAGTGCTCCCGATGACCGTACTCGCCTGCGTATTACCCCCCAACACTGGGCCTATCTGCGAATCAGCGAGGGGTGCAATCGACGATGCTCTTTCTGCACCATCCCGGCCATTCGTGGCAAATTTCATTCCAAACCGATGGATATCATTCTCGATGAGGCTCGCATTCTGGCCGATAACGGTGCGGTGGAACTGAGCCTGATTGCTCAGGACAGCAATTATTACGGACGAGATATAGGATTAAACGACGGCCTGGTCCAGCTCCTTCGGGAGCTGGAAAAAATCCCTTCGCTGAAATGGATTCGGCTGATGTATTTGTATCCAGCCGGCATCGATACAGCACTGATTGAAACCATCGCCAGCAGTTCCAAAATCGTCCATTATGTCGATATGCCCATTCAGCACATCAATGACGGAATTTTGAAATCCATGCATCGGGCCCACACCCGACAAAGCACCACCAGACTGATCGAACAGCTCCGCAGCGCTATTCCCGATATTGTCCTGCGAACCACGGTCATTGCGGGCTTTCCGGGTGAGACCCAGGCCCAATTTGATGAATTGCTGGATTTTGTCAAGTGGGCCAAATTTGACGCGCTGGGCTGTTTTCCATTTTATCCGGAGGCGGGAACACCCGCTGCCCACCTGTCGGGGCAACTGCCCGAAGAGGTCCGCCGGCAGCGCACCGACCAGATCATGCAGGTCCAGCAGACCATTGCGTTTGCCCAGGTGCATCAGCGGATCGGAAGCCGCCTGACGGTGCTGGCCGATGAAAAAGTCAAATCCGCCGTCATCGGACGCTTTTATGGGCAGGCCCCGCATATCGACAGTGTCTGCATCATCGAAAACAGCTCCGTCGCCCCGGGAACATTCCTCGAAGCCGAAGTCATCGGGCAGCAAGAATACGACCTGGTTGTGCGTCGGATAAAAAAACAAAAGGAGCATTGAATCAACGACCTGCAGGGACTATACTACAATTGGCTATGAACGAAAATTCGACAAGACAACCTGGTTTTATCCGGCATATACCCAACCTCCTGACGATCGCCCGTCTGGGCATGACGGTCGTGATTCTCGGCCTGATTTTATATGCGCCGCAAACCGGACAGGAAAAACCCGCCAATCTGCTTTTGGGGGCGTTTATTCTGTTTGTCATTGCAGGTCTGACCGATATTGTAGACGGGCACATCGCTCGCCGCTTCAATGCCACCAGCAAATTCGGTCGGACCGTGGATCCGCTGGCCGATAAGGTCCTGGTATGCGGGGCCTTTGTCTGTTTTGCAATGGTCGGCCAGCCCCGGCTGAGCCATTTCCATTTTCCCGAATGGGGCGGGGATACGATCCGCTGGGCCGTCGCAGCCATCCTGCTGCTGCGTGAGGTTGTCGTACAGACCCTGCGGCACATCGCCGAATCACGAGGAATCAATTTCGGCGCCGTCGTCTGGGGCAAGGTCAAGATGTTTCTCCAGTCCTTTGGCATCGGCACGGTCCTGATCGGCTGGGCCTATGTCTCCCGTCCCTGGGGCGACTGGTTTACCCTGATCACCTTCGGGCTGATGGCCGCCGTCACGGTCATTTCCGGCATCGACGCCCTCAAACGCCCCATCAAATAAGACCTCACTTGCCGGTCCATTCGCGGACAATTCTCAGCGTTTGGCCGGTATCTTCCATCTCAAAAATATGCGGTTGAGCCTGCGGATTATTGGGCGAATGCAGCACCATCATCAGCTTGCCGTCAAAGGTGGTAAACAACATTCCGTGACCGCCGTCTTTTTCATAGACAGGTTCATCCTGCTGCCTCCAGGGGCCTGCCAGCTTTCCGGACTCCGAGATCGCAATGCCCAATGTATAGCCCTTATATCCGCCGCTGGTCCAGATCATAAACAGCTTGCCGGATTTGCTGGCATAAAGATACGGCCCATCTGTCACATGGCAGCCATACTGATCTGACTTTCTGCTCCATTTGGCATCGCTGCCATGAAACAGCCTTCTTGGCTCTCCGACGGTTTCGGACAGGTCTTCTTTAAGCTGAATATATTCAACCGTCCCATCCTTGATCTGAACCCACTCGTGACAGAACACCATATAGGGCACGCCGTCTTCCACCCACAGCGTCCCATCCAGCGTCATCATATCCGGAGGCAAAGTCGAACGGTTTTGAAAGGGCTTGAACGGCCCCATCGGTGACTCCGACACCAGCACCTGCGACCCGCGTGTCACCCGCGGCAGCCAGTCCCGCCACTGTTCGGGGAATGGATTACGCGTATCAAAGGTCAGAAACAAATAATACTTGTCTTTATACGTGTGCATCTCCGGAGCCCAGATATTCACGACGCGGATATCGCCCCAGATGTCGTCCGGCGTCTTGAACACCGTCGTCGGGCCTTGCCATGTTTTTAAATCCCTGCTGGTATAAACCCGCACACTGTTGCGCCCGGGACCCACCATATAATACGTTTGCGTTGCAGCATCCGGCAGAATACAGACATCCCGCATATAAATTTCCGACAGCGGGAGGATGTCATTGGAATCCTGCGGCACACGCCCCTGTCCCCACACCGGAACAGCCATCAAAAAGACAGTGGCAAAACAAATTCCTATACGCTGAAGTCTCATCCTGATTTCCTTTCATTGGGTTATTGACAGGTAATCGTATGCACGCCCGAGCCGATGGAGTCAAGATACTGCATCGCACCCTGCGTCTGCGGGGTCACGAGTGCTCCGTCCAGCATCACCGCCGTATACGTCTTTTTGGCCGGCAGGACAAACCGCCCGGTGGTATTGGCGGGCAGTTCGATGGTAAAATCGTAGTCGTTCTGCCCGGACTTGGTAAATGAAACCTTGACCGCACCGCGAATGGTGGGCGTGGTTATGTCGGCATGGCCCAGCGTGCCCGGCCGGGGCTGAATCAGTATCTTTCGGAATCCGGGTTCCATCGGCTCAATCCCCATCACAAATCGCGGAATGATATTGCCCGGTACTGCGCCCCAGGCATGGTTCCAGTCAAGATTGCTTTTATACTGGATATCCCAGGCCTCCAGCGTCATCGTCGAGCCGACAGCAATCATATTCATCCAGCTTCGCTTGGCTGTCGAGGTCATCAGGCTCAGGGCGTAATCCTCCTCGCCGGCCCGATACAGGGCTTCCAGCAGATACTGGGCTCCATACACACTGCACGCCATCCCGCGGGATTTGACAAACGCCACAACCCCGGCCTTTTTATCTTCCGGCACCAGTCCGAACGCCAGCGGCCACATATTGGCATGAAGCGAGGAATGCGTCAACCCTTCGCCGTCGATATACAGCCCCGTCGAAGGATTAAACAAGACCGTCTGGAACGAATTATAAACCGTCTGGGCCTTCTGCTGAAATGTCGCCGCATCAGCAGTCTTGCCCAGGACCTCGGCAATCTGCTTCATCTGCAGCAGATTCAAATAATGAAATGCATTGACCACCGTGTTGATGGGTTTCATATCATACCCATCGCGCTCACCAGCCGGCCAATCGACAATATCCGTTGTACCGGGGTCCAGCAGGCCGTCGGCCCGGGCCGAACCGAGCATCAGCTTGTCATTTTTCAGCACATCATATTGGGCCGCCAGTGATTCAGTGTTGCCGGTGTACATATAATCTGCCCAGGCCATCATAATGGAATGCTGCCGCCATTCCGTCGGCCAGGTCGGATGACTCAGCAGATATTCATGCGAATACCGGGCCAGACTGAATTCGCGGTCCGCGGCATAATGGCACAACTGGTTGATGTAGGCATCCGCCTCATAGGGAATCCGCTCGCGGTCGCCATCGACATACACGCCGGCAAAACTGGTGGCTTTGATGGTGTATTTGCATATCTCCCAGACCTGATTGAGGGCATCGTTATCGCACACAAACACACTGGCGGTATCATTCCACGGATAATGAATCGTAACCTGCCGGAGCTGGTCAGCAGTCACTGTGAACGGACAATTGACAATCTCGATATAACGGAACGGGCAAATGACGCCGATGTCCGCGGGAATGAGAATCGCGGCACCGCTGGTGTTGCGGCTGTCTTTGGGCGGATGAATCTCATATTCAGCCGTACCTGCCGCCAGCGTCTGGTTCACTTTATAGTATCGAATCGTCCCGCCGGGGTTGCGGTCGATGACGCCGTCCTTGAGTTTTTCACCGAAATGAACTTCAACGGTCTGGCCCGAAGGCGTCGTGTTTTCGGCAGTCAACTGAACCGCAGTGGAGCCGCCGGCGCCGATGCGGGCCAGCACGGTCTTTTCTTTGGGCATTGTCCATCGCAGATACCCGAAGGCATCCTTGCCGAAATCAATGAAATAATGTCCGTTGGCCAGGGTCTTGATCTGCACGGGGGCAATCTCGGTGCGAACGAGGGCGTATTTGGCCGTCGAATAGCTCGAAAATGCCGATGCGGTCTTGAACTCCTGAGCCGCCGACCAGTCCGAAGACTGATTATTTTTATTCCAGGTGCGAACCTTCCAGAAATAGCTTTTGCCGGTCGCCAGTGCCGTGCCGCCATAAACCACCTGAACCGAAGCGTCAGAGGACACCTTGCCGCTGTTCCACATATCCGCCTGTTCGGGCGTCAGTTTCTCCGGTGATGAAGCCACCAGCACCTGATAGGCCGTCTGGATATCATTAGACAGCTCGGAATGGACCACCCAACTGAACTCCGGCGACGCATCGGCAATCGTCGTAGCCGACGGATTATCCAGCAGCTCACACATCAGGCCCGTTGGGGCGGTTGCAGCACACGCCGATAAAGTGAATACGAACAATAAAGCAATACATTTCAGCATGAGGACTCCTGTTAACAATGCTTACATAATATCAACTTGATCTCATTCCGCCAGACTATGGCATTTTCTTGAGATTTTCCCATCGTACCACCCATGTTCCATCATCCGGAAAACCAGGGGCATTTTTCGTCGGGCCGTTATCCCATCCTGCCGCCATCATCGCCACCGCCGTCAGCAGACCGCCGTTGCCGGGCAGATAACAGGGCAGCCCTTCACGCTGGAAATTATGGCCATTGGGCAGATATGTATTTTTCTGCACATCCAGCAGCAGGGACTGAATCGCCAGATCGCCCCGGCCCAGCCGGGCCGCCGTCATCGCCATCATCGGGTAATCCCAGCCCCAGGTATCGCTCCAGTCCCAATGAGCCAGCACATGTTCGAGGGTTTTTTCCATAATCGCCCTGTCCAGCCGCGGGCTTTCCGGCAGAATCCCATAGGCCCCCAGCATACACGGATGCCCCCCATCCGAAACCAGCGGATACTCCTGTTCCACATAGACGCCCTCATGCACCGGCCAGGGCGCCAGATTGGCCGCAATAGTCTGCCAGTGCCGCGGTTCACCAACACCGCCAAGTCGATTACGCCATTCTATCGCTTTGCTAAGCCCCCACTGCCAGTACGCCAGCTCAAATGTCGGATTCTTATTTTTGGCATAATCCGACGTATTATATTCCCGGGCCGTAATCAGCGGCGGCCCCAGCTCGAACCATCGTTTCTCGGCATCCATCGTCGGGTAGGAAGCCATAAACGCCGCCGTCTCAAAGACAATATCCTGATATTGTTCGAGCGTCTTTTTTGAGGGATTAGCCCGATAGCACAGTTCTGCATAATAAATCGGATGCGGCTGCTGCCAGATCAACAGCGGCCCGATACCCGACGGGGCATCCTGTCCGTCCGGCCCGACCATCTTCGGCCAGCGGGCCCCGTCGTAGCCCTGCCGCCGGGCAATCTGGCGGGCCTGCGGCAGAATCTCACGATAATACTGCAGGCTCGGCGTAAACAATTCTATCCTGTCCCACAGAGCAAAATGCACTGTATGCCACCAGTGCATCTCCAGGTGAAACTTGCCGAACCAGCTTGTACAGGTCAGCCCCGTCTCCTGGGGCGGATACTTCTGAACCGACTGAATCGCCGTCAGGTATTGCGACAAAACGATCCGCCGTTCAAGCTCTATCCACCGGGGATCGCTGCTGCCTGACAAATCAATCGCCCCGCCGGAAGTCCAGAAACTCATCCAGTGTGATTCACTCGCTTTAGCCACGACACCAAAAGGCGGCGGAGTCTTCACTGGCTCCGCTCCAGAAAACACCACACTGCAATTCCAGACAGAATCCTGGGGGTTTGGAATCAGGGTAAAATGATGCGGCTGCCGCTGGGCGACCTTTGTCCCCTGGTCAAACACCGCATTACAAGAATAGACCAGCGTATCCAGGTCATGCCGAATCAAAATCGAATCTCCGGCCTTTTTTTCCAGCGTAGTCTTATGCTTGTCAGGCTGTCCCCAGTCAGCCGGATCATTGCCCCAGGTCGCCGAAGGATAGGCAAATGCAATCTCCACCCCCAGCCGCCCTTCGGTCAGAAGATCGGATTGAACCTGAAACGCCACATTATCTATATCCGGATGACATACGGTCTCAACAAGGACTTTTTTGCCTTCCACCGCAAAGGAACTGGTCAAGACCCCCGTCCATAGGTTTAATTCCTGATGGATATTGGTGATATCCGATACCGCAGCCGCAGACCCATCCGCTTTTTTCAAAACGAACCCAATCCGTGCCAGGCTGGTCTGATGCGGATTGGCCCGGAGCCATTGGGCGGCAGGCGATTTCGATTCAATATTGTAGGGCACGGTTTTGGTACCTGTCGGAACATCCACAAAGGTCTGCTCGAGGGTATATTGTTCCGTATTTGGAAAACGATGCCAGCCCCACTCGGCCATCGTCGTCAGCGGAATGCCTTTGCTGTAGGAATCCGGAAATGTCTGCAAACCCGTAATATCGGCATTGAAAACAAATCGTCCATTCCCCACAGACAAAGGACACAGGGCATCGACTTTCTCCAGTACAACATTATGCCGCGTAACCAGTGCTTTCCGGTCGATCGTTCCTGCTGCCGCTGCAATAGACACCGCCGCCAACAGGATAATCATCCCTGCCGATCCTTTCTTTCGATAAACCATTTTGTCCCATCCCATCGATTGCTCCTTAAATGTCTCATAGATAATATCTTAAAAAGGGTCATCATAGGCCTAAAAATTTGGACTTTTTTTGATGATGCCATTCAAAACACTGCAGCTATTTGATTGTATGGGTTTAAAAGAACTGTCTGGTGTAACCGTTGTTTTGACAAAACCGCTTCATTTTAGACTTGACTGACACAGCAGAAACTTTCGTAAATCCAGTATTGGAAACAAGTTATCATTTCCTCAAACGCAGTAAAGTAAAACCGGAAACGGATGCAAAACAAAATTCAAAAAATAATTAGATTGTCAGCCCACAAAAAGGTATATTGTGTTTCAATGAACGTATCATCTGTAGGTTCGGATCAAGGCAGAGGCCACAACAAGGGTATAGCCGTATATTTTGGACCGGCCCGCAAGGGTGTATCATCCCCAGAGTTCTTTAAATGATTTTGTCGGCCCTGTTGCAGGGCCATTGAGCAAGCTCTTTCCTCCTCCTCCAGTCGGGCTGATGCGTCCTTCGGACACAGGCCCGACACTTAAAATTGCCGACAAAGCGTCGGAGTTTATACACTGTTTCTTCCTCCAAACCGAGCCTGAGGCTCGGCGTCTTGGGAGGCCATTGTGTAGCCTGGAAACCCGCTGCCATGGCAAAAACCCTTATTTCCGGTATTTCATAGTGTTGATTTTCAGGCACATGCGTGGTATCTTTTCGGTGTGAATTTCAACAGGAAAGGATAATCCCTATGCGGTCTTTATGGATAATCAGTACCGGACTATGCGTTGGCATCATGCTGGCAGGCGGTTGTGTTGAACGGAAATTAACCATCGTAACCAACCCGGCCGATGCGGTCGTATGGCTGAACGACGAGGAAGTCGGCTCAACGCCGGTCACGGTCAATTTCAACTGGTACGGAGACTATCGCGTTCGCATCGAAAAACCGGGATATGAAATCATCAACACCCACAATACGATGCAACGCCCTCTGCACGATGTTTTTCCATTCGATTTTTTTGCCGAATGCCTCTGGCCGGGCCGGATTGTGGATTCTTATACATGGACGTATGATTTAGCCCCCTA
>JAWRKM010000011.1:0-27619 GCA_040306945.1 Anaerohalosphaeraceae bacterium
CTGCTGCTGGCAGGCTTTAAGCTTCTTCTCAATAGGCCATTCACTGAATGCCAGATACAGCGGGACAAAAAAACCGACCACGGGTACCAGTGTTAATAGTCCCATGGCCCAGGAATATCCCGCCTTTGCAAATATCTTGCACATGGCAATCAGGACCAGAATATTCATGCCCAGCGCAAAGAGAATGACAAAAATCATAAAACAACCCGCCCAAACCGGGGCGGCTTCTCCGCCATGCATCGGAAATATATCACTGTTCATCTTCATCTCCTTGTTCTATTGGGTTTGATTCATCGCTCAGTTTACGTTTATATAGCTCTTTACGATTAGAGTCTATGTCCTTGTTGAAAAAGACTCTCTGGGGCCGGCGTTGTTCCAAAAAAAAAATACTTTGTAATCAACAGTATCCATGGTTAATCGGCATGATTTGTCCGGCCTAAACGAGGTCTTCCTCGATATTATCCGTGTCCGACTCGGGCACCTCTGCCAAAAGCCGGTCTTCAATGGCGTCAAAGCGAATGTTACCTTTGACAATAAACAGTTTCATCAGAGAGGGCACCGGTATGGTCGTACCGATGGACAAAAACACAATTGCATTGAAAAACTCCGGACTGATCATCTGGAGCTGCAGAGCCACCGCTGCTGCCGCCAGTGTTGCGGTCAGTTGCGGCACCGTCATCAGGCCTGCACACAATCCCTTCTTATTATTGAATCCGGACAGCCGCATGGCCAGCCAGCCTGAAAATACCTTGCTGGCAATCAATCCCGCCAGGGTCAGGCTTACGATAGCGGCATTTTCCCACGCCGCAAAGACAATCCGCAGGTTGGTTTTCATTCCGATGGACAAAAACAGGAACGGGATAATGAATCCGTATCCGATGCCCTCTATCTTTTTATGCAGAATCCGGCCGTCATCGTGAAATGCCTTGACCCCGACCAATGCCATGCCTGCAATAAACGCCCCCACAATCAGGCTGACACCGATCAATTCCCCTGCAAATACGACAATTAAAACGCCGGCCAGGAAACAGGTAATCCGGGCATCATCATTGGGTTTGAGGTGAGCAAAAACCGTGCGGGCCGCCATCGGAATCAGCCACAGCGACAGGCCGATATAGGCGATAATTGTGCCCACAAATAAAATCGGAAACCAGGCCCCAAGTGTCCCCGGACTAATATGGTCAAATATAGAGATACTTTCTGCGATATAACCTGTGATTTCATGCCGTTTGAACTGAATACAAATGGCCAGTAAAATCAGACTGGCCACATCCGTAATCACGGTTGAGGCCAGTACCGCTACGCCAAACCGGGTCCGTACCGCCTTGAGTTTCCGCATGACCGGAAATACAATGCCCACCGAATGCGATGCGAACAGGGATGCATAGACCCACTTGCCGATGGTGTTGTCCGGCTCAAATATCCAATACACCCAATATCCCGCTGCCGCCGGGATTGCGAACGTCAGAATGCTCAACCAGATCACAGCACGCTTTTCGGCCAGCAGAAGCCGCAGATTGACCTCCATCCCGGCCAGAACCATCAGGAAAATCAGCCCGAGCATTCCCATGGCATCGAGGACGACATAAATCTCCTGGGTCGGGTAGCCGCGGCCCAGCAGGTGATTCAAGTGGCGAATCAGGTCAAGGGAATTGGGACCGATGAGGATGCCGATGAGCATCATGGCGACGATGGCGGGAATGTGAAATCGCTTCAAAATCTGCGGAACAATGGCCATCAGGGTCATCAGCAGCAAAAATATGACCAAAAATGTTAATCCTGCCATTACGTAAATCCTTTATTGATACTAATCCTGCTTGAAATTTCCCGTTTCGTCGCGGCTAAGTACAGTAGCTTCAACCACGTGCTTCTTTTGCTCGCGGAATAACCATACCCGTTGAGTACAGAAAGTATTTTATACGGGAGTCTATAATTTCAGACCCCAAATGGCAAGATATTTTATGGCGAGAATCGATTTGCATCCAGCCGGCAGAAGCCAGACCAAGAGCCGCCTTAGATTGTGCAAATGTTTTGTCTAATTACGAGATAGTCTGAGGGATTTTTTCGCCGGGCTGTTCAAGATTATATTGCTTGACCTTGGCGTAGAGGGTGGCGCGGGTGATGCCCAGGAGGGAGGCGGCGCGGGTTTTTTGCCAGCCGGCTTCTTCCAAAGCCCGACGTACCAGCTCTTTTTCTGCTTTTTCCAGCGAAAAATCACGCAAAGGGTTGGGCTGGCAATCCTGAACCACCATTTCTTCGACATCAAATTGTTCCGGCTCAAAAAACAGATTATGGGTGCCAATCCGCTCGCCGGATTCGAGCAGGATCGCTCTTTCGATGACGTTGCGGAGTTCCCGCACATTGCCCGGCCAGGGGTGCTTAAGCAGCATCTCGGCGGCCAGTTTGGTCAGACCCTTGATTTTGCCTTTCTTTTGAGGGCAAATGGCGGACTGCTGAATAAAATACTGGGCCAGCAGCAGGATATCCTCGCGTCGGGATTCGGCCCGAAGCGGGGTCAGGGTGATGGGGCAGACGGCCAGCCGGTAATATAAATCCTGGCGGAATTTGCCCTGACGGACTTCCTGAATCAGATTGCGATTGCTGGTAGCGACAATGGTTGCACGGCATTCAATATCCTGCACACCGCCGACCTTGCGGAAGGTTTTTTCCTGAATCACTCGCAATAATTTAGCCTGCAAGTCAAGCGGCATTTCGCTGATTTCGTCGAGAAAAATGGTCCCTTCAGAGGCCAGTTCCAGCAGGCCTGTTTTTTCGCGATCGGCGCCGGTGAAAGAGCCTTTGACATGACCAAATAATTCGCTTTCGAGCAAGTTGGCAGTCAGCGCAGCACAATTGATAGCCACGAATTTCTGGTTATTGCCATGCCGAAGGATATGAACTGCGCGAGCGGCCAGTTCCTTGCCTGTGCCGGTTTCACCGATAATTAATACCGGATTACAGGCGCTGGCAGCAACCAGCCGAATCATCTTGAGTGTTTTTGTGATGGCCGGACTTCGCCCAACAATAGAGATAGCGGAAGGACATTCTTCGGTAAAGAAGTTCAGGTCTCGCGGTTCGGGGGCTCTGGTTTCCTGTATCCGCTGGAGGATGGCCTCCAGCTGCTGAGGGCCTTCCGAACGGTCCATATAATCGGTCACTCCCAATGACAGATAATCGGCGGCTCTGGATTCGCAGGACGCATCGCCGATGACAATTACGGGCAGATGAAGATGCTTGTTCTGAAGGATGGACATCATCACCGCGATTTGCGCAATAGACATATCCGAACCGAGGAGAATGACTTCGGGTTCGGAGCGATTAAGCAGGTCGGACAGGTCGTTCAGGTCATCGGCAGCAAAAAGCTGCTGCGAGAACTGTCTGGCCAGATGCTGAATCTCAGGTTGCCGCGATACAACCAGAATCGACTCTATTTCCATATTACGCACTCGTTGGTGTAAACCTGATTCCTAATATTCTTCATTAACGATTGGTATGGATTAAGTCGGCAGGAAGTCCTTTACGGCTTTAATTTTTTATCGGACAGTCCAATAAAAACTTAAGTTAAATTTTGATAATTTCGACATTATCAGGCGTTGTTTAAAGAAATCACAGGATTATAGGACCTAAATACAGGGGGATTGTCTGGAAAAACTTTCCATCGGTAGGAAAAAATTATTCATCGGTGTTAAGGATTATGCGCAGGCCCGATCGGGTTGCAGACGATAGATAAAATTTTAAGATTCTGTTTGTAAAGGACTTAGGTGTCTATTGAGGAGATATAGGGTGCACTTGGCACAAAACTTGCCAATTTGCTTTGCGGTATAGTGTGCCTTGTGTAAGAACAGATTCGATAAGGACAAATTATGAGTACAATTTCCGCGGCGTCACAGAAGATGGACTTTATGACTCTGCTGGTGACAGAACTCCAGTATCAGAATCCTCTGGAACCGATGGATAATCAGCAGATGGCCGCTCAGCTTGCACAGTTTTCACAACTGGAACTGACGGAGGGGATGAATAGTAATCTGGCGACGATGAATGAGACCATGACCAAGATGAATAAGACGTTTGAAGGTGCCATGTGGATGGCGGAGCTGGATTATGCCAAGTCGTTACTTGGAAAAACGGTCAATTTTGCGACCAGTAACGGTGATGTCCTGGAAGGACAAGTCAAAAAGCTGACTTTTCAGGATGGCACCCCGGTGCTGACCGTATCCAGTAACAACCAGTCCTATGTCATTCAAACCAGTCAGATACAAGGTATTCAGGGATAATCAAAGCGTAATTTCAGAACACTATAAAGGAGTAACACTATGGGTTCAGCAATGACGGCCGGGGTATCGGGGTTAAAGGCGTTTCAAGCCATGCTGGATGTAACCGGCAATAATCTGGCCAATGTCAACACGACTGGATTTAAAGGCAGTACCGTGACTTTTTCGGAATTGCTCAGTCAAACTATTCGCCAGGCCAGCGGACCTTCTGGATCGTTGGGAGGTGTCAACCCGCAACAGATGGGCAGCGGGGTAAATGTCTCGGCCATCAAGAAAGATATGAGTCAGGGGAATATTGTTACCACCGGGCAAGACCTGGACGTCGCGATTGACGGTGCAGGATATTTTGTTCTGAACAACGGTCGTCAGAACGTGTATACTCGAATCGGGTCGTTTGCGGTGGATGCCGATAATACCCTGGTGGACCCGGCCACCGGGTATAAAGTTCAGCGGACTGGTTCGTATGGCGAGCTGGAAGGTTTTCAGACTTCGGGGGATTCCAGCATTCATATACCCTGGGATAGTTCTATGCCGGCCAAGGCGACGACCTCAATTACCATGAATGGTAATCTGCGGTCGTCGGCTGATAGTACCGCTGCTACCACACACAAGATTATTTCCAATACCTCCTTCACGATCAATTCCGGGGATCAGGTTGCCACATCCAATTCCTATCTGTCTGATCTGGATCAGTGGGGCGGTACTCCGCTTGGAGTGGGCAGTACCGGGACGATATATATCTCCGGGATCAGGGAAGATGGTACAACCTTTACCAATCAGGCTGTGACCTGGACAGGAGCTGCGCCAGGCAGTGGAGCTACGATGCAGGATATTCTGGATCAAATATCGGCTCTTTTTAATAATAGTACCGCTACTCTGAATGCGGATGGCAAAATCGTCATTACAGGCAACTCGGCAGGCTATAGCCTGGCCCAGATCACGGGAATGAGTTATAGTCCGGCGGGTGGGGAAAGCCTTCAAATTCCTACCTTTTTTGATTATGCCGTTATTGGAGGCAATGACAGCAAGACCTTCAAGACCACCGTCTATGACAACCAGGGTGCCCAGTATGTGCTGACCGGGGCATTTGTCAAAACTGATGATCCCAATACCTGGGACCTGGTGATTCAATCCGTGAATGGGGAACGTGAAGGGTCGTGGTCGAATTACGATATTTATGGTTCTTCCGCCCTGAACCGCCGGATTTCCGGGATTGAATTTAATACCAATGGGTCCTACAAGGGGTTAAATTCGGCGACGGAAACGGCGGAATTTTCAGTCCAGTTTGCCAATAATCCCAGTTTCACCCAGACCATTACGCTGGATCTGGGGACGCCGGGGGAATTTACCGGTCTGACACAGTTTGCCAGCCAGCAGTCTAGTGCCGCAGCTCTGACCCAGGATGGGTACGAGGCTGGCACATTGTCGAGTGTAACCATCGACAATGGCGGGATGATTGTGGGTACGTTTACCAACGGTGTGAAAGTGAATATTGCAGCACTGCAAATTGGTTTGTTCCAGAATCCCGGTGGTCTTGAGGCGGTCGGTAATGGATATTATCTTCCGACGGCCAACTCCGGGGAACCGATTGAAACCCTGGCCAATAGCGGCGGGGCCGGAAGCATTACCGGTAAAAGTCTGGAAAAATCCAATGTGGATATTGCGACCGAATTTGTCAATCTGATGCAGGCACAAAACGGTTACCAGGCCAATTCAAGAACCATTCGGGTGGCCAATGAAATCCTGCAGGAACTGACGAATCTGATTCGGTAAACCTATACAGGTCATAAGTCGGATGCTGATTCATCTGATTCAAATTGCTGAAATTTCTGTGCTGACGCTGTCTCCGCTGCAGCGTTACAGTGCGATGAGGCAATTGGAGACGAAGCCGGCCCCGACTTTTATGGCTAATAAATGGTTTGTTGTGCTGGGATGGTCTCTGATTGTTTTGCTGTTGATTTTGCTGGTGGCCGTGCGTCGCATGCGACTTGAAAAAGAGCGGCTTGCGATGGAAGAACGTTTTAATAATCTGGCGGATCGATGCCGGCTGACCCAGCAGGAACGTGAAATTCTCGAGGCAATCAGTCTGCGGGCCGGCTTGAAAAAAAAAGATATGATTTTTACAGAACCGTCAGTCTATGATGATGGTCTGGCCCGATTGATGCAGGACAGTTTTGAATCCGGGCATAATCTGGTTCAGCGAAAACGATTGAATGTTATGGCATACGGCATCAAGACAAAACTGGGATTTCAGAAATCCCCGTCGGAATTTGGGTTGACCAGCCGGACGGGGCGTAATCTGAGCAGTCGCCAGATTTCCGTTGGCAAGACGATTCTGGTCTCTCAGGATTCTCAGTCCGGCAGTCCGCGGTTTGAGGCTACTGTCATTCGGAATGACGAGTATGAATTGGCGGTTCTCCCCAAAACGGCCATTGAGGCGATTCCGGGTCAGATTATGACAGTTCAGTACCGTGTTGGCAGTATAACCTGGGAGTTTGAGTCGATTGTGATTTCATGCGGTCCACAAGGTCTGGAATTAAACCATACCGACCGCATCCGGTTTATTAATCGCCGGCGGTTTCAGCGTGTTCCCATGCAGCGGAAGGCCAAAGTGGCGTTATTTGATGTCCTGTATGAATCGTCGGATGCTGTGCCGGGCCAGCTTGATTTTTATGATGCGGTGATTACCGAAATATCGGGGCCCGGGCTGCGGATTCGGGCCAACCTGGATGTCCGGCTCCGGGATCGGGTGCTGATTATTTTTGAATTGGATCGCGGCAAATGGATTCAGGATATTGCTGAAGTCCGCGGATTCCGCGATACCCCGCTGGGACGATCCATCGGGATCGAGATGATTGGTTTGAATGAAAAAGCGATCAATGAGCTGGTTCGTGTCACCAATCAGATTGCCGGTATGTCCGGAGTTGCCCAAGAGGACGAGGAACAAGACAGCGAGATATTGGATTTTCAGGATCAGCCTGAGGAGCAGATGATATGAGCAAACCGATTGGCCAAATCAGTTCCGGGATTGATGCCCTGATGGAAAAGTACATGGTGGTGTCAAATAATATTGCCAACGCATCCACCACCGGATTCAAGAGAACCGTCAGCAGCTTCAGCTCGACACTGGATTCGGTGCTGGCTAAGCGGGGCAAGGAATCGCTGGCTGCCAGTGAGATACAAAGCCTTCAGACAATCGATTTTTCGCAGGGGCAGATTGTACGGACGGACCGTCCGCTGGATGTTGCCCTGGAAGGTCAGGGGTTTCTGGTTTTGGAAACACCGTCGGGTCCGCTTTATACCCGCAACGGTACGTTGGAAGTCAACAAGCTCGGCCAGCTTGTGGACACCAATGGGAATCTGGTCGCCGGGCAGAACGGTCCGATTGTGATTCCCCAGGATGTTTCGGAAGGGACGATTCAAATCAGTCTGGACGGGGTGGTACAGGCCGGAGATGTATCGCTTGGTACCCTGAAGCTGGTGGATTTCAAGAACAGTGCCCAAGACCTTGAGCCGATTGGATTTGGAACATATCGTGCCAAGACGGATGTCCAGCCGGAGGCCGCAACCCAGGTTAAAGTCCGGCAAGGGTGCCAGGAAGCCTCCAATGTCAAGGTTATGGATGAAATGGTCAATATGATGACATTGTCGCGAGTGTATGAAATGCATATCAATATCCTGAAACGTCAGCGCGAAAACAGTGCGGCTGCAATGAGCGTTGCCAATAGTCAGGGTTAGGAGTAAATCATGCTAAAAGCTTTTTCCACAGCTGCCACAGGAATGGACGCCCAGCAGACGATGATTGATACCATCGCCAACAACCTGGCCAACGTCAATACCAATGGGTTTAAGCGTTCTCACATTAATTTCCAGGATTTGCTGTATTTAAAGATGCGGGAATCGGACCGTGAAATAGCCACCGGAGTCACCGCCCCCAGCGGTCTGGAAGTCGGCAGTGGTGTCCGAGTTGCCTCCACCACCCGTATTTTTACCGTAGGGGATGTGCAGAGTACCGGCAATGACCTGGATGTCGCCATTCAGGGCGATGGATTTTTTAAAGTCACATTGCCCAACGGTGAAGAGCGTTATACCCGCGATGGAGCTTTTCAAAAGGATGCCAATGGTCTGGTGGTTACGGCCAGCGGGTACCAAGTCAGTCCGGGGATTACGATTCCCCAGGATGCCACGATGGTGGATATTGCGGGGGATGGAACAGTCAGTGTTCAGACCCCGGCCGGCAATCAGGTGATCGGAACACTGGAATTGTATCGATTTGCCAACCCTGCCGGCCTGAGCTCCGAAGGCGGCAATCTCTATCGGGAAACCGAAGCCAGCGGGTCTGCCATTGCAGGCAAGGCCGGTGAAGAAGGATATGGCAGCATTTTGTCCAAATATCTGGAAAAGTCAAACGTCCAGATGGTGACCGAGCTGGTGAATCTGATCAATGCCCAGCGCGGCTATGAAATCAACTCTCGCACGATTCGTACGGGTGACAATATTCTGCGGCAGTTGTCTGAACTGGTACGGTAATTCGAGGAGATAAGGATGAATCGAATGCGATTGTTATTGGGAATCGGCCTGCTGGACCTGGTGGCATTATGGATCGGTCAGGGATTTGCTGCCCCCGGCGGCGAAAAAGTCCGCATCACTATGCCGCCTGAAACCATTGTTGAACAGTCGTCTGTGACATTGGGTCTGGCGTGTCGCATCGAAGGCCCGCAGGACCTTGTGGAGCGGGCAGGTGTGATAGGGCTGGGCACATTTGTCTCTAAAGGCCAGGTGGTTTTTGTGGATCGCTACACGATTCTCAGTCGGCTGGCCAGTATTGGAATCCCTGCCGACAAAATCGAGTTTATAGGGACGGAGATGACCGCTGTCAAACGGAAAGTCGCTGTGGTGGAGCCGGACCGTGTGGTCCAGGCGGCACGTGAATTTCTGAACCAGAAACTGGCTGGCACTCCGGTATCATCCATAACGGTTGTTAGAACGCCGTCACGGATTGTTCTGGAGGATCCCAATGCAGTGGCGACTCTGTCTTGTCAGATGAGTCAATACCAGACAGCAGGTTCACAGAAGGTTATGGTTGCTGTCCAGCAGCAGGGGCGAACGGTGTCGCAGGTTGAGGTTGTTTTCGCTGTGCGATATAAAGTGAACCAATGGGTCGCATCGCAGGCCATTGAGGCTGGAGCAGCCATTACTTCGGACAATGTTCAGGTTCAGGAAACTGAATCCTCCCAGCCGCAGGGGCACAGCTGGAAGGAACCCTACGGCCTGATTGTCCGACGTAAAATTGCCCAGGGCAGCGTCATTCACCCGGATTGGCTGGTTCCTCCGCAAGCGCCGGTACTCATCCGACGCAATCAGCAGGTTCTGGTGCAGATCAACAGCGGGGCGTTATTCGTGTCGGCTCCAGGCCAGGCCCTGGATGAAGGTAAAATTGGAGATCTGATTCGGGTTCGTCGCGGAGAGAAATCAGACGAACGCATTATTTACTGTACGATTCAGCCGGATGGAACTGTCAGGCCGCATATATGAAAGGAATCCGTATGAACCATCAACTTTATATTCAGTTTTTCTGTGCAACTCTGGTGTTGTCTTCGATTTGTCAGGCCGGGTCGATCTGGGCCAAAAAAAGTGCCGCCAGCAAGGCCCTCTATGCGGACGACAAAGCCATCCAGGTGGGAGATCTGCTGACAGTGATCATCAATGAAGACCATAAAGTTGACAACAAGGTCAAGAGTGATCTTCAAAAAAGCACATCCAATGCGCTGCGCATCAATGGCGATGACAATAAAATCGAACATGTGATTCCGAATATTCCGGATGTATCCCTTGGGGCATCATCGAACAAGTCTGTCAATGGCAAGGCGGATTACAAGGATGAACGCAGTATCGAGGACCGTATTACTGTCGTTGTACAGGACATCCATCCCAATGGCAATCTGGTGGTGATCGGTACCCGCACCCGGGATATCAGCGGCGACAAACAGACCATTCAGGTCAGTGGGGTGGTTCGTCCCAGCGATATTTCTTACGATAATACGGTCCGCAGCGAGCAAATAGCGGATTTTTCATTGGTGGCTCTCAGTGAAGGCCCCACCAAAAGTTATACAAATCCCGGTTGGCTGGGCAAGTTTCTGGACTTCATCTGGCCGTTCTAAACAAGACTTCACGAGAGGATTTTATGAGAACGATGACACGATTACTGCTGCTGGCAGCAGGTCTTCTGTCCGGTGCTCAGGCCGCCCGGATCGGGGATATTTGTGACGTTCAGGGCGTTCGCGGCAACCCGCTGATGGGGACGGGGTTGGTGGTCGGACTGAATGGGACCGGAGACAGTGCATTGCCCAGTGCCCAGCTTCTGGCCAGCCTGCTCAGACGTGAGGGGGATACAACCTTTACGCCGGCATTGCTGCGTTCGTCAAACATCGCACTGGTTATGGTGACTGCAGAACTGGGGCCCTGGGATCGGGAGGGAGGACTGATTGATATTACGATTTCCTCGCTGGGCGATGCCAAGAGCCTTCAGGGAGGGATGCTGCTGGCGACAGAACTAAAAGGGCTGGATGGAGAAATTTATGCTGTAGCACGCGTGGCTTCGATTTCCACCTCGTCCTGGACGGTGGAAGGTAAAACCGGGACCAAGGCGTCGAAAAATCATCCCACCGTCGGGCGGATACCCGGCGGGGCCATTGTGGAACGCTCTGAACTGTCTGAATTGGTACAGGTTATCGGTGGCAAACGCAGCATCGTGTTAAGTCTTCAGCAGGCGAATTTCACAACGGCTGAACGCATTCGAAAGGCAATCTCGGACAAATATCCGGGCATGGCAATGGCCGAAGATCCAGGGACGGTTCGCATTTTCGTTCCGGATCAGGTGGCAGTGGGTCAGGAAATCACATTTTTGGATGGGATTGTGCAAACGGATGTGGAAGTCGATGTGCCTGCGGTTGTAATCATCAATGAACGCACCGGTACCATCGTTGTCGGCGGTAACGTTACGATCAAGGAGGCGGCAGTCGCCCAGGGCAGTCTGGTGGTGAAAGTCAAAGAGCAGAAAAATGTCTCGCAGCCGACCACACCGTTTACCGAGGGTGCTTCAACGGCGGTCGTGGATGAGACCTCACTGGCGATTGAAGAAAAAGAGGGGGCCCTGATCTCCCTGCCCAAAACCGTGACCGTTGAGGAATTGGCGCAGGCTTTAAATTCCATCGGGGCCTCACCGCGTGATCTGATAGCCATTTTTGATGCCCTCAAGCGGGCCGGGGCACTGCAGGCCAGACTGGAAATGATGTAAACGAGGCTTACGATGACTGATATATTTGCTCTATCCAATTCCAGCCGGCTGTCTGAAGTTGGCGATCCATTGAAGGTTTCTCGGCCGGCATCGCCGGATCCTGCTGCACAAAAGCTTCAGGAGGTTGCCAAAAAATTTGAGGGTGTGCTTTTGCATCAGATGTTCAAGCAGGCCCAGCAGAATATTGAACAAATGGATACGGATGAGGATGAAGAAGCCGAAGACGGCGGCGGTGAGCAGATTCAGAGCCTGTACTGGTCGCAGATGAGCGACCTGGTCAGTGAACAGGGAGGAGTGGGTTTATGGAAATCGATTTATCAGCAGATTGCGCAGCAGGCACATCTGCCCGCTGATACAGCAGTGGGGCTGAATGAGGGTGTATGACGGATACCCAGCAATACAATCTAACTCAAGTGACCGAGGAGCTGATGGCCTTTCTGGATGAACGTACCGAATCGATTCGTCGGACGCTGGACCAGTTGAATCAGCTTCGTGCCTCGGTGATTCGCCGGGATGAGCCGGCATTACGGCAGATGCAGGATGTTTTGCCGCTTGCGGCAGCACAGCGCCAACAGGCGGATGACCGTCAGCGTCAGATTTGCCAGGCATTTTCCTTGATTCTGCAATGCCGTCCGGATGAGGTGAACCTGACGCGTGTCGGACAGTATCTCGATCCGGAACACAAGGCAGCCCTGCGAAGCAAGCAGCGTCTGCTTCGGGATTTGATGAATCGCCTGGCCCTCGAACAGGCAGCCACCGAACAGCTTTTACGGGAATGCGAACGCCTGAATCGTATGATTCTGGAAGGGATTATCGGCAAGCGAAATCAGACTCTGACCTATACGCCATATGGACAGGCCCGGCGTGAAGTCCATCAGCCGATTCTCAGTATGCGAATGTAGGGGATACCATGGCTGGATATGAAATAGGAATCAGCGGAATACGGACAGCTCAGCGGGCGCTGGATATTATTGGCAACAATATCGCCAATGCCGCCACAGAAGGCTATCATCGTCAGGATATTGATCTGCGTCCGGCGGATGCGTCTTATACCGGCGGTTTTCTTCTGGGTCAGGGGGTTGAATTTGCCGGCATTATTCGCAGAATCAATACCCTGATTGAAGGCCAGATTCTCGTCCAGGATGCCTCCATGTCGTCGCTGAACCGTCAAATGGAATCGCTTCGCAGTATTGAAAGTGCCATGGCTGAATTGTCCACGCCGGGCATCAGTACGGCTATGGACAATTTTTATAATGCATTTTATGACCTGTCGCTGCGCCCTAATGATATTACCTTGCAAAGCTCGGTTGTGTCGGCAGCACAGACCCTGACCAATCAGTTCCGAAATGTCGCCGCTGTGGTGAATAATCTCAAGGACAGTACTTATACCGAGGCCAAATCCACGGTTCAGGGAATTAATGAGCTGTCTGCCCAGATTGCGACGATGAACAGGATTATTTATACCCAGCAGGTTCGCGGTTTTGATGCCAGCAATATGATGGATCAGCGCGACAAGCTTGTGATTGAACTCAACCGGCTGGCGGGGGTGGATGTAGTCAAAAAAGAGTATGGACAGGTGGATGTGATTCTATCGGATATTCCCCTGGTAGTGGGGTCGAATACGACCCCGATTGAGGTGAATCTCCAGCAGGAAGGCGACCATTATGACATGGTCATTTCCATCCGCGGTACCGAACAGGTTCAGGATACAGTCACTGGTGGAAGCCTCGGTGGATTATTCACGCTGCACAATTCCCTGTTAAGTGATATTTTGGATCAGTTAAACACGTTGGCTCAGACCATTATTTCGGAAACCAATAAGATTCACGTTCAGGGCGTGGGATCCGAAGGGTCTTTCACCAGTCTGACCGGCTGGACCATGGGACAGTCCAGCGTCTCGGAATTCACGCCTCCGGTCAGTGCCGGGACTATTTATATTCGGGTTATCGCTCCCGACGGCACGGTGACACGACATGCGGTTGCGGTCACGTCCAGCAGCACCTTGCAGTCGGTTGCCGACGATCTTGCTTTGATTCCCGGCCTGCAGGACAATACCGGTGTCAATAGCGGCAGACTTCAAATTGTTGCCAATGAAGGGTATCAATTTGATTTTCTGCCGGGGGTAACCGCAGAACCGTCAAGTTATAGCCCGAGTCCGCTGGCCGGAGCGGGTCCTGCTGCCAACCAGGCGGCTCCATCCATTCAGGTATCCGGTCTTTATAGCGGTACAGTTAACCAGATTTATACCTGCACGGTCAATACCAGTCCGCCGGGCCAGACCTGTGCAATTGGTACCGGCGTGATGGACCTGGTTGTTCAGGACGGTTCCGGGACCACGATTGCCTCGCTGAATATCGGGCAGGGCTATCAGGGCGGAACCGAAATTCTGCTCGAAAACGGCATCAAAGTCAGTCTGAGTGCAAATGGTGTCAGCCCCGGCTATCTCAATGATGGCGATCAGTTTACAATCAATGCACTGGCCAATTCCGACACGTCCGGCTTCCTTGCAGCGGTGGGACTGAATTGCTTTTTTGCCGGCAATGATGCCTCCACCATTGCCCTGACCGATGATATTGTCCGTTCACCGGGCCTAATCGCAGTCTCCCGCAGCGTGGAACAAAGTGATAATGCCAATGCGACGGCGATTGCCCGGCTGGGGGATACCGCGTCGTCGGCTCTGGGAGGATACTCTACCAAGGAATATTATCGTAATCTGACGGTCAGCGTCGGCAACTCGATTTCATTTACCCAGATGCAGTACGACAATGCACAGGGGATTAAAAAGAGCCTTGAGTCGCAGCGAGATGAAGTCAGCGGCGTGGATATTAACGATCAGGCGATGCAGATGATGATTTACGAACGCATGTTTCAGGCGATGTCCAAATATCTGAATACCATTGCGGATTCCCTCAAGACCCTGATTACTATAATTTCGTGATAACCTACAGGAACAAAAGATGAGCTATTCACTGGATGCCATTTATAAAAGCTCAAGCTGGGCAATCAATTATCATTCATCAAAACTGGCCCAGCTCCAGGAAAGAGCCGGCACAGGGCAGGATGTCAACCGCGTTTCGGATAATCCCAATCTGACCAACCAGATTCTCGGACTTTTAAGTGACAACCGCACCAAAACCCAGTACATCAAAAGTCTCGATGAAGTAACCAGCGTGCTGGAGTTGAGTTCCTCGGTACTGCAGAGCATGAGCAGCGAACTGGCCAGTGCAAGAGAATCGCTGACGTCAATTATGTCCGGCACAACCGGCGACCAGCTGCGTCAAACCCTCGCTGCGGATCTGAACAACGCCCTTGAGCAGCTGGTTTCGTTGGCCAATACCCAGCGGCTGGGGCAAAGCCTGTTTGCCGGCGCCAAGGATTCAGTGGTACCCTATACGGTAGAACGGAATGCCTCTGGCCAGATTACCCGTGTCATCTATCAGGGAAGCAATCAGGAAAAGAAAGTCACTGTGGCCAACGGCGTTGAAATGTCGGCGGTATTGGTAGGCTCGACGCTCTTCTCTCCCGACGATCGGGAGACTCCTGTTTTTTATGGGCAAACCGGGATTCAGGCGGGCACCGGAACCAGCACCGCCCGCGGAGATATCTATCTTCAGATACAGGGCAGTGCCGGCAGCTGGCAGCTGTCTATTGACGGCGGGCAAAGCTGGGTCAATGCCGTTGGAACCGAAACCAACCTGCCGGTTGTCAACTCGCAAACCGGTGAAGTCTTGTATTTAAATACCACCGCCTTATCCCAGGCCGGCACAGAGCCTGTCCGTATGGCGGGGACCTATGATATTTTCAATAGTCTGGTTAGTGCCCGCGATCTGCTCAAAAATGTGGAGAATATCCCGGAAGCTCAGTTGAAAGAAATGCTCAATAATGTGATTAATGAAATGCAGGTTGTCGAACAGAAACTGGCCAGGTCGTTTCCGATTGTTGGAGGTCGTGTGCAAACCCTGACTGCTCTGAGAGACAGTATCGAAGAAATGAAGCTCAACACCCAGGAAGATATCAGCCGCATGCAGGACTCCGATATTTCTCAGATTGCTATTGATCTGGCACGGTATGAGGTGCTCTACCAGATGTCGCTGAAGGTGGCATCCAAGATGTTTTCCATGTCCTTTTTGGATTTTATGGAATAGTCAGGAAACCCTATGAATTCGTCGTCAATCCACAATTCGGGTTCTCCTTTGATTCGCCAGGCTGGCCGGCTTATTGCCGAAGGCCGCACGGATGAAACGCTCCGGATGATTCAGCATTTTACTCAGACGCATCCTGCTTCCGGAACTATCTGGCGGGATGCGGGAGTGTTGCTGGCGGCGATGAACCGATACGAGGAAGCCTTGCAGCATTTTCAACGGGCCAGACAGTTTCCGGATTGTCCCCGTCAGATTCCACTGGATATGGCCCGCACTTGGCTGGTTTTGGGTCATCCTGAATGTGCGATACAGATGATCGAACCGCTGGCAGCCGAAGGCCTTTTGGAAGAGTCGCTGGTCGAACAAATCGTCTGCGGATTCAACCAGCAGCAAAACTGGGCTTCTTCCATGGACGCGGTGACCCGGGCCGCAAGGCGATTACCCACCAGCGAACTGGTGGCTAAACTGCAAAGCCAGATTCGACAACGCCGTGCCAAAATCGCCTTTTTCTGCGGTGCTGATGGAGATACTTTTCTCCGGGAGATTCTGGACTATGCCCGACAACGCTATCAGGTCCGTGTTTTCGATGGTGCCGATACCAGGCAGATGTTCGAATTGATGCAGTGGAGCGATATCTCCTGGTTTGAATGGTGTACCAATCTGGCTCAACTGGGATCTGCAATGCCTAAGGTTTGCCGGAATGTCATTCGGCTGCATCGCTATGAAGCCTATCTGTCGATACCCCGGGAGATTCAGTGGCAGAATGTGGATTTATTAATCACGGTGGGTAATAGTTTTGTCCTTAAGGCCCTGCAAAAATGGGTGCCCGATATTCAACAGCGTGTGGCAATTGCAACTATCCCCAATGGTGTTAATCTGGATAAGGTTGCCTTTACGCCTCGACGTCCTGGGAAAAATATTGCATTTGTTGCGTCTCTGCGTATGGTCAAAAATCCGATGCTCCTGCTGCAGTGCATGGCGCGTCTGCGTCAGATAGACCCGGCCTACAGGTTGTTCATTGCCGGCGACAAATCAGACCTGCTGATGGAACAGTATGTCGATTATCAGATCGACCAGCTTGGCTTACGAGACCACATCATCTTTGACGGCTGGCAAAACGATATCCGTTCCTGGCTGGCCGACAAGCATTTCCTGGCGGTCACCAGCTGCATCGAAAGCCAGGGCATGGGCTGCCTGGAAGCAATGGCCTGCGGAATCCGCCCGGTCATCCATAATTTCCCTGGTGCTTGCGAAATCTATGGCCAAAGCTATCTGTTTAATACCCCGGAGGAATTTTGCCGGCACATTGTGTCCGCTGACTATGATTCGCTGGAATATCGGGAGTTTGTGGAGCGGCGATATCCGCTGTCGCGTCAACTTGCCCAAATTAACGAGATTTTTGCCGCCTTCGAAGCCAATCCATTTCGTTCTTCCCGATCGACGGTTATTTCTGAAAATTGAAATGGTGTGTAGCGGCGTTTTTCCACCAATAAACGTCTCTGATTTCCATGACGTAAAAAGAACGTATCCTCTGTGAGTATTCCAGAAAAATTATCCTGTTTGATATTTATACAAACGTCTCATCGAGGACATATAAAGCGTTTTAAATGCATCAAAAACACGGCTTTTGTCTTTCGGCACATCATTTGCACTCTATTTTTGCGACAGTGTCTGTCATTGGTTAACTGGACTGAAAAATGGAGATCATTATGAGTCAAACTAAATCGCCGATGTATCAGCAAGCGTTGTCGTTGGCTGAAGCGGGACAGCATGAACAGGCATTACGACTGATTCGGTCGTATTTGCAAGCCAACCCTAACGACCCGGAGGCTCTCAACGACGCGGGAACGATTCTGTTTTGTATGAATCGTGGGCAGGAGGCGATTGAAGTGCTGGAAAAGGCTCGTGCTTGTGCCGAAGGAGATATTCTGAGTCAGGTTCTGTGGAATCTGTGCGAGACTTATCTTCAGGAAGGACATCCGGCCGAAGCGGCAGCTCTTTTCGATACCATGGAGCAGCATGGTGTTCTGAATGTGGATGTGCTGAATCGGGCGGCAAATGTCTTTTTGGGCCGTGATGCGCTGGGCGGAGCAATAGAATGTCTGCTGCGTTCGCTGCGTCAGGCTCCCGAGCAGGAAATCCTGCACCCGATGTTTGAAATAATTCGTTCCAAGCGTCCCGTGGTTGCTGTAACGGCGGATGCTGACAGTCCGGCTGTCCGTCAGATTTATGAACATCTGAATCTTCGTTTCCGAACCCACTTGACTGTCGCAGACCCAAGACAATTGGCACAGAGCAATGCCACTTTGTTTGTCATCGTTGGTGCTGGCCAGATGCTGCAACAGCTCTCCATGAACAAACCCACAGGACGGACAATCGCCATTTTGTCGGCTCAGGATGTCTACAATCCGATTCTCAAATCCATCAGCTGGAACACCATCGATCAGGTGATGGTCTGTGGAACCTCCGAACAGGCCGACATGCTGACCGAACAGATACCCGATATCCACAAAAAGACCCATGTCCAGATGACCGATGAGCCGCTGGATATTCAGGATTGGACCTTTGTCCAGCGCAGCCGGGGTAAACGTATTGCTGCGGTCGGACCATTCAATGCTTGTAATAACCCGATGTTCCTGATTCAGTGTATGCAGAAACTGAATTATCTCGACCGAGATTATCGTCTGTATTTGGCCGGGGAATTTCAGGATAAAGCGATTGAACGCTATTGTCGTAATGCCGTCTCGCGGATGAATCTGGAAGGCGTGGTCTTCTTTGATGGCACCGTGTCCAATCTGCAAAGCTGGCTGCGCGACAAGCACTATTTTGCTCATGGCTCCATCAGTCCGGCCGGGATGCATAAAGTGTGGGCGGCTATGGCTTGCGGCCTCAAGCCGGTGGTGCATGGATTTGCCAGTGTCGAAGAGTGGATGGATCCGCGATATATATTTATGATTGCCGAGGAATTTTGTGCGATAACACAAAGCGCCGACTATCAATCTGGCCAGTATCGTCAATGGATTGAAGCGCGTTATTCACAGGGCAATTTCTATAAAACCCTGAATACAGCCTTATCCAAATTGGAACGTCAGATTCAGTTGTCCCGTGCAATGAGTCAGCCGCGGGAATCATGTCATACATCCGCCGCTGTTGATCCCGTGACGCCTGCGGCCTCGGTGACTCCGCGGCCTTATACGCAGGCTCCTGCGATGCCGATACAGCCGCCAAAGATGCCGGCTCAGCCGCAGCAGATATGGACTCCGCCGGCAGCTCCTGAAATGCCTGTGGTTCCGCAGTCATTTGTAACAGAAACGCCGCAGGCGGATCGCCGCAGCATCAATGATATCGCTGAAAATGCCCTCAAGGCGTCTCAGCGGCTTCGCGAAATGCTCAACGAAGCACAGGAACAAGCCAATTCTTCGCAGGAGAACTGTTCGGTCCCTTTTGTCCGATAAACGCGACAATGGAGTCCGCTGATCCAACACCAGCGGATGGCCGGCCGTCTGCCCGCGAAGAAATCAACGGTCCGGTGCTTGTCGTGGTTGAGGGCGATATTGTCGAAGCCGTGTGTGCAGAGCCGGTCCTGCGGGCTCTTGCGCAAAAGTACGGCCCGCAATGCTGTTTGACCGTCTGCCATGAACATGCGGATTTATATACGGGCCATCCGGATATCGCCTCGGTTGCTTATGACGAACTTGAAGTCACAGCAGGGCAATACCAGAAAATCATCCGCCTCGAACCTCCCACCGGCCCAACGAGTATCCGCCAGCGGGTCTCCGCACTGGCTGAGCAAGTGGCTGTCCAGGTTCCGGACGACCAGCCGCGGATACACCTGACGGGGTTTGATACGCTTCGCACCCAGCGTTTTGGAATTGGTTCCATTCCGCGTCCGCGTCTGGCACTGGCCCTGGAGCCGATGCCGACCGAAGAGCGGCTTGAACAATGGAGCCGGCTTTGTCAGGCCATCGATCAGCAGCTTCATGGCGGCTTTGTTCTGCTGGCTGAACGCCGGATTGAATGCAGTACAGGCAAGAATCTGACCGGCAAGCTGATGGCTCGTGAAGCGGCCTCCGTGTTAAGCCAGTGCGATATGCTGATAACCACCGAAAAAGGCTATGCCGCCATGGCCGCCGCGGTGCATATACCTGTGATTCTCATTGATGAAAATAATCGGAATAATTCCCATAGCGAATTTACTGGGATTGTGACCGCAGCCGAACTATCCCCCGAGGTCATCCAGTCCGTAATAATGTCCATGGATTTTAAATTGCAATGACCGCCGAGAAAAAGACATTTGAGCGTCTGAGTGGTCCCGGTCGCGGCCCCCTGGTGACAGTGCTGATCAGCACCTATAATCGGCCTGCATATCTGGCTGAGGCTCTGGATAGTATCTTTCGGCAAACTTGGCCCCATTTTGAAATTATCCTGACCCGCGACGGCGGATTGCCCGTTCGGGAGGTAGTCAGCAAGTACAATGATTCGCGTCTGATTTTTATCGACCGGGACCAGAATCGCGGTCTTCCGTACTCGTTTAATGAAGCCCTGGCTCGGGCCAGGGGCGACTATATCTGCTACCTGGGGGACGACGATAAATTCTTCCCACATCACATAGAAACGCTGCTCAAGGCGATTTTGCAAAATCCTGATTACGGTGTGGTCTATGGCGACTTATACAAGGCACATTGCCGCGTCTTGCCGGACGGACGCAGGCGGGTGCTGGCCAAAAATGTAGAAATCAGCCGCGATTTTGACCGGATGCTGATGTTCCAGTTCAACCATGCCCTGCATGTCAGTCTGATGCATCGGCGTGACTTGCTGGACAAGGCCGGCCGGTACAACGAATCACTCAACGTTCTGATTGACTGGGATCTAACCCGTCGTTTATGTTTTTTTACCGATTTCCTGCATGTACCGATTGTGACAGGGGAGTATTATGCCCCTGTCGGCGATTGTGACCGGATTTCCGTCCAGCGGCGGAAAAATGTCAACGATTATATTCGTAACCTGCTGACCATTCGCACTACCCGACCGCCCAAACCCTGGCCCTGTGTGGAAGATTCCGCGATCGTGGTGCTGGCGTCCCGCCTGGATGGAGCACTGGAACAGATGCTTCGCGATATCTGGTCGCACAGTTTCTATCCCTACCGGCTGTTTGTCCCTCTTACGCCCCCGGAGCGACAGCGATTTCAGTCTTGTGTGCCCAATCTGGTCGTGGTGGAGGTCCGTCCCGAAGACACCCTGGCGATGCGGCTGCAGAAAATGCTTCGGCAGGTGGATGCGGAATGGACGGTCTTTCTGCCGGCAGGGATTACCATTCCGCCGGACGAGGCAATGTATATCGAACGTTCGCTGTATCCGCTGCTGTGCGGGCATCAGACCCATCTGGCCTGTCAGATCGTCGAATCTGATGACACGCATTTTGGCGCGGCAATTTATACGGAGACTTTACGTAAAGCTATCACACGCTATCCGGCCCTCGACCCGCTGCAGGCTCTTAAGGCTGCGGGGATTCCGATTCGCAAGCCTGAATTCAAGGAATACCCCTTCCAGTTTGATAATTTGCTCAGCGGGGCAGAAATGTGTCAGCTGGATGGCCAGTGGACCCGCGCCGCCCGCGTCTATGATTATATGGCCCAACAACACGGCAACACCATCTGGATGCGTACTCGTCAGGCCAACGCGATGCTTCAGGCCGGCCACTATGTCCAAGCCGCCCGTATCATTGCCGAAATTAACCAAATTCGACCCACGGTGGCATCCCTGATGATTCAGGCCCGCGCCGAAAAGAAAAATAACCGTCCTGACATTGCTATTGGCCTGTACCGTCAGGCAGTGAGCATTCTGGATGGACGATCAACAGGATTCCTGCCCGCTGCGGCGGATCTCCTGATACCGAAAACCCAATCGAATACTTCTTCTGTGCAACCTGTGGAGACTTGTGTATGGACTTAACCCGTCAGACCGCCGTTCCCGACCACGGCTGGACGCAGCATTATGATATTGTACAAGAGATGGGCGACTGTTACGCCACCGTTGGCGATTACGTTCAGGCTCAGGATTGCTATGAGCGTGCCGCGATGCTGGCACCCGACGAGGCCGGGCCTTATCTGGGTACCGGGGTTATTGCTCTGCAGCAGGGTAAGCTGGCCGATGCCGAAATCGCTTTTCGCGTCGCACTTCGTCTGGATGCTCGATGCAGTAAGGCCCTGGCAGGGTTGGCGATGATTGCCCAGCAGCAAAAAAACTGGCAAACTGCATTTGATTTGTATCTGAAAAGTCTCGAATTGGATAGTGATAATCTGACGGCTTTGCTGGGGCTGTTTCAGGTCTCTTGCCAGATGGGTTCGTTTAGTCGTGTGATTGACTATCTCAATACCTATCTGAATCTTCACCCTGCCGATACCGCGGTGATGTTCTGTCTGGCAACGTTATATCTGAAGGAAAAACAACCCGATAAGGCACGAGGGATATTAAAAGATATACTGGCTCTGGAACCCAACAATGCCGATGCCAAAAACCTGCTGGAAGAGGCGGAAAACCGTATCCCGATTCCGGCCTGATGAAAGGATAAAATAAACATGAACGTAAACACAGAATCCTCAACCGATTATGCAGCGATGGCAGATTTTCTCGAAAATCTCCTGATGCGGCAGGCCGACAAGCTTCGTAACTATGACCTTGATGGCGCCAGTGCCATTGCCGAACAGTCCGCCCCAATTGCCGAAGAACTGACCCGACACAAGGTCCTGAGTCGTCCGGAATTCGCCGAACGCAAACGCCGTCTTGGGCAGATGTATAAGGATATCTGCCTGATTATCTCTGACCAGCGGCAGGAGGTCTCCGACAAACTCGCCCAGATTCGCCAGGGTATCCAGGCTCTCAGTGGATATAAAGGTAAATAGTAACAAACGTTTATCTGTTATTAGAAAGGCTGTAATCGAAAAGCGGTTATCGCCCTGAGCCGGAAGATTTTTCGGAGCGAGTTTCCTGCTCCCGCAGCCAGTTCACCGGGGCCAGGTCGTCAGTAAGCGTACGGGTCTTCGGGGCCGGAACCGCCTCCGGGTCCAGCCAGCTTGCCACCTCCACCAGGTCAAATGACAAATCCAGTGTCTGCTGAATCTGTTCGGCCCTGTCCATAGCCTCTTCAACGGTTAAAATCTCGCATTTTGTCCCCGGCGACACCAGCATCGCATTGCCTGACAAATCCCCGAAAAACACCTGACATCGCTGGAATACATCCAGAAACGTCTTAAATTCGGCATCAAACAACTGGTTGGTCGAGAACACATTGGCCACTACCACCCCATCCTCATCCAGCACTCCGCTGACCTCTTTTAGAAATTCTCTGGTCATCAGGTGAAACGGGATATAATCCCCATTAAATGCATCCAGAATAATAATATCATATTTCGGCACAGGTTTGCGACGGAGCTGCTTTTTAATAAACATCCGCCCATCATCCACATACACCTTGAGCTTGTCATCCGTCTTGAAGCCCATATACTTTGTCGCAATTGGCGGTATATCCGGATCGATTTCCGCCACATCAATCTCCAGGTCCGGGAAATAATACCGCATCTCTCGCGGAATCACGCCGCCTCCCAGTCCCAGCACCAGCATCCGTTTCGGTTGAGGATTATACAACAGCCCACAGAACATCATCTTCGAATACTCCAGCAGGTGCTCCCTGAGATTCTCCAGATCCACCTGGCTCTGGATATGCAGTCCTGCCCGTTTACCGAACCGCAGCGTTACTACCGACCCTTCCTGATATACAAAGATGCTGTTATAGAGCGAGTTTTTCTCATGAATCACCCGGCCCATCGAGTACAGTGTCCCCTGGCAGACCGACCCCGCCGGCCATAGCCACACCAGACCTATCATCCCCGCCAAAACCTGATATCGCAGCGATTGTGTCATTGCGGTTGTCCTTTCTGTTGTCTTGTTCGGCCCCAGATCATTACTCCGGTCAGTACGATTACTCCCAGCCCGCTGAGCATCAGTCCTGAAATGCACAGGGTTGCCCGCAGTGAATACAGCACCAGATAAAACGCTGTCACCACACACCCGGCAAAGCTGGCCATCGTTGACGTTGCCATCACCAGCCCCGCATTAAATCCCGATTGACTGGCTTGCCGGGTCAGCCAGTGCATTACCGTTGGCGACACGGTTCCCAGCAGCACCGTTGGCACCCCAAACAGCACCAGCGATGCCAGCAGCGATCCCCATTTTTCATCCAGCCCCAGGTCAAAGATCGCATTGCATACCGGCTCTGTAAAAAACGGAATCCCGCACTGCCATCCCCCAACAATAACCATCACCGCCCCCAGCAAACTCCACGCCTCAATCTTGCCACTCAGCCAGCCGCCCAGCAGATAGCCGATGGAAAGACTCAGCAGGAATACCCCGATTACACTGCCGGTAATCACGTATACCGCGCTGCCGAAATACGGCACCAGCACCCGCACGCCCAGGATTTCCAGCTCCATCATAAACCACCCGCACGCACATGCAATAAATACCATTGTTGCCGCCGCAAGCCGCCGCCTTGGTCTCGCCGACTCCACCGGCGGAATTGTTGTCGAATCAGGATTCGTCACGGTACTATACCTTTCGCAAGCAATCCAATCGTATCGCCGGACAAACTGGCCCGGACTGTCGGCATTATACCCGAAGGCATCAGAAAATAAACCGTAATACGCTCGATTTTGTTCTCCTTTGACTGCGGGGCTGGCAACGACAATCGTGGTATCATATCGCATCCATCCCGGCCGGATCCGCACAGCACGAAGCGGCGGTGATGATCGTCCTGTTCTATGGTTAATACGATAAAATCCAGGCTTGCAAAGTAGGCTTGACATTCCCCCAAAGCGTTGTCTGCCTGATTGAAATGCTCCCGTCGGAAAAAATGCAAAATATGTTTTCCATACCAGACTACTGTAATTCTGAAACCTGATATTTCGTCTTAATCCAAAGACCAGTCTGCCCGGGTATGGTTTGGGATATATTGGGTAGAATATCTGGTGTTGTGTAGTCAGAAAACTCAGATGAAAATGCAGATAAAGGATTGTGTGCGATGAAACGAGTAATATTGTTTTCGAGTTTGGTTTTTGCAATTATAGGCTCCTGTCTTTGTCAGGGCCAGGGCGTCCGGCTGGTGACGGATCGCAGCCTCGAATTGACCGGTTTTCAGGATGCCGGGCCATATAATCCCTATTGTGATTTCCGGAATGATTTTGCGATGGTCTATGGGGCCGATAATCCCAAACTTCCTGAATTCATCCAGTCCTGGGCGGACAAAGGATATGTTCCCCAGCTGATGACGGGAATTGCCTGGGGGGCCTATGCGGATTTCAGAGATCTTAATGGCAACGATATCATGTCGCTGAGCCAGATGGAGGCCAACGGTTCATTAAAACTGCATGGTCACCGCACCCCCTATATCGTTCCCTCTATAGAATTTGCTGATTACATGTCCGAAAAGCTCAAGACGATGATTGACGCCGGAGTGGTGGCAATTCATCTGGAAGAGCCGGAATTCTGGGCTTATACAGGCTTTTCGGAGGCTTTTCAGCGGGAATGGCAGATTTATTACAATACACCCTTTGTCCGTCCGGATTCGTCGGTGGATGCCCAGTATAAAGCCAGCCAGTTGAAGTATTATCTCTTTGGCCGGACACTTCGCCGCGTGGCCGAGACGTGCAAGGAATATGCCCTGCGGAAATACAACCGAAATGTCAGAATCTATGTTCCCACGCACAGCCTGATAAACTATACGCAATGGGGTATTGTCTCGCCGCAATCCTCACTGATTGATTCGGATGTGATTGATGGCTGTATCGCCCAAATCTGGACGGGAACGTCACGCACACCCAATGTCTATCAGGGGCGTCGTGCTGAACGCACGTTTGAAACCGCATTTCTGGAATATGGCGTGATGCAGGAACTGGTTCGCAATACCAGCCGCCGGATGTGGTTTCTGCACGACCCGATTGAAGATAATCCCCGCTACGACTGGAACGATTATCAGAGGAATTACAAGGCCACCCTCATCGCCTCACTGCTGCATCCGCATGTGTGGCATTATGAAATCTGTCCCTGGCCGCCGCGGGTTTTTCGGGGCAAATATCCCGCTGGGGCGGCCGATGCGATTCCCATCCCTGCGGACTATGCCACAATCCTTTGTACGGTCTTTAACCAGCTCCGCGATATGAATCAGCCGGATAGCCGGTGGGTCAGCAGTACTCACGGTATCGGTGTTCTGATTGCTGACTCGGGTATGTTCCAGCGAGCCGAACCTGCGTTTCGCCTGGCCGAAGAAAAGGGCAGCGACCCGACCAAAGCCCTCCGATCAGACATCCACGACTTTTCGGGTTTTTACGGTCTGACCCTGCCGCTGCTTAAGCATGGTATTCCCGTCCAGCCCGTTCAATTGGATAACGCGGCCCGGTTTGCCAACTATCTGGACGGCTATCAAGTCCTTGTGGTCAGCTATGAGTTCATCAAGCCGCAGTCGCCTGCACTCAATCAGGCCCTGGCGGAATGGACTGCTAAAGGTGGCGCCCTGATTTATGTCGGAGCCGATACCGATCCGTTCAATACGGTCTCGGAATGGTGGAATTCCGGCAAAAATAAATATGCAGCGCCCTCCCAGCATCTGATGGAGCTGCTGGGCTTGAGTCGAACGGTTGCAGATGGAAAATACACCTTTGGCAAAGGCCATGTCTTTGTCGCCCGTAAACATCCGGCCTACTACACGCGTTCCAAGGCCGCCGCAGATGAATACCGCACCGTGGTAAAACAGGCTGCTGAAGCGGTCGGCCTGAACTATATTGAAAACAACTTCCTGCAGCTTCACCGCGGACCTTACGTTATTGCGGCCTGTCTGGAGGATTCGATATCCGACAAGCCGCTTGAATTGAAAGGCCTGTTTGTTGATATCTTCAATGCTCAATTGCCAATTTATGAAACGGTCAGTCTCAGGCCCGGCCAATGTGCCTGGCTGCTCGACCTGAATAAGATTTCATCCGACAAAGCCGAACCCGTGGCCTCTGCGGCTCGCATCGAGACATGGCAAGAGTTAGATCATGGTGTCGAATTGACTCTCACAAGCCCCAAAGCGGTGAATATCGTGTCCAGACTCCGTTTGCCCGCACAGCCGACCAAAATGACCATCGATGGCAACGAATGTGACAGTTACACCTGGGATGAAAAAAGCAAAACCATATTTTTTAACTCTCCGACGATTGAGGATGTTCAGAAGATCAGCATTACCTGGTGAAGCATAGTCAAATATTCACCCAAAACAGAGGCTCTTTTATAGGTGAATTTCGATGGCTGAATAAACACGAGGGTGTTGAATTTGAATGGTACGTGCGCTTCCTCTGCAAATAGATTTTAGGATTTCTATGGCAAACTTCTATCTGCTTTCGTCGTATCAAAGGGTATCGGAACGCGTAATACCCAAAGGGTATGATGAGTTCCTGACAAGCATTGGGTTGAGGTTGCAGTACTGAATCGCAACAAATCGGGATATTTGTAATAGAAGAACAGGGAGGTAAGACGATGCATGAACTCCATTTACCTCATTTTCACAGACCCGATTGGCATGCTGTGGAAAAGCGTTTTGAGCAAGTGATCCATGCCCCATGGTTCTGGCCCACCATAGTGTTGTTGGCGATGATTCTGGTCTTGGTTGTACTGAGCATTCTGGCCGGCGGAGGTACGGCACAGGTATCACCTCTGCCTATACGCTATCCATTTATGCCATAACATACAAACCTTAGTCAGCCTAAGGCTTGCCTGAGGGAGTAGGTGCGTTTTTGTAACCAGGAGACATAACGATGAAGCAATTCGGGAAATCTCGCGGTCATCAACAGCCCAGAAAACAATCCAGAAGATTGCCGATG
>JAWRKM010000012.1:0-12686 GCA_040306945.1 Anaerohalosphaeraceae bacterium
TTTCTTAGAAGACCATCTGCATCCGCAGACCAAAGATCACCGCATCCTTTAAATCGCGTCCATTGTCTGCAGACGACGGGTCGGCGACATACTGTATCGATGGCGTTAGGGTCAGGTTGGAATTGACGGTAATATTATAAAAAGTCTCAAAGACGGTTTCGGAATCTTCGGTATAGGTCGCTCCGGCAGCCTCGCTGAAGTAACCGCGTGCCACTCCGAAAGCCAGCACATCATCATCCCGCCCGTCAAACAGCCCCTGATAGCTCAGGCCGGTGCTGTAAAACTGCGTCATCGCATTATGAGTGGAAGGTGCATAGCCAAAGCGGAAAAATGTCCCTAAACCCTGTGAATCGTCTGCATCCTCATTTTCTTTACTGAGCATCTGGTCAAAACTCAGATACATACCGGTATTGTTGCGGGAGGAGATGCCATCACCATCCACGTCGGTCGGTTCCGGCATGTGCCAGACGCCCACCGAATAGGTCCCCTGCAGGTGCCCGAAACTGGGCGTAATGCCCGTCTCGGCCATATAGACATAATAATCCTCATCGTGAAAGGCCGTGCGAAATCCCGTCTCACGGTGATCGCCCTGCGAATCGGCAGCCGCAGCCGTGATATACCAGCCCGCATCCGCCGGGGCATAATGCATGGCAACTCCCAGCGTATAATCCGGGAACGGGATGGTGGGATTGTTGACCAGGGCACTGTTGAGAAACTGACTTGTCTCGTCATTGGCGTAACGATTGCAGTCAAAGGATACCGGGCAGCCGCTGCATTCAAAACCGCCGCTTAAATCCATCTTGCCCACGCGGACGATGAAATCGCCGTCGAAGAAATAATGCTGATACCACAGCTCCGTCACCACCGCCGCATCACGCGGCATGGCATCGCCGTTGACACCGAAAGCACTGCCGGTCGAAACCGAATCGACACCTTCGGTCTTGTTCCAAAAGCCCTCTATGTGCATATATAACTCGGCATTCTCAATCCCGAACAGCCGTTTGAGGTCTGTCGTCATTTCGACGTCGTAGCTGCCCGAAAAACGTCCTCGCCGGTCATTGGTGCTCAGGCCGCCGCGCATATTCTGCTGATAAATGCTGGTCAGGCCGAATGAAAACGAAAATGGCCCGCTATCCGGCAGCGACGAAGAAGCCTGCTCCTGTTGAGTAACAGGTGCTTCCGCCGCAAAACCAATCACACTGCTGCATATCAATGTAAACACTACCCACTGTCTCATCTGTTATAATCCTTTCCTTTACTTGATGAAATAGGTTGTATCTGACATTTAGCCGCCAATTAACAAGGTTCCAACCTGATACACCACCAGCGTCACCAGATAAGCCACCACCGTCAGTCCGACATACTGCAAGGCCGCCCACTTCCAACTGCCGGCCTCCCGGGCTGTCACCGCCACCGTTGCCATACAGGGGGAGCTTAACAGGCAAAACAGCATGATGCACAGGCCTTTGAGGGGCGTGTAATCCGCCCTCAGCCGCTGCCGCAGAGCCTCGGATCCCTCATCCGCCTCGCCGACCGAATACACAATCCCCATCTGGGCAACAAACACTTCCTTGGCGGCAAAGGCCCCAATTAGTGCCGTACCAATCTTCCAGTCAAATCCCAGCGGTCGGAGTACTGGTTCAATCCAATGGCCTACCCGTCCGGTAATTGAATACTGCATCTGGGCCGATTGCTGCCCAGCCTCGTCCAGCCCGGCCAGCTTGTCGTCCGATAGTTTCGGATAAGTGCTGGCTGCCCATAACAAAATTGAAATGCCCAGAATCACCGTACCAGCCTTCTGCAGATACTGCCAGCCGCGGTCCCACATGTGCAGCAGCAGACTTCGCAGTGTTGGCATGCGGTACGGCGGCAGTTCCATGACGAATGGAATCGCCTCCCCTTTGAACAGCGTATTACGCAACAGCAACGCCAGAAGCACCGCAAATAATATGCCGATAATATACATCATCCACATGATCGGGCCATGCCAGGCAGGGGCAAAAAACGCCGGAATAATAAGTGCATATATCGGCAATCTCGCCCCGCAGCTGAACAGCGGTATCACCATCATCGTCGTCAGGCGGGTCCGCCGGTTCTCCAGAATTCGGGTCGCCATAATCGCCGGCACCGAACAGCCAAAACCAATCAGCATCGGGATGAAACTCTTGCCGTGCAAACCGATTTTATGCATCACACGGTCCATCAGAAACGCCGCGCGGGCCATGTAGCCGGTGTCTTCCAGAAACGCAATCCCTAAAAACAGCAGCAGAATATTCGGCAGGAAAATCAGCACCCCGCCGACCCCGCCGATAATCCCATCAACCACCAGCGACCGCAGATGCTCTGACCAGCCCACAGGCCAGTGCGACGAAATCCACCCGCCCAGCCAGACAAACAGTGATTCCATCCACCCCATCGGGATTTCACCCGCCGTAAACGTCAGCCAAAACACCACATACATCAAGACCGCAAAAATCGGCAGTCCCCACACGGAATGCGTCATCACCACATCGAGCTGATCACTGATATCATGCCGGGATTGTGCTGTGGTCTTAACCGTTTCCTGGCATGCTCCGGAAATAAACCCATACCGCCGGTCGGCAATCACAATATCCGGGCTTTCATGGTAATGCTTTTCCAGTTCCTTGATGGATTGCTCCATTGTCGTCAATAGCTCTTCGCTATGCGGCAACGCCAGGATCTGCGGATCACCTTCCAGCAATTTCAACGCCACCCACCGCGTCCCAAACCGTTTGGCAAAATCCAGGTCTGGATTCACCAGCGATGTCATTTTTTCCAGTTCCTTTTCCACCTGCGGCCCAAAGGGAATCTGTACACGACGGAGTCTCTTTTCTGCCGCCACACGCAAAGCTGCATCCAGAAGCTGCTCGGTCCCTTCTCCCTGACGGGCCACAATGGACACAATCGGCACATCCAGCAGAAGCTGCATCTGGTTCAAATCAAATTCCAGCCCCCGGGCCTTGGCCACATCAGCCATATTAAAGGCCAGTACCAGCGGCACATTCATCTCCATCAGCTGCACCGCAAGGTACAGATTTCGCTCCAGATTGGACGAATCAATCACATCAATCACCACATCCGGCTTTTGCTCCAGGATAAACTGACGCGATACCAGCTCCTCCGGCGAATACGCCGTCAGGCTGTATATCCCCGGCAGGTCCACGACCTTGATTTTCTGGTCACGATAATGGCACAAGCCGTTTTTAATCTCGACGGTGACCCCCGGATAATTGGCCACATGCTGCCGCGCCCCCGTTAGGGCATTGAACAGCGTTGTCTTTCCGCTGTTGGGATTGCCCGCCAATGCGATGGTTAATTTCTTGTCTGAGTTTGCCATAAGTTAGCCTTGCCTAACATTGAGTCCAAAAAAAATTGTTATCGTACAAAGATCTTATGCGACATCCCCCGGCCCAGCACCACACGGCTGTTTTTGACTGCAACAATAACCTGCCCTCGGTGGTTATTAAGCAGCACACGAATCGGCTGGTCTGCCAGCAGACCCATCGCCGCCAGACGATTTTTCAGCCCGTGACCAGCCTCGATATGATCGATACGCACGGTCTTTCCGGTCTCAATCTGGTCCAATGACATAGGAATGTGTTCCTTATCTGATATTGTTTTCATATTAATAATCAGCCGGCTTACGCATCCGGCACCTGCTTTTCCCGATAAAATTGCTTGAATTCAACGGCAATATCGCCATCCACGCGGGCCGTAATAAATTCAATATAGTCCCTGAGCCGGCCAATCACCTGCTGGCCCAGCGCATGTTCAGCCCGACACGCCGACTCTTTGGCGGTTATGGCATCCAGCCCAAGAATGTCGACAAAAAAAGACTCCAATACACGATGACGACGCACGATTTTATCGGCTTCAACCCGCCCTTTGTCCGTCAGCGTTACCACCCCGTACGGCTTATAGTTGATCAGCTCTTTTTCCGACAAGACCCGTAATGCACCGGTTACCGATGCACGCGAAACACCCAAACCATCAGCAATATCCTTACTGCGGGCCACCATTCCGCTGTCAGATAAATGATATATTACCTCAAGATAATCTTCCATTGAGGCACTGAGTTGTTCTCGTTTCATCGTATTCATTTAGTCGGGATTAATATAGTTAGTCGTGTCTAACTTGTCAAGAAAAAATTCACAAAAAAATCCTCGCACCGGCAGGCGAGAGGATTTTCGTTATTTTCAATGACATTACCGGTACATTTTAAAACGGCCGGCAACCATCAGAACTCAGCCTCTGGCCCCACGGACGATTTTACGGTTGCCATCAGTCCACTTATCGCGGTAATAGGTGGAGGCCTCAAAGGTATCGCTGACTGATTTCATTTTTTCGTTCAGTTTGGCCCGTAACTCCTGCAAGACTGTCTGATGCCCCTCATCCGCAATCAGATTCCGGGTCTGGAACGGATCTTCGACGTTGTCAAACAGCAGTTCCTGTGACACCCCCTCCCTGCTGATGCGGAATTTGGCATAGGTATAACGTTTGTTGCGAACCGCGCGCCACTCATGGCCGGTGTCCCAATTGGCCGTCGCACCGGTCCCCTGCATAAACGCACAATCCGGCTCCGCACCGCCAGCCCCCAGCGCCAAGGGCGACAAATCCATCCCTTCCACACGGGATGGGATCGCCAACCCCATCAGCCCCAGAAACGTCGGCATAAAATCCACCGTGGACATACAGGCATCTGAGACCCGTCCGGCCTGAATCCTGCCTGGCCAGCGAATCAGCATCGGAATCCTCGCCGCTTCCTCATAGAAAATATTCTTAGCCCGACGCCCCTGAGCGCCAAACATCTCGCCATGGTCGGACGAAAAGACCACAATCGTATGGTCTGCCAACCCATTATCGTCCAGATACTTCATCAGCCGCCCGAAATTCCAGTCCAGGTTGGTCGTCATCGCGTAATAATTCTGACGCCATTTTTCCAGATTTGCCCGCTCAGCATCCGACAGCCGAGCCCAGGCATCCGCATACGGGTCATTGGCCGGCTTGTAATTGGGTGAATTGGGCAGGCTGACATTGGCAAATTTCTCTCGGTACTCGGCAGGGACATTGTCATCGTTCCACGGGTCATGCGGTGTTCCCCACGAAAGCACCATCGCAAACGGCTGCGAGGATTTCTGCCCGCGACATTTGAGCCAGTCAATAGCCAAATCGGTCTGTCCGTCCGGCTCATACACCCCATGGCCCCAGAAAATCTTCTCTTTGGATTCCGTGTGATAATAAGTATTGTAATAATCATGATGGAAATTATAAGCCGCCCAGTACCCGTTAAAGCCCAGACGATGCACCCCGCGAGGCACAAAGGAATTATCCGGATTGGTATGATCCCCCAGCTTGTTGGCGTATATGTGCCACTTGCCGATATAGGCCGTGTTGTATCCGGCGCGCGTCAGCGAATGCCCGAGGCAATCCTGATAGGGGTTAAGCTGCAGCTCGTTAATCACCATACCGTGGCTGGTCGTGTATTTACCGGTCATCAACGAAGCCCGAAACGCCGAACACACCGGCGTATTGGCCACCGTATTCCGGAAATTGATGCCCTGCTGAGCAAACCGATCCAGGTTTGGCGTCATCGCGTGTTCGGCCCCGGGGTAGTTAGCCCCGTTCCAGTACCTGGCATATTTGCAGTGATTCAGGCCAAGCTGGTCAGCCAGCACAATCAGTAAATTAGGCTTCTTTTCTTGACTGCCGGCATACAGTGACGGTGCCATCTGCGACAGGGCCAGTCCCGCGGCCCCCATGCAACTTTGCTTCATAAAGGTTCGTCGATTCATCGTCATCGATCTCTCCTGTGTTACGTTGTCATTCCTGTTACAAGCGAAAATCCTGACAGTCCGGATCCGGCAGACTGCATTCGATCCATGCCTGGGCAAAATAAAAGAAATCTTCCAGATTCACCTGGCAATCCAGGTTGAAATCCGCGGGATTGAACCCCCACGCCCCGCAGTCATTCTCGACAATCTGCACCGTCAATTCCGGAATGACACAGCCGGCATACGGCGACCCCGCATCCGCAGTTACAGTAAAAGCCAGTGAGGTATCATGCTCAGCCCGTTCCATATCGTTGTCATCAATAGCCGCAATCGTGATTGTCTGAGCCGTCTGCCAGTTGTCGGCGTTAAAAACAAGCCGGGCAGGATGGACTGTAACCTGGTCCGGGTCCAGTGCATCGACTGCCTCAATTGTCACCGGATACGCCAGCGGGCTGACAGACAAGGATACCAGCACCTGGTCCGTCATACCGCCCTCCCGGACGACGGTTTTCCCATCCGTCTGGGCAACGGTAATCCGTGGCAGCTGCACACTGGAGGTCTCGATGCTTAAGTTATCGAAGATGACGGTATTCGTAGCCCGCCCCGACAAGCCGATATAATTGGCATTGGCATCACTCCAGGTAAAACTTCGCGTATCGCACAGCGTGCCGTTTATGTAAATCATCACAGTCACTGCACTGCCGGCGTTAAAATCAGAACAGGAAAAAACCGCTTTCAAGGTCCCGGAAACCGCACCCACAGGCACGGTATTCAATAGCGTCCCACGGCTCCAGACCCGCACATTGCCATCCATCGCCAAATCCACAAAAAAATCGCACACCCCCGCGGCACTTCCGCCCCCGCGAAAGGTCGTTGGATGGTCGTTCATATCCTTTGCCGCTGCCGCCTCGGCCTCGGTCATCCCAACGCCAAATCCGGCAAACCGGTTGGCAAGGTCGGTTGCGGCACTGCTGATTTGAACCACATCCACCGATACGGAGAATCCGCCGGCAGATACAATCAACGCATCGATAAAGTTGTGCCCCAGATACAGATTCGCCATCCCCGGGCCATACGCCATATTCAGTTGATTGGACAGGATCTGAATGGACGTCGCCGCACCGGAACCCTCATACGATTCCTGATAAACCAGCGGCGCCAGGATGCCGTTCATACCCACAGATGACGCATCTGCATCCGTGCTGTCGGGCCGGTTAAAGGAATCGCTGAAAAGCACATCCCCATACACCCCGCCGGCCAGCAGCACCATTTCGCATACCCAAACAAAAAACATCGATTTCATTTGATCTCCATCATACAGCAAGGGCGGAAGGCCCAACATCCGCCTTCCGCCTTGAAATAAGCTGCTTGTTTATTGACAGTCTGCCTGCGGATACAGACCGCAATTGAGCCACTCACCTGCGAAAGCCGCAAAGTCCCTCAGATCAACCCGGCAGTCCGGCTGGTCACCGTTGGCCCCGCCGCCGGCAACATCAAACCCAAGACCCACATTCCCCGGATTCAGACACAGCGGGATTTCTGTAACATCATAGTAAAGGTCGGCAACACCAAACTTATCTTTGGCGTAGTTGTAAATCCGCACATCATCCATCACCCCATTGAACGGGGAACTTAACGTCCCGGTCGTGCTGCGGCCCAGGGCACCGACATACATCGGAACCACAAGCTGGGTAATCGGATTGGCCGGAATGCGTGTAATCACCGGAAGCCCGTTGAAGTAGATAATCCGTCCGCTGTCACTGGCAGTAACCACAACATGCGTCCATTCACCAACCGGCAGATTCCCCGCAATCAGATCCGTCCCGTTGGGCGAGCCGATCTGGACATTGCCGTTATCCTGGCGAATTTCAATGTAGAAGTTGCCGTTGGTGGGATTCACGCGGTTGCTGACAATACCCTGCCAGCCACCGTTGGGACCGGCCCATTTCAGCCACGCAGAAACCGTCATCTGGCCGGTGCAGGCCGCCGCTGCCCAGTCACCCGAATAGGCCACGGACAGGGGGACCACGGTCGTATCGAGTGCATCCCCGGTTTCAGCTGGATCCGCACCCGGCACAAAAGACCCGGCCGTCGGCAGCAGATTCGGTTCGGCATGATGCCCCTGGCCGCTGCGGTCAAGATACACCCCTCCAACAAAGTCCGCCGCATCCATCGTCCAGTGGGCCACCACCCGTTTGACACCGAGGGTCACGACATTGGATACAATCGTTCCGCCGGTATTCACCAGCCTGCAATAATAATACCCTTCATCGGCAGCCTGGATATTCGGAATGGACAAAAGCTGAGCTTGCCCGACCAGGGTATCATCGGCGGGAGTATCAGCCGCATTATCGCCGGATTTGTACCAGGCATACGTCAGCGGAGAAAGGCTCGTAACATCGATTGACAATTCCGCCCTCTGACCGGGTTCGACCAGCTGATTAACCGGCTGGGTGTTGATAATCGGAACGGATTTGATCGTCTCAAACTTCCACACAAATCCCTGAATGGTATTGGCATCTTGGGGGCCGGACGGAATCCCGCCAATCAGGACACTCTCATCCACCCGCCAGTAGAAGGTTTTGTCCGTATCCGTCGCATCAATCGCCACAGGATCATGCGTAACCGGATCGGCGCTGTCGGCCACCGTAACCGGTGTCACATATAAAAAGTTCGGTTCGTTTTCAGCAATGTAAAGATAATGTCGGGTGACGGCCGCATTCGGATTGCCCGCGGCGTCTTTGCCCTTGTTCCACTGCAGCACCAGTGCGGCAGGATCCACTGCCTTGGTGCCGATGGACGGAACCGGCATGCCGGCTTTTTCACTGTACAGCGTAGTGATTAAAAGATTATCCAGAAATACTCCCGCCGCCGCAGTTCTGCCGCTGATACCGATATAATTGGCATTACTATGATCCCAGGTAAAGGACTTTGTGCTTTTTTTGACACCATTGAAATACACCTCTGCGTATACGGTGCTGCCCGCATTGAAATCGGCCACATAAAAATCGGCCCGAATCGTTCCGGTTGCCGCCCCAACGCCAATCGTTTCCAGCAGGGCCCCCTTGCTCCAGATCCGCAGATTCTGGTCCAGGGCCAGATCGACATAAAAATCGGACACGCCAATCCCCTGATTGGCCCGCGCCAGATTGGGACGGAAAGGAACAGCCGAATCAAAACTGTCCTTGGCCGCCAAGGCTTCATCCCGCGTATGCCCGACACCGAAGCCGCCGAAACGGTTGCCTGTATCGTCGGCTGTAGTAATACCGGTCACATCTATCGATACCGAAAAGCCGCCGGCGGCCGGGATTGATGCATCAATTAGATTGTAATCCAGAAACAGGCTGCTCATACCCACTCCCATCGCCACATTGAGCTGATTGTTCATGATCTGGATCGACGTCGCCGCACCGGAGCCTTCAAATGCCTCCACATAGACCATCGGCGCAAGCACCCCACCCATACCGACCGTGGAACTGTCGATATCCGTACTGTTGGGGCGGTTATAATTGTCGCTGAACAGGACCTGCCCCGGATAACCGGCACCCGCCAGCCCCGCTGCACAGCATATCATCAATAGAATCATGAGCGTCTTCATACGTAATCCTCCAAAAAGTGTTTAACGTTCGTTTTCAAATACCCAGACTGAATGATCCCGTGTTTAGTTTTGAGTCGCTGCCTGATAGAGCTTCAGGATTTCCTTATCCGTCAACTCCCTGCTGAAAAACAATACATCCGAGATCGCTCCGGACAATCCCGGTGCCAGTCCCTCAAACGGCAGTCCAAACTGCAATTCGGTATAGGTTTCCAGCCGCGTACCCTGTATATCCGGCGATTGCGCCGCAAGCCTGCCGTTGACATACAGGAGTTTCTGCTTTTGAAGGGCATGTGTCACTGCGATAAAATACCACCTGTTCGCCTCTGGAACGATCGAACTGACAATCGGCTTGACTTTGCGCTGGGGTGCGGCATTCTCCGGATAATACGCAGTGTGCTCAAGCCGGCCCTGCTCATTAATCCACAGCACCCGATAATAAGCCCCCGACTCAGTCCCGTCGTCGGCAATTCGCCCAACCACTTTATTCGACCAGATAATCTGGCTTTGGATCATATCCAGACGCACCCACCCCGCCACCGTGTAGTCGCCCGTATCCAGACTGGCCACCGGGTACACATTGCCCACCGAATACCCTGACACGCCGTCCAGCTTCATTGCATAACCCGGCTTATCCTGCCCCCACTGCGGCCCCGACACCACCGACAACCCCGGACTCAGCGTTATCACAAGCCCCGGCTTGCCTGTCATCTCACAAAACGTGCGAAGGTTATTATGCTTGAAATGAAAATACAGCATCGGCTCCAGCCCCATGGCAGCCGCCTCAAACGCCGACGGAATCCGGTAGGCAAACTGATTGACCGCTGCCGGAATCATCGCCAGAGTCTGCCCCGACACACTCCCGGCCTGGTTGGCCGACAATCGCAGTGCCTTGTCAAACACACGCACATTCGACCCCAGCCGCATCTCCACCTGCCCCTTGAGCACATGGGCCTCAGTCGCAGCAAATCGATCTACCGCCACACCGAACTGCGTTCCGTAATCCACCACCGTTGCCGACGGCGTCCGCACCGTAAATCCAATCGCACTCTTCGGCACATCCGCAGTGACCTTGCCCTGCACCAGAAACATCTGATTATTTTCTTCCAGACGAATCTCCGCAGGGGCTTCCACCACAACCACTGCCCCATCATCCATCTGAATTTCAACCATCCCCTTGTCCAGCCGGATTGTCTCATTGCCCAGCCACTGCCCGCGATATAACCGCCCGCCCGATTCCAGTGATGCCTGGTACACCTCGGTAATCTGCCCATAGGACATATCCCGCACTGGCGCAAAACGCACAAAGACAATCACCAGTACCACCGCCGCCGCTGCCAGCAACCATGAGACCAGCGACACCTTCCGATCTGTACGCAAAACAACCGGTCGCAGCGGTTCCGCCGCCGCCTCAACCGTCGGCTTTGCAATCGCCACCGAAGGCGACTCGTTTTCCGCCCTTGCCAGCATCTGCCACAGCTCCTGATCAAATCTCCCATCGTCCTCCCCGCCCATCATATTAATCCGCAGTCCGCTGCCGGGCTTCTGAATATGCGAATATCCCTCCAGGATCGACAGGTACAGCGTCCGCACCTCGTCATCGCTATGAAGCAATTCCTCAAACGCACGAAATTCCTCCGCCGACACACGCCCATCCAGCATCCGCAGGATCAGTTCGCAAATCTCGAATTTATCGCGTTGGGACCTCATCGTTCCTCCATCGCCATCGTCCGCTGCACACACTCAAACAGAAAATAATGCACCCGCGCCAGCGACTTGTAAATCAGATTCATCGACTTGCCGGCCTGTTGGGCGATCGCCTGCACGGACAGCGATTTATAATACCGAAGCTGCACCAGGTATCGCTCCCGCTCCGACAGATTCTTGAGACATTCATCCAGTGCTTCCATCCGCCGCCCCCGTCCGGCCTGCATCGCATAACAGGCGTCCGACAGCAATTTGAGCGTCTCGGTGGAATAACGAATCGAATGGCGGCAGGTCTTGCGACGATAGTCCAGAATGATAAAGTAGGCAATCTTACACGCCCAGGATGCGAAATTCGTCCCCACCGTAAACTCGTCAAACTTGCGCCACAGAATCGAAGCGGTTTCTTGAAAAATATCCTCCGCATCCGCCGAACTGGGCACCAGCGTCACAATATACGAATACACCTCACGCTGGTGGGCAGAAAACAAACGAAAGAAAATATCCTCTTTCGGTCCAGAGTCACGCCTTAGTGTGTCATCAGCCATCTTCGGTTCTTCACCAACTCAATTGATACTGTTCCTGCTTTGAAATTGTCCGGCGAAACGCAGCTTCCCAGCAAACACTTCATCCCCAAGGCTGCGCAGGGTAACCTTACCCAGTGATTACGTGCGGCATAAAACGGACTATGGCCGTCGCGAAATCATCATATCCTTTGGGTTCATTTTACACTCATATTAAAACCGGCGGCGGACCCAAATTTTGTAATAAAAAAAATGAAATAATTCCCCCTCCACACAAACACCTCACATTATGGATTTACTCACCCCTAAATACCCCAAAACCTCCCGTCAAACGCTTTTCACTTCACCATGGAGTGCATGAAGCTCTTGATGAAAAAGGTTAAAATCCTCCACATCCCTCTCACATATTTTTCAACGAATCCTCACTCGCCGCTGCGGACCGCATCTTGGCCCGCAGTTCCTTGCGTGCCTTGACGCGAATGGCCGCATTCAGCCACCGCCGTTTCTCATCCTCGGTCTGCGGGACAATCGGCGGGGCCGCAATCGGCCGGTGCTGCTTATCCACCGCCACAAACGTCAGGTACGCCCGCGTCGCAGCCGTTTGTACTCCCGTCGTCAGGTCCTCCCGCACCACTCGCACCCCCACCTCCAGCGATGTCTTGCCCACATAGTTGACCATCGCCATCAGCACCACCTGGTCCCCGATGCGAATTGGCGACTCAAACGACAGTGAATCGATGCCGGCGGTCACCACCTCCGTCCCGCAGTGCCGCTGGGCCGCCATCGAGGCCACCATATCAATCCAGCTCATAATCACCCCGCCAAATGCTGTCCCGAACGGGTTGGCATCCTGCGGCATCACCATATAACGAGTCAAAACTGCGCTCTGCGACGGCGTCTTGCCTTGTATCGTTGTCATAATCCAATCCTTATTTCCACCATTTTCAGCGTAGCCCAAACACCTTGCTTCGGTCCTTTAAGACCACTTTGAATCATCTATACTATTCTATCATTCGACATCATGGCTTGTCCATTCGCATTTGCCTGGTTTTCCACAATAGATTTCCGGAA
>JAWRKM010000013.1:0-18327 GCA_040306945.1 Anaerohalosphaeraceae bacterium
TGGTCGGCCAGTTGCGTATCCCCGGTAATCGTCAGCATGCTTTCCAGCGAAAACATCATCTCCACAACCGAACAGAACTCAATGCCCTGCGTCGGGTTATTGCCGTGCATCGGTTCATCGCCGCCATACATCCCCTGCGGCTGGCCGTGAAACAGTCGGATATCCCGCAGGGCATTTTGGACCGCAGTCAGATATTTCTCCTCGGGATGCTGCTGATAATAAATCACCGGCGTCTTGAGTCCCTGTGCCAGATTCACACAATGAAAACTCTGCAACTGCCCCACGTGCATCCGGGCAATCAGCTCCCGGTTGAACGGATAGCGATTGCCGATGGTATTGGGATACAGATGCGCCAGGTTATCCTGCGGATTGTCGTAGGGATTCAGGAAAATCTCCGTATAGGGAAAGGTCTGCTGATAAATCAGCTCCGCCAATTCCAGCAGAAACGCATCGCCGGTCTTGTTGTACAGCCAGTACACCACCATCAGATTATCCGCCCCCCGCCGATTGGCCCAGAACGACCAGTGATCCAGATGATACTTCGGCAACTGTTTTAGCTGATACTGAAAATACTTCGTCAGGACCGCAATCACCCGTTCATCCCGGGTCGCCTCGTAATACTGCTGCAGAATCTTGAGCATTACCATCCGCGGCCACCAGTCCTCCCGCGGTTCCTTCTGGATGCCTGGCTCATCTGTTGGCCGTTCCTTAAACCGTTCGGGGCCAAGATACCCATCATTCCGCTGATGGGTCAGCGTCCACTCCACCCAGGGCTTGACTTTCTCAATCAGGGCCGCATCGTTCAGGATATACGCCAGCGGCAAGAGACCATCGATCCAATAAAGCCCCCGTTCCCAGCTGTCGCCATCCCCGCCTAGCCAACCGTTTCTGGGGCCGACCACCTGACTATACCAGACATCGAGATTTCCTGTCAGCCCCGTCTGCATCCGGCCCAACTGCTCACGGAGCCACCCTTCAGGCCGGATCGCCCCCACCGGCAGCAACACATACGGATTGACCTTCAAAGGCGGTCGGTTATTCATATAATTGGCCGCCTGAGCAACTCCAGCAGCCGTGCACAGCCCCATTACCCCAACAACGATCCATTCCATTCTTTTGCGTTTCATCTGTCCACTTTCTAAAGAATTGGTTGTGAGAACGTACCATTGTTATTTACACCATCCATGAATAATTTTTTCTTTTTTTTGGAATGAATAGGGATTTGGAGAGGACAGCAGCAGCAGATTTCCCGTTGACCTGAGATATCATGTCAGGTAAACGGGTTTCACTGCACCGTCCTGCGAGGCATTCTGGTCTGCCTTGCTAACTTGCTAACATATTGTATTCTAAGTACTTAATCGTCTAACAGAACCTCAGCCCACCGCTCAAGAAAGCTTTTTTGTTGATTTAAGAAGATCAAATAATTAGAATAAAGAGGTGTCGAGTCAGGAATGTGGAGATAAAGAGACTGGTTTCATTTTGGTCTGTGCAACGAGTCTGCCGAGGCGGCTCGAAAGCTCAGTCAGAAGCTGGTTTTGATGTTGGGATTCAGGTCGTAGCCCAGAGGAGGTGTTTTATGAACAAAGGATATTTCTATGCGTCCTGTACGTTGTCTGTTTTTCTGCTGACGCCGATGATGTCCAACACCGTCTATGCCGAGTTCGAGGGCATTCGGATTACCAGCCATGCCGCCGATCAATCAATGCCCGCAGTCTCAGGCAACCGCATCGTCTGGCAGGACAGCCGCAACGTTGCTACTTCCAGTGATATATATCTGTATGATCTGGGCACCATGACCGAACGTGCCATCTGCACGGCCGTTCGGGTGCAGATGAATCCGGCCATTGACGGTCCTCGGATCGTCTGGCAGGATGACCGCTGGGGCAGCGGCTTCACTTTTCGGCACGATATTTATATGTATGATGTGTCAACCTCCGTGGAGAGTCTTGTCACAACAGCAACGGGGTTTCAGATGTATCCGGCGATCTCCGGCAGCCGAATCGTCTGGCAGGATACACGGGGAACAACGTCTCCCAACATTTATCTGTACGACCTGACCACCGGTATTGAAACCTGTCTGTGGGGTGATCCCGGCAGTCAATACCGCCCCGCTATCTCCGGCAATCGCGTTGTCTGTCTGGATGACCGTACGGGATATCGCAACGTTCGTCTTTTTGACCTGTCTACACAGACAGAAACCGCAATCACGGATGTCGCATCCGCCAAGGAACAGGTTGCCATCTGCGGCGATTGGATTGTCTGGGACGATATGCGCAACGGGCACTGGGATATTTACCTTTATAACATCGCCACAGCCCAGGAGACTCGCATCACCTCGGACCCGGGCGACCAGAAAGCCCCTCGTGTTTCATCGGATGCGATTGTCTGGGAAGACTATCGCAATGATGCCCAGGGCGATATCTATCTTTATGACCTGGCCACCGGAAGAACAATTCCGCTGGTTACGGGTGCATGCCGACAATGCCAGCCGGACATCGACGGACGCCGGGTGGTTTGGACAGATAATCGGCACGGCAGCATGGATATATTCTATCTGGACTACATCCCTCCGACCGGGTCGGATGTCGAGGTCACACTGGCCGACATGCAGGACCCTGTATTGCAAGGGGACAGCATTATCTATCATATCCGGGTCCGGAACAACGGCCCGGAGGACGCAAACAGCGTGGTGCTGGTGGATTGGCTGGATGAGAATCTGGAGTATATCTCGGCCTACAGCTCACGCGGACTTTGTCACTATACGATGCTTGATGAACGGCCCGTCGTGATTTGTCCGATGGGCGATCTGAAAGAAGGCTGGTATGGGGATGTTACTCTTCTTGTCCGCGCGACTCGGACAGGCACATTTCCAAATCGAGCCGAAGTTGACATCACCTCGCAGGATAATTTCCCCGCCAACAACACCGCCGTGATTAAGACTACCGCGGTGGCGTTCCTCAAAAAGGGACTTGGAACAGGCTGGCTTCCGCGGGTCAAGACCGATTATTTCGGGGCGGCACATTTGTGTTTTATCCGGGATGGTCTGCCGTTTATCGAATATCCCAACTGGCCTTATGGTGCCCCCATCGTTCATTGCTGGGATGATGTCATCTATGCAACCAACCAGAGCGGCCAGTGGCGGCAGGAGATTGCATTCGACGGCATCGGACATCCGGATTCGCCTATGGTAATAAACCCGCATTACTATTACGAACAGCCGCTGCGTGCGGATTTAGCGGTGGACCGAGACGGCCATGTTCATGTCGCCTATGTCGTGGATGATGTGGAATTGAATATACTGGGTCAACCTTACAATAATTCACTTCGTCTCGAGTATCGCAGCAACAAATCCGGAGCCTGGTCGTCATCGCAGGAAGCTGCCCGGGTGCAGATTCTGAACAACGGCAAACCCGTCAACGCCAGCAGCGGTATCTGGTCGCATGACATTGAAGTCGATGCCAGCGGCAACGCGCACATTATCTATATGCAATGCGACGGGGCGGCCTCGCAGGGGTATCTGGTCTATTGCACCAACCGTTCCGGCACATGGCAACAGCACGTCCTGTCGGCCAAAGGATATGATTGTGTGGCAATGGCACTGGATGTGGACGGCTGGGCACATGTGGCCTATTATACCTGGGATTTGATCGACGGACAGCCCATTGATTACCAGGGGATTGCCTATCTGACCAATGCCCCGGACGGCATCTGGAAGACGCCCGAGGCCGTCGAAACCCTCTGGTCCGGGGGACAGATGGAAGGCATGCTATGTGATATCGAAGTCGATTCCCAGAATCGCCCGCACATCAGCTATGTTAGCGGTCAGGGCCAGTCCCGTCAGGATTATCGACACGCCGTCCGCACCGAACAGGGCTGGCAGCACAGTCTGATCCAATACGGCGAGTTTGCCTCCGAGGGGGCGATGCTGGCAATAGGACCGCAAGATATTCCCGCTGTCTGTTTCGATTCGGTCTATGTCCGACAGCAGCCATCCGGCTGGCAGGCTGAGGAGGTTGGCGGTCAAGTCCGAGACATCGCCATAGATCCTGCCGGCGGCGTCCACATGGTCTATTCCGCATCCGATGACGGAGTATCTGCTTGGCGGGTCTATTATTATTCCCAGCGGGGCACCGACAGCGATCACGACGGCATTGCCGACGGCTTTGAAGCCGGGCCCAATGGTAATAACCCGCTCTATGATGGCAACAATGACGGCATTCCGGACACACAACAGGATTACGTAGCCTCATTCGCGACACACAATGATTATGCTTATATCACCGTGGCATGTCCTGAAGAACATACGCTGTTCAACGTCGGATATCAGGACAATCCGTCCCCGCCGGATGTCCCGGCGGACTGGGGGTTTGTGTTCGATTTTATTGGTTTGATGGTCATGGACCTGCCGATCGGCGGCTCGACAACCGTTACTGTGTGGCTGCCGGAAGGTTCTGAGCCGCAAATGTATTATAAGTACGGACCAACACCAGCAATGCCGACTCCGCATTGGTACCCGTTTATGTACGATGACAATGACGGCACCGGCGCGGTCATTGAGGGCAACCGAATCACGCTACACTTTGTGGATGGCCAGCGAGGCGATAACGACCTTCTCTGCAACGGCATCATCGTCGATCCCGGAGCGCCGGCTTTGTATCAGCCCTGTATTGTGGACCTGGATGATTTGGTTCAGTTTTTGGATGAGTGGCTCATGCAGCCGCCGGCTCCCGCCCTCAGAGGTGATTTTGATGGGGATGGCGCGGTTGGTTTGTCGGATTTCATTGAATTCAGCCGATACTGGCTGCAGCCTTGTCCGTCTGGCTGGCCATTTTAGTATGGATACTGGCTGAAAAATCCCGATTCCTCGCGACGCGATACAGTCAAAATACACCCTTATACGTCATAAAAAAATAATTTCCTGTTTTTTTTCGAACCAATCTTCTGTTTTTGCACTAAAAAATGCAACATAACCGAAACGTTTTGCGTCTTTAGAGGCGGTATCAAACGGAGTTGCTTGCGAGGTCTGGTCTACAACCAGGCCAAGCCTTATCTATTACCTTTAACAGGAGAATTGTATGCAGGACAGGCTGACAAGAAAACTTGTGGCAGGATGTATCCTCTCTTTAATTGGGTCTTTGTGCTATGCTGGCGATCCGGTCTGGCCGACGTGGCGCGGCCCGGGAATGAACGGCATCAGTCCCGACGGCAACCCCCCGATTAAATGGAGTGAAACCGAGAATATTCTATGGAAAGTCAAGCTCGAAGGCGATCCGTCCGATGGTAGTCCGATTATCACGGGCGACAAGATTATCTTTCAATCCGCAGTAGATACCGGCAAAAAAACCGACACGGCTACGGCCGCTGAACCGGCTCCACAGTCGGCTCCCGGCGGTCGTTCAGGCAGAGGCCCCTCAACTGTTTATCAATTTAATGTTGTCTGCCTGGATCGCAATACCGGCAAGGAAATTTGGAAAACCACTGTCTGCGAAACCGTGCCGCATGAAGGTCATCACGGCGACCACGGATTCGCATCGTATTCGCCGGTCACCGACGGCAAACGGATTTGGGCAGATTTCGGCTCACGCGGGGTATATTGTCTTGACATGGATGGTAAGATAATTTGGCAACAGGACTTAGGTAAAAAGACGATTCGGGCTGGCTTTGGCGAAGGCAGCTCCCCTGCCCTGGTTGGCGACCTGTTGATTGTAGTCGTTGATCACGAAGGACAGTCATTTATAACCGCCCTCAATAAAGACACCGGCAAGACCGTCTGGAAGCAGGATCGGGACGAAAAGACCTCCTGGACAAGTCCTCTGATCGTGCAGCATGACGGGCAGCCACAGATTGTTGTCGTCGGGCGAAACCGAACGCGTGCTTATGACCCTAAAGACGGCAAGGTCATCTGGGAATGCGGCGGCCAGACTGAAAATGTCATCCCGACGCCGGTAACAGGCCTTGACATGGTCTTCTGTACCAGCGGCTTCCGCGGCAGCAAACTGCAGGCTATTCGCCTCGGCAAAACCGGCGACCTGACCGGCACCGATGCGGTTGCCTGGGAAGTCAACGAAGGCACTCCCTATGTGCCCTCACCGCTGCTGTATGAGGACAAGGTTTATGTCAATGCGGTCAATAATCCTGTGATTTATTGCTATAATGCCAAGACCGGCCAGCCCTATTATGTCAAGCAAAACCTCGATGAAATGAAGGGGATGTATGCATCACCGGTCGCAGCGGCAGGCCGGGTCTATTTCGTCGGACGCAATGGCGTAACGTATGTACTGAGCAATTCGGATGAATATAAGCTGCTTTCCGTAAATAAGCTTGACGATGGCATTGACGCCTCCCCCGCGATTGCCGGGGACCGCATTTATTTGCGCGGCAAGCAGAATCTGTATTGTATTGCTGAGTCAAAAGCAGAATCTAAATAGACAATAAAAAGCCGAATATGTCTTTTAATAAAGGTCGCAGCAAAGCAACCGTGATCTTATTAAGATATTCTAAGGTATCTTTATAGATGTATTAATAGAAGCCCACGCAATATGGCGTGGGCTTTTTTATCTATTTTTATATCCGACGCCGGCAATCTTTATATGGGTACTATCCAAAAACCTGCCAAACACGTTTGCATTCATCGCTTAAGCTGTTATAATTCCTCTGTTTCTGGCATCCTTAAAAATCAGCCGTAAAAGGGAACGGATATGCGAAAAGCAGGGATTGGTTTATTTTTGATACTTTGCACGGTATGTACTAGCCGGGCAGACACATTACGATTGACCCCGCAGGGGCAATGGCAGAATCTGGCCGCCGACCCGCAGGGTCAGCATGTCCTTGCGCTGGCGGAGCTTAAGCAGAAGATTCTGGCCGGGGATAAGAACGACGCCCTCGAAGCTCTTGAACAGTTTAAAACCGACTACGCCGAGTATGCCGGAGACGACCTGAATGCCTATATTGAGGCGGAAACCCTGTACGCCAAACAGGACTGGTCCAAGGCCACCAAGCAATTTCAGAAATTTGTGAAAGACTGGCCCGAAAGCCCGTTTTTTGATATTGCCAACGAGCGGCTTTATTCCATCGGCACGGCGTTTCTGAATGGGCAAAAACGCCAGGTCCTGTGGATTTTATGGCTGTCGGCCTTTGACAATGGCGTCGAGATCATGCGGGATATTGCAGACCGCATGGGAACCGGTCCGATGGGGTTGCGGTCGCTGGTGACGCTGGCCGAGGCATACGAAAAACGCAAAAAGTACCCCGAGGCGTATGAAATCTGGTCGGAAGTGGCCGACAAATGGCCCACCGGCGATGTCGGTCAGCAGGCCCTGCTGCGGATGGCACAGTGTCTTCATGCCGCCTATAAGGGGCCGCGTTATGACCCCACCTGGCTGATCAGCGCCAAAGCCTATTATGAGGATTATCTCAAGAGGTACCCCCAGCAGGCAGCCCAGATCAAGACCTCAGATACGATTGCCATGATTATTCAGCAGCAGGCGTACAAGAACTACTGGATTGCCCAGTATTACGACCGTACCGATCATCCGCTGGCCGCGAATCTGTATTATCAGTATGTCATTGAGACCTGGCCGGAATCCGAAGCCGGCTATATGGCGGTCCAGTCGCAGCAGCAGGGCTATCACTATCCAAAAACGCTTTGCCGCCGGACCTTTGATATGGGTTGTCAATTTCTGGATAGCTGGTTTGGCATCGGCCTTCTGTTCGGCAAGACGTCCCAGGAATAACTTGAATTGGATAACACATGAGAGCAATAGCACTTATAGCAGGTTGGATTGCAGCCGCCGTTTCGCTGTGCGGCTGCCAGGGATACAGCAATTCGTGGCTGCATCGGGATGACGTCAGTACGGTGTATGTGGAAATGATGGAAACCAGCAGCTTCCGGCGTGGTCATGAGTTCGCTCTGACCGATGCCATCTGCAAACGGATCGAGGCGCAAACGCCGTATAAAATCGTGTCCGATCGCGATGTAGCCGACACCATTCTCAGCGGCAGCATGACTATTGGAACCGGCATACTGACGACAGAACGCTGGGAAGGCCGACCGCTGGAATACGAAACGTCCGTGGCAGTCACGGTCACGTGGAAAAACCTTAAGACCGGTCAGCTTCTTATCGACCGCGAAGTGGTGTTCGGCTCCGCCTCCTACTCCTCGCAGCTGGGACAGAGCTTTGACTACTCCATCGGGCTGGCGGTGAACAATGCAGCCCAAAAAGTCGTAGAATTGATGGAAAAACCCTGGTAAAACACAGAACCCAATAAGTCTTTATAGTTGACAGCCTGCGACGTTTCTGCCGTGCGCTGTCAACTGTAATTTTTTAACCCTATAGCTCAAAAAAACAGGAATCTATGGCAGAACAACAAAAAAATAAGCAGACCCCCGGGCAGCCGCCTGCAGGGGTTGGCAAGTATAATCGCAGCCCGTTCAGCTGGCTGCTGATTGCGTTGATCGCAACAACACTGCTGATGACGTTGAACAAGTGGCAGCGCGTCGAGCAAATCAATTACAGCCCTGATTTTCTCAATCTCATTCGACAGGGCTATGTCGAAAGCGTCCGAATTGAACATGAACGCATTGTCGGTGTCTTTAGCGAAGCCGGCCAGAAATCACGCAAACCCACGGATCCGACCAGCTTTGAAGTCGTCTATATCCAGCCGATGTGGGACAAAGACCTGCAGCCCCTCCTGCAAAAGCATAACGTCATCGTCAAGGGTGGAAAGCCCGATATGTGGATGCCGCTGCTGTGGAATCTGCTGCCGTTTGCGCTGCTGGCGGCGATGATTTATTTCTTCTTCCTGCGTGGCATGCGAAGCGGGGGCGGACTGGGCACAGCCCTGAGCTTTGGGCGAAGTAAACACCGTGTCCGTGCCGGCAAAGACACCAAGATTACCTTTGCCGACGTCGCAGGCATCGATGAGGCCAAGGAAGAAGTGGCCGAAGTTATCGAGTTTCTGAAAAACCCCAAAAAATTCAAGAAAATCGGCGGACGCATTCCCCGCGGTGTGCTGCTGGTCGGCCCTCCCGGCTGCGGCAAAACCCTGCTGGCCAAGGCGATTGCCGGCGAATCCGATGTGCCGTTTTTCAGCATCTCCGGCAGTGATTTTGTCGAGATGTTTGTCGGCGTCGGTGCCAGCCGCGTCCGAGACCTGTTCCGCCAGGCCAAAGAAAATTCGCCGTGCATCATCTTCCTCGATGAAATCGATGCCATTGGTAAAAAACGGGGCCCTGGTTTTGTCAGCGGCGGTCACGATGAACGTGAGCAGACGCTCAATGCCATCCTCGTCGAAATGGACGGTTTTGAAACTGACGACCAGGTCATTGTCATTGCCGCCACCAATCGCGCCGATATTCTCGACAGCGCCCTGACCCGCCCCGGCCGGTTTGACCGCCAGGTGGTGGTCCCGCTGCCGGATCTCAAAGGCCGTATGAGCATTCTCCGAATCCATGCTCAGAAAGTCAAATGCGGTCCCGACGTCGACTGGGAAAAAATGGCTCGCGGAACGCCGATGTTCAGCGGCGCCGAACTGGAGGCGCTGATTAACGAAGCTGCCATTGGGGCCAGCATGCAGAATAAAGATTACGTCGAAATGGCTGATCTCGAAGAAGCTCGCGACAAGGTACGCTGGGGCCGTGCCAAACGCAGCCGTGTCGTCGATGAACAGGATAAGCGTCTGGCCGCTTACCACGAGGCAGGGCATGCCCTGGTTCAATCGCTGCTCAAAGACGCTGACCCCCTGCACAAAGTCAGTATTATCCCGCGTGGTCAGATGGGCGGAGCCACCTTTGCTCTGCCTGAAAAAGACCGCATGTTCTATTCGCGGAAATACTGCCGGGCACAGATTCAGATTTGCTTTGGCGGGCGCATCGCCGAAGAAATGTTCTGCGATGACATTACCAGCGGTGCCCAGGCTGACATCAAACAAGCCACTCTGCTGGCCCGGGCGATGGTCATGGAATGGGGTATGGGCGAACAGCTTGGGCCGGTCAATTATTCCTCCGACCCGGCCTCTGAGGCCTATATGATGCAGTTCGGCCCGGAGTTCTCTCAGAAGACCGCAGAGATGATTGACGCGGAAGTGCGGAAGATTATCGACACTGCCTATACGGAAGCCTCTGATTTGTTAGAAACCAATCGCGACAAGGTGGATGCATTAGCCAAGGCCTTGCTCAAATATGAGACTCTCGATGCCGACGACGTCAAACTGATTCTGTCCGGCGGGTCTTTGGAGAAGCCAACTCTCAATGACCTTTTAGCCAAGGAACAGACCAAGGCTCACAATGAGACTCCAGCCCCTGAAGAGTATCGAAAAGACTATTGATGCGCCTGCCATTTTTGAATGGCAAACCATAAAATTGGCAGAGTAGAGCGTTTCTAAGGACTTGCGAAGAAAATCGCAAGTCCTTATTTTTCAATATGATAGATGTTTTTTGGCCAGTTGGCACATAATTTGTAATCTCCCTGTCAGGCTGAACAAGGCCCAAATAACGACGTAAAACAATTGTTTGGAGCTGACAATTTGGAGCCAACAGCGTCAAGTCGATACGCAGAATTGCAACACTCACACGCTGCGTATATCGCGGGTATCAAACGTGAAATCAAGGTCTTGAAAACAAAACGAGAGGCTCTGTTCATGGTGAGGAGCCGTACTGAAGGAAAATGGAAAGGACAAATAATGAACACCTTATTGAAGCGATGTTTGGGACTGGTATTGATCGTTGCAGTATTAAGCCCGATGGTATCGGCTGCTGAAGACAACGGCATCGAAACGCTGCGTAGAACATCGCAGGCGTTTACCGAAGTTGCCAAAAAAGCCGTACCGGCTGTCGTTGCTGTTCAGGTCGAACAGGAAGTCAAATCCAATATGGATCTATTTGAAAACTCGCCGTTTGATGATGAATTTTTCCGCCGGTTTTTTGGTCCCCGCTTTTCCCCTCGCAATTCCGAACCTCGCATTCGCAGAGGACAAGGCTCCGGTTTTATTATTTCCACCGATGGTTACATCCTGACCAACAATCACGTGGTGGACAGTGCCGATAAAATTACGGTTGTCCTCAAAGACGGCCGCAAACTCGATGCCAAAGTCATCGGCACGGATCCGGATTCCGATGTCGCCGTCATCAAAGTCGAAGGCGATAATTTTCCTACCATTGAGCTGGGCGATTCGGACAGCCTCGAAATCGGCGAATGGGTCATTGCCGTCGGCAACCCATTTGGTCTTGCTGAAACCGTAACGGTAGGTGTCGTCAGCGCCAAAGGACGTCAGGTTGGTATTACCGAAGGCGGATACGAAGACTTTATCCAGACCGATGCCGCGATCAACCCCGGCAACTCCGGCGGTCCACTGCTGAATCTCGATGGCAAGGCCGTGGGTATCAATTCCGCAATCATTAGTCAGTCCGGCGGCTATATGGGGATTGGTCTGGCCATCCCCATCAATATGGCCAACGCCGTCAAAGAACAGCTTATTTCCGGCGGCAAAGTCGTTCGCGGCTATGTGGGGATTACCATGAATCCCGAGGGCCTGACTCCCGAACTGGCCGAATCGTTCGGCTATAAAGGCGAAGGCGGTGTCCTGATTACTGAAGTGATGGAAGATTCTCCGGCAGCCAAAGCCGGTCTCAAGCAGGGTGACATTATTACTCAGCTTAATGGCAAGCCTGTCTCCGGCAACGATTCCTTCCGCAATACCGTCTCGCTGATGGCCCCCGGAACCAAAATCAAGCTGACGGTTTTCCGTGACGGCAAAGAGAAAACTATCACTGTCGAGGTGGCCTCTCTGTCCGAAAGTAAAATGTCCACCAAAACCTCTGAAATCGGCAAGAAATTAGGCTTATCGGTGGTACCAGTAGATTCCGATGCTGCCCGTCAATTGGGAGCCAAAGGCGATCAGGGCGTGGTCGTGGCTGAAGTGACACCGCGAAGTCCCGCTCAAAGGGCCGGCATTCGTCCCGGAATGATTATTCTCAGCGTCAACCAGGTGTATATCAATTCCGTGGGTGAGTTCAACGAGGCGCTCAAGGAAACCGAGCGAACCCGCGCTGCCCGTCTTCTGATTAAGACGGGCCGAATGGCTCAGTATGTTCTGTTGAAACTGGACGACAAATAAACATGCTCTGATTCTGATTGTCGATAGAAAGCCCTGTCAGGGATGGCGGGGCTTTTTTATTTGGGTGCAGCCATCGCTGTTACAGGCCGCGGGTAATCTGTGATGTCAGCTTGTCAATGCGCCCGCGAAAATCCGGCTCGGTTTTATACATCTGCTCGACCTTGGCACAGGCGTGAAGCACTGTGGAGTGGTCCCGCCCACCCAGATGGCCGCCGATTTCCTCCAGACTGTGACGGGTCAGGGTTCGCGCCAGGTACATGCAGACCTGACGCGGCAGAGCGATGCTCTGGCTGCGTTTTTTACTCTGCAAGTCCGTAATGCGAATATCAAAAGCCTCCGCCACCGCTGCAATAATATCGCCCAGAGACAGGATTTTGGCCGATTCGCTTTCCTGATAGCCCAGTGCCTGCCGGGCCAGTTCCAGCGACACTTCTTTTTGAGCGGTGCGGGCTGTAGCATAAATGACCGTCAACGCCCCCTCCAGTTCCCGGATGTTGCTCTTGACATGCTCGGCGATCAGCTCGGCAACCCCGTCGGGCAGCACCAGCCCTCGCAGACTGGCCTTCTTTTTGACGATGGCGATGCGGGTTTCGTAACTGGGGGCATCCAGTCGAGCCACCAGACCCCACTTGAATCGGCTGATGAGACGGTCTTCGAGAGCCTGCAAATCCGCCGGGGCACTGTCGGCGGTTAATACAATCTGCCGCTGGTTGTTGTACAGCGCATTAAAGGTATGGAAAAATTCTTCCTGACTTTGTTCCCGTTCCCGCAAAAACTGGACATCATCGATAATCAGCATATCCACCGAACGATACAGGTTCTGAAAATCGGCTAATTGTCCTTTTTCGATGGCACTGATGAAGCCGTTGACAAACGCCTCACAACTGAGAAACTGTACCGACAATCCCGCTTTATTCCGCAGGCTTTCATGACAGACCGCATGCAGGAGGTGGGTTTTACCCAGGCCGGAATTACCGTATAAAAACAGGGGATTATAAATCGTCCCGGGATTTTGACTGATGGCGATGCAGCTTGCATGGGCCAACCGATTGCACGGCCCGACCACGAAACTCTCGAAGGTATAATCCGGATGCAGCTTGACCCCGCTTTGCACCATGGCCGGAACCACCGCAGCGGTGCTTATGGGACGAAACTGTACACTGACCAGATGTCCCGTGATATTCTGGGCAGCCTGGGTGAATGTCGATAGGCACCGATCCTGCAGATATTGCGCTGTGACCGCATCCGGACAGCCGATATGCAGAACCCCGCCGTCAAATTCCTCCACAACCAGGTCATCAAACCACGTACGGATATTGACGGGGTCCAGGGTCTTGGCCCGTTCCAAAATCGCTTCAAATAACTGACTGGATTCCTGTGATTTTGCCAACTTCGCTATTCCATGCGTTTTAGGTCTGTTTTCATACCTTCCAGCCGATTAAGTCAATCGGGACAAACAATCTACTCACCGGCTGCAAGCCTGTCAAAGAAATTCCCCCTCCCGTAAAAACTTGTACCACCAAGCGAACTTTTTTGTTGAAGAGGCGTAAATTATACATTACTATATGACAAATTAATCACATAGGAATATTATTTAGGTATGCTAAAACAAATCATTTACGAAAAACAGGCCAATGTGGCCAAGGCGATTGCCCATCCTCTGCGGATGGCGATTCTGGATTTTTTGCGAGAGGGGCCGCAGTGTGTCTGTGACATTGCCGATGCGGTCAAATCCGAACGCTCCAACATCTCCAAGCATTTGTCGATTATGGTAGCCGCCGGGGTGCTGGAATACCGCAAGCAGGGCCTTCAGGTCATCTATAAGATTCGCACCCCATGCATCTTACGGTTTGTGGACTGCCTGACCGAGACGCTCAAAGAAAACGCCATACGAGAACAAAAACTACTCAATGTCATTTAGATCTGAGGACATATAAGATATGAATTGGAAAGATAATTGGAAAACATTGGCATGGATTGTCGGGATATTTCTGGTTTGTTTTTATCTGCCCATCGGCACCCCGCGATTTGATAATGCAGTCACAGAATCCTTGCACTTAGTAAAGTGGTATGCCCGGGAACATGTCCTGCTGTGCTTAGTGCCGGCGTTTTTTATTGCCGGGGCGATTTCAGTCTTTATCAGCCAGGCCTCGGTGATGAAGTACCTTGGCGCCAAAGCCAATAAAGTTTTGGCTTACGGTGTCGCTTCGGTGTCCGGAACGATATTGGCGGTCTGCTCGTGCACGATTTTGCCGTTATTTGCTGGAATCTACCGTATGGGGGCCGGTTTAGGACCAGCCACGGCATTTTTATATTCAGGACCTGCTATCAATATTCTTGCCATCATCCTCACGGCCCGCATTCTCGGCGTCGAACTGGGGATTGCCCGTGCCGTCGGTGCCATTGCCTTCAGCGTACTCATTGGTCTGATTATGCATTTTATCTACCGTAAAGAAGAAATCGAAAAAGCCAACGGTCAGATGGCCATGCCCGAACCGCAAGTGGCCCGCCCGCTCTGGCAAAATGCCCTGTTTTTTGCGGTGATGATTGGTGTGCTGGTTTTCGCCAATTGGGGGGCCCCCAATGATTTCATCTTCAAGACCACCGATGGTTCTGTCATTCATGCGGCGGTTTTGAAATCCCCTGAACACGGAAGCCCCTTAACAGGGTCCTATACTCTAAAACTACTGGACGGTGAGCAAATCGGCAGCGAACTTGAATTATCGGCAGATTCGGTCGTAGAAAAAAGACCTGTTGCCGGTACATGGACCACGGTTTGGTCTTATAAATGGGTTATTACAGCCGCCTTCTCAGTTGCCCTTGGTATAATCCTGATTCTCTGGTTTGGCATCACATGGTGGAAGGTTGTTATCACAGCTATCCCTGTGGCGGTTTTGTCTTTGATCCTGCCAATGGAGGGGATGATGGTGATGATTCCGTTCACTGCCGCGGTCATCGGTTTATCCTGGATGACCAGCACTGACAAAGGCGAAGCCGGCGAATGGTTTGCCTCAACCTGGTCATTTGCCAAACAGATATTGCCGCTATTGTTTTTTGGAGTTCTGTTTGCCGGGGCATTTTTAGGACGGCCCGGTCATGAAGGACTAATTCCCAACCAATGGGTTGAGTGGGCCGTTGGCGGCAATTCACTGCGAGCGAATCTATTTGCTTCGGTTGCCGGGGCATTTATGTATTTTGCCACGCTGACGGAAGTCCCGATTTTGCAGGGCCTGATAGGTTCGGGCATGGGCAAGGGACCTGCTTTGGCATTGCTTCTGGCAGGCCCGGCGTTGAGTCTGCCCAGTATGCTGGTGATTCGTTCGGTGATGGGAACACAAAAAACGATCGTTTTTGTGTCATTGGTCATCGTGATGGCAACGCTCAGCGGCATGTGTTATGGTGCTTTTTTCTAAGGCAAAGAAGATGAACCAGCAACCAGCGACATTCACAGTCAAGGCGATTGGGGTGATTCACAGTCCCTTTACCCACCCCAAGGAAACTCCGATTCAGCCGGCCTTTGCCAAGGGAGCCGAAGGCATCATCGACATATTCGAGCCTTATACCGCAGCATTAAAAGACCTGGACGGCTTTGAGCGCATCTGGCTGGTTTTTTACTGCGACCGTGCGGCAGAATGGAAACCGCTGTCCAAGCCCTATTTAGATACCGTCGAGCGAGGATTGTTTGCCACCCGATCACCCGCCAGACCTAATCCGATAGGTATTTCGTCCGTGCGATTGATACGGGTTGAAGGAAGTCGTCTGTATGTGCAGGACATCGACGCCCTGGATGGAACGCCGCTATTGGATATCAAGCCCTATTCGGGCAAATTTGATACGTTTTTAACCCAGCGAAACGGCTGGATGGATACCGTCGATACGAGCCATCCGAAGGCCGACGAGCGATTCTGGAAACCTCACACAAAAGAATAAAGGATAGAATCATGAAAAAGATACAGATTCTTGGGACAGGTTGTCCTAAATGCAAACAACTGGCTCAGTGTGCTGAGCAGGCGGCCAATGAATTGGCCATTCCCTACGAGATTGAAAAGGTGACTCAGATTAACGATATCATGAAGTTCGGGGTGATGATTACTCCGGCACTGGTGGTTGACGGCAAAGTGCTGTCCGTAGGTAAAGTCTTGACGCTTGATGAAATGAAAAAGTTTCTGCAATAACCTCATGAAAGGATTTAACCATGGCTAACCAAAATAGTTGTATGTGTTCCGGCGGACCGAAATTGATCTTTGCATGCAGCGGCGCGGCGGATGTCGGTGCGATTGCCGACCAGGCAGCCCGAAAACTGACCCGGGATGGGGCCGGCAAAATGTTTTGTCTGGCCGGCATCGGCGGGCGAATCGACGGCATTATGAAAACAACGCAGGCCGCATCGTCGATTCTGGCCATCGACGGCTGCCCGCTCAATTGCGTCAAAGCCAGCCTCGAAAAGGCCGGATTTGCCAATTTCAAACACCTCCAGCTTGCCGATCTCGGTCTGGAAAAAGGCAAAAGCCCGGTGACTGAAGACAATATCAGCAAGGTCTGCAGTGCGGCCACGTCGCTGCTTTAAGCCGTGATTTTACCATAAAAATTGTCTCGGAATCATTTTGAGTAAAGGAATAACCATGAAGCCGTATGCCAAGATGGGAATTGTTGTTGTGTTGATGATGGCAGTGGGGGCCGTTGTAATCTTAAAACAGGGAGGGACGCCCTGTTGCTCACCATCCACGGCATCACAGCCAGAACTGGGGGGTTCTTCCGCCGCTGCCGCAGCCAGAGAAACCGCTGGCCCGTTTGCAACGTCAGGCCTGCCGACACTGCTTGATCTGGGGGCGGGTAAATGTGTGCCGTGCAAGATGATGAAGCCGATTCTGGATGAATTACGAGAACAGTACAAAGGTAAAATGAATGTGGTTTTCATCGATGTCTGGGAAAATCCGGATCAAGCGAAGAAATACAGCATAAACCTCATCCCCACACAGATCTTTTATAACCAAGACGGCAAGGAATTATTCCGTCACGAGGGATTCTTCTCCAAAGAAGATATTCTGGAAAAATGGAAACAACTGGGTGTGGAAATTGGCACAACCCCCTCCGTTCCGGAATTCAGCCGTCTGGAACCGGCTGCAGTGGATACCCGTCCCAAAGATCAGATTTGTTATATGTGTGATGGCACGATTGATCCTAAAACACGGGTGACGGTGAAAACGGAAAAAGGGGATGTGCAGATGTGCAGTCTGCACTGCTACTTTATCATGTATTCCTGCCTGACTGAGGACAAGACCGATTTCGAAAACAAAGTCTCAGTCACGGACTATGTTTCCGGGACCCCTGTTGCTCTTACAGACGCAACATTTCTGGCAGGAACGGACCAGAAGGGTCGCCCTGTCCTGCATGCCTATGCGACTGCGGATGCCGCCAAACAGGCCCAGCAGGCCGCCGGCGGCAATGTGATTGGACTGGATGCTCTCAAACAGAACGAATTGGCTGTTCGCTGCAGTTTCTGTGACCGGGCCTGCTATCCGCAGGATGCCGCGGAGGTGATTGTCGATGGCGGGGTCCGAACCTGGGGCTGCTGTTCGCATTGCGCCCTCGGCGTCGCGGCTCGCACCGGCAAGGATATCGAAGTCCATGAAAAAGACCGTCTGACCGGCCAGCCGATTGTCATCAAGACCCTCAACGGCAGCATTGCCTCACTGGAACCGTCCACCGCCGTGGCATGGTTCGGCCAGCGCAAGAAACCGGACGGCACCTGGATCTCAGCCGGCTGTTTCCATCAGGGATTTTTCATCAATGCCGATAATCTCAAACAATGGGTCGAAAAAAATCCCTTTGAAACCGGCAAGCTGATTACCATCCATCAGGCCCTGGCCGACAAGATGAAACTGTCGCCTGAACAAATCCAGAAAGCATGTAAAATCGGTGAATGTGCCCCGAAATAATGGCTTTGGAGACTCCATGCAGGCATTGTTTACCCAGCTAACCCGTGCAGTGGAAGGGACATGGTTCATCGCCGTAACGGCCTCCTTTATTTGGGGCATTCTAAGCATCCTGTTAAGTCCCTGTCATCTGGCCAGTATCCCCCTGATTGTCGGCTTCATCGATGAACAGGGTAAAATCTCTACCAAACGGGCATTTTGGATTTCCACGTTATTTGCGGTCGGAATCCTGATTACCATCGGTGTCATTGGAGCCATAACGGCGGCCTTAGGCAGG
>JAWRKM010000014.1:0-11646 GCA_040306945.1 Anaerohalosphaeraceae bacterium
GGCGTCTTGATACCCTTTTGCCGCAGGATGCGGGTGGCTTCAAGACCATTCATCACCGGCATCTGAATATCCATCAAAATGATGTCAAATGCGGTTGCTTGAGCCGCGTCAACCGCCTGCTGGCCGTTTTCAGCCAGGGTCACGTCATGCCCCATCCGGCATAAAATCACCTTCATCAGCTGCTGATTGACCGGATTGTCTTCCACCAGAAGAACCGAGGTTTTGGTCGCCAGGGGAGCAGAGGGGGCATCTGCCTGGGTATGGAGCTTTTCGGCACGTTCATATTTATTCCATTCCGGGGCGGCAGAGGCCTTGCCGAAGGCTTCGATAGTCAGGGTGAAAATAGAACCCACACCCGGCTGACTAAACACCGTCAAATCGCCGCCTAACAGACCGGCTAATTTTCGAGTAATGGCCAGCCCCAGCCCGGTACCGCCGTATTTTCGAGCCGTGGACCCCTCGGCCTGAACAAACGCCTCGAACACAGACTGCTGCTTATCGGCTGAAATCCCGATACCCGTATCTTCAACGTCAAATTGAATATACGTCTTATTGTGTTTCTGCCGACGGGATACATTCACATAGACATGCCCCTGGTCAGTAAACTTGATGGCATTATTAATCAGGTTAATCAGACACTGACGCAGCCGCGTAGGATCTGTCTGAATCGTCTGCGGCAATTCCTCGCATTGAAGCACGGCCAATTCAAGCCCCTTCTTTGCCGCCATCGGTCGGAACATCGATTCCATCTCTTCCAGCATGACATCCAGGCGCGTGTCGAGTATTTCGACGGACAATTTGCCGGCTTCAATCTTGGATAAATCCAGCACGTCGTTAATCAGTGCCAGCAGCGTCTTTCCGCTGTTGTGGATCATATCCACATACTCACGCTGTTGCGGTGGCAGGCTTTCTTCCATCAGCAGCTCACTGAAGCCGAGAATGGCGTTCATCGGAGTCCGGATCTCATGGCTCATTGTGGCCAGGAAATCACTTTTGGCCTTGCTGGCATCCATGGCTTCCTGGGCCAGTGTATTGGCCTGTCGGGCAGCCGTCTCAAGACGGGCGTTGAGATGTTCCATTTCCCGGTTGGCCCGTTCAGCCTGTTCCTTGGCCAGTCGAAGCTGCTGTTCGGCATTTTTCCGGTCGGTGATATTGTTGACCACCACCAGAGCCAGCGTCTGTCCTTCTAGCGTGATGGGGACAGCACTGATTTCCAGACACAGCGGGGTCTGATGCTCATCGATCAGCAGGGTCAGATTGGTTTCCTGTTTTTGAATCGTCTGGCCTTCTGCAAGAACCCGATTGAGGACCATGCGAAGCGGACACTGGGCACAGGCATTGCCGGCACCGCAGCCGGCGACACTTTCTACGGCCGAAAGACAGTTGATGGCATCACCGGGCCGAAGATTGACCATCTTGCAGGCGTCCTTGCCGACCAGTTGGGCAAGATTGCGATTGATCTGCCGTATGCGCAGCTCCGAATCCAGCAGCAGCATTCCTGTCGGTGCAATATCAATGATTGCCTGCAGACTTTCCCGCTGGGTGCACAGCTCCTGTTCGAATCGCTTCCGGTCGGTAATATCCTGAATATATTCAAGCACATGGGTCAGCTTGCCGGACTCGTCCCAAATCGGGTACCCATAGACATGCAGATACCGGATATTGCCCTGCGCATCGGTTCTTTGTTTTTCAACGACCACCGGTAAACCTGTTTGCTGGACCCGATGGACGGCACAGTCGGTCTGATCCGGATCGCATCGCCAGGCGGTATCGTAATGATGTTCATAACAGTGACGGCCCAGCGGATCGCCGTTTGCCGAGGCGGCTTTGTTGGCCATCACAATTTCATAACTTTGGGCATCGATAACATAGTATGGCTGGGTTAAGGCATCAATACTGTGCTGCAGAAACCGCTTGGAACTCAGGGTTTTTTTGAGCAGTTCGACAAAGACCATGCTGACGGCAATCACCAGAAAAACCAGTCCCACGGCCATCACAAGGCCTTCTTCCACCCAGTTCCAATACAGCGTCTGATGGAATGCGTCGGTTTCAATGGTGCATAACTGGCCGGCCTCAAGCTGGTCCTGCCAGCCGGCAACCTGCCGGGCAAATTCCTGGTTGCGATGCCAGCTCCAGTACATCCCCAGAGCACAAAACAGACAGACAAATAGAACCAGAGCCAGAATGCTGAAGACAACGGTTCTGCGATGCTCAAATCTGGAATCGGACTTTTTCATATTCAACCCTTGTTTGACTCAATTAGCCAGCTGTTCTGTGTCTGTGCCCAGCCGCTGGAACTGGATACGTTTTCCTGACAGACATCCAGACAACGTTGTTTCGGCAATTTCAGGGCGACAATTAATTCATATCGAGGGGATTGTGCGGCAAAATCGTCATGGCCTGTTCTGTGCAGCAGCGACAATCAAGACAAATGGATTGGGCTTTGCAATGTCCGATAATCGCCGCGGCTCGACGACCGCAAAAATCGGAGATGGATGTGAATAGAGACTTACCGCCGCTTTTTGGCCTGTTTTTTGAGGAATTTTTCCGGACGGAATCGGCGTCCCCGCGGCTCTTCAATCAATGGTTCAGCGGGGGCCAAAAAAAGCTGACGACCGGCAACATGGACTGTCACAATACGCACGCGGATAGGCTGGCCCAGATGAATGCTTTTGCCGGAATGCCGTCCGATAACAGCCTGAGCCTTTTCGTTATAGCGCCACTCATCAAGGCCCAGATCACCCGGCTCGATCAGCCCTTCGATGCCAAATTTGACGCACTGGACAAACACGCCAAAATTCGTCAGCCCCGAAACAACACAGTCCATTTCGTCCCCGATTTTCCCACTGAGCATCTGAAGAATCAATACCGTTTTCAGTTCCTGTTCCGCATCGGCTGCCTGGACTTCCGTGTAGGAAATGTGCCTGCCGATCTCCAGCAGCTCCGCTTCGCTCAGCACGTCTTCAAGGCCAATTTTGGCCAATTGCCCTTGAATATACAGATCCAGCAGGCGATGAATCATTAAATCCGCATAGCGGCGGATGGGACTGGTGAAATGACAATAATGCCGGTCGGCCAGAGCATAATGACCGATGTTCAGCGGCGAATACTCCGCCCGCTGCATACTGCGCAAAACATACATATTCACCGCGTACGACAACGGCGTGTTCTTGACAGAGGCCAGCAGGTCCTGAATCGCACTGCGATCCAGATGCCGCGGAACCCGAATCCCGCACAGCTTGACAAACCGGCTGATGTTTTTGGTACTGACCGCATCGGGGTCCGGATGAATCCGCCGCATGAAGGGGATGCCAAACCGGTCCAGTGCCGAAGCGACTGCAACATTGGCCTCCACCATGAACATTTCGATAATCGTGTGGGGATAGCTGGTATCGGCGGGATGGGCATCGATCACCCGTCCGGCCTTGTCAAATACCAGCTCCGTTTCCGGCAGATCCAGATGAATCATGCCGTTCTTGTTGCGGCGGGCTTCGATCGCACGGGCGAGAATTTCCATATCCTTCAGCAGGGCAGTCACTTCACCGGGAAAGCCTTCGGCACGGCCCTTGAGGATATGGTCCGCCTGTTCGTAGGTTAACCGGGCCCGTGAACAGATAATGCTGTTGGCAAATTCCGTCCCCAGGATTTTACCCTGCGGGTCGTAATGGATATACACACTTTTGGCCAGACGTTTCTGCCCGGGCTGCAGGCTGCAAATCCCATTGCTCAGCACTTCCGGCAGCATGGGGATCACCCGACCCGGCAGATACACGCTGTTGCCGCGGAGACGGGCTTCCTGGTCCAGCGGAGACTGACGCGGGATAAAGGCGGACACATCCGCAATGTGCACCCCCAGCACCCAGTTGCCTTCGCTGTCCTTGCGAAGACTGATGGCGTCGTCAAAATCCTTCGCATCCGCAGGGTCAATGGTAATCACCACCTCACCGGTAATGTCATCCCGGCCAGAAACCGTGTCGGGATTGAACTCCTGGGCGGCTCGATGGGCCTGCTGGCGGCATTCTTCGGGAAATTCATAAGGCAGGCCGTACTGAGCGATGATGGCATTGATTTCGGTATCATAATGTCCCGCCCGCCCCAGTACCCCAACGATGGCACCCTGGGCATACATATCGTTGCGACGGGGATAACTGACGATTTCGACAATCACCTTGTCGTTTTCGCGGGCCTGGCTGGCCTCAACATCCTGGACGAGAACGGGCGGATAAAACCCCTTGCCTTCGGGAGTCACATACCAGCCGCCGCCGTTGGCTTTGCACAGCAGCCCTACAAAACGCGTATTGCCCCGCTCAATAATTTCGGTGATAATCCCGGCATAACGACTCTGGCCGCGGAAATTGCGCTTGACCACTTTCGCCGCAACCGTATCGCCATTCATCGCCCCGGCCGTTTCATCCGGCGGCACAAATAAATCGCCGTGTGCATTGGGTTCAAGGGGCACGATAAATCCAAATCCCCGCTCATTCGCACGAAACGTACCAATGATTTTGTTGCTCATCGCCGGCAGGCTGACATTACGCTGGGCGTCAAGGATCAATTGGCCCTGCTGCCGCAACTCGTTCAACGCCATTTGAAAAAGCGAATAGTCCGACGGCCCATACCCCATCGCATCGGCCAGCCGGGCCGGGCTGATCGGCTTATAGTCCCGCCGGGACAGAACTCGCAGGATTTGTCGTTTGATTAATTCCAAAAAGACCGCTTCTGGTTGATATTATGCTGCCACAACCTAGCCAAACGAGGCAACACCGGTCGGACAGCCTGGGTACTCATCATCACGGTAACGCCAATATAAAAGGCGTCCGGCCGAAATGCATATCGACCAGGACGCCTTTATCCGTTGCGCAAAAATCCTTCCTATGCGGCAGACGTGGTCCCGCTTGCCCTGGTCTTGAGGCTGTTGAGCCGTTGGGCCATGCGGGATTTGATCCGCGACGCCGTATTCTTATGCATGGTACTGGTGCTGGCAATCTGGTCCAGCTTCTTGGTCAGCAGCTTATATTCCTGCTGAGCCTTGTCAAGATTGCCATCATCAATTGCCGTCAGAAAACGCTTGGTAAACGTCTTTATCATGCTCTTGCGAGCACGGTTAATCGCGCGATGTTTGGCGTTCTGACGAACACGTTTTTTGGCTGATAACGAATGAGCCACGTTCTTCTCCTGTTCACTGACCGTTATACAATCTCTTACACTGAGAGGTTGAGCCTTCTCGATAAACTATGTCGATTATAGTCTTCAGAATCAGCTATTATGCGCCGAAGACCGCAATTTGTCAATACGTTGGCTAACATCTTTGTAAGAAAAGTCCGTCTGAGCCAGCTTGCGGTAAAGCTCCAAAGCCATTTCTGTCTTGTTAGCTGCTTCGTAAGCCCTTGCCATATTGTATCTTATGTCTTTACCAATAGGACTGTCCGGAACATTGCATTCTTTTAACGCCTGCGAAAAAATATCGATCGCATCGTCGTGCCAGCCCTTCAACAAAAAGCAAATACCCATTTTATCCATCGCCGCAACACGCAATCGCGGGTCATTACGCGCCTCCTGCAGCAGGGGAATGGCCTTATCATATTGCTGGGCCTTCAGCAGGCAGCGACCATATTCATACTTGAACCGCAGGTCGGTCGGGTAATTATCCACGCATTGCTGGTAATATACATGTTCTTTGTGTTCCAATTGACGATTCAGCTGGGCAAGCTGATCCTGCGGATTCTCATTGGGCAACGCAATCGTTCCATCCTGAACCTTGCGGATCAGGGTGCGAAGGGCCTTCATTTCAAGTTCCATTAATTTCTTGCGGAAAATGAAATCTTTGGTCTTTTCGTACGCCTCTTTAAGCAGATGTTCCGCTTCCGCCATCGCCGGCTTGGTTTCCAAATCCACCAGAGCCTCCGCCAATTGCAAAATGTTGGTGGTCGATGTGGGGGCCTGCTGATATTGGCGACGAGCTTCGATGGCTATCCGATGTTTGGCATTTTCACTTTTGACAACCGTTTCCTGAGACTGCAATTGTTCCTGATGTTCTCGGTCGTTAATAGACTCGCGAAACGTGGTTGCCTTGCCGTATTTGCCCTTTTCCATCGTCATGCTCGCCGATAAATCCCGCAATTCATCCTTGAGAGCATCATCCTCCGGCTTTAACCCAATCGCTGCCTGACAGGCATTGACCGCTTCGGTAAAACGCCCAAGTTTTTTATAACTATCTTTCAGGAGAATGTAGGTCTTAAACGAGGGCTTCGCACTAGCCCGATTGGCATCAAAAATCAGCTGGGCAATCCATTCGGCTGTCCGGGTGAATCCGCCCTCCACCGCCGCGGTCAGCATTTTTTCCGCATACCCGATGTTATCGGGGTCCTTGGCCAGCAGATATTCGGCATTCAGAAGCTGGTCGGTGGGCGTTTTGCCCCCAACCCGCTTGATTAAATCCATCATCGACGGTTTCTTGCCGCCTTTGCCCTGACGAACCAAAGCCAGTTTCCGGAGCCGGGCGTGCCCATCTTCCAGGGCATCCGGAGACAACTTCAGGCCTTCCATATATAAGTCGATGGCATAATCGAAGTTATCAGTGGACGCCACTTCTTCGGCACGGGCAAAAAAAGCTCGGGCCTTTTCCAGACCCGCATCTAATGTGTCATCAACGTGTTCGATGCGTAACCTCTTTCATATCTGAATGTTAAAGCTAATATCTTATCGGCCCAAACTGGGTTTTGTCAACAATAAATACTTGTTGATTGGGACCTAATATGATATAACGCCCTTTTAATCATTATAGAAAGGAAAACCTACATGTTATCGGCAATCGCAAAAACAGACCCCACGGTCTATGAGCTGATTATCGGCGAAAAACAGCGACAGGAAAACTGCATTCGGCTGATTCCATCAGAAAATTATGTCTCGCAGGCGGTCATGGACGCCACTGGTTCCTGCTTTACCAATAAATATGCCGAAGGCTACCCCGGCAAACGTTATTATGAAGGCCAGCAGTTCACGGACCAGGTGGAAACCCTGGCGATTCAACGGGCCAAACAGCTCTTTGGAGCCGAAGGGGCCAATGTGCAGCCCCATTCAGGCTCCTTTGCCAATATGGCGGCTTATTGTGCCCTGGCCGCACCCGGCGATACGATTATGGGCCTGTCGTTGCCCCATGGGGGGCACCTGACCCACGGCTGGAAAGTCAGCTATACCGGCAAATTCTTCAATTCCGTCCAGTACGAACTGGACCCTGCCACCGGCCGGCTGGATTATAATAAAATTGCCGACCTGGCCAAACAGCACAAGCCCAAAATCATTATCTCCGGCTCCAGTGCCTATCCGCGAACCATCGATTTCAAGGCCTTTAACGACATCGCCAAATCCGTCGGAGCATTTCACGTCTCCGACATCGCCCATATCGCAGGCCTGGTGGCCGGCGGGGCTCATCCCAGTCCGATGCCGTTTGCGGATGTGGTGACGACCACCACACACAAATCCCTTCGCGGGCCGCGCGGCGGGATGATTCTCTTTAAGGAGCAGCACGCCGCCGCCGTCAACAAGGCTGTTTTCCCCGGTCTCCAGGGCGGCCCGCATATGCATACAATTTCTGCCCTGGCTGTCTGCCTGGGCGAGGCGTTGACTCCGGCGTTCAAGGCCTACGCCGCTCAAATTGTGGCCAACGCCAAAAAACTGGCCGAAAAACTCATGGAATACGGTTTCAACCTCGTCAGCGGAGGAACCGATAACCATCTCATTCTAATCGACTTACGCAATAAAAATCTCGCAGGAAAACCGCTCGCTAAGGCACTGGACCGGGCACATCTGGAATGCAACTACAATTCCGTACCGGGCGATACAGCTCCGCCCTTTAATCCCAGCGGTCTGCGTCTGGGAACCCCTGCCACCACGACCCGCGGAATGAAAGAGCCGCAAATGGAACTGATCGCCGGCTGGATTAAAACTGTGGCCGAAAATATCGACAACGAATCCGTACTCACCAAAGTCGCCGCCGAAGTCGATGCCCTGTGCAAACAGTTTCCGGTCAGGGAATCTTTTGTCTAACCTCTTCGACAGATTTACAAGAAACAAAAAGGCAAGCTCAAGGGCTTGCCTTTTTTGATAATCTCAAGGCCATTCGCTCCCGTAAAATTCTCTGATGCTATACAGACCGACCAGTGAGCCAGCGGATCGGCCTTATTGCAATGCTGAAAATCGACCGCTCTGTCACCAAAGCCGTCAAGTAACTATTGTGAAATGTCGAACATCTGGTATAGTGTGGACGTATTAAATACCTAAATAAATGCTCCATAATCCCCATTATTAAGGCCTTTCTAACATGAAACTGATGAATAAGGTCGTGATGACGCTGGCTGGGCTGATGTTGATTGGCGCATCCATTCTGAAAATCCAGGAAATGCTCAACCTGCCCATCCCCGGCTGGAAGGAAAAAGGCCTCTGGGAATCCTATGAATTCTTTCTGGTGCAAATCCCTCTGGAACTAAGCCTGGGCCTCTGGTTGGTCAGCGGCCTGTTCCGCAAAGCCGCCTGGCTGGTCGGCACACTGGCCTTTCTGGGATTCATCGGCGTAACAGCTTACAAAATGTATATCGGCGCCGAATCCTGCGGCTGCTTCGGCCAGGTCCACGTCAAACCCTGGATTACGCTAAGCTTCATCGACATTCCGTTTTTCCTCCTCTTGGCCCTCTGGCGGCCGGGCAAGGAGTACAAACTCCTGCCTCCCCCCTGGCCCAATGTGTATCATGCCATCGTCTTTGCCATCCCGATTTTTGCGACGCTGATTTTCGCCGCCCCGGCCATGGTAGCCTTCAAGCCCACCCAGATAACTCCGGATAAAATCGATACGCCAAGACCCCCAATCATTATCAAGCAGCCGATCCCTTGCAGCCGGCCGCACGCCGATGACCCTGAATACCTCAAGAAACTGACCGAGACCATCCGCAAAGAGGTCGAAAGCCAGTTGGCTCAAACTCAGGGGACTGTGCCCGAAAATGCCGCCGAAACCATACCTGATAAACCAGAGCCGAATAGTCCTGTAGAGGTTGTGATTCCTGTCCCCCAGCCAGACCCGAATATCAAGCCTGTGGAGCCTGTAACGCCGGATGCGAACACCCCGCCGGTCCAGGAAGTCAAGTTGTCCGCCTGGCTGGACCATATTGATATCGCCGATCAGCTCAAGCAGGGCATTGTCGTAGTTCTGATGTATCATCACGACTGCCCGACCTGTGCAACCATGGTCCCCAAATACGACCAGTATTATCGTAAAATGAAAGAACTCGGCGACGAAAGCATGACCCTGGCGTATGTCGCGATCCCTCCATATAGCGACAAAGGCCCCATCCCCGCCGACACCCCCTGTCTCAAAGGCAAGCTCAAGGAAAAAGAGAAAAAGGATGAGATTTGGGCCATCACCAGCCCGTATGTCATCGCTCTGCTGGACGGCCAATTAATCAAGGAATGGAAACAAGGCACCGCCCCCGAGCCGGAAACCCTGATGGACGAGATAGATAAAGTCTTTTCCCAGCAATAATTGCCCGTTTTCGCTAAGTTCACTTTTTTCAAGGAAGGTTTGACCTGCCGCCTGCGGAAGGATATACTTGATTGCTTGTAATAAAGTGAATGGGTAACAAGGGTTTTAATGTAAAGTAATGAAACTGCCTGCACGGATGCAAAAGAAGGTTTGGTCAGTTCGGCCGGCCAGCCCAAAAGCCAGACTCCTGGCTGAAAAGCTCAACATCTCGCCGATTCTGGGGCAACTGCTGATCAATCGCCAGATCGAGACCGAATCGGCGGCGCGGGCATTTCTGTCCCCCAAATTGACCGACCTGATCGACCCGGCCCGCATGCCGGGCATCGAACAGGCCGCTCGCCGCATCCATCAGGCCGTCAGTCAGGGTGAAAAAATCGCCATCTATGGCGACTATGATGTGGACGGCATCACCAGCGTCGCCATCCTGTGGCACCTGCTTAAGATGCTCAATGCCCAGGTGCAATATTATATCCCCCACCGCATCGACGAAGGCTATGGTCTCAACAGCGAGGCGATTACCCAACTGGCCGAGACGGGTGTACGCCTGCTGATTACCGTTGATTGCGGCATCACCGCATTTGCGGAAATCGAGCTGGCCGCGTCACTGGGGATGGATGTGATTGTAACCGACCACCACAAAATTGCCGACAGCCTGCCCAAAGCCTGCGCGGTGGTTCACCCCAACCTCGACAGCTCCTACGGCAATCAGAATGCCTCAGGCGCACTGGTGGCCTTCAAGCTGGCCTGGGCGATTTCCAACCAGTTCCGAGCCAATGGGCCCATCAGTCAGCCGCTGCGGGATTATCTGCTCAGCGCCACAACGCTGGCGGGCATGGGAACCATCGCCGATGTAGTGGACCTGCGAGGCGAAAACCGGATTATTGCCGGCTTTGGCTTGCGGGCGCTGGCCGAATCGAAACTGCACGGTATCAAAGCCCTGATCGAATCGGCCTCGCTGGAAGCATCCGGCACCAGCAGCTACGATGTAGCCTTCAAGCTGGCCCCGACCCTCAACGCTGCCGGACGCATGGGCCACGCGCGGCTGGCAGTGGAGCTGTTGACCACAGACAACCCGTTGCAGGCCTACCAGATTGCACAATACCTCAAGGACCAGAACCGCCAGCGCCAAAAATGCCAGCGGGATATCTTTCAGCAGGCCAAGCAGCGCATCGTCGCCGACAACCTGCACCACCCCGACCGCAAGACGATTGTGCTGTCCGACGCCGGCTGGCACAGCGGAGTCATCGGCATTGTCGCCTCGCGGATTATCGATGAATTCTACCGGCCCACGGTGATGATCAATATTCAGAACGGCAAGGGCCACGGCTCGGCACGGTCGATTGCGGGATTCAACCTCTACGAGGGACTGTGTGCCTGCTCGGAACATTTGATTAGCTTCGGCGGGCACGAAATGGCCGCGGGACTGCGGATCGAAACAGCACGAATTCCGGATTTTGCAATCGCGTTTGAGAATTACGCCCGCAACCGCATGGCCGAGGGGCTGACCGAAAGCATACTGCATATCGAGGCTCAGACGCCGTTACGCGATTTTACCGAACGGGTCATGCGGGAGCTGCAGTTGCTCGAACCGTTCGGACAGGGCAATCCACGCCCGGTCTTTGCCGCCTGCGGGGTCAAACGCATCGCCCCGCCCCGACGGGTGGGGGCCAAAAGCGAACACCTGCAGGTCGCCATCTCCGACGGCACCGCATCAGTCCGCTGCATCGGATTTGATATGGGGCATTTGGAAAAGAAGGTGCTTGAGGCCGACACCTTTGATGTGGCCTTCGAACCGCAATACAACACCTACAACGGCAGCACCACCCTGCAGTTGGTCTTGTCGGATATTCGGTTTGAGTAACCTGTGTCCACGGAAAAATGGACTAAGCGGCGATAAGCATATGGAAGTCCAAAATCATCAATTCTGACTCGCAACCACCTCTGCCGTCGCCTTGACCGCCGGGAACACCTTTACCCCCGTCAGTGCCGCAATCTTCTGCGGAATCTCCGTATTGTCCTGCACCCCGGCAAACACCCTTGACCCCGGACCAAAGGCATACAGCGGCACATCCGCCCCGCTGTGATCCTTGGTGTGCCAGGCCGCCTTCAATCGT
>JAWRKM010000015.1:0-45014 GCA_040306945.1 Anaerohalosphaeraceae bacterium
ATTTGATCGTTGGGGGATATCTCCCTATTTTAGCATAATATTGTCCACTGCCCAGCTTGCCTGTTTTGACATTTTGAGATTTGTTGACATATTTCCGTGAACGGTTAGGATCATTGTAACCGATACATGCATGAAGCCATCAAATCATATGATCAATATCTTTTTCTATCATGAAAGGGAACACATGGAACGCAGGCGGGCAGATATCGACATTTCGCGGAGAGATTTTCTTAAAACATCGGCCGTGGCGACGTTTTCGCTGGCAGGTCTGCATAGCGCCTTTGCCGCAGGCTCAGATAAGATTCGAGTTGGCGTCATCGGCTGCGGCGGCCGGGGGATTTACGACTCGACCAATTGCGTCAAGTCGGCAGAGAATGTCGAGATTGTCGCCTTAGCGGATGTTTTTCCCGAACGGCTTGCGTCATTTCAGGAGCATTTCAAGACCAACCTGCCCGACAAAATCAACGTTACGCCGGAGACTTGTTTTTCCGGTTTTGACGCTTACCGCAAGCTGCTGGCCTGCGAGCTGGACCTGGTGATTCTGACGACTCCGCCCCACTTCCGTCCGGCATATTTCCGTGCGGCTATCGAGGCTGGTAAGCACGTCTTCATGGAAAAGCCTGTGGCAGTCGATCCGGTCGGCGTGCGGTCAGTCATTGAAACAGGGGCGCTAGCCGACCAAAAGAAGTTGACGGTACTGGCCGGCACGCAGATGCGTCGTTTGGAACCGCTGGTGCAAATTATGAAGCGCATCCACGACGGCGATCTGGGGCAGATGACCAGCGGCCAGTGCTACCGCATCGGCGACGGCATGACCGGCTGGGGACCGACCCGGCGTCTGCCGGAGTGGTCAGATATGGAATGGCATCTTCGCCGCTGGCTGTTTTATACGTGGCTGTCAGGTGATTTTATTGTCGAACAGCATGTGCATGACCTGGACCTGATGAACTGGGCGATGAATTCCCACCCGGTGCAGTGTATTGCTCTCGGCGGCAGGCAGGCCCGGACGGATGCGATCTTCGGGGACGTGTACGACCATTTCGCGGTCGAATATGTCTATCCAGACGATGTACGTATTGATTACAAGGGGGCCCAGATTAACAAGATTGCTGCACGCCACGAACATCGGATTTTCGGTACCAAAGGCTCTGCATTGTTCGATTTCGGCCAGGCCAGAATCAAGGGCGAAAAGCCGTTCGTATTTCAGGGCGACATGCCCGACCCGTGCCTGCGTCAGCACGCCGCACAGATTGACGCCATCCGCAATAGCAAGCACCTCAACGAAGCAGTGCAGATTGCCGAAAGTACGATGACGGCGATTATGGGGCGGATGAGTGCCTATACCGGCCGGGCGCTGCGGTGGGACTGGCTGATGAAGGCTTCCAAGCTCGACCTGACACCGGAAAGCTACACCTTCGGCCCGCTGCCTGAACAGCCTGTGGCCATTCCCGGCGTAACCCCGCTTATCTAACCCCCAATGCAAGGACAGTAGTTATGAACGCAATGGATCGACGCGATTTTCTGAAATATACCGCAGCCATCGTCGCCGGTGCGGGATTGACCGCTGTGCCCGCAGCCGCCCAGCAAGCCAACACCCGACATCCCCTGCTCAAGGCGGTGCAGATTCAGATGCTGCCGGGGGATTTGTCGGATGTGGATAAATTCAAGCTGGCCAAACGCTGCGGCTATGCCGGCGTTGAGGCTGTGCCGCTGGAGTCGCTGGAGGCGTGCAATAAGCAGGCCGACGCGGCGCGTGAGGCGGGCATTACGATTCACAGCCTGCTGTTCGGCTGGTGGCCGCCGTTTTTGAACAAGGACGATGTGGCAAAGAAGGCAGTTGCGGAGATGGAGCACGCTCTTCGCTGTGCCAAGGTAATGGGGGCCAGTGCCGTGCTGATGGTGCCCAGCCGGGTGACGGACGACTATGCGTATGGGGACGCTTACCGGGATTCGCAGACGCTGATTCGCAAGCTGATACCGCTGGCCAAAGAGCTGGAGGTGGTTATCGCTGTGGAGAACGTCTGGAATAAGTTTCTGCTCAGTCCGCTGGAATTCGCGCGATATATTGATGAGCTGGACAGCCCCTGGGTGAAGGCCTATTTCGATGTGGGTAACGTCATTATTTATGGGTTTTCCCAGGACTGGATTCGCACGCTGGGCAAGCGGATCGCCAAGGTCCATTTGAAGGATTTCAAACGCGATGGGTATCAGTGGGCCGATCTGGGCGAAGGCGATGTGAACTGGAAGCAGGTCAGCGCTGCATTGAACGAGATCGGCTACTGCGACTACCTGACCCCCGAAGTCCGCGGCGGCGACGAAGCCTGGCTGATGGAGCTGTCGCAAAGGATTGATAAGCTGATAAAGATAAGCTAACACGGTACCGCTAAAAGTATAAAGATAATAATAGAGATGCAACTATACAATGTGGATGAATGTAAGGATACAAGGGTATAGGAGGTAGAAAATCCTAAATACAAAACCCTCATTACGGTCCACGGATACTCTGTTGTACATCCGCCTGACCCAACTTGCCCACAATTTCGGTTCCACTAAACTGCTTCTTCATTCCAAATAACCTCCAAAAATAATGATTATATACTATTTTTGTCGGCTATCCTCTCACTCATACTGGACCAATTGTCGGGGAGCAGGCCATCATTCGACAATTGACCTGACCATGAACATCTATACCCATTCTTTCCGAGGGGCAGAAACGGCAGCGATTCAGGCATTGCCAGACTTTTCACGCATGACTAACGCACTGGCAATCAAAACAGGAACAGACGAAATAAACGCTTTTCAACCAGACCAAAAACCAGACCATGAATCTTGCTTTTGCGGGCATAAACAGTCAGTATCTGACAGTATGGATAGAAATAAGCCTGTTTATGAAAATAATCGTAAGTTGCTTAATAATCAGGGTTTGGCACGGGATAACAGTGCATGTCATAAGCAGAAAAAAATGGGCAGGGGCGGATTTGAACCGCCGACACACGGATTTTCAGTCCGTTGCTCTACCAACTGAGCTACCTACCCCTCAGCGTTAAGCTGACAAGGTATAGTAGTGTATCGAAAAAAACGGAAGTTGCAAGAGTCTGTCTGTCAAAAAGTCCTATTTTTTATATTTTAATGGCTGTAAGCTGCCAGACGACGATGCTCAGCAGGATTAATGCCAGGCCGATCAAGATGGTTAGTTTGAAAATGATCGGGAATACACGATATGGATTGCGATGGTTGATATATTGCCCTTCCGGCTGGGGATCGTTGGTCAGGGGGTATTCTTTGTCGTCTACCAGACGGTATAAGGCTCGAATCATGGCATATAAGCTCAATGAGCCCAGATACATTACAGACCAAAGCAGTCCATAACTAGCAGCTCCTGCTCCGATTGCCCCAGCCGCAGTAAGAACATTGAGCTGTAAAGGCGAAATATTGCCGAGGATACTGTTAAAGGCTTCATTTTTTGGCAATTCAGGCTCTATAATATCCTCTGATACGGTTTCTACCAAAGCAATTTGTTCTGGAATGATACAGGCTTCTTTGAGTTTATCCAAGGCTCCGGCCTGCTGCATCAGCTCGGTCTGCTGAGTCCGGTAATGGTGTTGTTTTTCCGGCAATTTCTGGAAAAACAGCACTGAAGCCAAGGCCGCCAGGATTGCCCCCAGCAGCGCCACGCCCTGTATAATTGTTTTATCTTGTTTGCGTATCGTCATTTTGAGTCGTCTTTATTTGTATCTATGTTAAAATATAGAAAATAGTTGGGGGGAATAAAAATCCATTAGGTATGTGATTAGGATTGGGATAGAAAGAGGATGCCCCGAAGTCTGCCCAAAGGCTGGCTTCGGGGCATTACACAGCCACGATGTCAGGCACTAAACCCCTGGCGGCTTCCGAAACGCCTATTGGCATTTTAGTGGTCCGTTGCAGGGGGCACCTGGTTCAGTCAGATAGCCATCAGAAAATTTCACCCAGTGGAGTTTTGTCTGTTGAAAGCCCTTAAGCCGGCTCGGAAGGGACTTGAATGTCTTCGGTCAGCCACTGTTCGGCCAGAATGGAAAAGTCCTCCAATCCAACAATGCCGTCACGGTTCAAATCGGCGGATGGACGTGTACGGATATACGGATAAGTCTGATACTCTCCCAGTTCCCATAAATTCACGAAATCCCATCCGGCGTTAATGTAAGTTATGGCTTGTTTCATCTGAGCGGTCGGCTTGCCGATTCCGCCGTCGCTGAGCGTTTGGCTGCTGGCTTCGATGTCCCAGAAGGAATCGGTAACAGTTGCGCTCTCGTTTTGGCCTACCAGACCGCCGATGTAGTGTGCATCGGGACTGGCAACTGTAACTAAGCCTGCTGCATAGCATTTGGATATGATCGAGACAGCGCCGGGTTCGTGGTGGATCCGTCCAACCAATCCGCCGACCACTTCATATGGGCCTTCCGTCTCCAAAGTGCTGGAGACAGAGGCCTGGGAATAGCAATAATTCAATCGCCCGCCCCAGACATAACCGACCAGCCCACCCAGATAGCGGCTGCCGACCACCGTACCTGTCGTATAACATCCCCGAATCATATTGTACGCTCCGCCTGTAGATCCGACAAGTCCGCCAACGATCGAAATCCCCTTGACGGTTCCCTGATATGAAACCGCTTCAAGGGTTACCGTATCGGTACGTCCTACCAGTCCCCCAACCCAATATCGGCCTTCCACAAAAGCATTTTCCACCCGGACATCCTGTACTTTTGCCCCGCCCCAAAGATAGCCGAATAATCCCACATTATCGACGCCCGGCTGAGAAATAACGGCATTACGGATGGTCCAGCCGTCTCCACGAAATACACCGCTAAACTTTGTTGTGCTGTTGCCAACCGGGGTGAGTGTAAGGCCCGCTAAATCCAGAGATCCAGTCAATTTGAAATGTTTGTCCCAATCCTGCGGTGTGGTCATTAAAACCTGCCAGTCGGCCGGGGTTGATATCCGATAAGGATTGTCGGCGGTTCCGCTGCCCCCGCCGCTGTAGATGCCCGCCCAGGCAATACTTGCCAGAAACATAAAACCTGTGATGACGATACTCTTCATAGCCTTTTTCTCCAATATTGAAGGAACACCCTGTTAAAAAATCAGAGCACTGCCTCTCAGTTCTGCTGATTTATGGTCCGATATCCCCCGCTGCAATTCCCGCCAAGAATGCGATAATTGTACTATTTTTCTCCTGAAAAATCAAGCAAAAATTGGGGTTGGGACAGCGTTAACCCCCGGCACAGCCGCTGTCTCCGTCTGGCAATGGGGCAGATGGCTTTTAGGACCTGGCAGTCAGGCAAATTGTCTGTGCGATCGTGTTGCAGATAGCAACCGCATCTGATTGTTCCGAAGCTCCAGGGCTATAGAGGTGTGACTCAAAACAAGGTGAGTTCAACCCGAATACAAGTTGAACCCACCTTGCTCATTTGGTTTTAGGAGCAGCCCATGGAATTGCCGCAGTTGAAGCACTTGTAACAGGTGCCGTTGCGGACGGTGATGGAGCCGCAGACATCGCAGGCAGGGGCATCGTCCTGGAAATGGTCAAACTGGGCATTGAATTGCTGCATGACCTGGGCATCGCCGGTGCCGGGTTCAGTGAGGACCGAATTGACCAGTTCGGCGACTTTGTCAGCTAATCCTTCGCTGCTGAAACGACTGGACAGGGGCGATCCGGCCTTGGGAGTCGGGGCGGTTTCGCCATGACCGCCTTTTTCACCCGGGGCAACGGTTTTTTTCTGGATGGCCCGGGCCTGGTCGATTTTTTTGGCCAGATCCTGGGTCTTTTCGACAATCTGCTTGGCTGTTGCGGCAGCGGGGGATTCGGTGGCTGCTGAACCGCCGCGATTGGGGGTATTCTTCTCGGCATATCCGGGAATGAACTGACAGCCCATCCAGCAGAAGATATAGTCGATCAGACTCTTGGCAAACGGGATATTTTTGTTGGAAGTCATCCCGGCCGGCTCAAAGCGTGCATGACGGAATTTTTCCACCAGGGTAATCAGCGGCACGCCGTATTGCAAAGCCATGGATACGCAGGTTCCGACGACATCCATCAGGCCGCCGACGGTACTGCCTTCCTTGGCCATGGTGATAAACAACTCGCCGGGCTGGCCGTCTTCATACAGGCCGACGGTGAGATACCCTTCGTGGCCGGCGACCGAGAACTTGTGGGTGATACTGTGACGCGTTTCGGCCAGACGTCTGCGGAACGGTCTTTGCGGGGCCGCTTCCTCGGTTTTGGCGGTTTTCTTGTCGGCTTTGTGGGCCTTGCTGTCGGTATTGACCGGCTGGAGCCGCTTGGAGCCGTCGCGATAAATGGCGACCGCCTTAAGTCCGCGTTTCCAGCCTTCCATATAGGCCGACATAATTTCTTCGGTGGTGCTTTCCTTGGGCATGTTGATGGTCTTGCTGATTGCGCCCGACAGGAACGGCTGGACGGCAGCCATCATTTTAATGTGAGCCATATACATAATGTGCCGCTTGCCGTTTTTGGGCTTAAAGGCACAGTCAAAGATGGCCAGATGTTCCGGACGCAGTTTGGTGGATGTCTCCACGGTATCATCGCGGTCGATGGTATCGGTGATTTCCTTGATGTCTTCGGGGCTGTATCCGAGGCGTTCGAGAGCCATGGATACGGTTCGATTGACCAGCTTAAGCATCCCGCCGCCAGCCAGCAGTTTGTACTTGACCAGAGCGATATCCGGCTCGATGCCGGTGGTGTCGCAATCCATCATAAAGCCGATAGTGCCCGTTGGGGCCAGGACGGTTACCTGGGCATTGCGATAGCCATACTGGCTGCCGAGGGTAAAGGCCTGATCCCAGGCATTCTTGGCGGCATTGAGCATATAGTCAGGGCAATGCACTTCGGGGATGTTGTAGGCATGTTCCCGGTGCATCGAGATGACATTGAGCATGGGCTGACGATTCTTTTCGAATTCGCAGAACGGGCCTTTAAAGGAGGCCAGCTCGGCACTGACACTGTAAGCGGTGCCGGTCATGATTGCGGTAATAGCTGCTGCCCAGGTGCGGGCTTCGTCGGAATCGTACGGCAAAGCCAGGCTCATCACGAGGCTGCCGAGGTTGGCATAGCCCAGCCCCAGCGGGCGGAATTTATGGCTGTTCTCGGCAATTGCGGCTTCCGGATAACTGCCGTTATCGACAAGGATTTCCTGGGCGATGATATAGAGCCGAATTGCCTGCTTGAAGCTTTCAATGTCGAAAGAGCCGTCTTCGCGGCGGAATTTCATCAGGTTCAGAGAAGCCAGGTTGCAGGCGGAATTGTCGATGAACATATATTCGCTGCAGGGATTGGATGCATTGATCGGACCTGAGTTGGGACAGGTGTGCCACTTGTTAATCGTGGTATGATACTGCAGACCGGGGTCGCCGCAGATCCGGGTACCTTCGGCAATCAATTCCATCAGTTCGCGAGCGGAGTGCTCTTCAACGGGTTTTCCGGTGGTGACAGAAATGGTCGTCCACTTGCCGTCTTTTTCGACGGCTTCCATGAAGTCATCGGTGACACGGACCGACAGGTTGCTGTTCTGGAACATGACACTGTTATAGGCCTCATCGGGGCTGAAACCTTCTTCGATTAAAGCCCAGACCTTTTTCTCTTCTTGGGTCTTGCAGGTGACGAACTCCCGAATGTCGGGGTGATGGATCTTCAGCGACTGCATTTTGGCAGCACGACGGGTTTTGCCGCCAGACTTGATGACGGCGGCAATCTGGTCATAAACGCGCATGAAACTCAGCGGACCGGAGGGTTTGCCGCCGCCGGACAGCTTTTCCCGGCTGCTGCGAAGGGTGGACATGTCGGTGCCGGTACCGGAGCCGTGTTTGAAAAGCATGGCCTCACTGCGAGCCAGCCGCATGATGTCGTCCATCGTGTCCTGGACCGACTGGATAAAGCAAGCCGAAGCCTGGGGGAATTCATAGCTGCTGGGACAGGGCAGGGGCTTGTTTAACTTCTGATCCCAATAGAAGTTATGTTCACTGCCCTTGATGCCGTACACATCATACAACCCGACATTAAACCACACAGGCGAGTTAAATGAGCCATACTGGTTGACGCACAACCAGGTTAATTCATGATAGAAATTGTCTGCATCGGCATCGGTTGCAAAATAGCCATCTCGTTTGCCGCGATCGGCAATCGCTCTGCAGACGCGGTGGATGAGCTGTTTAACCGAGTTTTCCCGCTGGCCAGTGGACACATCACCATAAAAATATTTACTAACGACAACTTTTGTCGCCAATTGGCTCCAATTGGCTGGTACTTCGACATCTTTTTGTTCAAAAATAGCTTTGCCGTTTTCGTCGCTGATTTTTGCGGTCCTATGTTCCCATTCAATCTGGTCAAAAGGATGCACGCCTGGTGTTGAAAAATACTGCTCTATTTTCAAGCCGTGTTTTCTTTGCCCTGTTGAGCCAACCCAGGGTTGAAAACCCGACACTGTGGTTCCTAAATCTGGTTTTGAAATCCGTTCTTCTGACATGGACGAGGCCTCCGTGTATACCACTATATATTGTTGTAATTCAGTGATCAATATCAATATGTTGCCAATAATTACTACGACATCATAACGTTCCAGGCTTGAGCTTCAAGCTGAAAAATCAAAAAAAATATGAGGTTTTTATTAGTCCTTGTTTTTAATGAACCTATGAAGAAAAAGTTTTTTTGTTTATTTTTTTTATCTGCCTGAAAAACCGCCTCAAAAAACAAGATAACTCTAATCTTAATTTCTTATCCTATTTTAAATAAAAGAGATACGTGAATTCATATCAACCAATGATCAAAATCATTTTAAACCAAAGCATAAGGGGATGAGTTTGGAAAAGAAGGGCAGGTTGAGGGGATTGATATGTTATTGTAATAGGTTTATTCCAGATTTATATAGTCTTAATATGGCAGTTTTGGGAATCGGGTAAACGCCAGGATCGAGATTCTGGGGTATTCCAAGATTAAGTCTAAGTAAAAGTGAACGCTGTCTGAGTCGTGACATACCGGCTTTTGTATTGCAGATGAAAAAGACGATATAATATGTATGGTATATTGTCGTTGAGCTTTTCAAAACGCTCTAATCCTGACCAGTTCTGCCTCGTTTCTCAATTTCCAGGTTCCACAGATTGGGGAGAATAGAATCACAACATACCGGGCAAAACAAGTTGCCGAAAAAAGATGGAACATCGGGAATTCTTCTGCTACAATAGTTTGACTATAAAACCGAAATGTGGAGTAAAGCATGGCGAGAAATTCAGGTTCAAATGGACGACGTGAGATGTGCAGTTTTTGCGGCCGTCCCAAAAAACAATATGAGGTGTTTGTCGAGGGTCCCGGCGGGGTGTTTATCTGTCCGGAATGCGTGGATTTGTGCTCGACAATTATCAAGCAGGAACAGCGTCGCGGCAAAAGTAAGGCCACGACCAAAGATGTTCCAAAACCCCGCGAAATCAAGGAATTTTTAGATCAGTACGTTATCGGTCAGGATGACGCCAAAAAGAAAATCTCCGTAGCGGTGCATAACCACTATAAACGGTTGCTGCATACGGACAGTAATGATAACGATGTCGAAATCGAAAAATCGAACATTTTGCTGATTGGGCCGACCGGATCCGGCAAGACTCTGCTGGCTCGTACCCTGGCCCGGATGCTCAATGTGCCGTTTGCGATTTGCGATGCAACAACTGTGACCGAAGCGGGTTATGTCGGCGAAGACGTCGAAAATTTCCTGCTGCGTCTGCTGCAGAATGCGGATTATGATATTGAGGCTGCCCAGCGGGGCATTGTCTATGTCGATGAAATCGATAAGATTGGTAAGACGACTCAGAATGTCTCGATTACACGAGACGTCTCCGGCGAAGGTGTGCAGCAGGCTTTGCTCAAGATGCTGGAAGGAACTATTGCCAATGTTCCTCCGCAGGGCGGTCGCAAGCACCCTGAGCAGGCCTATATCCAGATTGACACCAGCCAGATTCTGTTTATTTGCGGCGGTACCTTTGTGGGACTGGATAATATTATCAAAAAACGCCTCGGCAAACGGCTGATTGGGTTTGACAGCGAACAGGGCGGCAAGCGTGAGGATAAGAAAGTTGACTATAGTACGGTTATTAAACAAGTGACTCCGGAAGATATCATTGAATTCGGCATGATTCCAGAGTTTGTGGGTCGTCTTCCGATTATAACAGCTTTAACCGCTCTCGATGAGCAAGCCCTTGTGCAGATTCTGACCGAACCTAAAAACGCTCTGGTTCGCCAGTATCAGAAGCTTTTTGAGATGGAAGATGCCACGCTGGAGTTTACTCCGGAAGCACTTAAGTTATTGGCCCATAAGGCGATAGCGAGGGATACGGGAGCCCGTGCCCTGCGGGGTATTATGGAAGACCTGATGGTCGAATTGATGTATCGTCTGCCGGAAGAGCCCAAGCCGGGGAAATATGTGGTTACGCCGGAGATTGTTGAAGGCAAAGTCGATTTATTTGGTAAAGGACAGACCCTGAAAGAATCTGCATAAACGCGAAAAGACCAATCACATACCTACAATGGCTGTATAAACGGATGACATCGTTGTCATCCGTTTTTTTTGTGTATCAAAAGCATACACTCGGAGTTTCCATCTTTTTTTTAGCCCCGCAAAATGCTGTTTTTTAGGATTTAATGGCGGTTTGGGTAAAATGGCATAAGGGTTGCACTATGGAGTTTGGCCGGCATAGTGCGCCGATCCTGTAAAAATGTTGAACAATGTAAGCAGACAGTGGTTCAAGGATGAGCCAAAACGATCTTTTTATTGACAATCTCGAAAAAGGCCCAGGCAGTTCCGAGCCGTTTGGTGCGGGTGTAAATATGCATCCGACACATGACGAATTGTTTGTTGGCGATTTTTCGTTTATTAAAGATCTGACTGTCCAGACCTCGTCCCGCAAAAAAACAGGTGTATTAAACTCCAGAAGCAGCCTGAATCCATTGTATGCTATTTTGGGAGTCAATGTCCTGATTACAATTGTGCTGGCTGGTGTGATTTGGCTGCGTCCGGTGAGTGTTGTGGGGCCGGTCCCCGTCCAGGCAGAGCAGTCACCGCAACCCCTATCTGAGCCGATTTCCGAGTCAGCAGCACCGACCCCGCAGCCGCAAACAGCTTTGGTGATACCGAGTACTCTGACTGAAGGGGAACGTGCTCAGCTCCAGCAGGGGGTTTCATTAAAAACGGCAGATGCCTATTATGCGGCCAAAGACTATGCCAAAGCCTGTTATGTCTATCAGCAAATCAGCTCGAATCTGTCGGCGTCCACCCTTGAAAATGAATATCTTCTGGACTATCTGAAGCTTCGCATGGCGGTTTGCCTGCAGCGGCAGGGCGAAGCTGCCGGACAGGATGGCTTATTTAGCGCTGCGATGCAGAGTCGTTCGGCGATGGTGCGTGGGCTTGCCAGCTATTATATGGCGACAACCCATTACCAAAATCGTGAATATCTCTCGGCCCGCAGGTATGCCTATCAGACCGCGGCGCTGCTGAAGGCATTTGAAGGGATTTTGCCGGCCAGTCTTGAAGAAGACCTGTATTTCCTGGCTGCTGAATCGCTAAGCCGTTATGTAATGGGACTTTATGCCGGCGAAATCGAGCTGCCCGGACATTTGTGGTCGGACAGTCTTGGTGATATCTGGCCCAGCGATATGGATCAGCCGGCCCTGTGCGAGATGCTGACCCATGCTGGCCGCAAAATCAGCGAAGGGGCCGGCACACCGAAAATTGTTTATGATACGTATCGTACTGTCGGTACGCAATGGTCGATTGTATGTCTCCAGAGTCCGCTGGAAGAGATCCTCGTAAAGATGGCGACACAGTCCGGTACGGGGTTGAGGTGGAAGACGATTGATTGGGTGGTTCGCAGTCGCCCCGTCACGGCATACCTGCTTTACGTACCGCAGCAATATGCCGCCGAAGTGGTCAGCGGGGCAGCTGGACTGATGTGGAAATTTGATGGTCAGACTGCGTATGTGATTAATCCGGAACACTACGATGACATCGACAGTTACCGGAAGGATTTGGTTGCAGAATCGATTTCCATGTGGCAGCGTTTTCTGCTGCGGTATCGCGGGGATCATCGCGCACCCAATGCCCACTATGTGCTGGGGCAGATGTATCAGCTGGACCATCAGTATGCGGCCGGTCTGGGGGAATATAAGCTGATTCAAAGTCATTTTGGTCATAATCCGCTGGCTCCGTTTGCTTATCTGGAAGCCAGTAAAATCCGTACGGTGATGAAGGATTATGCAGGCGCCAGAACGGATTTGAATGAAATGCTGCTGCAGTATCCGGATTGCAAGGCAGCTGATCAGGCGACGCTTTATCTGGCTCAGGCCACCCTCGAAAGCGGGCAGATTGCTCAGGCTGCGGATTTATTCAAGAAAGTGTTTCAGTTGGACTTAAACCGCCCCGGCAAGATTGATGCGGCCTATGGCCTGGGACGCTGTGCCTATCTGCAGAAAGACTGGATGGCCGTCAGAGAATGGCTAGGGCGGGCGATGGAGCTGATGACGGATCAAAACGATTCCCGCATTGTGTCGATGTGTTCGATGCTGGGAGCAGCCTATATTGAACTGGGACAATATCAGCAGGCTTCCCGGGCCTTGCGTATGGCGCTGGGCAGCAAAATGTCCAACAGCGATTATGTGCAGATTATCCGGGAGCTGGCAGAGGCTGAGATGCGGCAGTCAAATTATCTGGAAGCACTGACGATTCTGGAAGGCATTCCGATGGATCGTCTGAATCAGGCTGACTCCTGTGAGATTTTGATGACACGGGCCAGAGTACTGCGGTCGATCGATGCGGCGGAAGCTGCGGTGTCGCTGCTGCGGCGCAAGATAGAATTCATTGCCGATTCGCAGCTTCGGGCCTGGCTGACGCTGGAACTGGCCGAATGCTATTTTGTACAGGGCGATTATGCCCTGGCCCGCCGGGAGCTGAATGAAGTCATGGCTGATATTCAGGACGTCTATCGGGCCCAGCAGGCCGGGCTGCTGCTGGCACGAATTGCCGAAAAGCTCAAGCAGCCCAAACAGGCCGAAGCGATTTGTCTGACCCTGTTGGCCAACCCCGAAGGGGATTCCGAGATACGCAAACAAACATTTGAAATGCTGGGACGCATGTATACCGAACAGAAGGAATATGACAAGGCGGCACTGGCTTTTGCGGGTATCAGTCCGCAGGAGGTCAAGCCATGAGTATTGGATTGCATATCATTCTGTCGCTGAGTGTGCTGGTCTGTGGCAGCGTGGATGTGTCGGCGAATCCAAATCCGGATGTCATCGAAAAATCCGGTCAGCTCCAGCAGCAGATCAAGATGCTCCAGGTGTCGGCGATGGAGCCAAATCAGCCGGTTCAGCCTGGTATGCTCAACGATATGATCCAGCAGCTCCAGTCGCTGCGGCTACCGAAGCTGGCTGGCCAGGCGGCTTCGGTGCAGGAAGCGGCAACCGTGACAGACCACAACCATACGGATTCGGCTCAAGCCAATTTCAGCAGGCCGATTCAGCCGTCTTCTGCTGCGGGGCCTGCTGACCCTAATCTGGCCTGGCTGGATCAGGTGACGACGCCGCTGAATGCAATTGCCGCCGCGGATGCCTTGTACCGGCTGGGTGATTTTGCCCGGGCCAAGCGATTTTACGACATAGTGACCGCGGACACTACAGGCTCTGTCCATTCGATTCGGTCCTGGGCGTTATACCAATCGGCCAATTGCCTACGCAAGCAAAATCCCGAGCGGGCTGTGGAGCTGTACAATCTGCTGATTGCAGAATTTCCCAATTCGACCTGGGCAGCGGCGGCCATGGCCCAGCGAAAAAAAATAGAATGGCTGAAAAAAAATCAGTTTGAACTGAACCAACGGATTACCGGCAATGACCCCAATGCCCTGTGAAACAGTGATGTCCAATGTGCTGATTCTTGAGCCGGATTCCCGTCAGGCCGCCCAGCTGCTGGAAGAACTTGCGCGCCGCGGTATCCGGGGAACGGTTGCCGTCAGTGATACCCAGGCAACCAGCCGCATAGAGCACATCCGCTGGAATCTGATTTTTGTTGCCGAGTCGTTTCTGGACCTGTATTCTCACTGGACCCAGCGCATTCTCCGCACCATCCGGACTGCGACCCCGGAAGTCCCGCTGATTCTGGTGGCTTCGGAAGATTCCTCCCGCAAGGCACTGGAGGCCCTGCGAAAGGGGTATGCTGAATTTCTGGTCAAACCTGTGGATCGCTGCAAGGCCCAGGAAGTGCTGGACTGCTTTATTCCGGCTCATCCGTATACAGCGATGGAATATATTTATCCGACCGGCACCGCGGTCTGCATTGCCGGCCATAGTGCCGCCCTGCGGCAGACGGTGGATTTGGCCAAACGTGCTGCACCGACCTCTGCCCCGATATTGATTGAGGGCGAAAGCGGCACCGGCAAGGAATTGCTGGCCCAGTTGATTCATGAAAACAGCCGCCGCAGTGATGGGCCGTTCATCAAAGTCAACTGTGCGGCCCTGACAGAGTCGCTTCTGGAAAGCGAGTTGTTTGGGCATGAAAAAGGGGCTTTTACCGGTGCCCAGTTCAGCCGCAAGGGGCGTTTTGAAGCCGCGCACGGTGGTACGCTGCTGCTGGATGAAATCACCGAAACTCCGGCGGCGTTTCAGGCCAAATTGCTCAGAGCCATCGAGCAGATGAGTTTTGAACGGGTTGGCGGCAATGATCCGGTGCAGGTTAATGTCCGCATTCTGAGCACGACCAATCGTCCGATTGTCCGAGCGGTGGAGCAGGGGACTTTTCGGGCGGATCTGTATTATCGGCTTAGCGCTATCCGTCTGATGGTGCCGCCCCTGCGTCAGCGGCAGGAGGATATCGTGCAGCTGGTCTGGCTGTTTGTCAATGAATTTGCCGCCGAGTCGGCGCGCAGGATTACCGCCATTGACCGGCAGACGCTGCAATGGTTTGAGCAATACCGCTGGCCGGGCAACATTCGTCAACTTCGCAACATGGTGCGGTCGGCGATGATTCTGGGCAGCGGCGAAGTGTTAAGCATTCAGCAGATTCCCTGGCTGCTGGAAGAGATTCGCGAAGGCCTGGCAACCGAAATGAATCCATTTCATCGTGAAGCGGACTTGGCCGGGGTATCGCTGGAAGAACTGGAACGCAGAGCGATTCTGGAGACGCTGGATCGTCAGCAGGGCAACCAGGCAAAGGCGGCTCGTATTCTGGGGATTAGCGACAGGACGCTGCGGGAGAAAATCAAACGCTATCGGGGACAGCAGGAACTGGCGTCGGCAGTGTTATGATAGGATGATCAATAAGGCGGGAGAAAAACCGACGTATGGCAGACGACAAAGAAAAACAACAGGATAAACAGGCGGAGCAGGGCAAAGACTCTGCTGGCGGTAAAAAGATGGGAATTTTCATCTGGCTGATTCTGGGAGCTGTCGTGGTGGCAGGGGCTACCGGCGGATTTGCCCTGTCGCAATTGCTTGGCGGTCAGCCAGCCTCTACAGCTCCGACAGACAAAGCTGAAGCGGAACAAGAGAAGGTATTTGATCCGGCTGCCGTCACGCCGGGCCAAAAGAGCTGGCCTTATGACAAACTGGATCCGATTGTGGCCAATCTGGATGAACCAGGCGTTACTCGCTTTGTCCGGGTTTCGGTTATTCTTGAGATGAGTCCCAAAATGGATCCGGTCAAAGGGCCGGAATTTCTGGATGAGAAAAAGGTGCTTTTGCAGGACTGGCTGACTACGTATTTTGCCGGCCTGAGCCTCGACGACGTCCGCGGGTCGCGCAGCCTCAACCGGATCAAACGTGAGATTCAGGACCAGGTCAACCAGCTTTTGTTTGGTCATGATAAGCCCTACGTTGAACGGGTTTTGTTCAAGGAGTTTGCTGTTCAATGAGCCGCCCGTCGCTTGCTGATAAAAGCATTTCCCGCCAGCGTCTGCTGCAGATGCTGGCCCGTCGCCGGCCGGAACCGCAAGACGGCCTGGCTGACGGTGCAGATGCGCCGCTGTTTGACTGGACCTGTCCGCATCATTTTGGCCCGCAGGAATGGCTTTTGATGAAAAACCTCGGCAAGAAAATTGCGGCGTATATGGAAAAGGCGATGGAGCTGGTCTGCCTGGAGGAGCCGAAGGTAACATTAAAAAAGGTGGTGCAGGAATTTGCCTCGGTGATGGCCGAGCGGACCCTTCGCCAGGAAGCAACGCAGTATTTCCTGCCGCTGCAGGTTCAGGCCAAAGGGCCGGACGGTTTTGTGAATGTTCAAATCGAAGCCGCCACGGTGCTGGTGGGTCAGCTGCTGCGGGACAACGAAGCGGTCATCGGACAAAACGGCGAATTATCTGTCCTTGAGGAAACCATTCTTCAGGATGGCATACTCATCCTTGCGGACGCGATTATTCAGGCTATCCAGGAATATGGTGAAATTACGGTCAAGCGGTCGGATCGCCTGGTTCGCGGCGACTGGCCGCTGGATGCCCGCCAATTGCAGGATCTGGTTGGTTTTTCCTTTGCTGTGGCGTTTCCCAAGAAGACGGTGGAAATTGTCGTTCAGATGCAGGCGGAGTCGCTTGATCCGGCGGTGGGAATCATGCCCCGGATCCACAAAGCCATCAATCCGGTGGAATTGAGCAAAATGATTATTCGCCAGCTTTCGGATGTCCCTGTGGAAGTGACTGCCCAGTTGTGCACCAGTTCCATCCGCATGGAGGATTTGATGCATCTGGAGGCGGGCGATGTGCTTGTGCTCGGGAAAAAAACAGAGGAACCGGCGGATGTGCTGCTGAACAACCGGCTTTGTTTCCAGGCCTGGCCGGCGGTCTGCGAAGGCAAGCAGGCTCTGGTGATTGCCAATATCAAAAAATAAACGTGTCATGAAATAGAACAGGAATTGTGGACATGGCTCAAACGGAAACTTTACCGAACCAAACTGCCCCGGAGCAGGGAACTGAAGTACGCAATGTCGAATACGAAGCCGTCAGTCCGACTGCCCCGACCGGTCAGGAAAATCTGGATTTGCTGCTGGAAATCAGCCTGCCGATCACCGTTATTATTGGCAAGGCCAAAATCCCGCTCAAGAAACTGCTTCAGCTGGGTCCAGGTGCGGTTCTGAGTCTTGACAAGAGTATTGGCCAGCCGGTGGAATTGTATGTGCAGGATATTCCGTTTGCCACAGCCGATGTGGTTGTGGTCAATGACAGCTTTGCCGTACGCATCCGGGAATTACTGGGTACCGAGGAACAGAAACCGGCTGCAGCGGGAAAATAACCTCAGCGAGTGGAAGCCTACATGCCTGCATCTGAAAAAAATCAAGCTTCAGTAAACGGATTGCTGTCCGGGATTGCCACCAACAGCAACCTGATTTTTGCCGTGCTGCTGGTGGCTGTTCTGGCAACGCTGCTGGTGCCGCTGCCGACGATTATTCTTGATATTGGTCTGGCATGCAGCATTTCGCTGGGTGTGGCGGTGCTGATTATTGTGCTGTCCACCAATGAACCGCTGGAGTTGTCAACGTTTCCGTCGCTGCTGCTGATTACAACCCTGTTCCGCCTGTCGCTGAATGTGGCATCGACGCGTCTGATTCTGACCCAGGGAGATGCCGGCACGATCATCGAGACCTTCGGCAGCTTCGTTGCCGGCGGCAATCTCATCGTGGGCCTGGTGATGTTTTTGATTCTGGTGGTGATTCAGTTTGTGGTTATCACCAAGGGTGCCAGCCGTATTAGCGAAGTCAGTGCCCGGTTTGTACTGGATGCCATGCCGGGCAAGCAGATGGCCATCGATGCCGACCTGAACGCCGGCATTATTACGGACAAAGAGGCCAAGGCTCGCCGTGATGCGATCGTCAAGGAGAGTGAATTCTATGGCGCCATGGATGGTGCCAGCAAGTTTATCTCCGGCGATGCCAAGGCCGGCCTGATTATCACGGCTATCAATCTGATCGGCGGGATTATGCTGGGGTGGACACGGGGCATGGATGTGGCAACAGCCCTGCAGCATTATGCGATTTTGTCCATTGGTGACGGTCTGGTCAGCCAGATTCCCTCGATTATTATTGCCGTCAGCAGCGGCTTCCTGGTCAGCAAGATTCGCTCGGACAACACGGTCAGCTTCGATATGACCCGGCAGATGATTCGCCATGCTCAGCCGATGATGATTAGTGCCGGTATCGTGGCGGCGTTTGCATTTGTGCCGGGATTGCCGAAAATTCCATTTATTGCGATTGCAGGTGTTTTTGGAATTTTGTCCTATCTGCTGCGGGCGGAACATAAAAAGGAATCCAACGCCCCCTCCGAGGCGCCGGTGGAAACCACAGGGGATGATGCTGTGCCCCCGGAAGAGATGCTCCATGCCGATATTCTGTCGATTCTGGTGGGCGTACGGCTGATTAATCTGGTCGATCCCCGCCGCAAAAGTGGTGTCTTTGAGCGCATTGGTGCTCTGCGGAAAAAAATTGCTCAGAAGTATGGTTTTATCATGCCGCTGGTTCGACTGCGGGACAACCTGAATCTTGATCCGACGACGTATGAAATCCGGCTTTATGATCATGTGATTGCCTCTGGCAAAATTGAGCCGGATAAATTTCTGGCCATGGATGCCGGGGGGGTGCAGACGCCGATAAAAGGTATTCCTGCCAAAGAACCTGTTTATGGATTGCCGGCGCTGTGGATTAGTGAAGCGGATAAGGAAACCGCGGAAATCAATGGTTATACGGTGATCGACCCCGAATCGGTCCTGATTACCCACTTGTCTGAGACCATTTCTCGTCATGCCCATGAATTTCTAACCCGTGAAGATGTTCAGCAGCTTGTCGAGCGGCTCCGTAAAAGCCAGCCATCGCTGGTGGGCGAGGTGGTTCCTGAAGTGGTATCGATTGGCCTGCTGCAGCGGGTTTTGCAGAATCTGCTCAAGGAAAACGTTCCTATCCGGGACCTGCCGCTGATTCTGGAATCGCTGGGCGAACATGGCGGCAAGAGCAAAAGTGCTGTGGTGCTCACGGAGTTTGTCCGCAAGGCCATCTCCCGCAGCATTACCGAGCAGTTTTCGACATACAAGGGGCTGGAAGCGATTACGCTCGATCCGGGGCTTGAACATTATCTGCTCGGCAAGGTCAGCCAGACTGCCGATGCGATTAATCTGTCGATTGCTCCGGATACGGCCGGCCAGATTACTCAGGCGGTTGCAGCGGCCTGGCGGGCAGCCATGGAAAAAGGCCTGGAAGGAGTCGTGGTGCTGTGCGATGCCCGTATTCGCTGCGGCCTGTATGCTCTGCTGAGCCGATCCATTCGCCGGCTGCCCGTCCTGGCATATGATGAGGTTGTGCCGGGCACGGCAGTCAATATCCTCGAAACAATCTCGGTTCATACGACCGAGTTGGAATCCGCTGCGGCATTGGCAGCAGTATAGAGCGGAGTCAAATATGGATAGATCAATTCTGACAACAGCACGTATTGCGGCAATTACGGCATTTTTTGTGATGGCGCTGGTCGGCTGGTTCAGTCATGGTGACCCCGCGGTTTGTGCCTGGCGAGGTGTGATCGGGGCAATCGTGATGTATGCTGCCGTTCGAATCGCAGGGGCGATGTTCATCAAAATACTCATTGATGCCATGGTGCGTGATGAAATGAAAAAAAACAATCACGGAGATAAATCGTGATGGATCCGCTGGTGGAACAACAAGCCCCGATGGCTCCGGAGGCTTCAGCCCAGCCCCTCGATTCGCGTGCGGCGCTGGCTGCCGAATTCCTTGAGCCGCAGTTGTCGGCGGAGCAGGCTGCCCGGATATACACCAGCCACAACCGCAAACAGCGGGAAGATGAGCTGATTGTCAAGTATCTGCCGCTGGTGCATAAGATTGTCAATAAAATCGTGACATATCTGCAGCCGCCTCTGTCCAAAGATGACCTTGTGTCCGCCGGAACCGTCGGCCTGGTCAAGGCCGCCCGCGATTTCGACCCGTCCAAAGACGCCGAATTCAAAACCTATGCCTATATCCGTATTCGCGGGGCCGTGATCGATGAACTGCGAAGCTGGTCGTTTGCTCCGGCCAACATCAAAAAACAGTTCGACCAGGCCCAGGAAATCTCCAGCCAGATGCTCGAGGAACAGGGTACCGTACCCGACGATGCGGACCTGGCCGATCGGCTCGGCATGACCACCGAAAAGATGTATCGCATGTTCGAAACCGCCCGTGCCAGGCATTTTCTGTCTATTCATGGCGCCGATGAAGAATCGCCCATGCTCGGCAATCTGCTGACCTGCGGCGGCTCCGGCGTCTCGGATGCCATCGAAATGGAGGAATTGATTGAGAAAATGACCCGGGCCATTCAGGAGCTTCCTGAAAAACAGCGCCGCATCGTGGTCATGTACTACCAGAAGGAACTCACCATGAAGCAGATTGCCGAGGTGCTCGACATCACTGAATCCCGCGTCAGCCAGCTTCATGCCGCAGCCCTGTTCAAGCTCTCGGTGCAGTTGAAAGACGAATAGGAACGTGCAGGAGCCTATATGATGGAAAATCAGCCGAACATGGAAATACGCCCGCCGATGGAGCATGTCGAGCAGCTTGCCACCATTGGCCAGCAAAGCCAGGATAAACGCAAACCGCAGGGACGGCCTTCGGGACGATCCCGAAAACCGGATATTGATCAGATTCTGGAGCAGGAACAGCGGTTGCGTCAGTCGCAAAACGAAGGGCATATCGATTATCACGCTTAAACCACAGGACCTCCCTATGCTTGCCGGAACAATAGAAATCATTAAAAAAGATAAAATCAAACTGAGCGGAACCGTTCGCGTTACTCCCGGAGAAAGGAACGCCCCTGTCAGGCCGACGACTCCAAGAACGGTTCCGCCGGGGCCGGTTCAGGCTCGCGTTGTTGAAAGCAGCAGGGACTATGCCATTATTGAAGTGGTTTGTTCCTGCGGCTGTAAAACCCATATTCAATGTCAGTATGCGGCGGCAAAGCCGTAAAGGAGTATTCGTTATGAAAATCAACTATCTGTTGTTAGGCACCATTCTTGTTCTGGCTGGATGTCGATGGGCCCAGGAACGGATTATTCCGCTGAACACCCCTCAGGCGGAAATGCCGAAAGAGCCAGCTCCCTTGACCGTCCAGCAGGATTCCGCCTCCCTTGAACGACGTTTTACCAGTGCTGTGGATTCACAGCCTGATCCGGTGCAGACGATTACCCTGTGGGCTCAGCGTTATGAAGAAGCATCTCGCCAGAATGAACAGCTTCGCGAAAACAGCAGTAAGCTGGTTCTGGAAAATGCCCGTCTGATGCAGGAGAATGAAAAGCTCAAACTCGAGCTGGCCCAGTGCCGCAAGGATATGGAGCAGTCCAATGCTCTGCTGGAGCAGGCGCATGTGGAGTTGAGCAAGTGGAAAGCCGATGTGCTGGGATTCCGTGAAGAAATTCGTCAGGCCCAGGCGGCCCAGCTTTCTGCGTTGACTCAAATTCTCCGGGTTCTGGGGGCTGAATCCGCTGCCGTTCAGACAGATTCGGCTCGGGAGACAAAACCATGAAAACTGCGATCTTCTGCGCTGCGGTAATGGCCGGATGTACCATAATGGGCTGTTCCAGAGCTGTTGAACAAAAATCTGTGCCGCCTTCCGGGCATTTCTATCTGGATAAAACAGCAGACTTTTCCTCGGTTGGACGGGTGGCCATCTTAGAACTCGAAAATCAGAGCGTCTCGCAGGCTGAATTACCCAGAGTCCTGACTCAGGAATTGAGCGACGGTATTGGTAAAAAACATCTGTTTAGTGTCCAGATAATATATAAAGGTGATACGGAGTGGCAAAGTCTCGAATTAAACCGGATTAAGTCCTTTTCGCTTCAGGATTGGGCGGCGGTTCGCAAGCAATTAAAAGCGGATGCACTTATCTTTGGTACCATCACCCGTTATCGTTCCTATCCGCAGTTCCTGGTTGCTTTGAATATTAAAATGGTGGATTTGCGAGACGGAAAACTACTGTGGGCGATTGAGGATGTCTGGGACAGTACCGATAAAAACACCGAATTGCGCATCAAGGAATTTTATGAAACACAGATGAGAACGGGCTATCAGCCCATGGAATGGCAGGTTGTTTTAAACAGTCCCAAGGCCTTTCATAAGTATGTGATTTATGAAGTGACCCGGACTCTTCCGGAGAATAAATAGGGATAATTCCGGGCGCAAAAAAGTCAAGTTCAACGGCCAAAGGTACGATAACATAATTTCACTAAAAATGACTGAATTTTCCTTTAGTTTAACCTGCCGACTGCGACAATAAACACGATATGAGACTGTTGTTTTTTGTTGCAGAAAGGTGAGGGGAATGACCTACATAGATCCAACAATAACCATTGCAGCAGGCGCTGCGGCCAAAGTTGCGACTCCCGAAAGTAAGCGGAGTAAACGAAAAGATGCTGAAACCCCAGCCGTTGATCTGGGGCAGGATTATAAACGGATTATCGAAAAAGCATTGCAGGATAATCCGGATATGGATCAAGGATTGATTCAGGAGGTTCGGGAGCTGATGCTCAGCGGGCAACTGGATACGCCTCAGGCAGCCAGGCAGGCCGCAAAAAAAATTATCGAATATGGCATCTAAGCAGAAGAATCAGAACCAGGGACGGTTCTGTAACACTGGATAAAGGATTATCCAATTTCTTCCGGCAGGGCCGTCGCTTACGGCCCTTTTTTATTGCGCATAGGCTCAAGCCAGGACATCCAGAAACAACCCCACGGGATAGGGCTTTGGAGATTTAATTTCTGGTTTGATATCAATGATTTTATGGGACCTGGGGCGAACGAACCGCCGCGGGTTCTGATTTAAGAAATCATTCCTGTCCCGATGCGGGCGCTCATCCGCCGGCCGGCACGCTCCCAGCGGCCTGGATTCCAGGACTGTTATTTCTATATGTTTGGACATAAATCCCCTCTGTCAATTCTATCTGCAAGAGTATTGTTCCAGTCAGAACATAATGTAACTTTGTTTTCCCAAACAAATTATAATTCCATACGCAGTTTTCAGGCAATAGAAATTGTCGAAATCAAATCAAGGGCCGATAAAAACAGGGTTTACAGTTCAGGACAGTAAATGGATTAAACTTGAAATAAATTGTTTTCTGTTCAATAATCACAGAAAAATGTTAAGAATTAAACCCGGCATCCTGCCGGGGTGGTGAGAAGTAACGCGATGCGAATCAAAGCCAAATGTCCGGTCTGCTCAGAAACGGTCGAACTGACCATCCATCATCTGGATCGGCGTCAGCATTGCCCCAAGTGTGGACGCATGTTCAAGATTCCGGACGCGGACAAACTTCAAAAGGCTATCGAGACCGCAAAGCAGGCCGGCAATTCCGTGATAGTCGATGAAAACGGACGAATATATGGATAATGCGGCGACGAATCCCGCTGACAATGCGATTGTTATAGATAAACTCACGCTGGAATACGGAACACAGGTTCTGTTTCGCCGGTTCTCGCTGACCGTCCCGGCCGGGCAAAAAGTCCTGCTTGTCGGCAGCTCCGGCAGCGGTAAGTCGTCCCTGGTTCGATGTCTGCTGGGTTTCGTCACCCCGCAGGAAGGCACCATCGCGATTGACGGTACCATCCTCGATGGCAAAACCGTCTGGTCCCTCCGCCGCAAAATCGGTTATGTCTCGCAGGAACCGCAACTGGGCACCGGCAAGGTCAAAGACCTCATCCAATTACCTTTTACCTATCACGCCAATACCCATCTGAAATATGACCCGGCCCAGCAGGCCCGGCTCTTCGAGCAGTTTCGTCTGGGCGCGGCGCTGCTGGATAAAGACATCAGCGAACTGTCCGGCGGCGAAAAGCAGCGGGTGGCTCTGGTGATTTCTCTGCTGCTGGGGCGGTCGATTTATCTGCTGGACGAAGCCACCAGCGCGCTGGATGCCGAGGCCAAAACCGCAGTGCTCGATTATTTTCGACAGCGGCCGGATTTAACCGTGCTGATGGTCTCACATGATAACGCCATCGCCGCGATTGCCGACCGCACTGTAACGATGCCGGCGGTCGCTGCACAGGAGGCTATATGATGAACCCCGCTGACGCGATACATCCCCTGGCGCTTACGGCAGGCTATCTGATGCTGCTGATTCCGCTGGCGATTATCCATTGGTATCGCGTCCCGATGCTGGGCCAGACGATCTCTTCCGTCCTGCGGATGACCATCCAGCTTATCCTCGTCGGGCTGTATTTGCAGGTTGTCTTTCGCCTGAATAATTCCTGGCTGAACATGGCGTGGCTGCTGGTGATGATTACCGTTGCGGATTTATCCATCCTCAAGGGGGCACAGTTTCGTTTCGGCCGGCTTGCGGGATGGCTGTTTGCGGCGCTGCTGGTGGGCACCGCGATTCCGCTGTTTATTTTTGTGGGGGTGATTCTGACCCGGCCGGAAATCCTTGACGCCCGCTATGTTATTCCGATTGGCGGGATGATTCTGGGCAATTGCCTGCGGGCCGATATCATCGGCATTCGCACGTTTTATCAATCCATCCGCACCGGGCAAAAGGCTTATGAGCTGGCCTTGTCGCAGGGGGCGACGATTGCCGAAGCCGTCCGGCCTTATCTGCGGGAAAGCATCTATCAGGCCCTGACCCCGACGGTGGCGACGATGGCCAATATCGGTATTGTCTCATTGCCGGGCATGATGACCGGCGTCATCATCGGCGGCAACGACCCGCTGACCGCAATCGGCTATCAGATTGCGATTATGCTGTCCATCTTCACCGGCACCGCCATTACCGTCTTTCTGGCCATCCTCCTGTCCGCCCGCAGCGCCTTCACGCCCTATGGCATTTTGAAACAGGCTATCTTTAAATCATAGGATGACTAAGGAAGATTAAATTGCAGGGTGGGCTACGCCCACGCGGTTTTTATACCCGCTCGATTTCATTCAATCCCTTCCAATGTTTGTTCATCTCCCTTGACCTCAAACAAACTCCAATCAAAATCCTCATAAATACCCTGTTTGCAGAATCGGTGATAAGTCGAATACGGCCAATCCGCAACCTGTGCAACCAATCCGTGTTTAATCGGGTTGTAATGAATATAATGCACATGGTTCCAATAATCATCCCTGTCCCGAATTCGGTGTTCCCAAAACCGCCGCTGCCAGATTCCCAATTCCCGTTTTTTTAATCGGGATTCGGTTTGTGCAAGCCCCGTCCCGCCGGCGGCAATATATCCTTTTGAAAATGTTCGTTTGATAAATGCCCATCGGGTCGAATAATCACAATCTCCCTCCGGCATCTTCCAGATGCAATGCAGATGATTGGGCATCAGGCAAAACGCCGGCATATCAAAAGGACGCTGGGCTTTAGCTTGACGGAAGGCATCCTTCAAAATCGGTCGGGCAGCTTCTTCAGTCAAAAGCGAACGACGCTGATAGGTCACGACCGTGAAGAAATACCACGCCGCATTGATCTTTGTTCTGCGATAGTTCGACATAAAGAGATTATAAGCCATGACCCAAAGAACACAAGACGATAAATATTCAGCGTGGGCATGGCCCACTCTACGAAAAATTGGCAATCCTCCGCGTGGGCACGGCCCACCCTACAGAAAATCGACAATCTTCGGCGTGGGCGTGGCCCACCCTACGGAATTACCTGGCCCATGTCTTGTCGAATTCATCCGGCATATTTGACCGGGTCGGTCAATCCTGCCTCGGCGAAGCCTTTGAGACGCAATTGGCAGGAGTCGCAATGGCCGCAGGGGCGGCCCTGTTCGTCCGGGTCATAACAGCTATGGGTCAGGGAATAATCCACCTTGAGCTGTGTGCCCGTCTGGATAATCTGTGCCTTGGTCATCCGGATGATGGGGGTGTGGATTTTGAATCGCCCCTTACCCTCCACGGCAATCGCGGTCGCCAGGTTGGCCGTCTTTTCGAAGGCCTCGATATACTCCGGCCGGCAATCCGGGTAGCCGCTGTAATCCATCGCATTGACCCCGATAAAAATATCAAACGCCCCCAGCACCTCCGCATACGCCAGCGCATACGACAGGAAGATGGTGTTACGGGCGGGCACATAGGTAATGGGTATCCCCTGCGACATATCCTGTCGGTCCTTGGGTACATCGAGGGTCGTATCGGTCAGAGCAGACCCGCCGATCCCGGCCAAGTCAATATCGATAATCCGGTGCTCCTTCGCTCCCATCGTGGTTGCCACCCGGCAGGCGGCGGTTAGCTCCACCTCATGCCGCTGGCCATAACGGAATGACAGGGCATAGCAGGTGAAGCCTTCATTCAGGGCGATAGCCAGCGTAGTGGCCGAATCCAGACCTCCACTAACCAGAACAACGGCTTTTCGGGTATTCGTTTGGGGCATTTCGGTCTCAACTTCTTGCAAAAGGCATAATTTTCAGTACAATAAACACTATTACTATACCAGTTTTTGAAAAAAGGGCAATTGCATGAGCGAAAAACCGCAATTTGAGCTGTTTGATAACCCCCGGCCGGGACGGAATTATAAAATCACTATCCGATGTCCGGAATTTACCAGCGTATGTCCCAAGACCGGGCAGCCGGACTTTGGAGTCATTACGATAGAATACACCCCCGAGAAGTCCTGTATCGAGCTGAAGAGTCTGAAGTTTTATATGCAGAGTTATCGCAATAAGGGCGTCTTTTATGAACGGCTGACCAATGAGATCCTGGACGACCTTGTTGAATCCTGCAAGCCGCGGTGGATGCGGGTGACCTCGCAGTTTACCCCGCGCGGCGGGATTACGACGGATGTGACTGCGGAGTATCGCGCCGAGAAATAAAGGAGTACAACGATGCCGATTAGTTTCCATTGTGAATGCTGTAAGCAAAAAATCAAGGCGCCGGATACAGCCGGGGGCAAGTGGGGCAGTTGTCCTTATTGCAAGCACCGCTGCTATATCCCGCTGCCTAAGTCGGAGGATGAGCCGGAGCTGAAGCTGGCGCCGATCGACGAAGGTGAAGAAACTAAAATCGGGATGATGATGAACCAGACCTATGCCCTGACGCGGGAGCTGCTGCATGAAAAAGACGTCCCTGCGGAACCTGCCGGCGTTGGCGGCGACAAGGCGGTCGATGAAAAAGCTGTCATCAAGATGTGTATTCTGTATCTGCGACAGATGGCAGATGCGGAACTGGACGGCGCTGAAAAGTCGATTGCCAAAATGAAGATTTATAAGCGAACGGCCCTGCGGGTGCTGGCGTCCATGGCCCGGGCGGAGAGGCCGGAGCCGGAATTGTCGGACATCCCGGATAAGATTTTACAGGGGCTGATTCACGACGCGGAAGCCAAGCTGTCGTCGTAAATGGGCCCAACTGAATTGCCTGTGACAATGCCTGCACAATCGATTGTGTGGGCATTTTTTATTGCATTTCTAATTGGCCAATTCGTCAGGGTGTTCAAGCTGTTTTTTGACATAGTCAAGGAACTGGGCCGCATCGGCTCCGTTGGCGATACGGTGGTCAACGGACAGATTCAGATTCATGATCTTGCGAATCAGGATGTCGCCTTTGCCCGATGGCATCGGCGTGCTGATGATACGTCCGACACCGAGAATACTGCACTGTCCGGGTACCACAATCGGGATAAATGAATCAATTCCCATGCCGCCCAGATTGCTGATGGTGATGCACCCGCCGGCTAAGTCGTCGGCGGTCAGTTTGTTGTCTTTGGCGCGGGCGATGAGGTCACGGGTGGCAGCGGCGATTTGCTCAAGCGTTTTGCTGCCAACATCCCGCACGACCGGTGCGACCAGTCCATGGTCCGCAGCAATGGCAAGGCCGATATCGATAGTGGGTGACAGGATGATACAGTCGCGGCCCAGCTGGCCGGTCATGATGGGATATTGCTTCATGCCTTTGGCCAGTGCGGCCATAATGAAATCATTGAAGGAATATTTTTCCGCAGCGGTCTTGTTGAGACGATCCCGCAGGTCGGACAGGTCTGTGATATCGGCCCGGATGTTCAGGTAGAAGCACGGGATTTGCTGTTTGGATTCGAGCATTTTATCGGCGATGATTTTCTGCCAGCGGTTCAGGGGGATTTTCGTTCCGGCGGCAACCTCCGGCAGGGGGGCTTTGGCCTCGGCAGGCAGGGTCTCAATGGTGCTTAGGGGACCGGTTGCGGGGCGGACTTTACTCAACACTGAATCAACCGGTGATTGAGCCAAAACAGACTGGCTTGAAGCGCAAACACCGGAATCCAGAGGTTGATTTGCCGCTAATTCGGCCTGCAATTGGTTCAGGATAGCGGGGTCGATGACCTCGTTAGGCTGGCCAAGTATGAAAAGCGGAGCTCCGACATCAAGAGTCTGACCTTCGGCACAGAAAATATGGCGAATGGTTCCGGCGGCGGGGGATTCAAGTTCAAGAGTCGCCTTGTCCGTTTCAAGCTCGCAGAGAATCTGCCCCTTGCCGACGGTGTGATTTAGGCCGACTTTTAAGGCGACAATTGTGGCCTGTTTCATCGCCTTACCTAATTGCGGTAATCTGACTTCCTGTGCCATAATGATTCAATCCTGATTCAGCTTCATTTCTCGGGGGGATGTACGTTCGAGAGCGAACATCCCTGCCCGCATGGGGTTAGAAACACGAAACATAGTCAAATCCCCTGGATTTTGCAAATCCTTTTTATTGTTTCCTGGCTTTGTTTTACAATGTGCATTTGCAGCAGTGCCTTGGTTGCCCAGAAATAGATACCTCTCTGATAGGCTATATATGTATAATTGCTGGATGTCCATCTAAAATATCCAAAACAGAAAAATTTATTTTTCCGAAATATTTTAGCCTAATTTGGGTCAAGGTTTGGAATTAATATATGAGAGATGGTGGTTGGTTAGAGAAGGGTGATTATGGAATCGACAAGACAGGAGCCATCTAAGGATTTGCGGCATACGGAATACATCCGACTGCTGATGGCCAATCACAATTTGATTCTAACCTATATCCTCATGCTGGTTCCCAGCGTGCCGGATGCCGAAGATATCCTGCAGGAAACGGCGGCGGTATTGTGGGAAAAGTTTGACCAGTATGAGCCAGGTACGGATTTTGCATCCTGGGCGGTGACGATTGCCCGATATAAAATCATGCATCTCCAGCGAGAAAAATCCAATTCACGAATCAAGTTTTCCTCATCTACCCTTGATACGATCTCGGAGTATCTGTCCAGTAAGGAACAAAATGATTTATCTCATGAGCTGCTGCACAAATGCCTGAACCGGCTCAATGACAAGGATCGCAAGCTGATCATGATGCGGTATCAGCTTAATATATCGGTCAAGGAATTAGCCAAACGCATCGACAGGCCGGTGCAGGGATTATACAGCACATTAACCCGCATTCATACTTTTCTGATTGCGTGTGTCCAGCGTACTCAGCGGGAGGAGTTGTCGTGAACCATTTGAAAGACAATCATGAATTATGCCTTCTGGTTCTAAAATCGCTGGAGCAGAACATCTCGGAGGAACAGACGGCGTATCTGGAACATCGCATTGTCAGCGATCCGGAGGCCCTGGATTATTACTGCCGGTGTATCAGGCTGTATATCCAGTTGAAAAATCCGGGCTATCGACAGTATGCCCGACAAACGGATGGAGGTGAACACCTGCTGGATATCAATCTCTGGAATCAGTTGTCGGAATATGAAAAAAACGCACCGGTTGTCGAAAAGGTGCTGCCTGCGGCGGCTGCGGTGTCGGTTGCTGTTCCAGCGGCACCCAAATCCCGTCATCCTATTCCTCTCTATACGGCAATCATTTCCATGGCAGCGCTGATTCTGATGATTGTATTTGTACGAATGGCGCCGCCGCCGGCCAGTGAGGTGGCGACGCTGACGGACAGTATGGATGCAAAATGGCAGGGATCGAATACCGTATTCAGGCACGGCACGCGGTTGTCGACACGGCGGGAACCTCTGGTTCTGGATAAGGGGTTTGCTGAACTTTTGTTCGATAATCAGGCCAGGATTGTCATTGAGGCCCCGGCCCAATTTGAGATTGCCACCCCCGATCAGGTCAACCTGATGTATGGCCGCGTTTATGCCAGCGTTCCAAAGGAGGCGCTGGGGTTTACGATTTACACGCAGCATTCCAAAATTATCGACCTTGGAACCGAGTTCGGTGTGGACACGGCCCGGGATGGAACGGTTGAACTTCATGTCATCAAAGGACAGACCATGCTGATTGCGGGCAGCCGGTCTGAAAAAACCATGCACACGGTTACCAAGGGGAAAGCCTGGCGTATCTCGGGACTGACTGCAACGGTTTCAGAAATCCCCTGCAAGACGAATTCTTTTGTTCGCCGGATTGATTCCGATAACCATGACATCTGGAAAGGCCAGGAGGTGGTCAGCCTGGGCGATCTTGTCATGGGCGGCAGCGGTTTTGGAACCGCAACCGCTGCGTATGCCAATTTCGATCCGATCACCGGCCAGAAAAGCGATTTCCCTTATGGGGATTACCATCCCGCCCCCAACACCTATCGGACCATCCCGACCTGTCCGTTTATAGACGGAATTTTTGTTCCCAATGGCAAACATCAGGTTGTCAGTTCTGAGGGGCACGTGTTTGCGGATTGTCCCCAGACGACGGGCATCTTTCATAATGAACTGAGCTTTAATAACAACTCCCGATATTTTCCTGAGATTCAGGAACGCTATATGAAGACCCGCCGGCTGGATTTTGTATTCTCGTCGCTGTTTATGCATGCCAACCTCGGTGTAACGATTGATTTGAATGCGATTCGAAATCACTTTGCCGGTCGGGAGATTTACCGGTTTTGCACAACGGCCGGGACGGCGTATTCGGTCAGTTACGGAAAAATCATGGGGATTGAAGATGGGGCGCCCGCCAGTACGGAATTTGATGTCTGGATTACCGTGGATGGCCGGCTTCGTGCAAAAGCAGAAAAGGTGCGATGGGACAGCCTTATCGACCTGGACGTGCCGCTGACATCCAAAGACCGATTCCTGTCTATTCTTGTGACCGATGGCGGTACGATTCGCGTCAATGGCTTTAATGCCAATCATTATGATTTGTGTTTGCTGGGGGATTCGAGATTTGAAATCGAATCCGCCGATTAGCAAAGTCGATCCCTGTGCAGTGTGTCACTGCATAGAGTACATGATGGTGTCATCGAAGAAAACAGGTGGATTGGATACAATAAAGAAAGGAAAAAGTCATGAGAAGCAAAGTATTGGTTGTGTTATTGTGTTTGTGCTTCCTGGCCTCGATGGCTGCGGCCAAATGGGTTCGTTTTGAGGCGGAGGATGCGATTCTGTCCAGTCCGAACACACGCATCGATTCGTATGCAGATGCTTCCGGAGGCAAAGGGGTATTTCTTGTCAATGCAGACCCTGCAGGTACGATTGATTATGTCGTGAATGTGCGTGAGCCGAATACTTTTCCGATGCGTATCGGTTTTTACGCCAACGGGACTGCGGATCAGAAGTATGATTTGATTTATGTCAATGATATGACGACCCCCTTTGTGGACCAGAACTGGAACTGCGGTTATTACTGGGATCCCTATCCCCGACCCAGCAGCAAATTTGAGAGTTTTCGCAATTCGATAGTAACCTATGGAACGCAGGTCCAGTTTCAGCTTTTAAGCCGGTGGTGGGCCGCCTGGGATGATTCTAAACGTGATATTCCAATGACGGTCAATCTGGCCGCCGGCAAAAATATCATCCGCATTAAATCCGGCTGGTCGCACACGACCCATGACTTTATTGAGCTGGATTTGCCTGAGATGGCCTCTGCTCCAAACCCGGCGGATAGAGCTATGGAGGTTCGCAGCAGTCAGACGGTGTTGAGCTGGACCAATCCGGCCGGGGTAATCCGTAATAAAATTTATTTCGGCCAATTGGATTCAGAACCCAATTACCTGGATTATCAAACCCGATTAAGCCAGGTGATTACCCTGAATAATCCCGGCCTCTCTCCTTCGATTGCCCTGCCCGCTCCCCTGGTTGACGGCAAAACCTATTATTGGGTGGTAGATGGGTATGATGCTCCCGGCGGTGACCCCAATTTTCCGGGGGTTATCTGGAGTTTCCAGACACAGTTTAATGCCGCTCCAGTTGTAACCATTGAACAGCCTTATCCTTATCTTGGACAAGGCGGGATTCCGGGCCAGGTCATCGTCTCTCTTGATGCAACGGTTGTGGATGACGGCCCGATTGTCTCGTATGCATGGACACAGCTTGCCGGTCCTGCCACGGCGGTAATTAATTCTCCCGCGTCGGAAGATACCACCATAACCATTACCGAAGAAGGGCATCCCTATCAATTCCAATTGACGGTCAGTGACGGACAGCGCAGCAGTGTTGGCGTGGTTGAATTTCATGTGGATGACACGGTCTGTGAAGCCGCGCTGAGAAAACCCAATACCCACAACATTGCAGATATTAATTATGACTGCCTTGTGAATCTGGGAGACTTTCAGGCGATGGCGTCGGCGTGGCTGAACTGTATCGATACTGTAACCAACTGCAACTAACGGGTTTGATTAGTGCATAGATTCGTGAAAGGGAAATACTATGAAAAGCAGAGTATTATTTATAATCCTATTGTGTCTTGGTTCATTTCTGCAGGCAGGCTATATGGATACGGACAACTATTATGTCCTTGAAGATCATGAATTAGCCGCCTGGAACGGTGCTGTTGCCGCGGGGGTAACACTGAATGTCGTATTGGATACCTGGAGTTCCAGCAATATGAATAACACCACCAGCCAGTGGTGGATGCAGTTTAATCCAACCGATGATTCCCTGCTGCCGAATGTCATGAAGGGGATCAACATCAAGGGGTGGAAGATGACCGTGACCAATATCGGTACGGCCCAATTTACCATCATTCTGGGGGCAAGTACCCCGTTCAATGGCTGGTGGCAGACGGGACCCGGCGTGGGGGTAGAACCCGGGGAAACCAAAACCGTCACTATTGATATTAATGACACCTCCGGGATTCCCAATCAGAAGGACTGTACCAACCTGCTGATTATTTTCCAGTCCGGCTCCAAAATGGACTTCAAATTCAAAGTCCTGTCGGCGCACACCTATGCCTATGATCCCAGCCCGTTCCATAACACCGAAGTTGATCCGACGGTGTTGACGGAATTGAGCTGGAAGAATATCGAAGGCATCACCGCCAATGATGTCTATTTCGGAACCGCGGTGCCGAATCCGGCTGACCCGAATTACGATGAATGGACCGAAGTACTGCCCAAAATCAAGACGATTCTGAATCCCGCTGCGGTCCAGACCCTTGCGTTAAGTGAGCTGCCGCCTTTGCAGGATAACACGGTGTATCACTGGGTTGTGGATTCCTATCGGGGAACGGTACCGCCTGCAGAACCCAATTTCCCAGGTCAGCACTGGCAGTTCACGTCGTACATCAATCGGCCGCCAGTGGTCAGCCTGGGCGACGATCGGGTTGTCTGGCTGGGGCAGGATGGCATTCCGGGGCAGGTGAATGTAACGCTGACGCCGGTTGTCAGTGATGATGACAGACCGGTTCCGCAGACCAGTCTGACGTATTCGTGGGCCAAAGCAAATAATTCCAATCGTATTGACAACCTGGTCTTTCCGCTGTCCGATAAACCCTCGCTGACTCTTCCGTTTACGCTGCCGGGTGTTTATGATATTAAATTGGATGTCAATGATACAAAATTAATCGGTACCGATACCGTTCGCATCACGGTCGGGACTTCGTCCTGTGATGCGGCCCGCCGGCTGCCGAATGCTCCCTGGTTTGACGGAGCGGATTTGGACCAGGATTGTCAGGTTGAGATGAATGATCTGATGACGTTGGCTTCAAACTGGCTGAACTGTGCTGATTTCATTACCCATTGTCAGTAGCCCATTGCGGTTTGTGCACCTATCAAGCTGTGGCTTAAATATAATTAGGAATTGGTATGGCGGGCGGCATTGGGCTGCCCGTCCTTATGAAATCCAAATCATTTTTGTCGGAGGAAAGAAGATGAAAAAGTCCGTCTTACTGTGTCTTGCTGCGGTACTGTGCCTGAGTCTTGCCTCGGGGGCAGCTACTGTCAATCTGGGCAACTTTGAAGAGACTATGGACAACTGGGTGATGCAGAATACGGCCACCGGAACCTACTCCACCTTCGGAGTGACCAATGGCGACAGTGCGCTGGAAGTGCTTTTCCCGGGCGGCTGGGGCACGATTATGAAGCTGGATATGAAATCCCAGATGGATGTGCTGAAGAATATGGAAGCACTCAGCCTGGATCTCACCACGCGAAATGACAATAGCCAAATTCCTAACTGGTGGCTTCAGGTGATTCTTATCGTCAATAGTGAAACCGGCGGCTGGCAGGACCTGGGCAATCAGTATGGATCGGTACCATGGAGCCCCAGAACGGATACACTGACCTGGACGATTCCCCAGAGCATCCGTGATAATTTCGTTCAGAATGGTGCCGGCGGCTGGGCCGAATTATTTATCGTAACCAACTCCGGCGGCGGTACCCTGTGGCTGGATAACATCAATGCCACCATCCCCGAACCGGCCACGCTATCGGTACTCGGACTGGGTGTGTTGGCTGTGCTCAAACGCCGCAAAGCATAAACCTATTCTCTGTTCCTACGGGCATAGTCTGTTTTAAGAGGACTGCCGAACAGGCCCTTTCGCCCTGGCAATGGGGATGCGAAGGTGTTTGTTGTTCGGACTGCTCAAGCGTTGGATACAGTGGTTTCGGCAACGGGTTCGCAGGGGAACAACAGATGGAAGGCGGCGCCTTGATGGGGGCCGCGGCTTTCGGCCCAGATACGGCCATTCATGGTGTTAATGGTATTGGCGCACCAATGCAGGCCCATGCCCTGGGTGGGGGTCTGCTTGGTGGTATAGCCCCGCTGGAAAATCTGCTTAAGCTGGTCTTCGGTCATGCCAAGGCCGTTGTCCTGCACCATGAGATGAAGGACGCGTTTCCCGACCAGGGTATCCAGACCGCCGTTGATGGTGATGATGCCATTCACGCCGGCGTTCCGGATCGAATCGATGCTGTTGGCCAGCAGGTTGCATAGGATGTGGGTGAAGGCGACGCGGTTGCTTTTGAGCGGGGCAATGTTGTTGAGTCCGGGATCGATGCGGATGTCAATATCCTGGCGGGACCCTTTGGGCAGCATGGCGATGCAGTCGTGGACTATTTCTGTAATTTTGAATTGCTCGATCGCATCGGCGCTGCGGCTGAGCCGGTCGGGCTGAATCAGACTCTGTTCGATCTGGCCGATGGGGTTGGCGATATTCTGGAGGCCGTCTGCGAGCCGACCCATGGTTTCGGCCAAAGTCTGTTCGGCCATGGACATCAATTCTTCCAGTTCGTTACGTCGCTGAGGCGACAGGTCAGGCGTATCGAGCTCCTGACGGACCTGACGGATATGCTGCAGCGGCAGGTCCTGAATCTGCTGGTTGAGGGACTCGATTTCAACGCGCAGCGACGTCAGAGAATTGCGGACATTGTGCAGGATACCCGAAGCTAATTCCGCAATGCCGGCACGATAGGAGCGTTCCATCAGGTCCACGCGGGCCTGGTGAAGCTGGGCCACCATTTGATTGAATGAATCGGCTAGCGAAGCGATTTCATCCCGACTGGTCAGATGAAGACGACTGGTCAGGTCGCCGGAACGTCCGATTTCAAGGGCAAAATGAGTGACGGTGCTGAGGGGTTTGATAATAATTGTTTCGAGTATAACCAATAACACTACCAGAATCACCACACCCCCGGCCAACAATGAAAACTGAGCGAAACGGACGGCGGCAAGACCTCGGCTGGTGATATCCCGGGGAGTTTTGGCTTTGATGAGCAGAGAGTGGTTCTGGTAAATATCAGGGAATGTCCTGTACACTGCAACGATATTATCATCCGCAGGTTTTTCAAGAAAAGAGGATTCCGGGGAAGGCAGTTGGGATAAATACGGCTGCAGTGCCTGCTGTGTGGCCGGCGATGCCAGACTCCACCATTCAAACTCCACCTGGGTCTGCTTACTGAGCGGATTCATCATCTCATCATTCACCAGGCGGGCCATGATCAGTGTGCCGACAATCGGTGTCGTGTTGAGATTATTTGTGATTGGACGTGAGCTAATCATCGCAGGCCCGGCGGAAGTCAGGATGACTCCGGCCACGGAATGTTCCGGTTCGGGATGGTTAATCAGTGTGGTATTATGACATAACTTTGCCGGGGACAGTTCTTCGATTTCCAGCGGAGTGATTTCCTTTTCACCGAGTTTGACGATCCGGCCCCACACATAGTTGCCTTTGGCGTCAAGAAAGATCATGGCATTCAGATGCTGAGTCAGAAATACTTCGTCGGAAATGGTTTGTTTGATGAAATCCTCTTTTTTTCCTTGAACGTAAAGGGCGGTGTCATCCCAGGCAGACCAGTCGTAACAAAAGCGATTCAGATGCTCTACTTCGTTTTTCAAAGCCAGGATGCAGCGGTCCATGTTGATTTGGGCACGGTTGTTTTCCACCGCTTCGAAGCTGGGCAGAATGATCCACTTCTGAACAGCCAGATCTACGAGGCCATAACAGAGGCCTGCAATCAGCAGAATTGATACAATCTTATTGCGCAGTAACATGAGCAGTCTTTTTCAAAGGTTGTTTTATTCCCGGGCGAATTTCAGCAGTCCTTCAGCAATCTTATCCAGAGGCATAATCAGTTCGGCTCCGCCTTTGGCGATGGCTTCCTTGGGCATGCCAAAGACCACGCAGGTCTCCTCATCCTGAGCGATGGTGTGAGCACCGTTTTGCCGCATGGCGAGCAGACCCAGAGCCCCGTCGTTGCCCATGCCTGTCAGAATCGCCCCAACGGCGTTCGGGCCGGCGATTTTGGCGACGGAGTTGAACAGCACTTCCACACTGGGTTTCTGGTGACAGACCGCAGGGCCGTCTTTGATGTTGACATAATAGATGGCGCCAGATCGCTGGAGTACCATGTGGTAGCCGCCGGGGGCAATCAGCACCTGACCGGGCAGAACACGGTCGCCATCCTGGGCTTCCTTGACATGAACGGCACATTCGGAGTTGAGTCGGTCGGCAAAGGATTTGGTAAACTGGGCGGGCATATGCTGAACAACCACGACACCCGGTGATGTGGCTGGCAGGGCGGTCAGGACGCAGGTCAGAGCCTGAACGCCGCCGGTGGAGGCTCCAATGGCCAGGATTTTCTGTGTGGTTTCGACCATATGGGAGGCGGCGGTGGTGTTGGCTTTGGCGGGAGCTGCGGTCCGTACCGGCATCGGACGAATGGCTTTGGAGGACATGGAATGGATGATGTCGGCCAGTGTTTTACAGGCATCGCCGACGCTGTAGGATTGTCCGGGTTTGGCGACGACATCAACGGCTCCTGCCGCAAGCGCTTCGATGGCGGTTTTGCTGCCTTTGGGGGTCAGTGAGCTGAAGATGATAACCGGCATGGGGCGATGTTCCATAATCTTCTTGAGAAAGGTGATGCCATCCATGCGGGGCATTTCGACGTCGAGAATCAATACATCCGGCTGGAGGTTGATGATTTTGTCACGGGCAATATAGGGGTCCGGAGCCGTGCCGATGACTTCAATTCCCGGTTGGGTATTGAGTTCTTTGCTGAGCACTTGACGTACAATGGCCGAGTCGTCCACGATTAACACTTTATGCAGTTGAGTGGTCACTGTCATGATCGTATCCTTAAATGGTTTTTTCGATGCCGTTGGCCTTGATGGTCACTGTGCCGTCAGCGATAGTGAGATACATATTTCGGGGAACATTGCCGCCGACTTCCTGCCCTTTGATCATGATGCCAAACTGCCAGAGCAGTTTACGGGCGGCCAGAAAATTACGGTTGCCGATTTCAAAGCCTTTGGGACCGTTGTCCATGGCGGCTCCGCCCGCCAGTTTGGCAATAATGCGGCGGCGGTCAGCTCCGGCGGAAACCATATGATCCAGCAGGAGTTTCATCCCGGTATCGGCAAACATCAGCGGTTCCCGGGCGGCCCGGGCCGGGTCCATCGTTGACGACGGCAGCTGATAATGAATCATGCCGCCGATGCGAATGGCGGGGTCGTAAAAGGTAGCTGCGATGCAGGATCCCAGTGAGTAGGTCACCAGGACGCTGTCGGGGTCCCTGGAGACGCGGGCGTCGGAGACCTGTACGGTGATATTGCGAGAGGTACTTAGCATCCTGGCCTTAATCCTTTCTGTAGATGGTTGGCTGCACGTAACGGAATTTGTGGGCAATGCCCGTCAGGGATTCCGAGTGGCCTGTGAACAGGTAGCCGCCGCGATCCAGGACGTCCCAGTAGCGGTTGACCAGCTTCTGCTGGGTGGGCTTGTCGAAATAAATCATGACATTTCGACAGAAAATAAAATCCAGGGGGCCTTTGAATGGCCAGGGCTCCATCAGGTTCAGGTATTTGAAGACAATCATCTTCTTGAGAACCGGACTGACCTGAAACATCGACTGGCCATTGCAGCGGACTTTGGACAGGTAGCGGTTTTTGGCCGCAGGCGGTACAGGAGCGATGCGTTCGGCATCATAAATGCCTTCGGCGGCACGCCGCAGGACACGGCTGGAGATATCGGTGGCCAGGATTTTGATGTCCCATTCATCAGCCGACTGGAGACTTTCCAGCAGGGTGATGGCGATGGTATAGGGTTCTTCGCCGGATGAGCAGCCGGCGCTCCAGCAGCGGATTTTTCTGGCAGATCCGGTTTTTCGTTTGGCCAGTTCCGGCAGGAGCGTCTGGGCTACGAAATCAAAATGCTGGGATTCCCGGAAAAACGAGGTCAGGTTGGTGCTGATGGCATCGGTCAATTCGGTCAGTGCGGTTTTGGAGGAATCCGACAGAACATATTGGTAATAATCGGCAAAACTGGAAAAGTTTTTCTGCCGCAGCAGCTTGCCCAGTCGCGAACGCACCAGTTCTTTTTTACCGTCATGCAAATCAATGCCGCAGTGTTCATACACCAGCGCACTGATCTGGTCAAATTCCTGATCGGTCAAAACCAGATTATCCTGTAAGACAGACAGTCCGAGCATAAGGAACCTCGCTTAATACATTTGCGTTTGAGCCAATGCAATCAGGCCGGGGATATCGAGAATCAGGCTGACTCTGCCGTCTCCCATGACGGCACCGCCGGACACCCCCTTGATGTTGCCCAGGCCGCTGATGCTTTTGATAACAACCTGCTGCTGGCCCAGCAGGTCATCCACCTGCAGGCAGCACTTGCGATTGCCTTCTTCGACCACGACCAGAAGCCCTTCGGTCGGATTCTGTCGTGCATCAGCAACATGAAACAGCTTATGCAGCGGAACCAGAGGCATCAGCATGTCGCGGATTTTGACCATTTGGGCCCGATTCTGCACGGTAGAAATCTGATCTGCGGTTGGACGGATGCTGTGCACGACGGAGTTGATCGGAATAATATACCGCTGCGAGCCGAGGGTGACAATCTGGCCGTCGATAATGGCCAGGGTCAGCGGCAGGCGAATCAGGAAGGTTGTTCCCTGGTCGAGTTGAGTTCGGATATCGATTTTTCCGCCGATGGATTCGATGTTCTTGCGAACCACATCCATGCCGACGCCGCGGCCGGAGACATCGGTGATTTTGTCGGCGGTTGAAAAACCGGCCATAAAAATCATCTTGTAAATCTCATCATCGGACAGGTCCTGGCCTTTGGCGACCAGTCCTTTTTCGATGGCTTTTTTAAGGATTTTGTCGCGATTGAGACCTCGGCCGTCGTCGGTGATTTCAATGATGATTGAACCGGCCTGATGATAGGCTCGCAAATGGATATGGCCGGTAGCGGATTTGCCTTTGGCTTTGCGTTCTTCGGCAGTTTCCACGCCGTGATCGACGGAGTTGCGCATCATGTGAATGAGCGGGTCGGTGATTTTATCCACGATGGTACGGTCCAGTTCGGTTTCCTCGCCGCTGGTGACAAAGTCGATGGTCTTGCCGGCCTTACGAGACAAGTCCCGGACGAGTCGGGCCATTTTCTGGAAGACGCCCTGTACCGTGACCATCCGCATCGACATGGAAAGCTCCTGAAGCTGGCGGACGATTTTGTTCTGATGGGCGACTTTGCGGTATAAGTCACTGTCATTATTGCAGGATTTGCTGACTTCTTCGGCAATCATCAATTGGGCGACCGCCAGCTCCCCGGTCATGTTGATCAGGTCGTCGAGACGCGTAGTGCTGACCTTGATTTTTTCTTCGGCAGCTTTAGCCGCGGCTGCAGCGGGTGTTTCTTTCTCGCCGCCCAGCATGGCATCGAGCTTATGGTCTTCGGTTTCTTTCAGCGGCTCGGGAGCCTGTTCCGGGGTTTGTGCTGTGGGTGCCGTTTCGTTAATTTTCCCGCTGGTACAGTCATGCAGGCGGGCAATCAGGGCATCGACATTGCCGGGTGTTTGATAGGTGGTGTTCTGTCCGGCAGCCGTTTCCATTGCCGCCAGCATGGTTTTGAGCATGTCGATGGATGCAAAGGTGGCGTCGCTGAAGGGGCCTGTCAGCTTCAGTTGCCCTTTGCGGGCCATATCCAGCAGATTTTCGGCAGCATGGGCCAGTTTATTGGTATCGGTCAGGTTCAGAAACCCGGCCATACCTTTGATGGTATGAAATGAACGGAAGATCTTATTAAGTGTTTCGGCATCCTCGGGATTGTTTTCCAGCTCCAGCAGGGCGGCCTCAGCATTTTCAATGTGTTCCTTGGATTCGTTGATAAAGTCAATAATCAAAGGCAGATCATCTTCGGTGAAGGTGATGGTGGTCACCACCGATTCGGCAGCCGGAGCGGGCTGGGCCTGAGAACTGGCCTGAGGGGCCGGGGAGGGGGCAGCTGGCTTGGGCTCGGCTGAGGCCAGGCTTTCAAGGGTACTGATCATGGCGGCCAGTTCGGCAGGCGGCTGATAGCTGCCGGTCTGAGTGGCGGCGGCTTCAAGACTGGCCAGCATGCCTTTGAGCATATCCACGGATGCCAGTGCCGCATCACTGGCTTGGCCGATGAGTTTGATCTGTCCCTTGCGGGCCATATCCAGCAGATTTTCCGCCGAATGGGCCAGTTTGTTGATGTCGGTCAGATTCAAAAAGCCTGCCGTTCCCTTGACAGTATGAAACGCCCGGAAAATGCCGTTGAGGGTCTCTTCGTCTTCGGGATGGTGTTCGATTTCCAGCAGGGCGGATTCAGCATTTTCGAGGTGCTCGCGTGATTCGTTGATAAAATCCATAATCAGCGGCAAGTCCTCTTCGCTCAGTGACAGAGCAGCGGCCGTCTCAGGGAGGGCCTGTCCGGCGGTGCGGTCCATTTCGGCCAGCAGATTCTGCAGGTCGCTGACCATGCTGCTGAGCTTATCCACGCAGTCGGATTGTCCCTGATTCTGTTGAGTCAGTGCCGCGCTGATGGTGCTGGCGGCATCAGCACCGAGGCTTTGGAACCGGGCGATGATTGGTTCAGGCCCCTGGTCCAGATTGCTGGCAGCGGAAACAATTTGCTCAAACAGTATTCTGAACTGTTCCATGTCGCAGGTCTTTTCGGCATCCAGCAGCATAACCTGACTTGCTGCCTGCTCAATGAGGTTTTTCAGCATTGCCTTGTTGTCGCTCATATCCACTCCTGTGTCTGTCCTGTATTTTTAGTCTCGTGCTGCGGCTTTTGCCGGCGGTGTGGTCATATCCGCAAGAAACGGCGGAGGCTGACTGATTTGGCCGGTCAGGGTCGAGCCGTCGCTCGAGAGCATTTGTTTGAAGATGTCAAAAACAGTTATAATTCCGGTTACGCGCTGCTGTGAATCCAGTATCACCAGGCAGCGAATGGCGTATTTGCACAGAATATCGATCGCTGCCCAGAGGGGGGTCTCCGGCCGGACGGCACGGACAGGGCGGCTGACAAACCATTTGACCCGGATTTGGAATGTTGCATCGTCCTGGGGGCGGCGATAGTGGGCAAAGACGGATTTGGTATAGGGACTGATGGCCGCTGCGGTATCGGACCGCGACAGAATCCCTTCGAGCTGTCCGTTTTTGCCGGCCAGCAGGTAACTGATGTTGTGCTGCTGCATCAGCAGGATGGCCTGCTGAATGCTGGCGTCCGGATCAATCCAGACAGCGGGCGTGCCGGCCAGGTTTTGGACCGGGCAATTCAAATCCAGAGTACCCGCCGGACCGGATTGTCTGGGGCCGACAAGCTGCTCAATGGCTTTGGAAACGGGGTTGGGCTGTGGCGGCTGTTGGACCGTCTCGATCTGAACTGCCAAATCCGCTGCGGGGGCCTGCGGTGACTCGGCCGGGGGCTGACTGACAGCAGCGGCCGGGCTTGCCGCGGCAGGTTCCGGGGTTGTTTCCTTTTCCGCAGAGGGTGCCGGATCCGAAGCCGGGGCCAGATTTTCTTCGGTTTCATCCGAAGCGGCCTGGGATACGGGTTGGGGTTGGGGGGCCGGTTCGTCTGCGGTTTTGGGTTCGAGTATTTCAATCGGAAAGACTGCCGCACACAGTACCGGTTCGAATGCACCGACTTTGATTTTACTTAAAATCATCAGGCATTCGTGATCCGGTTCCATCTGAATGGATTCTTTGGGATTGGTCCAGAGCGGACCGATATAAACATTGACCTGCTTGAGATGCTTGTGTCCGGCCAGGCTTTGTCGGAAAATCCGATCCCAGGAGCCGGTCATCAGATTGCCCAGTTCCTTAATCGCATCGGTCAGGGCCTGGGCATCTTTGAGGGCACCGGTCTTGACCTGTTCCTGAATGCGTTTTTCCGGCAGCATGACAACAATCCCCGACAGGATAAACAGGGCTGCCTGGTCGAACCAGATGGCACACTGACCGTTGAGAGTTCCCTGGGCCTGGAGGGTATTGATGGAGGTAATTTTCCCGAACTCTTTCTTGAGCTGGCCGACATTGCCCCGGAGGACTTTTTGTTCGGTGGTCTGCATCGAGCAGTCGAACATCCCGGCAATGTCTTCACAGAATGCATCAAAGGCACGCTGTGTCAGCGATTCCAGTTCTGTGGCCAGTTGTATCTGCTGCAGGGGCATATTCGGCTCAATTCTGGGCTTGTTTATAATACATGGAAAACGTTACAGGGAAGATTTCGTCCAGCGTGGTGTTGACCTGTCCTCGCGTAAAATCCTCCCCGGGCATCGGGAATAACTGCCGCCCAGACACGACGGTCGGGATGGAGACCTGCAGGTCAGTATACGTATTCTGAATACGGTGTTTAATGCTGCCCATCGTCATGTTAGCGACTTCTCCGACGGCATCACCGACTTCCGACAGGCTCAGTTGATCGCCGCTGTCCATGCCAAGCATATTGGCGGCAATGCTTCTGGCGCAGGCTTCGGACAGGCAAATAGTCAGGCATCCTTCCAGTCCGCCGCGGAAGGTAATGGAACCCATCAGGGCGGCGCCTTCAGGCGAACTGTCCTGGGGTTCAGAACCGGCAGGCTCGATATCCATAAAGATCATGGTTTCAAAGACTTCTCGGGCTGCATCGAGAATGGTCTGTTCCATTGTCATTTGTTCCAGCATGTGTTTTCCTTTCTTGCGATGGTTTACAGTCCGATTTCGGTTAGTTCATAAAGGGGCTCAGTTTTTCCTGAAAACGTTCAGGTGTAAAGGGCTTGGTAATATAGCCATTGGCACCGCTGTTCATCAGATTGTCGATCAGGTCCTGGCTGCTTTCCGTGGAGACCATGATGATTTTGGTGTTTTTGCTGCAGTCCATCTGTCGGGCCTGTTTGACAAATTCCACTCCGTTCATCTCAGGCATATTGATATCGCACAACACAATATCCACCGCGGAGGTTTTCAATTTTTCCAGCGCCTCGGCCCCATTGCCCGCCTCTTCCGTGCGGTCGAATTCCAGCCCGGACATGCGGACGGTCTTCATAATGATTTTTCGCATGGTGGCCGAGTCGTCCACAATCATCAGCGATTTTGACATAACGTACTCCTTGTCTAAAAAACAATGCTAAATAGGTTGATTTTTCGTCAGTTCTGTCATAGCGTCGGACTGAACCACGCGGTCAATATCCAGCAGCACCTTGATTCCGTTGTCAGCCTTGCCGATGCCGAGGATGAAATCGGCGCGAACGACGGCCCCCAGCTGGGGGGTCTGCTCGATATCTTTGCCCTCTACATAGAGGACTTCCTGAACACGGTCCACAATCAGCCCGGCATGATGCATCCGGTTATTGAGGCTGACTTCGACCACAATAATGCAGGTCTGGTCAGTAACCTCGGCGGCAGGCATCTCAAACCGCAGACGCAGATCCAGTACCGGGATAACCTGGCCCCGCAGGTTGATGACGCCCTTGATATAGGCCGGCGTTCTGGGCATGGGAGTGATCGGCACATAGCCGATAATCTCACGGACCTTCAGGATGCCGATGCCGTACTGTTCCTGTCCGAGGGCAAAAGTCAGGTATTTGCCCTCAAGGCCGGCGTTTTGGGTTTCTGTGACGGTTGCGGTAGTCATATCGATAGTCCTCAATTAGAGTTCTCTGTTCTATCCGTTAAATGCTTTGAAATCGTGGTCATCCAGCGGCAGCAGGCTGGCAGGTGAGGATTTAGTCGCATCCGGCCTGATGTGATTTCCCTCGGCAATCTGATGGAAAATATGGTCGCTTAGATTGGATTTGGCCGTTTTGGAGACGGGGGCCGACGGCGTTTTGGAGCCTGTCTGCAAGGTGCTATTGGCCTGAACACCGACCAACGCAGATAATTCCCGGACTACGTTTTTAAGCAGGGAAGCCTGATTGTTCAATTCCTGGCTGGCGCTGGCCGATTGCTCAGCGTTGGCAGCATTCTGCTGAGTGACCTTGTCCATCTGAGACACGGCTGTATTAATCTGATCCACGCCCTGAGCCTGTTCCTTGCTGGCCGCGGCAATTTCAGCAACCAGATCGGTGGTTTTGGCGATTCCGCTGACGATTTCATCCAGGGCTTTCTGGACCTCACTGCAAATCTGGAC
>JAWRKM010000016.1:0-28140 GCA_040306945.1 Anaerohalosphaeraceae bacterium
GCAAATTCCGGCTCACCCAAAATAGAATCCCAAACAGCAGCAGGGTCAGGAGCCCTTCGATGATCTGAGACAGGGTGGCCAGACTCAGGCGTTCATATTTTTGCATATTGGATAAAAAATAGGATCGAATCTCAGCAACGGACTGACTGACGCCCATTAAGGCAATCACAGCGCCTGTTTGCAGGGGGTAAAACAGAAAACCAATGGAGGCAATCACCATCGCCGACAGTGCAGACGCCGCGAACCGCACGGCAATATAATGGCCCGTGTGATATTCCCGGCGGACATCGGTAATATTGACGGTACAGAGCCGCAGACTGAAAAAAGTGGCAACCGGCAAAGTAACCGCCTGGGCAATCCCCCACAGACCGACCGTTTCAACCGAAGAGGTTTTGGTTAATATCGTTAATAATAAATAGCCGCATAGGGCATACACCGCATTGCCGATAAATGCCCATGCAAAGTTAATCTTGAGGGACGGGGTTTTCATGCTGACGCGCCGGAGCGCGGAATTACCTTGCATTTAGCTGGATATTGGCATTTTTTATTTCCCGCAGGTAGTCTGCCTGGGTTCCGCCAGCCAGTGCCTCAGATGGGGGAATCCGACTATCCAGCAGCTGGGGCATCCGGAACAACCAGTATCCCTGGGCATTTTGACCGGATTTAACCAGATGATTTTTGATTTCACTGCTGGTGTAGGCACGCAGTAAATATCCGGCAACATAGATGCCGTTAATGTCATATTCCTTAAAATAAGCCGTCAGATCGGCGGGGATACGGGCGGCACCCCAGGGAACGGAATAGTAGCCATAGGTGTCTGTGGTGAATGAAATCGCAGGGTAAGAATTCCGTCCAAATCCTCTCGTGACAGCCGTAAGCACCCAGTTTTCTGCTGACAGCCTCGGGTACACTCCAAACAGCAGTTTGGGATTTACCGCATGGACCTGATTTCTCAAATCTTCGGCTCTTGTCTCAACGTCCCGTGCCAGAAAGGTATGATAATCGGACAGCAGATTATGCTGCTCCAGCCAGAATTTACGCCGATCTCTTCGCACCATCGGCAGATTTTTCCACTCCGGCCGGGTCTGTATAAAACGGGAAAAACAGACATCACAGAAACAGGTATCAAGCGAATAATTTCTTTTATCATTCGGTTCAGCTTCCGTCCGGTACATCTCCATATCCAGAAAGAAGCCATCAAACGCAGTCTGTAAATCACTGCGTTCGACAGATACCCTGGCCAGCTTTTCGACCATATTGTCGGTCAGGTACTGCCAGAGTTGATCATCGAGCGGACAGGGGAAAAGACCTTCTGTGCCATCGCTGAAGACAACCGGACGACAGGGGTTTTTGACCGGAGGCTGCCACCCGTAAAAGGCAAATATGTGCAGTCCTGCCTTATTACACAGGCGAAACCATTCCCGATAATAAGTCAGATGATTTGGTGTTTCCGCGAACATACAACCATAGACAATGGCTGTATTCAATCCGATATTTTTGGTCTCTTGAACAATACGAGGAATCACATCCAGATTCCCGGCAGTCGAAGACATAAAGCCTGCCCGAATGCCTTCATTTTTAATCCAATCAGGAAGGGAATAGTCGGGTTTGGTTTCGGGTATCCCGCCCCCCCCGCCGCCGGGCGTTGTGCCGGAATTGTCCGTGGGAGTATCCGGCTGGGTATTCGTGGTGCCGTCTCCAGGCTGGGGGGTATCGCCTTGCGAGGAGTCGCCGGAAGACGACCCACCGCCAGATGCACCGCCGGCAGAACCCGACGATCCGCCGGATGAGGACGAGCTTGCCGAACTGGAGGAACTGGATGTATTTCCACTGGAAGACAGAGTTGAAGACAAGGTCGAGACATCATATGAAAACGGAGCGAAAGAATCGCCTATTGCGCTCTGCGAAGCGGTATAATCGGACGAACCGCCGGAATCGGGCGAGCTGATTTCAATCACAGGAAACTCATTGGCCATATCCACCGCCATATACTCACTGGCATACGAAACGGCTTCGTTTAGTTGTTCAAAATCGTCATCAGAATAATCCGTCTTCGCCAGAACGGCCGGCTGAGCCGGACTAATAGGCTCGATTGGAGCAGAAGGCATTGCAGCAGGCTGAACTGTTGTACCCGCATGAACGTTTTTGGGCGAATCCGGCCAAAAAACCACCGCACCAAGAAACACAGTAGATACAACTAATACGGATAATGCGGCAACATTGAAGGTTTTATGATTCATTGTTTTAAACCTTTATATTTATTCCTTAATCGTTTATTCCTGGTGTTGACACACTCTTTTTAAACAATAAGTAATAAATATGCGGAGATGAATGGTCCTGTTAGTAATTATCCGGACATTATCTTGAATTATCAGACTTTGACTTGAAAAACTCAATTGTCCGCCTTAGTCCATCTTCAAATCGGGTCATTGGAGTAAAACCAACAGATTCTATCTTTCCCACATCCGCTTTTGAATGTTTAATATCCCCTGCACGCTCAGGTCCAAAGCGAATCTCAGAACGGCTACCCGTCAGGGCGACAATCTTTTCGGCCAGTTCCTTAATCGTGATGGTACCGCCGCAGGCAACATTATATACGCCGGTCAAGTCAGCCCGGCTCGCCAGGAAGACATTAGCCGCGACGACATCCTTGACAAAGACGAAATCGCGGGTCTGGAGACCGTCACCAAAGATGGTAATCGGGTCATTTCGGACCGCTTTATCAATAAATATCGGTACCGCCGCAGCATACTGGCTTTTGGGGTCTTGGCGCGGGCCAAACACATTGAAATATCGCATACAGGCAGTCTTGAGCCAGCCCTCATCATGAAACATCCGGCAGTAATATTCGCCATCGAGCTTGGTGACGGCATATGGGCTTTTGGGCTCAGGCAGCATGTCCTCGGTCTTGGGCAGTATGGGATTATCGCCATAAACCGCCGCAGAAGAACTCAGACACAGCTTCTTTACGCCGGCACGAGCTGCTTCTTCCAGTACAATCAAGGTGCCCTGTGTATTGATGTCGACACATTCGCGCGGTTTGGTCATCGATTCCGGGACGCTGATCATCGCGGCCAGATGGAAGATATAATCCACGCCTTGAACAGCTTCGCGTACTGCGGCAGGGTCGGTTATTGAGCCTTCAATCAGACGGCACTGCAGGCCGTCCAGATTGTTTTTGAAGCCGGAACGAAAGTTGTCAAGAACAACAATGTCCGCTTTGCCCTGAAAGAATTCAACAATATGGCTGCCAATAAAACCAGCGCCGCCGGTAACAAGGATTTTCATAGTCATTCGTTGTCAGTTATTAACTGTTGGTTTTACCACCATGTAGGGTACGAAAAATAGAAGGAGACATTGATTAGCTTTTTTACCTTTATGTCTTTCATGGTGATTTAAATTTGATGTCGATTGCGATTCGTTTTACTGTCGGCACCAATGAGGGTCATAGGGATTGCCGCAGGTCATCCATTGGTCAGCCAGGACGGCAAAATCGGCCAGATTGACAAAACAATCACCCGTCAGATCTGCCGTCAGCGTCTGTGCACATTGAAATACCGTAAACACCGCATCGCCAATATCCATCATATCCAGATTAGCCGCGGAACGCACTCGGACAAGACATTGCTGAGAATGAATCTCCGGTGGCAGGACGATCTCACAGGTACCTGTATTGACCACAGCATTGGCGAGAATCTGCCAGCTTTGACCATTGTCGGCGGAAAAGTCAATCCGAACCTCTTCAACCGGATCTCCTGCCGTCTTCCACTGCACCGTCGCTGAAGAACCGGCCAGCAACATCTGGCCGCCGTTGGGATAAAGAACGGTTATTGTGGAATGAATTGGCAGCGAGGCACCGACAATATCTTCGCCATGCTGCCAGACAGCATACTGCGAGGAGATTGCAGGAAAGGTCTGATCCCCGCCGACAGTGCAGATTTGCATAAGCATCTGTGTCTTGAGATTGAAACCAAAGATGTCATAACCGCTGGTGGGACCGTTTCGATAATCACGCCAGGCTACATAATCCCCGCAAATTACCGGATAATTCTGATACTCCAAATCGGTACAGACTGCAAATTCGCCGGAACCGGACAGGTCAAAACCATATATATCCCGTCCAGATACAGCCTGGTTTCGTTCATCCTGCCAGACAACAATCGCACCGCTGATATCCGGGTAGGACTGATTGGCTGCATCGGAACAAATCACATACTCTTGCTGAGTCTGCAGATTGTATCCATAGATATCCGTATTGCCGTTCCGCTGGTCCGTCCAGACCACGATATGTCCCCAGACGGCAGGCTGATACTGAAGAGCAGGATTGGTACAGATTGGAAATTCGGTCATGGTATCGAGATTATATCCGTAGATATCGATATTGCCGTGGCGTGAGTCTTCCCAGACAATCATGCTGCCGCTGATGTCGGGGTTTTCCTGGTTGGCCAAATCGGTACAGATGGGCATTTCGGTGTTTGCCGCCATATCAAACAGATAGATATCCTGATTGCCATTTCGTTTGTCCCTCCAGACAATCCGCTGTCCGCTGACGGCAGGCTGGGTCTGGTGACCAGTAGCCCTGCAAATCGCCAGCTCGGCAACATCAGGCAGCAGTCTGGCGTAGATATCGGTATTCTGTGTCCCATTTCGCTGGTCCGCCCAGACTGCCAGATTGCCGTCGATGGCAGGAGCGTCTTGTTTTGAAGGGTGGATACACACTTCGATACGGGGCCAATCGGCATGGACACAGGATACACCGATACTCAGGCACAACATCATCAGACACCGTTTCATTGTTACCTCCATTTCATTAAAATAGTCCAAACCCGCGTGTAAAGCCAGACACGCAGACACCCGGGACAATCCCGGCTTAATCACTGTTATTTTAATGAAGCCCTTTTATACTGAACCAGGATGATAGTGCCGCACGGTGAGCCGCAGCCGCATCGAAATCCTTCATAGCCGCGACTCTATAACACCATTTCATACAAGGTTAGTATAAGCCTGCCAAGACATCTCAACATGGACAACTTGTCAGGGCATTCACCGAATTTAACCCATTTTCTTGGCCCTCAGGAGCCGACTTAAAAATCAACAAAGAAACAAAGGAGCAATCCGCATTTACGCCTTGACAATCTTATTGCGGCCGACCTTGACATTGGCACAGGCATTGCGCGTATCAACAACCAACTGGGCATGCTTGACAATCCACTTGTAGTCATAATCGCTGTGGTTGGTGGAAATCAGCACCACATCATAGCTTTTGAGCATCACTGCGGTCAGCTTCTTACTGGTCATTTTGAGATCATATTCACGCATTTTATGAGTCGCTGGAACATACGGGTCATTGTAATCCACCCTGGCGCCCCGCTCTTTGAGCAATTCAATTAATTCCAGCGACGGCGACTCACGAACATCATCAATATCTGGCTTATAGGCCAGGCCCAGAATGAGCACTTTGGACCCTTTGAGGCTCTTTTTGCGATTGTTAAGGGCCTCCATCGTACGATGAATCACATAGTGCGGCATGTCGGTATTGATTTCGCCGGCCAGTTCAATAAAACGGGTGGTCATGTGATACTGACGGGCCTTCCAGGTCAGATAAAATGGGTCAATCGGAATGCAGTGGCCGCCCAGGCCGGGTCCCGGATAAAATGGATGATAGCCGAAGGGCTTGGTGGAAGCGGCCCGAATCACCTCCCAGACATCAATCCCCATGCGGTCAAAGAGCATCTTGAGCTCATTGACCATGGCAATATTGATGCAGCGATAAGTGTTTTCAAGAATCTTGGCCGCTTCCGCCGCTTCCAGAGAAGACACTGGAACGAGGGTCTGGATGGCAAAACTGTACACCTGACGAGCCAATTCACAGCATTTGGGTGTCAGACCGCCGACAATCTTGGGAATGGTTTTGGTGGTGTACTTCTTGTTGCCCGGATCTTCTCGTTCAGGCGAAAAGGCCAAATAGAAGTCCTTGCCCGCCACAAGACCAGTCTGTTCCAAAATCGGCATCATCACTTCCCGGGTGGTGCCGGGATAGGTGGAGCTTTCCAGCACAATCAACTGCTCCTTGCGAAGGGATTTAGCAATGGTCTTGGCAGAACCTTCGATATACTGCATATCCGGCTCACGGTTTTTGGTCAGCGGGGTCGGGACACAAATCAGAATGGCGTCGGGCTTTTTGAGCTGAGACATATCGCTGGTAGCGGAAAAGAGTCCCGACTTGACCATACTTTTGACCTGCTCGTGGGGGATATGCTTGATGATGCTGCGGCCGGAATTGAGCACCTTGACTTTCTTGTCGTCAATATCAAAACCCAGCACCTTGATGCCGGAGGTGGCAAACTCCCGTGCCAGCGGCAGACCAACGTAGCCCAGACCAAGTACGCCCACAACAACATCTTTTTTTGCAATTTTCTGTTCCAGTGACACCATAGGAGCCTCCTGTTTATATGATGGATAATTGATTCTAACGCAATCTCTGCAATTTGCCTTCTCAAATCCAAACGCAGAACATTTACTTGTAGAAATCCAGAACGGTCTTCACTACATACTCTTTCATCTCATCGGTCAATTCCGGATAAATCGGCAATGCCAGCACCTCACGGGCAGCCTTTTCCGCCTCGGGCAGATCGCCGGCCTTATATCCCAGATAAGCAAAACATTCCTGCAGATGCAGCGGCACAGGATAATAAATCTCACAGCCGATTTTATTGGCCTGCAGATGTCTGACCAGCTCATCCCGCCGCGGGACGCGGATGACATACTGGTTAAAGATCGATTCACACTCTTCGGCAATCACCGGCGTCTGAATCACGGTCTTTTTGAATTTCTTCGTATAAAACGCAGCATTTTTGCGGCGCATCTGCGACCAGTCCGCCAGATGCGGCAGCTTGACCAGAAGCGCTGCCGCCTGGATCGGATCCAGGCGGAAATTCCCGCCGATATATTTATGGTAATATTTCGGTTCACTGCCGTGGTTGCGCATCCAGACCAGCATTTTATACAGATCTTCATCGCTGGTAACCGTCATGCCTCCATCGCCAATGCCGCCCAGATTCTTGCTGGGGAAAAAACTAAAACAGCCGCAGGTTCCGATCGCACCCGCCTTTTTGCCTTTGTAGGTCGCCGAGATGGCCTGACAGGCATCCTCAATCACAGCCAGTGATGCCTGACCAGCGATCTGCATAATTGGATCCATATCCGCCATCTGACCATACAAATGCACCGGCATAATCGCCTTGGTCTTTTTGGTAATGGCTGACTCAATCAGGGCAGGGTTGATGTTGTAGGTCATCGGATCAATATCGACAAAAACCGGCCTGGCTCCGACTCGGGCAATACAGCCGGCCGTAGCAAAAAAGGTAAACGGCGTCGTAATCACTTCATCACCGGGACCAATCCCAAGAGCCATCAGGCTGGCCAGAATGGCATCGGTACCGCTGGACATGCCCACGGCATACTTACACTCACACAAATCCGCAATCTTTTTTTCCAGTTCGGCCACCTTGGGACCGCCGATACAGATTTGAGAATCCAGAACCTCATTGATCTGTTTTAAGACCTCATCCTTAATCGTCGCATATTGTGCTTTTAAATCCAGCAATGGAACCTGCATTGACATACTCCTGTTTGTCTGTTGCATTGAGAATTTCGAACATAGAATTCAGATATATAATCCGCTCATTGCGAATTCTCAACTTCGTCTTTTTAATTGTTTATACATCACTGTTCCGACCGCCTGGTCAGGAGGCAGCGGTTTTTCTTCATCCCAATCCAGGCAACGCAGAATACCCGATTCGTCACATCGGTATCGCCAGCCGCTTTCCGGACATCTCATGATCCCATCCGGGTCCGGTTTTAGCAAGCAAATCCCGTGCCGGCTCATCCAGCCGGTCTGCCGGCCCGGAACCCCCATAATCAGAGCATAATCTGGCACATCTCGGGTAACCACAGCACCAGCAGCTATAAATGCATACCGGCCAATCGTAATGCCGCAAATCACAGTCGCGTTGGCTCCGAGGGTTGCACCGCGACGAAGTATGGTTTTTTCATACACCCCCCGGCGGCAGACCTGCGAACGGGGGTTGGCAACATTGGTCAGAACACAGCTGGGCCCCAAAAACACATCCTGCTCACATATCACACCGTCATAAACCGAGACATTATTCTGAATCTTGACGTTGTCCCCAATGACAGCACCACCGGCAATAAAGACATTCTGTCCAAGATTGCAATTACGACCCAGCGTCGCCCCGGCACAGATATGGCAAAAATGCCAGATTTTTGTGCCAGCCCCGATCGTACAGGGCTGATCAATACAGGCGGTCGGGTGGGCAAAATAATCACTCATCGGTTATACGGTCACTCCGCTACGAATGGCCATCGGATGAGCGTCCTGGCCGGGCGATAATACTTTTGCGTTACGGATATCATACACGGCTTGAATTGAAGGCAGGACTTCTTGCCACCGAAAGCCCTCACCGGCGAGAATCCGGCGATAGCTCTCTGTATGCAGGTCAGTAAAACCTTCGGAAAATTCCATCTCTTTGCCGTCAATCGTAATGGAGCGATACGTCGCCGGTTTTCCAGGCTGGGGATCCACGGGCAAATCAGCTCGGTCAATCGACAGAAACCAGCGCACTCGGGCCTTCTGCAAGGTCAGGAAACCGGATGCCTTTGTCGCTTCATACAGATAAACGCGATTCTCCTGGACAGGACCAAATATCCAGATGAGCATATCGAAAAAATGAATGCCGATATTGGTGGCAATACCGCCGGACTTGCTGACATCTCCTTTCCATGACGACAGGTACCATCTGCCGCGGGAAGTGATATAGGTCAAATCCACATCATACATTTTATCTGCCGGAGTATGGGCAACCACCTCTTTTAATTGGGCTATTGCCGGATGCAGGCGGAGCTGTAAAATCGTATTAATTCGCCGGCCGGTCTCAGCCTCAATTTCACCGAGAGCCTCGGCATTCCAGGGGTTGATCACCAGCGGTTTTTCGCAGATGGCGTCAGCACCAATCCGCATGGCAAATCGCACGTGAGCATCATGCAGGTAATTGGGGGAGCAAATGCTAACATAATCCACACGATGGCCCTTGCGACGCAATTTTTCCAGATGTCGGTCAAAGCGTTCGAACTCCGTGAAAAAGTGAGCCTCGGGGAAATACTGATCCAGAATCCCCGCCGAATCACTGGGGTCCAGCGCCGCAACCAGCACATTGCCGGTGTCGCGAATAGCCTTCAAGTGCCGCGGAGCAATATAACCACAGGCACCGATGAGGGCAAAGGTTTTTGCCGATGTGTCTATAATTTCAACCTCTTTTTATTGGCCCGATACCACGCAATGGTAGCCTTGAGGCCTTGGTCAAAATCGGTTCTGGCTTTAAAACCGAATTCTTGCCATGCCCGGCTGGTGTCCAGGCACCGGCGAGGCTGGCCGTCGGGTTTGCTCGGATCCCAGACAATCTTCCCTGTAAAACCGGTCAAGCGGGCAATCTTTTCCACAAGGTCTTTTATCGTGATCTCAAAGCCTGCCCCGATATTGACCGGCTCGCCTTTGTCGTACTGTTCAGTCGCCAGGACAATCCCCTCTGCCGCATCCGGGGCATAGATAAACTCCCGGCTGGCTGAGCCTGTACCCCAGCACTCGATCTGGTCTTGGCCGGCTTCGATGGCATCCACGCACTTTTTTATCAGGGCCGGGATGACATGCGAGCTGGCCGGGTGGAAATTATCCCCCGGGCCGTACAGATTAACCGGCAGCAGATAAATGCCGTTGAGGCCGTACTGCTGACGATAGCCTTGCAACATCACCAGCAGGGCTTTTTTGGCGATACCATAAGGGGCATTGGTTTCTTCGGGGTAACCATTCCAGAGATCCTGTTCCTTAAATGGTACCGGCGTGAATTTCGGATAGGCACAGATGGTGCCGACCTGGACAAACTTGGTCAATTTGCGGATACGGGCCTGCTCAATCAGGTGTAATCCCATCGCCATATTCGCATAGAAAAAACGACCGGGATTCTCACGGTTGGCCCCAATCCCCCCCACCTCCGCGGCCAGGTGAATCACCACATCCGGCCGCATCTGCTCATACATCCGGATACAGTCGGCTTCTTTTGTCAGATCATAATCTTCAATCAGCGGAATAAGCATCTGTTCCTGGCGAACACCCCGGGCCAGCAGACACTGCTGAAGGTGTTTGCCTAGAAATCCCGCACCGCCGGTTATCACAATACGTTGTTGGGTTAAATCAAGCATTATTAATTCTTAGTTCGTAAGTTCAACGTTTACCATTCGATTATTGGCCGTGCTCTTTGAGCAGACGTTCTTTTCGGGCCAGCTGCCAGTCGGATTCAGTCATCATTCTGGCCAGCTCTTTGAAACTCACCTTCGGCTGCCAGTTTAACACTTTTTTTGCTTTGGCAGGGTTGCCCAGCAGCAAATCCACCTCAGTCGGACGAAAATACTTGGGATCAATCGCCACATACTGGTGCCAATCCAGATTCAGATACCCAAACACCTCATCGAGAAACTGCCGGACCGAATACGTTTGGCCGGTGGCTACGACATAATCATCTGGGTGGGGTTGCTGGAGCATCAGCCACATTGCCTCCACATAATCGCCGGCAAAACCCCAGTCGCGTTTGGCGTCCAGATTGCCCAGATAGAGCTTGTCCTGAAGACCTTCTTTAATGCGGGTGGCGGCACGGGTGATTTTGCGGGTCACAAAAGTCTCTCCGCGGCGGGGAGATTCGTGATTGAATAATATCCCATTGCAGGCAAACAGGTTATAGGCCTCCCGGTAATTGACCGTCTGCCAGTAGCTGTACACCTTGGCACAGGCATACGGGCTGCGGGGATAAAACGGGGTGGTCTCCGTCTGCGGGGTCTCGACCACCTTGCCATACATCTCGGAACTGGAAGCCTGATAAAACCGCGGCGGAGTCTTCATCATCCGCAGGGCTTCCAGCAGACGCAGCGTACCCAGCGCATCGACATTGGCCGTATAAATCGGCTGGTCAAAGCTGACCCGGACGTGACTCTGGGCGCCGAGATTATAGACTTCATCGGGCTGGATATCATTTAAAATAGTGGACAGGTTACCGCCGTCGGTCAGGTCGCCATAGATCAGCTTGAGTCTGGGCTGATGATGCGGGTCCTGATAGAGATGGTCAATCCGGTCAGTATTGAATGTCGAGGCCCGCCGGATAATGCCATACACCTCATAGCCTTTGGCCAGCAGCAGCTCCGTCAGATACGACCCATCCTGACCCGTAATGCCGGTAATTAATGCTTTTTTCATATCGTTATGTCTATCGCTTGATTATTGTCTGAGCCAGGCTGCAAACGCCTTCAACCCATCGGCCAAATGGGTTTTCGGGCAATAGCCCAGTTCCCGAACAGCCCTGTCCACATCGGCAAAAGTCCGCTTGACATCGCCGGGCTGCTCAGGCAATATGTCTATTATGGCTTTCTTGCCAAGGGCTTTTTCAATTTCCGCAATCAGGGTATCCAGACGCACAGGCCTTGACTCACCCAGATTATAGATATGATAACCTTTGCACCGTTCGATGGCTGCGACCACGCCATTAATAATGTCATCAATAAAAGTAAAATCGCGTTCCATGGAGCCATCCCCATACATCGGAATAGGCTTGCCCTGCTCAATCAGACGGGCAAATTTATGAATGGCCAGATCGGGCCGCTGACGTGGTCCATAGACCGTAAAAAATCGCAGACAAGTCATGTCCATCTGATACAAATGGCTGTAGGTATAACAAATCAGCTCCCCGGCCTTTTTTGTCGCCGCATACGGAGAAATCGGAAAATCCACATTATCTGTCTCGGAAAACGGTGTCTTGGGATTATTGCCATAGACACTGGAACTGGAGGCAAAAATAAATTTCTTGACTCCTGCCGCACGGGCCGCCTCCAGCATGACCACCGTACCATTGACATTGGTATCGACATAGCCGGCCGGATCAGCTATGGAAGGCCGAACCCCCGCCTTGGCCGCCAGATGCACAATCGCATCAAATGGGCCGCTCTGTAAAGCGGCATCAACCTGCTTGCGGTCTCGGATGTCGCCCTCAACCAGTCTGAATCGCGGCGACTCAACCAGCCCGGCAAGATTGCGATGCTTGACTGTAATGTCATAAAAAGGGTCGAAATTATCCAGCCCCACCACAGTCAAACCTTCCTGGATAAGCCGCTCACACAAATGCGACCCGATGAATCCTGCTGCACCCGTAACCAGAATTTGTTTCATATAATCTTAGCAGGGACGACCAATGCAGTGATATTCGATGCCAAACCGCTTGACAAACGCCGGGGTATAGAGATTGCGGCCATCAAATACTACAGGCTTCCGCAGACGCTTGGCAATCTGTTCAAAGTCCGGAGTGCGGAATTCCTGCCAGTCCGTAAAAATCACCAGGGCCGCAGATCCATCCAGCACATCATAACTATTGTCCACCAGATCAATCGCATGACCATACTTTTGACGGGTCGGGACCATTGCTTCCGGATCAAAAGCCAAAACCTTAATCCCGGCTTTGAGGAATTTCTCGATGCAGAATAACGCCGGTGATTCACGAATATCATCAGTACGAGCTTTGAATGCCAGCCCCCAGACTCCAAGCTGAATGTTGGACTGGCCTTTGAAGTAATCGATAATCTGGTCAGCAAACCGAGCCTGCTGATCCAGATTCACTTGTTGTACGGACTGTGCAATGGACATCGGCACTCCCGCCTGTTTGCCCATATAAATTAACGCCCGAACATCCTTGGGAAAACAGCTGCCGCCATAACCCACGCCGGCAAATAAAAAGGCGTTGCCTATGCGTGAATCGCTGCCCATGCCGGCCCGAACCTGTTCAATATCGGCACCCACTTTTTCACACAGCATCGACAGTTCATTCATAAAGGAAATACGCGTAGCCAGCATGGTATTGGCAGCATACTTGGCCATCTCCGCACTGGCCGGATCCATAAACAGGATCCGACTGCTTTTCCGCATAAACGGGTTATACAATTCCCGCATGATTTCCATAACGGCAGGATTGGTCGTGCCAATGATGACACGATCGGGCTTCATAAAATCTTCAACTGCGGAACCTTCCTTTAGAAACTCCGGATTACTGACATAATCGAACGGGATTTCCGTTTTAGATTGAATCCATTGACTAACAATCTTATGCGTTCCGACAGGAACAGTGCTTTTAGTTACAATGATCTTATAGCTGGTCATGAGTTCTGCAATCTGCCCTGTTGCATTCAATACCGCCGAAATATCAGCCGAGCCATCGGCAGCACTGGGAGTACCTACCCCCAAAAAAATCAGCAGCGACTTATCCACACCCTCTTTCAGGCTGGTTGTGAAAGTCAGACGGCCGGACTTTTGGTTGCGGGTTACAATCTCTGCCAACCCCGGCTCATAGATAGGGATAATTCCTTTCCTGAGGTCATCAATCTTCTTTTCGTCGGTATCGACACAGATGACGTGATTGCCTCCGTCTGCCAGACAAGATGCAGCAACCAGTCCTACGTAACCCACTCCAACCACAGTAATTTTCATAGCTTAGGCCTCTACTGTTTGATTTTGGCTTCGTTTCGTAAAAACTTACACTCCGTGCCTGTCGGTTGTCATAAAAAAGACAACAGATTTACCTCAAAGGCTTACAAACAAGAGAGTTATGATGTCTTGCAAGCCCTTCGTCAATCCGTATGTTACATATCCTGTATCTTTGATTGAAGAAAGGCTATCATAAATATCGGATATTTAACCGCCTTGAATTAAGTTCTTATTGTCAAAATAGTTCGTTTTTTGTCAACCACAAAAAAGGCTCTTATCGGACCTCCTTGATTAACTACTCACTATATCGACAATAAGTCCGGTCGTTTTCCCAGACGATGACCTCAATCAGGGTACAGGGTTTAAGTTTGGTTTTAAGATTCTTCCAGGCCAGCTTGGAGAGGTTTTCTACCGTTGGATTGATACGGGAAAAAGCGGGAACGTCCATATTCAGATTTTTATGGTCCACTATATCTATAAAGTATTTCCTTACTCTCTGTTCAAACCCTTCCAGCCAGCCGGAGTTACCGGCCGGCGGATTAACCGATACTTCGAGTATATAATTATGGCCGTGTCCTGCGGGATTGGCACATTTGCCAAATAATTCGAAATTGGTTTTTAGGTCGAATTTATCGTTCCATAATTTGTGCATGGCCGCAAATTCAAATTTTTCCGTATAAATCACCATCTCATCTGTCTCCCATTGAATTCCCATCCGGCGGAAGGGATTCAGCTCCAGTTCCAGCTTCCAGAGGCAGCATTTCTTGAATACCGGATCAAGACGCTCTTTAGCTTCTCTGAGCAGTTCATACAGTGCCTCCATTGGCGGATTATACTGCCGACAGAACCATTCGGCACACTGCCGCTGAAAACAGGGTATGACCTCCTGACGCACTGCCGCGTCAATTTGCGATACATTGACCACAAACCCGGTCTCAGGATTCAATCTGGATTTCAGATGAACCCACAGCGCCAGATACAAGCCCAGTCCCTCGGTGAGGGGCCTGGCCGCATACGAATTCCATCCGGCATATTCATTGCGTCCGAACGGATCTATCTGAAATCGAATTTGCCGGGCCAGTCTATGCATTACATTCTTTCGTTGCCATGAAGCAGCATCATCACTTCGGAACGGCTTCGGGGGTCGCTTTTGAAGATGCCACGCAGAGCACTGGTTACCATCACAGCACCCGGTTTTTTGATCCCGCGAATGGTCATGCAGCTGTGACTGGCCTCCAGTACCACCGTTACCCCCTTGGGCCTGAGATTTTTCATCAGAAAATCGGCTATCTGGTCGGTCAGCCGCTCCTGCAATTGCAGTCGTCGGGCAAACATATCAACAATTCGTGCCAGCTTGCTGACGCCCAGCACCTGGCCATCGGGCAGATATGCCACATGGGCTTTACCGATAAACGGCATCAGGTGATGTTCACAGATGCTGTAAAACGGAATATCCCGGAGCAGTACAATTTCATCATACTTTTCATGAAAGACACTGCCCAAATGCTCGGAAGGGTCACGACGCATTCCATCGAGCAGCTCGGCATACATCCGGGCTACCCGTTTGGGGGTATCACGCAGGCCTTCCCTCTGCGGATTTTCTCCCACCGCTTCTAAAATCTCAAGAACGGCCTTTTCAATCTGCTGCAAATCTACCGGTTTACTGATACTTTGGTCCATGATTATCCTTTGCTGCTCTGGCTGGAGGTATCCGCATCTGCAGGACTGACATGCGAGGACATCTGGGCCGCGGTCGTTCCCGTCAAACATCCGCATTTGCATCCGGCCAGCAGCATAATGATGGCCGCACATCCAGCAATAACGATTCGCTTCACTCGGTTTCCTTTCTATTGAAACTTGATTTCAAATGCCTGTCTGCCCCGGATTATTTCGCCGGAATAATCCGAACCAGCACGACGCCGTGAGGCGGTACATCCGCCGTGAATTCATTTTCAAACATACCCAGGTCTTTCTGCCGCCATAAATCACGCACCTGGCACTGGCCGGCAAAGGCAATATCTTTCCAGTTAACTGTTCCCTTTCTGGCTTCGAATTCATTCATATTGAATAATCCCACGGCACGGGAACCGTCTTCCATCGCTTTGGACCAGACTTCAATGTCGTTGGACTGGGCGATACGCCGGGCCTGCTGGCCAAGCGGGTCCTGGTTGACATCCAGCACCTCATCATTGGTCAGAAGGCTGTAGGTAAACTCATCCATCTGTTCAATCGGACATCCAATCAGCAGCGGCGCCGACAACAGACACCACAGGCTGATATGGGTATATTGCTCATCAGGTGTCAAGCGGGCCGGGTGCAGATTCGGTCCCCAGCCAACCTTGCCGACGACCAGCATGTCCGGGTCATTCCATCGGCCGGGACCGGCATACGGATACAGCTCGGCCTGTTTGAAGCCGATACCCGCCATGCTGCCCCAACTGTCGGTAATATCGCCGGTCGTACGCCAGCAATTGCCGCCCACTTCGGCCCCCCACTTCCATACATCGCCCATACCATACTGACAGAGGCTATAGACAATATCGCGTCCGGTGTTTTTGAGACAATCCCGCATCACGGCATAAGGTTTCTTTAAGTCATCCAGATTGGGATTGGGAGCGATTCGTGAATAACCGCACCAGTCATACTTGAGATAATCAAATCCCCATTCAGCAAACCGCTCGGCATCTTTTTGCTCATGTTCCCAACTGCCAACATACCCGGCACAGGTATTTGGTCCGGGTGAGATATAAATCCCGGCCTTCAATCCCAGAGAATGGATATAATCGGTCAGCGCCTTCATATCGGGGAATTTGCCGTTGCTGAGCAGATAACCGTCCTTATCCCGGACCGGTTCACCAATCACCGGGTCCTTAGACCCTTCCTGACGCATCCAGCAATCGTCGATATTGATATAAGTCCAGCCATGATTGAGCAAACCGCTGTCAACCATTGCTTTGGCACTGGCACGTACTTTTTCATCATCGACCGCACAGGCCCAGCAATTCCAGCTGTTCCAGCCCATCGGCGGTGTCAGGCTGATCGTATCGCCAACGACAATCTTGAACTCCCGCTCTACCTTGCCGTGCTTGTTCTCGGCAACCACGGTGGTTTTATATTCCCCGGCGTTTTTGACGGTACCGCGTATCTGGCCGTTGTCCGAATTGAGGATTAACCCTTCAGGCAAGCCTCGCACCGCAAACTTCATCGGCCGCTCCCCCGTGGCGGTGACCGTAAAGAGGAATGGATTCCCCGGGCGAACGCCAAATATTTTTGGCCCAGTAATCCGCGGAGCCGGTCCGGCCTTGGGGGTCAAAATATACGGAGCCGGCATAACCACATCGATGGTGTGAGGAGCTGTCAGGCGATATGCAATCTGCGCCTGGGCCCAGTCGGCATGATCATAGTTGATGTCATTGCCGCCGGAGACCTGAAGCCGAAGGATATCGACTCCCTTGATGTCCACTTTAACTTCCTTGGCCGGGTTGCCCGCCCGCATGACCTCGCTGCGCCACAGCAGCTTGCCATCGCCAAAAACCAGAAACTCCACACTGGCTGCGGCCTTGCCCTGATCCGAGCCGGTCACTTCATCATCGATTCCAACCCAGGCCTCAAACTGATCCCCTATACCGCCGAGTTTCACATCCAGCCGCGAATCAGCATGGGTTCCCACCCCGCGAGCAAAGGATTTGCCGGCGATGGTCAGCGGCTTGCCGTCAACCGATTTATTTTTTTGAATCTGGCCCCAGCCGATTATCGCCTTGCTCAAATCCAGCTCATCCAGCCATATCCGCTGAAGCTCTGAAGAAGCAGCATTATCTGCCGCCAGTACCCATCCGCAGGATACCACCAACACCATCGCTGACACGATTGCAGTTCTCATCTTTTCTCCATTTCTTATCTTTATTTCTTATTGATTCCTTACATTTCCATCTTGATTGACTGCTGTTGGGGCTTGAAATGTCCCGGTTCGTCGCGGCGAAATAGCTTCCAGCCGCCAGCGTCCCGCAGCAGAATCATCCCCGCAGCTGCGTCGGGCCATGGAACGCCGTGATGCCGCGCAGCATAAAACGGCCCCTGGCCGTCAAATTATACGTGTTGAGAACACTGATTCATTACAAACGACGACAACAGCCTGACACCAAATCCAATCGAACCCGGGGCTGCTCCTTCATCTGCTCCCCAGACGCCTACGCCGGCCATATCGACATGCGCCCATTTGGCCTCTTTGACAAACTGGCTCAAAAATGCCGCCGCCGTACAGGCCCCTGCCCAGCGTCCCCCGGTATTCTTCAAATCGGCAATCTTGCTTTTCATCAGCTCCACATACTCATCATCACAGGGCAAATGCCAGACGCGTTCTCCGGTTTGACGCGAAGCAGCCTTGATCTGTTCGACCAGCGTTTCATCATTGCCCATGACCCCGGCTCGTTTTTGTCCAAGGGCAACCACACAGGCCCCGGTCAATGTTGCAATATCCACAATCGTTCTGCAGCCAAGCTGCTCTGCATACGTAATCGCATCGCACAAAATCATCCGCCCTTCGGCGTCGGTATTCTGAATTTCCACGGTCTTGCCGCTGTAGGTCGTCACGATATCACCAGGCCGATACGCAAAGCCGCTGGGCATATTTTCCGCTGCCGGAATCACCCCCAGCACACGAGCTTTGGGCTTGAGTCGGGCAATCGCCTGCATGGCTCCAAGCACCGCGATACCACCGGATTTATCGTACTTCATATCATGCATCCCTTCACCGGGTTTGAGACTGATACCGCCGGAGTCAAAGGTAATCGCTTTGCCGACCAGGCCAATCATGGGGATCTGTTTGGCAGCTTTGGCAGGCTTGTACTCCAGAATAATCAGCCGAGGCTTATTGGCAGATCCCTGCCCAACAGCCAGGATGCCGCCCATTTTCTTGGCCGCAAGCGCCTTTTCATCCAGCACGGTACATCGCAATTTATACTGACGAGCCAGCGTTTTGGCTTCCTCGGCCAGTGTCTGCGGAGAAATGACGTTGCCGGGACGATTGGCCAGGGTCCTGGCATAATTCTGTGCTCTGCCGTAGATGGCCCCTGCAGCAACCGCGCCAGCTGCGGTGGAGACAAATGCCTTGGAAGCATCCGCGATAAATGCCTTGATGGACACAGGCTTTTGATTATCTTCCTGATCCGAACGGAGATACTCGCTGTATCGATAGGAACCAAAATAAAGACCTTCGGTAATGGCCTGCACCGCTGCTGCTGAATCCGCAGTCGGTACCGCCTGATGCAGACACACATCCACAGTCTGAGCCTTCAATTCGAGGGCCTTGGCCGAGACTGTCGCCGCGGCTTTACGCAGCACATCTGCATCCGCCTTGTCGGGCTTGCCCAGTCCCACCAGCAGAACTCTGGCGGCACCCATTTCAGGGTGTGCATAAATCAGGCCGGTGGTCCCGGATTTCCCTTTAAAATCTCCCAGCTTAACCAGGGCTGCAATCGCCCCGTTGAGCTTTTTGTCCACCTGTTCTGCCGGGGCGGACAATTTGCCTTCACAGACCCCCAGTGCCAGGAGGTCTGTCTTGATTGCTGTTATTTGTGCACAAACGGCTTTCACTTCAATCGGTACTATCGGTTTCATTGTGTTTCCCTGCTGTGGTTTCATGGTTAAAAAATGGAAACTGCTTATTCGGCTCATGAGCCGCAAGACAAATCGCTTTCATTTGTGCCGCAATGTCCGGGTAAACCGCGGCCAGATTCTGCTGCTCGGCAATATCCGCCGTTAAATCATACAGTTCAATCGGCGCCTCGGGGTTTTTCATCACCTCCAGGCGTACCGCTTTCCATCGCCCCTTTCGTACTGCCTGCTTGCCGCCCTGTTCATGAAATTCCCAATACAAATAATCATGCTGTTTCTGAGCATCAGTTCGCCCCAGCAGCGTCGGGACAAACGACACGCCATCGCAATCCGGCACATCAGCCCCCACAAGCTCTGCACAGGTCGGCAGGACATCCCAGAAGGCACTGATATGTTCAGTCACCGTGCCTGCGGCAATCGTTCCGGACCAGCGGGCAATCAGCGGGACGCGAATCCCGCCTTCATACACATCGCGTTTGCAGCCTCTCAGCGGGCCATTGCTGTCAAAAAAGTCCGGATCGCCCCCGCCTTCTTTGTGCGGCCCGTTATCACTGGAAAACATCACCAGGGTCCTGCGGTCCAGCCCCAGTTCCCTGAGCGTATCCACCACAAGACCCACACCGGCATCCAGCTTGCTAACCATCGCCGCATACGCCGCATGAGGTGTCGGCTGGGGACCATAGTGATTGCCGGCAAACGGTTTTTCCGGATATTTCCCTCGGAACTGGGCCAGGTCGCTTTCCGGTACCGCCAGTTCTGCATGGGGAATCGTTGCCGTCAGATACATAAAAAAAGGCTTATCTTGATTATCCTGAATGAATTTCAAGGCCTCACGCATAATCAGGTCGTGCGAATAGACGCCCTGCCGGGTCTGGGGATCGTTGTCCGGCAGCTCGACTTTCTGGTCATTGCGCCACAAAGACTTCGGATAATAAAAATGAGCCTGAGTCTGGCATTTATAACCAAAAAATACATCAAATCCCTGGCGGTTCGGATCGCCGCTGTTGCCGGTAGCCCCCAATCCCCATTTACCAAATGCCCCTGTCACATACCCGGCATCCTGAAACATCCGCGGCAGCGTATAGGTTCCTTCTGCCAGGGGATATTGGCCCTCCGGCTGAACACCCATATTGCCGCGAATCTGGGCATGGCCGGTATGCAGCCCTGTCATCAAACAGCATCGACTGGGGGCACAGACGGTACTGCCGGCATAATGCTGGGTGAATCGCATCCCCTCCTGCGCCAAACGATCCAGGTTCGGAGTGGCAAAGTGCTTCTGACCATAACAGCTCAAGTCGCCATATCCCAGATCATCGGCCAGAATATAAATGACATTCGGCTTCGATAGCCTGTCAGAACGTTTAGACTCCGACACCGTACAGCCTGACAAAAGGGATCCGACTGCCAGCAGCCCTGCCGACTGCAAAAACATTCTGCGAGACCTGTCCATTACTTTGCCTTTACCGTCTCCTGCTGTTTGTGTTTTTTCTCGGCACGATAACGCAAATAACTCTCGATAAAATCTTCGATCTCACCGTCGAGCACCGCATCCACCTGGCCGGTCTGATAGTCGGTTCGATGGTCCTTGATGAGTTGATAGGGCTGCAGGACATAACTGCGAATCTGGTTACCCCAGGCTATCTGGCCTTTATTGCTGTAGAGTTTAGCCAGCTCCGCATCCCGCTTTTGCTGCTCAATCATATACAGCTTGCCTTTAAGCATTTTCATGGCTTCCGCGCGGTTTTTATGCTGACTGCGGTCATTCTGGCACTGCACGACAATGCCGGTCGGCAGGTGCGTCAGCCGAATCGCCGAACTGGTCTTGTTGACATGCTGACCTCCCGCACCGCTGGCCCGATAGGTATCCACCCGAAGATCTTCATCCTTGATTTCAATTTCGATATCATCCTCATACTCAGGAATGACATCGACCGCCGCAAAGCTGGTGTGCCGCCGGGCATTCGCATCAAACGGGCTGATTCGCACCAGTCGATGAACACCCGCCTCACAGGATAACTTGCCAAAAGCAAACGGACCCGCCACACGCAGCGTAATCGAGCGAATCCCCGCTTCTTCCCCTTCGGTAATATCCATTTCCTCATAGGTATAACCATGCCGCTCAAAATAGCGAGTGTACATCCGCAGCAACATGCTCGCCCAGTCACAGCTTTCAGTCCCGCCCGCACCGGCATGAATACTGAAAAAACAGCTGCGCATATCATCGGGGCCATTGAGCATTCCCGAGATTTCTATCTTTTCACACTCCTGATCAAGCGTTTTCAGGTCTTTTTCGACTGCCGCAAGCATTTCGACATCCTCTTCCTCGGATGCAAGCTCAAACAGGTCAGAAATATCCTGAATGCTTCGTTCAGCAGCTAAAACCGGCTCTATAATAGACTTAAGTGAGCTAATTTGAGTTACAACCGATTTGGCCGTATCCGGATTGTCCCAAAAGCCCGGCTGAGCCATTTTCTGGTCACAGGCCTGACGTTGTGCTATTTTGGCGGGTATGTCAAAGCCAGTCCCGAATGTGGTTTATCCGGGCCGACAGGGTTTCGATCCATTGACGCAGTTCTGATTTTTCCATAGTTCCAAACTATTTAAATCTCTTTCATACCATATACTATGCAAATTTATACCCCGACACAGTCAGGTTTGCAAGACTTTTGCAGAATACTGCAGACACATCCTCTTTCCAGAGCCAAAATTAGACAAAGACAAAAAAAGATGGAACCTGCAACAGCAGATTCCATCTTGAGGTTCTCAATGTAGCCTGAAAGCAATTTCGGGCACGATTCAGACTATCTATATCATTTATTTACTCAACAATTTCAACCTCGCAAATCCCCATATCGATATATTGCCCGCCGCCGGTCTGATGGCAATGAATGGCAACCACATTCTTGCCCGGTTTGAGCAAGGCTAATGTGGCGGACGGAATCTCGATATAATCATACGACGAAGTATATCCACTGAGCTTGAAGGCTAATTGACCATTAATATATACTTGGGCATCTTCGTCGTGATGAATCTTCAGATGCGGATTCTTCATCGCCCCCTGCGGCAGTTCGAACTCACGCCAGATCCAGATATCCGGAGTATTCCATTCGGTACGCACAACTGCACTGGGAGTCCCCCGGGTACCGAAACCGGCCGGGCCGGTTTTCCAGGTGTCCGGGCGGAAATCTTTGGCCGTCCAGTTGTCAGCGGGTTTCTCAAAGGTATAGAACCATTCGAAGGCCTGCTTTTCCGACGTCGGTACAATCTCTGTCACTTTCGGAGGCTTGGGAAGTACCGCCCACGAATCCGTCAGAGTCTGAGCCTTGTTCACCCATTTTTTCCACAATGCTGCATCATCCATCATCTTGATGAAAACGCCGCCGACCACCGGCCGGGCTGTAAAGCCAACCTTCTTGGCATTGTGCGTCCAATACCAGTCGGTCATCGGAGACCGGTCGGGGGTATCATTCAAAAACAGATAGACCGGGTCCGTCAGGGCAATAAAATCTTCACGATTGCCCGCCATAGTCGCCGTCCAGTAAATCCAGTCCAGCTTGGTATAATTGCTGCGGTTGTCCAGCGGCAAACCATACTTTTTCTGAACGGTCTTGTAATATTCTATTTCCTTTTTGACCACCGACGGCGGGAAAATCTTCATATCCAGCAGACGGTCCCAGACAATATTATATTTCTGACTCCAGGTACCGGCCTTATCAAAGGCAAGACGATAATGATCACCGTCATCGGCCATTTTCATCCACTGCTGTGCGAATTGGCGGGCCATCGTCGTATATTTATTCGCTTCGTCCTGATGTCCAAGCATCCCGGCCATCTTACCATACGCGGCCAGCCCCAGAATCGCTTTGGCTGACAGATTGACATTGTGCGCCAAATGCCCGGCAAAATCGTCCGTACAAAGCTGATTTTCCGGATCCAGTCCCTTGCTTTCCAGATACTGGGCCCACTTGGTCAGCACCGGCCAGTATTTGGCTGCAAAATCAGCATTGCCTTCGGCCTGGCAGGTTGCCGCAACCAGCAGCAGCATATTGCCGCTTTCTTCCACAGGCATCTGGTTCTCTTCGCCGGTTTCGCCGCCGCCATAGACCTGCCCGGTTGCAAATGGATAGGTCCCCAAATCATGCGGAGCAAACGGGAATTTCCAGCGGTCCGACATCGCATAATCCAGAATCGGAATAAACGCGCCTTTGGCCAGCGTCGGATTCAGCAGCAGAAACTGCGGTGCCATTGGATAAAACACATCGACGGTAGCAATACAGCCGTTGCTGTGATTTTCCTTGGGGAATACCAGCGGCATTCCGTTTTTGTCAGCAGCAATTTTATTGGCACCAACACACTGACGATACGCCAGCGAGGCAACCAAAGCATATTTCGGGCCGCCGACAGCCGTCAGATCATGCATCAATTCCTTATCAAACGCCTCACAGCGGCGACTCAAAGAAGACAATTCCTTATGCGTCGTCTGCAACAGATCCGCAATCGTAGCCCCGTTTCGCTTCCAGAACGGACGCAGCTTCTGTCCAAAGTACACAATGCTGTAAATATCATCATACGCCACATACGCTGTAAACTCACCGGCATTGCTTACCTTCATCGGTGAAGATACCATCGCCATCACCGGCGCCTTATCCACGCTGACGGCCGATGTCGCAGCAACAGGCAATTCCAACCCCTGACGGAAGGCCTGACGTCCCTGTTTGGCATCGGTAATCACGGCCTGTTTGATGCCGCTGTTGTCGCCGGCAATATAGAAATAACCCCAGTCGATCCGCACGTCATCCCCCTTGCGGCCCAGAACACGCTGTTCGGTCGTGCCGGTACGCAGCACCGAAAGCGGTCCCATCTGCTCGGCAAAAAACTCCACCTCCTGCGAAGGCTCATTGACTGCCAATTCTGCCGTTCCTTCAAAATACACCTGCACATCATGCGTAGCACCATTCAATGACTTGAACGCCCACACGATCGCCACGACAGGACTGCTCATCCAGGTAATGTCATCCGGCAGTGCAGGCTGAATAAACATCAGCTCGACTGACACATTATCCTGATTAAAGCTGTAAATTGTCCGAGTTGGCAACACCTGAACATCAATCTGCCGCATCGCGGGAATATCAGCCGGCTCATCTCCCATCAAACGATAGGTTTTGCCGTCAATCCGAACCAGACTGGTCAACGCCTGGCGTTTGCCCGTCCAGTGACAAGTCGATGTATCGGTCAGCTTGTCCGCCGGCGACCAGACGCTGAAGTATGGATCACACGAAATCAGAGGATATGCCGGATAACGTGACACAGACGTTTGCGTTTGAGCGACGCACACACCTGCAGCAAGTAGCAGCATTAACAAACCTAAAAACCGTAGGTTTCCTACCATAATTTATTCCTTTCTCATTTGAACTTGCCGCCTATTTCATTCTCTCCACAAGGCCCAATCCCGGCGACAACCCCTCGACCTTGCGACAAAAACCCATTACCATAGTAACAACAAAAAAGGCAAGCTCTTAACTTGCCTTTTAATAATTTCTCTTTTTTCGTTTATTTTAATGATCTACCGGCTCGCCCAGCATCCCCTTCAATTCATCGAGTTTATCCTTGAGCAAGTCGGCATTCTTGGCTTCCACATTCAAACGCAGCAGCGGTTCCGTATTGCTGGGACGAACATTAAACCACCAGTCCTTAAACTGCACTGTCACACCATCCAGATCATCAACCTGGCCCTGGCTGTATTTGCGAGCCAGTTCCTTCATCATCGCGTCTTTATTTTCCACATGGAAATTCACCTCACCGCTGCTGTAGTACCGTTTGAGCGGAGCAATCATCTCGCTGAGCGGCTTGCCGCTCTGGCTGATGATATTAAGCATGTGTACCAGCGTGATCATGCCCGAATCGGCAAAGTAATTGTCGCGATAATAAAAATGACCGCTCAGTTCGCCGCCGAAGCAGGCATGGCTGTCACGCAGGGTTTTTTTCATAAACGCATGACCCACTCGTTCACGGCGAGGTGTGCCGCCGTTTTTAAGAATTTCTTCCTGGACCACCAGGCTGCTCCGCAAATCATACACCACCGCAGAACCCGGATTCTTCTTGAGAAAATACGGTACCATCAGCGCCGTCATAATATCACAGGGAATCGTATTGCCTTTTTCATCAATCAGCATCAGACGGTCTGCATCGCCATCAAAACAGGCCCCGAAATCAGCACCCTTGGATTTGACCAGGGCCTTGGCCTCGGCCTGATTGGCCTCCACCAGCGGATTGGGGTCATGTTTGAAAATACCATTATGTTCGAAATTAAGGGGAATAATCTCAATCGGCAAATCTCCGAAAATGGCCGGGACCATCTTGCCCGCCATGCCGTTACTGGCATCGATCACCATCTTGAGTTTCCTCAGACCCGGCTCAACAAATTTCAGCACATGTTTTTTATATTCCGCCGTCAAGTCGCAATGCTCCACTGAGCCGGTCGGCTTGCCCAGCGTATGCAGCAGCGCTGTGGCAATATGCTTGATATCCTTCAGGCCCGTATCGGCACCGATGGGTTTGGCCTGCTGGCCAGCGATCTTGAACCCATTGTAGCGGGCAGCGTTATGGCTGGCGGTAATCTGTACCCCGCCGCAGGTCCCGAGATGATTGATTGCAAAATACATTTGCGGCGTATCAATCACACCAATATCAATCACATTCGCTCCGGCCGCATTCATCCCTTCGATCAAGGCATTCCGCAGCGACAGGCTATGTGTCCGCATATCACGCCCAACACACAGGCTCTGGGCATTGGCCATCCCCCGGTCATACCCGCGCAGCAGCGACCGCAGAAACTGGGCCGTCGCATGGCCGATTTTCCAGGCCGCCTGTTCATCAAGCTGATCCGGATACGTTCCTCGAATGTCATACGCTTTGAAGATTGAAGGGTCCATGGTCCCGCTCCATAACTTAGGTTTCTATATTCTCTTAATCCTGAATAAGCTGTTTCATTGCTGTTTTTTTAAGTCGAAGTCCCTTTCACACACTTCACGGCAACGCTGTCCATCAGCATTGGAACGCTCGTTTTGGGACTCTGTTTTCAGATGCGCATCATAAACCCACATGCCCTTGTTGTCAACAAAACAACCCTTGAGTTTTTGTTCTCAACGGCACAATACTTCAACCAGAAGGCACCACTTGTCGGCAAAGCCTCCCTCTATTCACGACCTCAAAAATCCAATAAAGATGCTGCTCATTACACGCTATCTGGGCTGACCTATTAGGTAGATCACATAGACCGCCAGCAGAACCAGCCCCTGCCACCGTTGGAGAATATGACGCTGGCCAATCAGCAAAAAAATCAACAGCAGCACAACAGCCAGCACGCCAACATACAGGCTCAATCTCAAATCGTCTGGCACGGGAATCTGCCTCATCACCGAACTGACACCCAGAATCAGGAACACGTTGAAAATATTGGAACCAACCACGTTGCCGATGGCGATATCAGCCTTTTTCTTATACGCCGCCACCACCGATGTGGCCAGCTCCGGCAGGCTCGTCCCCACCGCCACCAGCGTGACAGCGACAAAGCTTTCACTCAATCCCATCGCCGTGGCCACCTGCACGGCCCCCAGTACCACCAGCTTGCCGCCGGCAATTAAAAACGCAAGACCCGCCGCAAGCAGCAACAGTGACTTTCCCGCCGAATGAATGATATGTTCACCCTGCTGAACAACCTCAGGCAAGTCTTTGGCCATCCCGGCAATATAGGCCAGAAAGATGGCAAACAACGCCAGCAGACCAAAACCATCCGTCCGGGAGAGGATATTCTGCGATGCCCCATCCAGCAATCGGTCGCTGGCCATCACCAGCAGCAGCGCCCCTGCCAAAAAACTAAATGGGATTTCTTTCCAGGTGGTATTCTTCTGTACCCCAAGCGGACAAAACAAGGAGGCCATACCCAGAATAAGTAAAATATTGCAGATGTTGCTGCCGGTCACATTGCCAAACGCCACAGCAGGCTGCCCCTGAACCGCCGCAAAGACACTGACCGTCAGTTCCGGCAGGCTGGTCCCAAACGCCACCACGGTCAGCCCGATCGCCAGGTCCGACACACCCAGCCGGCGTGCCAGGCTGCACGCCCCATCCACCAGCCAGTCTGCCCCTTTGACCACAAAGATTAATCCAATCGCAAATAGGATGATACCCAGCATAGGTTTTTATCTCGTTTTCAAAAACATCTGTTTTATTAATTCTGAATAACGCATTCTATCCCAACCACCAAAAAAAGCAACGAAAACCGAAAAGGATTGAATCCACTTTACCACTCCGGTATAATTCGCATAAGAGGATTATTTATCCGAAAGGTGGAGCCATGGATCATTCAACCGTACATTTCGAAATTCGCCGGGATGCTATCCAAAAATATTTCTACTGGTCGGCCTGTGTTGCCGCTTTGTTTCTTGGATTATGTTTGTTCGGCTTCGGGATTATTCTGGGGATTCTCTACTGTTTTACGGTCGGCCCCTGGCTGGCACGCAAACAGGCCCAGGCCCTGCAGTATCGCCTCGAAGGCAGCACCCTGCATATCGAACAGGGCGTCATTTTCCTGAAGCGAAAGGCAATCCCCCTCGAACGCATTACGGACCTGGTATTGACTCAGGGCCCCCTGCTGCGGATGCTGGGTCTGTGGAGACTCGATATCCAGACCGCCGGCACCGGTCAGCAGATGGCCGAAGGGTATCTCTACGGTCTGATCAATCCCGACCAGACCCGGGCGATGCTGCTGGAACGCCGACATGCAAGCACCCCATAATCGAGTAGGCGGGGGCATCACAGCCCCTGCCTCTCACACCACCCGGCATGCCTGCTCGGCACCAAGGCGGTTTCCTATGGTTTAGTTCTTAATTCCTGCCATCTTTGGGTTAAGCTTACCAGTTTCAGTTCTTTAAACC
>JAWRKM010000017.1:0-29457 GCA_040306945.1 Anaerohalosphaeraceae bacterium
GGCATCATCCAGCCGAACATCTTTTCGATGAAGGTCTTCTGCACCGGCACCGCCGACGACTTCCGCAGCAGATTCAATCCCCAGAACGTAAAGAACATGGTGACCTTGCTGCCCATTGCGGCGGCGCCATTGGCGATAATAAATGCCGCCATCGCCTTGTCAAAATCCCCGCTGAAGACCACCATCGTCTTGTCTTTGGAAACGGTTCCGGGGGCAATGACCGCCCCACACGGTGTCGCAGAACGTTTTTGAATCCGGGCTTCGTAAGTCTTGCCTTGGGTTGTCGTCCCAAGCAGGGTGTGTCCGGTACTCTGGCAGAATCCCTCGACGTCCTTGACAAACCCCGGGTCAGTGACGGTAATCTGAATTGTCTGTCCCGGCTGTACCGCATCCAGGGTTTCTTTCAATTTCAAAATCGGCCCCGGACATTGCAGGCCGCAGGCGTCAACCTTGATCGCAATTGTTTCTGCGGCAGGACGCACAGGTTCAAGAGTTTTTTCGCCGGTATCATCTTTTAATTCTTTGGGGGCTTCTGGAGGGGTTGCCGGGCCGTAGATACTCAGATAGGTCTTATACCCGCCGCTGAGATTGCGACAGCTAAAGCCATGCTGCGACAAGATGCGGCACGCCAGATATCCCCGCAGCCCTACCTGACAAAAAGCCAGAATCTCCTTATCTCGCGGCAGTTCGCCCAGCCGTGAACGCAGCTCATCCAATGGAATCAGCATGGCTCCCGGAATAGTTCCCGCCTGGACTTCCGCCGGCGTGCGGACATCCAGCAAAACCTGCTTATCGGTTGGGTTGGCCGCATCGGCAGCATGACAGAGCTGAACATCTCCGCGAAGCACATTGGCCGCAGCAAATCCCGCATAATTGATCGGATCCTTGGCCGAACCGTACGGCGGTGCGTAGCACAGTTCCAGATCCTCCAGATCAAACACGGTCATCCCCGCCCGGATTGCCGTCGCAAGCACGTCGATTCGCTTATCCACACCCGCAGCTCCAACCGCCTGTGCCCCCAGCACCTTGCCGCTTGTCGGGTCAAACAGCAGTTTCAGGGTCATCTGCATCGCCCCCGGATAATACGATGCATGATCCGCCGGATGCACATAGACTTTTTCATAAGGCATGCCCAGCCGTTTGAGAGTCTTTTCGTTCAGGCCGGTCATCGCGATGGTCTGATTGAACACCTTGCAGACCGCAGTGCCCTGGGTTTTCTTATACGTCAGCTTCTGTCCGAAGATGTGCGAGGCTGCAATGCGTCCCTGTCGGTTGGCCGGACCGGCCAGCGGAATCTGGGTCTTGAATCCGCCGACAAAATCATCCACTTCCACCGCATCGCCCACCGCATAAATCGCCGGATCGCTGGTCTGCATGAATTCATTGACCACAATTCCGCCTCGCTGGCCGACGGTCAGCCCGGCCTCTTTGGCCAGTTTGGATTCAGGACGCACGCCAATGGACAAGACCACCAGTCCGCAATCGACTTTGTCCCCGCTGCTCAGCTGGACGGTCATGCCCTTGGTATTATGTTCAATCGCGGTTACACTGCTGCCCAGCCGCAAGTCCACACCGTGCAGTTTCAGTTCCTGATGCAGTGTCGAGGCTATCTCCGGGTCTGCCGGTGCCATCACCTGTTTATCCAGTTCCGCCACCGTGACCGCAATGCCGCGTTCGGTCAGGCTCTCGGCCATTTCTAGCCCGATGTAGCCGCCGCCGACCACCACCGCCCGCTGCGGTTTGTGGGTATCGATCGTCTTGATAATCGCGTCCATATCCGCCAGGTTGCGCAGCGTATAGACATTTGGCCCATCTGCTCCCGGCATCGGAGGACGGATGGGTTCGGCCCCGGGACTTAGAATCAGGTAATCATAACTTTCGACACTTTCTCGCCCATCGGCCAGGTTTCTGAGGAGGACCTGCTTTTGCTGGCGGTCAATTCGCACCACCTCAGTCCGGACCCGTACATCAATCGCAAACCGTTTTCGCATCGCCTCCGGCGTCTGCACCAGCAACCGCTTGCGTTCGGTAATGACCCCGCCGATATGATACGGCAGGCCGCAGTTGGCAAACGAAATATCCGGCCCCCGTTCAATCAGGATAATTTCTGCCGATTCGCTCATCCGTCGTGCCCGTGCCGCCGCTGATGCTCCGCCCGCGACTCCCCCGACAATAATAATCTTTGGTTTGCTTTCCATAAGTTTTCCTTATATCTCAGTAGTGATTAATCTGATAATTCGTGTGATGGTTTGGCTTCACAGTTTTTTCGAATGCAATCAATCAGTCCCGGCAGGCGGGGATTGGTGATCTTGTAATATACAATCTTTCCCTCACGCCGGCTGGTCAGAAGGCCCCTTCCCTGCATCAGCCGCAGGTGCTCACAGGCCTGATTGGCCGAGATCCGGCACAATGCAGCAATCTCATGGACGGGAAACTCGCCCGCCATCAGAATCTGAACCATATTCAGTCGGGCCGGATGGGCCATCACCTTCAAACACTCGGCCGCCTCGTGCAATTGTTCTTCAGTCAGCATCTTAGAATCGTTTTGCAATTCGGGACTCATTTTGACCTCAATAAAGCTTTTTTATCTATACGTATCAAAATATCGAAAGTTCTCGATGTATAGAGGTATTTTTGAGAAATTCCCAAAGAAAGTATCCTGACACACAACGGGCAAAGGTGTTGTGCAAATAATCTAAAATAAAAGCTATATCCTGTAATGTAATAGGTGTACATGTGCCTAATCCTGTTCACTTCAAAGTGTTGCGGTGGCAGGGTTGGAATATCGTATTTCACTGAAACGGATAAGGTATCTGACGATGAAGCGATATCAGGAATTAATCAAGAGGTGGCTGGGGCTCCGATCCCAAGGCATTCCGTATCCAGAATAGCCAGCAAAAAGACTTGCATAAATAGGCCCGTGCATAAGGTACTGTTCGCCAAAATAATAAACATGATCACAAAGAGCCTTCGATAAACCATAAACCGTATGTTTATGTTGGACATTGTCGTATTATGGAATATAATGGTCATTAGCGGCCTTGAGAAAAGGCTGCAAGGATAAAGGGAAATGAGTGAAACGATAGATGAAATATTAATGAGCATAAAACCATCGTCGAACTTAATGCGCCCTGATGCCTCGATTCCCGACAAAGCCTTTAAGGGGCAATTATATATAGCACTCATTAGCAGGATTTCAGGATGCCGAATGTAATAATGGAGGATTATAGATGATCTTTGATGTCTATTGCGATGAGAGCAGGCCGGATTTGCTGTCGTCGCTTAATCCCCAAGCAAAATACATGCTGATTGGTAGCTTATGGCTGCCTTCAGATTGCCGTGGGCAATATAAAAAAGAAATCCATAATCTGCGTGATAAGCATAAAATAGGTGGCGAGTTTAAATGGCAAAAGGTGTCGCCCTCAAAAATTACTTTTTATAAAGGGCTTGTTGACTGGTTTTTTCAGCAGAAGGAACAATTAAGATATCGTTGTATAGTCGTGGAGCATCAGCAGGTTAATTTAAAGTTTTATCATAATGGTGACCAGGAATTGGGTTTTTACAAATTTTACTACCAACTGCTTCATCATTGGATATTTGATTTTAATGAGTATTGTTTTTTTGTGGATTACAAAGCCAATAGAAATCATAATGCCTTGTCGGATTTGAAACGTTGTTTGGCTTATTCCAATTTAAGTTCTGCTGTCAAACAGGTACAGGCCGTTCATTCCAGAGAATCAGTACTGATTCAATTATGTGATGTCTTGACGGGATTAGCGGCCTATCGTCTGAATGATGCAGTTAGGTCAGGTAGTGCAAAATATGAGCTGTTATGTGAATCGGAGAGATTGCTTGGCCGTCAGATTTGTCCTACTTATAAAGATGAGCTGAAGTTTAATGTCTTTAAAATTGATTTGAAGGGAGGGTGGTAATGTGAACTACCCTCCATTGCTCCAGGGTAAAACACCCGATGAATATAGGTCGATATTTGAGGCGATGTATTGCAGGGGACCAATCCTCACTTTTGATGGAATTGAAGTGCGTTTCCGTAAGAAAGACTTCAATCATTGCTTCTTTGAATCAGTACGCAGTAAAGATGATACGTTTTCATTCTTAAGAGCAGAAAGGATTCAATGGATAAGATATGCTCTGCAAGATCCGAACAGTGACAGGAGGATTGGCTGGGATAGTACCAGAAAGAGATTCGACAAAAAGCGGCGGGTAGCAGTGGTCATGGGGAATTACGTTGTAGTGATTTTATTAACCGGAGATAAAAAGGCCGATTTTGTAACGTCTTTTGTTGCGGATAGTGAAAGAACGTTCCAAATGCTCAAGAAGAGTCCAAAATGGACATAAAAAAACCGCAGATTCGCCAGGCTGGCTCTGCGGAAGCCTCGATAGTTTCTACTGCCGCTGGCAGAGAAATCTACTAAATTATACTAAACAGATATCGGCTTGTTCAAGTAAAAAGTTTAATTTCTTTTGCCGTACAGGAGGCAAGACCAAAGAGTCGTGCATATCATAAACTCAAATAATATAATAGGTTATGTTATAATATATTGAAATGTGGATGTTTCTCTGTCTCCAAGTTAAGGTAAGAGAGTCTGAAATAGGGACAATATCGCTTGACGTGGTGGCTTAAGCGAGAGGCTAAAGTATTTAGCAGTATAAATAGATAGACAAATACGTGATATTCGTGAGTATTACGATGGTGTTAAGGGGTACATATGGCTGATGTTTTGTCGATTAGCAGGATTTGTATCAGCGATTTGGGGCTGAAAACAGGTATTTCAAGCGATGATGGATTGAATAGGGCTATAATTTCTGTATACAGGCGTAAGTCTGCGGAATATAGAGGCTGTCTGCAAATCTTTGCAGCGGTGACAGGGTTGGAATATCTTGCTTGACTTTGGCTGGCCGGACGGGGAAAATGATACTTTCGTACTTAATGCGTCAATAAACTAAATTATTTATCGAAAGGACACAAACGTATGAAGTTTTTGGTGGCGTTACTGCTCAGTGCGGTGCTGGCGATGGGGGGATCCGTGATCGCAGCGGAAAAGAAGTCCGAAAAGCCTGCCGACCCCGCGGCCAAAACGGATGCGAAAACCCAAACCAACAAGGACGATGCTGCCCCGGCCAATGCCCAGGTCGATCTTGAAAAGACTGTCGTGACAGTCAACGGCAAGGAAATTAAAGAAAAGGCGATTGCCCCGGAAATCAACGCCCGCCTCGAGGCCCAGGTGCAGAGGATGGCGGCGATGGGCTGGCCGATGAACGAAGAAACCCGCCAGATGATGCGCGATCAGATGCGGGACAGCGTGGTAGATATGCTGATCGAAAAACAGCTTATCAATGAGACGCTCCAGGCCAAGAAAATCGAAGTCAAGGATGCCGATGTCGATGCCCGCTTTGATGAAATGGTTCAGGAATTCGTCAAGGAGTCCGGCAAGAAAGCCGAAGAGGTCGATGATGAACTGGCCAAGATGGGCGTAACCCGAGCCAATATCAAAGACCAGATTCGCCTCCAGGCGGGCATCGAGAAGCTCTTTGAAGCCGATCCGTCCTATAAGGCCGTCAGCGACGAGGACGCCAAGAAGTTCTATGATCAAAGCCCCCAGAATTTCCAGCATCCCGAACAGGTTCAGGCCAGCCATATTCTGATTAAAGTGGACCAAAACGCTGACGAAGCGACCAAAAAAGCCGCCAGAGCCAAATGCGAAGATCTCCTCAAAAAGGTCAAAGCCGGCGGCGATTTTGCAGCCCTGGCCAAAGAGAATTCCGATTGTCCGAGCAAAGAAAAAGGCGGCGATCTGGGCATGTTTGAAAGAGGCAAGATGGTCAAGCCCTTTGAAGATGCCGCGTTTGCTATGAAGGTTGGCGATGTCAGCGATATCGTTGAGACACAGTTTGGCTATCACATCATTAAGCTGACCGGCAGACAGGAAGCCAAGACCGACAGCTTTGCCGAGGTCAAGCCCAAAATTGTCCAGTATCTTAAAGGCAGACAGATGAATCAATTCTTTGAAACACTGCGTAAGGAATTGAAAGACAAGGCCAAGCTGGAATGGTCAGCCGAGGAAAAAGCCCGTCGAGATGCCAAGGAAAAAGAACGGCAGCAGCAGATGCAGATTCCTCAGATGCCGGCTCAGCCTGAAAATTAATCCAGAGTTGTGAATACCCCCAGGGCCGTCGGGGCAGATTGTCCCGGCGGCTTTTTTGTTGCACTTCAAGGCAGACGCATTGAATTGGCGACAAATATAATCTTGTAAAAATTTGCCAATCCTCGTTTTTACATCAATAAAGAGGTTAAAAAAAGTCAAAATACGTAGTTTCCACAATAGACATAGAATCGTTAATTTTGTATAATAGTACCATAATGTTGGAGCTGTATGGGGATGAAATGCGTTGGATGGGAGAAAACACCACCGTTGATTTCATTTCATATTTTCGCTCTAAAATGTCTTGATAGGTAATGTTTGGGATTCTGCGAAGAATCTCTATGGTTTTAGTCTGAATATAGAATGCTGATATTAGGGTGATCTCAGCAAGGTAAAAGAAGGTTTATTTTGAAAGGAAGAGTTGATGAAAAAGTGTTTATTGATGAGCATCCTGGTCATGGTAGCGGCAGCCCCGGCCTTTGCTGCCCCGACGAATTCGTTTACGGATATTACCTATGACGGCGTGTGGCAGAAGGTTTCCGGAATTACCATATCCGGGACGAATGTGACCCCGACGTTGCAGGTCAAAGTGACCGGAGCAGGCGCCCAGCTGCAATCTGAACTGGGAGTCTGGGCCGGCCAATACAGCCTTAATGGCTGGGAAGTTCCGGTTTATTTAGTCAATGCGGGGCAGAATTTTACCATTGAAACCAAATGGAGTGGTTCCCAGTTGTTCAACTATTCTGAAGACCTGGTTGTCTGGCAGGGCAATGCCTCAAATTCTGCCAAGGTTGGCAGTGGTAATAATGCAGTATTGAACAAAGATGGATTATGGGCCAGTGGTTCGATGAGCTGGAGCAGTACGCTTGCTGCGGGGCAGTATTATTCCGCCCTGTTCCAGGTCAACAAGACGGATAATCATAACAAGATTGCTCTGCCGTTTATTATTACCACCGATTTGTCTTTGGTGGATATGATTACCTCGCCCTGTCCGGTGGTTCCCGCTCCCGGAGCGATCTTGCTGGGCGCGATGGGTACGGGGCTGGTGGGTTGGCTGCGTCGCCGTCGGAGTCTGTAACAGCAGCGGTCAAGGTTTCTGTTTTTGAATGTGATTTGCGGCCGTCGGGGCAGATTGTCCCGGCGGCTTTTTTTCTTGCGCTTCAAGGCAGACACATCGGATTGGCGACAAATATAGTCTTATAAAAATTTGCCAATCCTCGTTTTTACATCAATAATGAGGGTATAAAAAGTCAATATACGTAGTTTCCACAATAGACAAAGGATGGGGCATTTTGATATAATACGAAGTGGCTTCGGAGTGCCGAGGTGATGAAAAGCGAGGGATGGGAGAAAGTGTCCTTCGTTGTTTTCATGCCGAAAAGTCGCCCAAATCAGTCTTGAATATGAAAATGCAGAGATCGAGTTTGCAGGCAATATGTGCTGTGCCTGCTGCCTGCGTTTGAGAAAACAGTCCTGTCGTATTGACACTGTTGCCATTGGGGTAACAGAGCGAAGAAATACTGTATTTGAAAGGGAGAAATATGAAACAGCTTGCATTTCTTGTTTTACTTGCGGCACTCGTTGTGCCGGCGATGGCAGCACCAACGACCCTGGTGGCTAAGGGGGATACTTGGAATTACTGCGTATTCACCACACCGGAGTTGAATTCGTACCCATGGGCGAATGTGACTTATAACACGTTTAACTGGGATGCGGCAACGTATTCTGTTGCAAATGCGGCATTCGGAAATAGTGCAGTCTATAACGGCTTGACCAGCAATACATTGTGGGCAGCCGGGTCTGATCTGGCATTGCGCAAGGAATACACACTAAATGGAAGCATTGATGGCAATCTGGCATTGAAGGTTGCTTCCGATAATGGATTTATCGTATTTATCAATGGCCAGGAAGTGGCCAGAGGGATGGCTGAAGGGTTTACCAGTTACTGGGAATATAATTTTTCGATCGATTCTTCCTATTTTGTTCAGGGAGTCAATAAGATTGACGTTCTGGCCGAAGACCATGGCGGCATTACGTTTTTTGACATGGAGTTAACCGGGAATGTCGTTCCTGCCCCCGGAGCGATCCTGCTGAGCGCGATGGGCACGGGTCTGGTGGGCTGGCTGCGTCGCCGTCGGAGTCTGTAATATCGCCAATTAGACATACGTTGCAATAGAGTGAAATTCAGGGCCGACGGGGATATATTCTCCGCTCGGCCTTTTTCTGTTTTGCAGGAAGGTGATCGGTGAAAAGAATTGCTGTTGCCATTGGGGTAACAGAGCGAAGAAATACTGTATTTGAAAGGGAGAAACAATGAAAAAGTGTGCACTTCTTGTTTTACTTGCGGCACTCGTTGTGCCGGCGGTGGCGGCGCCGCAATTGTATGTGGATTCTGCGCCGAATGTGTATGGCTCCCCGAATTATGCAGCATGGTGGGCCAATACCAAAGCCGATGTGGTTGCGGGGACGTTTCAAAATTTAAGAAATGGAACCTATCCTGGATCGTTTTGTATCAGCCCTTATGATGAGATAGTGTATAGCACCGGAGATTTGGGCAAAAGAGTGCATTTTATCTACTGGATTGAAAATACCAATAAAGCGGCATTAAACGGATTATTCCAGGTTCGCTGGGTAACCGATTGGGACGGCATCGGCTACACCTATGACTGGGGCACGGGTAGTCTGGTCGAGGCTACGGCCGACAATGGCTGGAGTCAGCCGGGAGGCTGGCAGGATTATGAAGGCGGCGTGATTGGCTCGTTTGGTCAGGCATGGTGGGCGACGGATGATGATGCGTTGCCCTATAGCACAGATGGTAATGCTTATAATGAGACCAACCAGGCCGATATCGATGCGTTGGCCGGCGTAATTTCTCAGTATAGTACCTATCTGACAGGTCAAATACGGTACCGAGAATCCCTGACCAGCCCATGGCAATATGATGAGATTGAACTCTGTATCAAACCCATTCCCGCACCCGGGGCGATTCTGCTGGGGATGATGGGCACGGGTCTGGTGGGCTGGCTGCGTCGCCGTCGGAGTCTGTAATATCGCCAATTAGACACATGCCGCAATAGAGTAAATACAGGGCCGACAGGGATATATTCTCTGCTCGGCCCTGTGTGTTTCATGATCTTCTCCAGTAAATGTGTTTGTTCTTTCCCGCCTGAGGGAAAACAATACAAATCCCCACTTGTTTTACCGTGTATGGAGATTTTGCGTTTAGACCTCTTTTTTGCCAAAGTGAATTCCTGTTATTTTTAATAAATTCTAAATAAATAACATCAAATAATAGCAGAAAATATTTCTAAAAATCTTGGCAAAAATTACGCTGAATCCGACATATATTAAACAGGGCTGAGGGAGGCCCCAGGGAAGCAATTCCCGACCGAGTTTGTTGTTTTACTACAAACTATGAATTTTCGCAAAGGAGGAGCCATGACAAAATACCAAACGAAGCCAATTTCCCATTTTACTTTTCTTCTATTTGTATTATCAAACGCCGACTCTTTGCCTGCCTGCGGTGCAAATTTTTGGTAATTTTATATCTCTATTTTGCGTCCTTGCTGGTAAACTAATCGGACTAAACATCGTATAAGACAGGGTTATACCAATAAAACATATATTTCAGGAGTTATTATGAAGGCAATACATATTATTGTCGCATTGGTTCTGCTGATTATAATGTCGATGGCTGCCTTTGCGGCCGACTGGCCGAATTGGCGCGGCCCGAATTGGGATGGGATTTCTGCCGAAAAAGACTGGGATCCCTTGGCCGTGAACGGAGCCAGCCCACTCTGGAAAGCTGAGGTGGGCATTGGTTTTTCGACCATAGCAGTCGCCGATGGCAGACTGGTTACCATGGGCAATGTCGACAAAAAGACCGATGTGGTCTGGTGTCTCGATGCCAAAACCGGCAAGCTGCTCTGGAAAAAAGAGTATCCCGAACCGTTAAAGGATAATTTATACGAAGGCGGCCCCAACGCCACCCCGACGATTGCCGACGGTAAGGTTTATACCCTTAGCAAGAGCGGCAAAGTCTTCTGCCTGAATCTTCAGGATGGCTCGATCATCTGGAATCGTGAATTGGGTATTAAAGTTCCGGAATGGGGTTTTGCGGGATCGCCGTTCATTCTGGGGGATTTGCTTATTTTAAACGTGTCTGAAAGTGGAGCCGCCTTGAATAAAAATAATGGCGAGACTGTCTGGCAGGGCCAGGATAAACCCGCTGGCTATGCCACCCCGGTGAAGATGGACCTTCATGGTGCTACGCAGCTTGTGATTTTCGGTGCCGAACAGGTCCATGGTGTCAATCCCCAAACTGGAGCAGTGGCTTGGTCGTATCCATGGAAAACCAACTATGGCGTCAATGCCTCCGACCCGATTGTCCAAGGAGAGGAAATCTTCCTGACCTCCGGCTACAATTTTGGCTGTGGTCTTATCCGGCTCCAGGCTGGCAAGCCGATCAAAGTCTGGCAGAATAAGAACATGCGATCCCAGCTTTCCGGCCCCGTCGTCATCGACGGATTTATCTACGGCATTGACGATGCCCAGCTGGTTTGTCTGGACTGGAAGACCGGCGACAAGAAATGGTCAGAGCCGTCAGTCGCCAAAGGTACCCTGATGGCCGCCGACGGCAAGCTGATTGTGCTTAGCGAAAAAGGCAAGCTGATCATTGCTGTGGCCAGCCCGGAAAAATTTGAACCCATCGCCTCAGCCCAGGTTTTGGATGGTCGCTGCTGGACGATGCCGACGCTGGCCAATGGCAAAATCTATGCCCGCAATGCCAGGGGCACACTGGTTTGTATCGATGCTGCTCAAACCAAAGGCGGCTCTCGCTGAAGGAGGACTGTTCTGGCTGGGAAGAGGGATCCGGTGATTTGCGGTAAATGGCTGTCCATCCGCAATGAGGATATCCGGATGGTGTATCAGAGTGCAGTTCAATTATTTCCGAATGGAATCAAACGATGGGCAAGGTAATTTTCTGTCAATGCAAGAAGGCTGCGATTGTCCCGGATGGTGTCCGTGGCGCTCTGGCAGAATGGCTGCAGTGCAATCCGATTGCCTGTGAGGTGGTTGAGGATTTGTGCGGCCTGGCAGCCAATCATGATGAACGACTGGCCCAGTGGGCACAGCAGGATGGTCTGGTTGTGGCAGCCTGTTACGAGCGGGCGGTACGATGGCTGTTTGCGATGGCCGGCGCGGAATTGAAACATGATGTGTGTGTATTCAATCAGCGCCTCCAGACGGCACAGGAGATTGTAGCTGGGCTTGAAGCAATGCATCTGCCGGCCGGGCCGCAAACAACAAGTGCCGCCGGGGAGTGGGTGCCCTGGTTTCCGGTTATCGATTACAGCCGCTGCGTCAATTGCCGACAGTGCTATAATTTTTGTCTGTTTGGTGTGTATGCGGTGGATGCGGACGGCAGGGTGCAGGTGAGTAAGCCTGCCAACTGCAAAACGGGCTGTCCGGCCTGTGCCCGTGTGTGTCCTGCAGCGGCGATTATCTTTGCCAAATATACCGAAAGTCCGTTTAACGGCGATGTAGTGGATGAACAGAAGCTGGCAGAGCTTCGCCAGACGAAAGATTTTAAGAACATGTCTCCCGAGATGATGCAGCGGTTGATTCGTGCCCGTATGGGGCAGCGAGCCGACGCGGCCCAGATCCATAAAAAGCATGACCTATAAAGCATTACAACCCGCAGTTGTTCTAGTGGCTGACCGTACGCTCAGTGCCCGGTATCGCGTTTTGTTTGAGGGCATTTTTGCCACGATGCAGACGACACAGGTGCCTGAGCCGGCGATGCGGTATTTTGTTGCGCCGCCGGCCCGGACGGATGGACAGGGGCGGGCGTTGACGGCGCCGCTGGGCTTGCGGCGGGTGGAGGCGTTGCTGGTCGATACGCTGGGACTCAAGCCCGAGGATGTAGTCTGCACGACGCCGGAACAATTAGAAAGTCTGCTGGGGCCCTGGACGAAAATCGTTGCCGTCAGTTCCAGCGACCCGCTGGGGATGGGGATGAGCAATACCACCACGACCAATTTCTGGTCGGGGGAACTGTATACGCGCCGCTGGACGCGGCAACTGCTGGAGCAGATTGGTCGAGCCAAAGGCAAACACAAATTCACCGTGGTTGGCGGCGGGGCGGGGGCGTGGCAATGGAAACGCTACGATGACCCGACAGCGGCTTCGGTTTTGGATGTGATTTATGAGGGGTATTTTGAAGGCGACGGGCCGGGCCTGTTTCGAGACATTCTGGATGGCAAATCAGTGCCGTCGTCTATCAGCTGCGACAAAACGTGTGCTGCGGGGATTCGACCGATTCGCAGTGCTTCACTGATGGGGATTGTGGAGCTGTCGCGCGGGTGCGGACGCGGATGCAAGTTCTGTACGATTGCCGCCAAAAAGATGGAACACCTGCCGCACGAGACCATCCTGGCAGACTTGCAGACCAATGTTGCCGGCGGGGTTCGCTCGGCAGTCAGCGGCAGTGAGGATTTTTTCCGGTATGGCGCCGAGGGTGTCCGGCCGGAGTTTGAAAAGCTGCGCGGTCTGCTGGAACAGATGCGGCAAATTCGCGGGTTGTCGTTTATGCAGCTGGATCACGCCAATATATCGAGCGTGGCCCAGATGTCCGACGACCAATTGCAGGAGGTTCGCCGGCTGCTGACGTGGGAAAAGCCGACCGATTTCCTGTGGGTCAATATGGGTGCAGAGTGTGCCAATGGTCATCTGGTAGCGGCCAACTGCCCGGGCAAGCTGGCGCCGTATCGTGCGGAGGACTGGGAGGACTTGCTTTATACCACCGCGGAACGAATGACCCGCAATGGATATTTCGGGGTGTTCAGTCTGGTGCTGGGGCTGCCGGGCGAGACGCCGGGGGATGTTCAGCGGACGCTGAAGTTTGTGCGTTTTCTGGAAAAGCAGAATGCGGTGGTCTTTCCGGTGTTTTTCGAGCCGCTCAGTCCGGAACAGATTCAGGCGGGCTATCGGTTTACGCTGGAAAAAATGACGGCGGCTCATCTGGAATTGTACAGAAGCTGTTATGAGATTAATTTCCGCCAGGTACCGCGGCTGTTTTTTGATAATCAGCGGGCCGGCGGGGTGCCGTGGATCAAGCGTGCGGCGATGCAGATGCTCGGCAAAACCGAGGTCTATTCCTGGCGTAAGACATTCAGGCGACTGGGTCAGAAACTGGCGGCTGCTCATGGATAAACTGCAATTACATATTCCACTGCATCAACCGGTTGGGGCTGATGTTCCGGCGGATAAGGCGGTGCGCGACCGGCTCAAGGCTGCCTGCCGTGATATCACCGAGCAGCGGGGCCTGGTTGGGCCGCTGTCGCTGGATGCACTGAAATCGATTGCCGCCCAAGTCCTTGCCCAGATTGGGCTAAGTGAACAGTATCTGAAATTCACCGTTGTGGTGTTGAATAATGAAGTGTATCGCAGGGCGTTGTCGAGGGTGCCCTACGAAAAACGGCTGCTGTTATTGCCGCGGTGCATGCGGGATGAGAGGGTCTGCAAGGGGCAGTTCGATGAAATCGGTCTGCTGTGCCGGGGGTGCGGCGGGTGCGGGATTGATGCTCTGACCCAGTATGCTCAGCGGCTGGGGTATTCCGTGCTGGTGGCGGAGGGTTCGCCGGTGGTGATGGGGCTGCTGGAGGCCGGCGGGATAGAGGCGGTGGTTGGCGTCAGTTGTCTGTCGATGCTGGAAAAGATGTTCCCGTATATGGAGGCGGCAGCGTTTCCCGGTGTTGCGATACCCCTGCTGTATGATGGCTGTGTGCGGACGGCGTTCGATGCCGACTGGCTGATGGACTTTCTGGAATCGACGGATGAGGACGATGCAGGCCGGCTGGACCTGCGGCAATTGCGTCAGGAGGTGCAAGTCTGGTTTGAGCCGGATGCGCTGGCCTGTTGGATGGGGCAATCTCCCGGACCGGTTGAAAAGACGGCCATGGAATGGCTTGCCCTGGCGGGAAAGCGCTGGCGACCGGCGCTGGCGGCGGGAGTATGGGCGGCGTTGACCCGGACCGATGCCCATGCATTGTCCCAGACGATTCAAAAAACCGCGGTTGCCGTGGAATGCTTTCACAAGGCCTCACTGATTCATGATGATATCGAGGATGGGGACGATTTGCGGTACGGTCAAAAGACCCTGCACGCCCAGATGGGTGTGCCAATCGCACTCAATATTGGTGATTATCTGATTGGGCTTGGGTATCAACTGCTGGGGGAGCTGGAGGCGGATGCGGCGGTTCGTGCGGCGATGCTGTCTGCGGCGGCTCAGGGTCATCGGGTCTTGTGTCTGGGGCAGGGGGCGGAGCTGGATTGGATGCGTCATCGTCATCCGCTGTCGAGACAGGATGTGCTGCATATCTTTGAGCAGAAGACTTCCCCTGCATTTGAGGTGGCGCTGAAGCTGGGGGCAATCCTGGCGGGGGCGGATCAGGGTCTGCTTGATACACTCACCCAGTATAGCCGCTACATCGGGCAGGCCTATCAGATTCGGGATGATATTCTGGATTGGATGTCTGCGGAGTCCGGCAGCGATACACAGACGTCGCGGCTTTCGATTGTCAAGGCGATTGCACTGGAAAAAGCCGTTGGGTCCGATCGGGATCAGCTGATGGATGTCTGGCACGGCAGGGTGACGGGAATGGATGCGCAAGATCTGTGCAAGACCTTATTTGAAAAATATGACGTGATTAGTGAAGCCCGGGATTTGCTGGCGGACGTTGGCCGACAGGCGAGGGCATGCCTGGACGCAATTTCCTGCGGTGACCTGAAGGTCTTTCTGCGTCGTGTTCTGGCAAAAATTCTGGATGAACTGGGAGAGCTGTCCTGCTGTGAGGACCATTCGCCAAGACATGATTGAGGCCTTGGGCAGGGGGCTGAGGGCGGCGGGAAAGGATCAGGACAAGATACTGAGCTATCTGGGGAGCCTGCAGAATCCAGATGGAGGATTTCGCGGACGCAGTGCGTCCAGCGATTTGTATTATTCGGTGTTTGCGACAGAGCCTTTGCTGACGGCAGGCCAAGGCTGTGATGAAGGGGCATTAGCCGGTTATCTCCAAACCATCGATGCATCGCGATTGGATTTTATTCATCTGTGCTGTCTGATTCGGCTGATGGGCAATCTGAGTCTGCTGGATGGGGCGATGGCAGGAATGCTTCAGGAGTGTCTGGAGCGATTCCGCTGTGCGGATGGATTTTTTCATCATGTCGAACCGGGGGCAAGAGGGTCGGTTTATGGTGCCTTTATGGCGATGGGGGCCTATCAGGAATTAGGTTGCGTGTTGGATTCTGGCCGGGTGGGGCATTTTGTCCATTCATTTCAGAATGACGATGGTTCCTTTTGCAATGATTTGGAAACCTCGATGGGTACGGTTCCGGCGACGGCGGCGGCGATGGTGATGCTGCTGCAGGCCGGCTGCGAAGTGAATCCGGCCTCGGTTGAGTGGCTGTTGTCCTGTATGACCGACGCTGGCGGTATGGCAGTCAGTCCTGTGATGCCGGTTGCGGATTTGCTCAGCACGTCAACGGCGCTGCATTCACTGCGGCTGGCGGGAGTCGATATGGGATTGATACGTGAAGCGGCACTGCGATTTGTACGAGGCTGTCTGACTGAAGGCGGCGGTTTTCAGGCCCATGCGTTTGACCCGGCGGTCGATAGTGAATATACGTTTTATGGCATTCTGGCTTTAGGAAACCTCGGTGAATGATATTTTGAAACAGCACCTGGCATCCGCGTATCACGCCCATGTGACAGAACTGCTGGCAGAGCGAAATGCGTCAGGCTTCTGGGAAGGGCGGCTTTCGTCCAGTCCGCTGGCGACGGCGGTTGCGGTTTTTGCGTTGTTTAAGGTTAATCCGGATCGGTATAGTACATGGATTGAAAAGGGGTTGGAATGGTTGTCCCGGACACAAAATCCGGATGGGGGCTGGGGGGATACTGATGGCGCCGATCCGAGCAATCTGAGTACGACGCTGCTGTGCCGGGCGGCATTTTATGGCTGCCGGAGTCTTGGACCATATGAAGTGACTCTTAATAAAGCCGAGCGGTGGATTGGGGCCAAAGTGGGTTCTCTGAATCCGCAGGCGGTTGTTGAGGCAATTTATCGCACATATGGTCAGGATCGTACGTTTGCGGTGCCGATTCTGACGATGTGTGCGCTGGCAAATTGCCTCGGGCCTGAGGGATGGCGTTATGTTGTTGCGCTGCCGTTTGAGCTGGCAATGTTGCCGCGATGTCTTTTTCGATGGCTGAAACTGTCGGTGGTCAGTTATGCCCTGCCGGCCTTGATTGCGATGGGGCAGGCCAAGTTTTATTTTGATCCGCCAGGCAATGTTGTTGTGCGTTGGATTCGCGGGGTGGTGCGGCAAACGACGCTGCGATTTCTGGAACGACTGCAGCCGAATAACGGAGGCTTTCTGGAGGCGGCACCGCTGACGGGATTTGTGACGATGTGTCTTGCGGCGATGGGGCATGCTGAGCATGGGGTTGTCCGGAAGGGAGCGGCGTTTTTGCTGCGGTCGGTTCGCACGGATGGGAGCTGGCCGATAGATACGAATCTGGCGACGTGGGTAACGACTCAGGCGGTCAAGGCGTTTGGCGAGGATGTCGAAAACGTGATATCGGGTTCTGAGCGTAAGCAGCTTGCGGACTGGCTGCTGGGACAGCAATTCAGGCAGGTTCATCCGTTTACCGGGTCTGGGGCTGGGGGATGGGGCTGGACGAATCAGCCGGGTGCGGTGCCGGATGCGGATGATACGGCAGGGGCGCTGGTGGCGCTGTATTATCTGGATCGGGAGCGGACGGAGGTTCGGGCAGCGGCACAAGATGGGGTGAACTGGCTGCTGAATCTTCAAAATAGTGATGGTGGGGTCCCTACATTTTGCCGGGGGTGGGGTCAACTGCCATTTGACCGGAGTTGTCCGGATATTACGGCTCATGCGATTCAGGCATGGTCGCTGTGGCAAACAAAGCTTTCTTTGTCGCTCCAGAAACGATTGAATGGTGCGATTGTCAAGGCTGTGCACTATTTGGCAGCTCATCAGCGAAAGGATGGGGCCTGGGTGCCGTTGTGGTTTGGTCATCCGTTTGCTCCAGAGCAGACTAATCCGGTGTATGGCACGGCCCAGGTCGTGGACGCTCTATTAAACAGGAATCCGCCTGTTGATGCTTGGGTTGGGGGCATGATTGCTCCATCCATAAAATGGTTATTATCGGAACAGAAAGAGGATGGTTCCTGGGGGGCTGGGGCAGTGGGGACTGCGGAGGAAACCGCCCTGGCGGTTAGAGCACTTGCGTCCTATATGAGGCACAACCAGATTGATTATGACGCCATTAAGCGGGCTATTGGCCTGGGTCTGGGGTGGTTGATGGATTCGGGGCACCCAACCGACAAAGCGGCTCCAATCGGGTTGTATTTCGCGAAACTCTGGTATTATGAAAGACTTTATCGGTCTATATTTACTGTTTCTGCATATCATGCCGGACTGAATCAGCCGGATTTTGGGGCAGGGAATCGATTTGGGAAAAATTAATAATTGCTTAATTATGCTGGCATTTCATTCGATTATTTTTATATTATAGGACGCAACTGCCCCTGTCAGAGACTGATCTGAATTGACCCGTACGATTGTGTTTCCTATAGTTTACTTGGTAACACAGTAACAATCATTATATGGGGTGGTTTTGAACAGCGAAAGCTGTTGACCGCAGTACGGGACAATGAAGATGAAAAAGGAATGGATGTTAGTCATTTTAACGATTCTTGCTTCGGCCTTTTCGCAAGCCGAGACGATTCAGGCCAATCAATATGCGATCTGGGGGATTGGCGATGAAGAAATCGTGATCCCGGAAGGCTTTGTGATTACGGAAGCGGTATTAACCATCACCGAAGTGACCCCTCAAGACACGCACTATTATGTTCATCTGTTAGACAACACCAATCCCGGATTTCAGCGTACGACCACGACCGAACAGGGCAATGATTTTGAAGGGTATGGCGTACCCCTGCAGGGTACCTTTGAAAACGGCAATCTGGTATTTCGTTTCAGTCACAATAATGATGTGCAGTCGCGGATGTGGACGGTGTATGCCAAACCCTGTACCCTGCGGCTGGCCAATGCTTCGACGGTTTCGCTGTCTTCGTCAATTCTGGAGCTGATGGAATATGCCGGGAACGGCAAGGGGTTTGGGATAGGACTGGATAAGGAATACGACGGCCAGTCATTTGCATTTCAGGATATGACTCTGGTGTTAACCCTTCAATCCTATCGTACCGCTTCTGCTGCTCAAACACTGACTTTCAGCTACGAGACTGAAACTGATTATACCCGGGTTCCCGGTCTGGCCGGATACTGGAAACTGGACGAAAAATGGGGGTCGGCTGAGGTGGAAGATTTTGGGCCCAACGGTGTATCCGGTGTGGCGAGTGCTGCCACGTCGTTGTTATCTGCCGAAGGCAGCCTTGGTGGCGGGTTTCAATTTGATGGTACGCAGAGTGTGACGATTGCCGACCATGATGGGCTGGATATGGGAACCGATGACTTTTCGATTTCCTTTTCCTTCAAGCTGGACAAGTTTAATCCTGCGGCTGCCTGGAATACGGTGTTGAGCAAGGGTTCTCTGGCGACGCGTGGGGCGTATTATGGGGTATATGTGGCTCGAAATAACAAGCTGTATTTTATGGCTGGCGGGACGAGTCAATATGCCTGCTCGAATAATCCGTTGAATGACGGGTTACTTCATCATATTGTTGCGATCAGGGCGGGAGGCAATCTGGAGCTGTATGTTGATGGTGTGATTCAAGATAAAATCGGGGTGTATGGCGGGACGGTTTCGAATGAGTCGGATCTGATGATTGGGGGGGATGGTACGAAGGGGCGGAATTTCTGCGGTGTGCTGGATGAGGTTCGTATCTACCAATATGCGCTGACCGCAGAGGAGATTTACAATCTGACGGTGGATTCCGTGGGGACGCGGTTTGGGCTGGTCAGTGCCTGGAAGCTGGCGGATAACAGCGGGTCTAAAATCGTGGCAAACTCGGTTGTGCCCACAGCCAGAGGAACGTGTACGGTGAGAACATCGTCGCTGTATACCGAGCAAGGATTTCGGTTCACTGGTACTCAGCGGGTGGCTGTTGCGAATAAAACGTTTTTGAATATGGGGACGGAAGATTTTTCGATCGCGCTGGCGATGAAACTGGATCAGAACCAGGCCATCAGCGGGTGGAATGCGTTGCTGGCCAAGGGGCGGATGGCTGCAACCGGAGCTTTTTATGGGGTGTATGCCGGCAGTGACAAACGCGTGTATTTTATGGTTGGCGGCAGCGACAATTACGCCTGTTCGGATCAGCCGCTGGATGATGGTCGATTTCACTCCATTATCGCCGTGCGTTCGGGCGGTCAATTGGTGTTATACGTGGATGGTGTGGCTCAGAGCCAGACGGGATATTTTGAGGGATCAGTGACGAATCGGGTGTCACTGCTGATAGGAGGCGATGGAGTTGCGGGGCGGAATTTCTATGGCGTGCTGGGTGATATTCGGTTGTACAAATGTACTTTGCCCGCGGAGCAGATTGATCAGATCCAGGCCGAGATTATGGCCGGACGGCTGGAGCAGGAATAAGTGTTCCGGCCTGAATGCATCGTGAGGTCGGACGCGGCGGATTTTTTCATGCAGCGGTTATTGGTTTTGTAAGTCTAACAGGTATCGGGGTTAAAGCGGTACTGACGAGGGAGTATTCTCATTCAGTGTCCACAGAAGGGCTGGAGCAGTGTGTACAGGGCTTGTCCGCACGCCGTGAATCCATCCATTAAGGTGTTGTGCCGGTTAAAGAGTCTGTGAGGGTCGTTTTTAATGATCGTTTTGCCTCCGCCTGCGGCGACCAGTGCTGCGCCTGCCGTGACATCCCATTCGTTTTTAGGAGCCAGACTAATCGTTGCATCCGCCAGGCCTGCGGCCACCTGGGCCAGTTTGTAGGCAATCGAGCCGCAGGGGACGATTGTGAATGGTGCTGATTCGAGCGGTTTCCATAACCCTTTGCGGATTTCGCTGCGGCTGGCCAATACTCGTGCTCCTGCCAGTGTTGTTTTGTCCGTGGCTCGGGCGAGGTTACCGTTGAGGGTCAGGCCGCTGTCGAGGGAACCGAGAAAAAGCTGGCCGGCCGGGGGATTTAAGATGCCGCCTGCGACCGGTTTGCCCTTGACGACCAATCCCACCGAAATACACCACTCCGGAATCCCCTCGACGAATTCCCGTGTGCCGTCTATGGGGTCGACAATCCAGACCCGTTCTTTGTCTAATCGATCCGGATGATCCACGGTTTCTTCGGAAAGCCAGCCTTCGCCCGGGGCCAGCAGCATCTCTTTGAGGACCTTGTCCACGGCTAAATCGGCCGCAGTAACGGGGTCTCCGCCGGCTTTTTTTTCGGCCGCGATGCGTCCCGGCGTAAAGGCCGAAATGACCTTTGCCGCTTCAGCAAGGGCTTCCTGGATTCGCATCAAGTCTTTTTCAAGGCTATCCACTATATCAGGATTCCCTTCTGTTTGAGGAAGGAATGGACCGTGTGGACGTTTGCTTGGAGGGTTTCACCGCGGCTCAGGACCAGTGATGTCTGGATGTCTGTCGGCTCGTCACCCAGCCAGATGACTTCAATTAAGTCGCTATCGACGGTGTTCTGGATGATGCGCAGGTCTTCCTGGGTCAGGCCGATGGCGGTAACCACCAGAATCAGGCCGCTTTCGAGCATCAGGTTGGCCACTTCGCCCAGGCGCCGCAGGTGTTCGGGGCGGTGCGGCTGGTCGGTGCCAGGTTTTTTAATATCGGCATCGACGCCGTACAAGACGTTGGCGATGCCCATAAAGAACACGAATCGTCCTTCGCTGAATAATTTCTGTTCGATGGCCCGGGCCAGTGTTTTTTTGCCGGTATTTTGTCTGCCGGTAATAATGACCAGAGAGGGCCGCTGTCGATAGGCCTGCTGGCGCTGGTCGCGTGAAATCTCGCTTAAGGCCCACTTTTGATTGCGCCGCATGACATAGTCACGCAGGTTTTCCTGGGCGTCGGGGAGGGCCTTGCGGACGATGCCTCCGCCGCGAATTTCGTAGTCATCGACGATGACAAATCGCCCTGTTGCCTCGATGACGTCTGCCGGGTCAAAGGCAATTGCTCTGGCGGTCCGGAGGATGCAGTCGGCGACATTGTGATATTTGACCTGCTCGTTGGATTGTCCGGTGGTCATCTCGGCAGCGTCAATGGTGCTGAGAATCTCCTCGACGACCATCGGCTGGCGGGCAGTGCCGATTTTCAGGATATATTCCTTGTTTTTGACCAGCGGTTTTTTGCCCATCCAGAACAGGCTGACCTGGAGGCGGGTACTGATCTGCGGAGCGGGCTGTCCGACGTTGGCGGCAATCTGTCCGCGGGCGATATAAATCTGGGTCTGGAGTGTTATTGCCGCCGCGGTGCCCGCTTCGAATTGCTGGGGGATTTCGGCATTAAACTGTTCCAATGTCTTGACGATACTGCTTTTGCCGGAGGGATAAAAGATGAGTTCGTCGCCGACCCGGACGCTGCCGCTTTCCACCGTTCCGGCCACAATCCGCCGCTTGTCGCCGGCGGCGGTGAATTTGTAGACATCCTGCACCGGCATCCGGAAGGGCTTATGCAGGGGGGCGGGTTCCTTGACGAATGAGTCCAGCGTTTCCAGTACGGTCTTGCCCGTGTACCATGGCATGGTGCTGCTGCGGGCAGCAATGTTGTCGCCCTGCATGCCGCTGATGGGGATAAAAGTCCCTGCTAAGCCGGTCTGGCCGAGGAACTTGCCGTATTCGGTTGTGATCTTCTCAAATATCTCTTTGCTGTAGCCGACCAGGTCCATTTTGTTGACCAGTACCACCAGCTGGCGAATTCCCAGAAGCGACAGCAGGTATCCATGCCGCCGGGAGTTTTCCTGAATGCCTTCTTCGGCATCAATGACCAGGAGTGCTGCCTCTGCATGGGAAGCGCCGGTGACCATATTTCGCAAAAACTCGATATGTCCCGGGGCATCGATAATAATATAGTATCGCTTGGCGGTTTTGAAAAAGATGCGGGCCGCGTCGATGGTGATGCCCTGCGAACGTTCGTCTTTGAGCGCATCCAGCAGGAAGGCGTATTCGAACGGCTTGCTGTTGCGCCGGCACATTTCCTGAATCTGCTGCAGCTTGCCCTGAGGCAGTGAATCCGTATCGGCCAGCAGTCTGCCGACGACGGTACTTTTGCCGTGATCGACATGGCCGACAATCACGATGTTGAGCCGTTCTGTGGGTACCTGGTTATCCATAATATGTCTTTGATGAGAATGTCAAACTCTTACATATAACCTTCGCGACGGAGGGTCTCCAGTCCGCCGCCGTCTTCGGCATCCTGGGCTCGTCCGCTGCGTTCGGCAATATTTTTCAACTGTCCGCTGCGGAGTTCCTCGATGATTTCTCTGGGATTTTTGGCCTGTGACTGGATGGGAGAAGTGCACGGCCAGCATCCCAGCGACCGATATCGCTTGCCGTCGCCCTGGTCGTAATACAGCGACACCGTCGGGATGTTTTCCCGTTCGATATATTCCCAGATGTTTAATTCCGTCCAGTCCAGCAGCGGATGTATCCGCACGTGGGTACCGGGTGCGAAATCGGTCTTGTATTGATTCCAGAATTCCGGGGGCTGGTCGGCGATATCCCAGTCGCTGTTGGTATCGCGTGCTGAAAAATAGCGTTCCTTGCTGCGGCTGCCTTCTTCGTCGGCCCGCAGGCCGACAATCACGCCGGTAAAGGGTTCGGTGTTGCTGTCCAGTTCGTACTGGTCGGCGGTATGATTGAATCGGTATCGCGGCCAGTCTCCGGCCAGCGTATGCTTGAGGGCCTCAGTTTTGAGCAGCCGACAGCAGGTCAGGCGGTCGGCGTTGCCGTCAGGAAAGGTTTTCTTGTCGGCCAGAGCCTGCGCATTGACGCCGTAAATCATATCCAGTTTCCATTGGCGGGTCAGCCTGTCGCGGTAAGCAATCATCTCCGGAATTTTATAATGGGTATCGATATGCACCAGCGGAAAGGGCACATGTCCCAGAAAGGCCTTGCGTGCCAGCCATAGCAGGACGGTACTGTCCTTGCCGATGGACCAGAGCATGCACAGGCTCTTAAAGCAGGCATACGCCTCGCGAAGGATATGAACGCTTTGATATTCCAGTTGATCCAGATGATCCATAGTCGCCTTTATAAATAGCGTTGTATGTAATCCAGAATTAATTTTTCCGACTGGTCGATGCTCTGCTGGTCGGTCTTGACGGTGATTTCAGGATGGAGCGGCCGTTCATACGGGTCATCCAGGCCGGTAAAGGATTGAATCTGGCCGGCCATAGCCTTTTTGTAGAGTCCCTTGACATCGCGTTGACGGCAGGTTTCCAGGGAAGCATCCACAAAGATTTCCACGAAGTTTTGACACAGCTTGCGGACAAAGTCTCTGGCCTCTCGGTAGGGTGAGATAAAAGACGCCACGACAATCACGCCGTGGTGTTCCAGCCGGCTGGCCATGTAGCCGACCCGCTTGATGTGTTCATCGCGGTCTTTGCGGGAAAAACCGGTGGCGGGGAATGCCGCACGCAGGCTGTCGCCATCGAGCCGTTCGACGGGACGGCCAGACTTGGCTAAATAGTCATAAACCCTGTCGGCCAAAGTACTTTTACCGGCGCCCGAAAGGCCGGTAAACCATAGCACAAAGGCCGGTTTTTCATGTGTTTGTGAGGTTTTATTCATCGTCGTTGATTTGTCTCAATTATCATTGCATACAATACCAGACTTTCTTAGCAATTACAATCCTGTATGTCCTTTTCTGAGCATTAAGCTGTCGACTGAAAGGGTCCAGAACTCCGACGTGAAAATAAAAACCCGTTGAATCGGTTGTGTTTTTCCGCTATGATGACCCCGTTGACGATTTGATCCTTCAATGGAAAGGGAACGCTATGGATATCTTTGCCTTTGCGATGAAGATGGAACAAGACGGCGAAACCTTTTATCGGGAACTTGCCCAAAAAACACCCCATAAAGGGGTTGCCAATATCCTCGAAATGCTGGCCGATGAGGAGGTCAAGCATTACAAGGCCATCAAAGCCATTCAGGGGGGGGCGCATACGATGTCTGAAACGGATGTGGTGGGCCGGGCCAGGAATATTTTTCAGAGGCTTCGCGAATTCGGCGATACGTTTGATACCGCAACGGATGATATTCATCTGTATCGGCAGGCGATGAAGCTGGAAAAGCAGAGCGAGGATTTTTACCTGGATCAAGCCGACCAGGTCACGGAGCCGGGTCAGAAGCAATTATTTTTACAGTTGGCGGGTGAGGAGAAAAAACACTATTATCTGCTCGAGAATATCGTGGATTTTGTCTCCCGCCCCCAGCAGTGGCTCGAAAACGCTGAGTTTTTCCACATGGAAGATTATTAACATTTCAATCCCCATCGATTTTGGGAGGGCAACGTGGCACGCGGAAATGATTATTCGATAGTTCTGACCGGCCAGGCCGGGATGGGTGTCCAGACGGTCGAACAGCTTTTGATGCAGGTCTTCAAGCTGGCCGGATTTCACATTTTTGCAACCAAGGAATATATGTCCCGTGTCCGGGGCGGGATGAATTCGACGTTGATTCGGATCGGCGCCAAGCCCGTCCGGGCCTGTGTGGACCGCATTGACATCCTGGTACCTCTCAACAAAGGCGGCATCCGGCACGTCGAAAAGCGGCTGTCTCCCGAGACCCTGATTCTTGCCGAAAAGGAAATCTTTGAGGATCGGGCTGATTTTGGCCAATTGAATATAATCGATATCCCCTTTACCCAGATTGCCACGGGTCTGGGCAACAAGATTTATTCGAGCGTCGTTGCCGTCGGGGTGCTTGCGGCCCTGTTTGATATTGAGCTGTCGGTGCTGAGCGATTTTATCACCAAACGCTTTGCCGGCAAAGACGAGGCAATAGTCTCGGGGAACCTGGCCGCCGCACGGGCGGGTTTTGAGCACGGCAAACGCATTGCCGCCCAAGAGCATCTGCAATTTCCCCTGCGTCCCGATTTTGCCGCCAAAGGCCGGATGCTGGTTAGTGGAGTGGAGGCCCTCGGTCTGGGGGCTGTTGCCGGCGGATGTAATTTCATCGGCGCCTATCCGATGTCGCCATCGACGGGCTTGCTTCAGTTTCTGGCCAAACATGCCGACACCTTCGGGATTGTCGTCGAACAGGCTGAGGATGAAATCGCCGGGATCAATATGGCCATCGGGGCCTGGTACGCCGGAGCTCGAGCTGTCGCCAGTACCTCCGGCGGAGGCTTTGCCCTGATGACCGAGGGGCTTAGTCTGGCCGGGATGATCGAAAGTCCGCTGGTTGTTCATATTGCCCAGCGTCCCGGGCCTGCGACCGGCCTGCCCACCCGCACTGAGCAGGGGGATTTGGAGCTGGCTCTCTACGCCGGCCACGGCGAATTCCCCCGTGCGATTCTTGCCCCCGGCAGTGTTGAGGAGGCTTTTTCACTGATGCGTCAGGCGTTTGATATGGCCGACAAGACCCAGTCGCCGGTCTTTGTGCTCAGCGATCAGTATTTGGTGGATACCTATTATATGGTCGAACGGTTTGACGTGTCCGGCTGCAAAACCAGCCCGCAGTTTATCAAGTCCTTCCGCGAATACCAGCGGTATGCCCTGACTGACAATGGGTTGTCGCCTCGTGCTGTCCCGGGCTTTGGCGATGGCCTGGTTGTCGTCGATAGCGATGAGCACGACCAGCAGGGCCATATCACCGAAGACCTCGACCTGCGTGTCAAGATGGTCGATAAGCGGCTAAAAAAATTCGCCCTTCTTGAACAGGCCGCCATTGCCCCGACGCTGTGGCCCAACTTGAATTATGCCAAACTGGTCATCTGCTGGGGCTCCACCCAGCCGGTCGTCGAAGAGGCGATTGCCCGCCTGGGCCGTGTCGATGTGGCCATGCTGCACTGCGGACAGGTCTGGCCGATTCACCCGGCGGTGGCCGAGTATGCCCGCCGGGCCGAAAGCGTCATCTGTATCGAAGGCAACGCTACAGGCCAGTTTGCCAAGCTCCTTAAGCTCCATAAGAACATCAAAATCGACCACCAGATTTTAAAATACAACGGCCTCCAGTTTTCGGTCGAGGAAGTGATGGAAAAGCTGACTGGGATTATTTCATAATAGCCATTTTCAAAATTGGTAATCCCATCCAATTCGACGGGGTTAGAAAAATAACAGACAAATTGATTTATGGGCCTATATATTGCAGAAGGAAAAAGAAGACAATGGAAAAGGATATCATTGTACGGCTGCATCAGAGATTTGAGGAAAGTGTTCAGAAAGAACAGGAAACGGGGTTGGAGTTCTGGCTGGCGCGGGACTTGCAGGTGTTACTGGGGTACGCGAAGTGGGAAAATTTCGTCAAGGTTATCGAAAAAGCGAAGATTTCCTGTAAAAACGCGGGTTTTGAGCCGGGAGACCATTTTCCTGATATCAGGAAAATGGTTGATTTGGGCAGCGGGGCCAAACGTGAAATAGAGGATATCGCACTAACCCGGTATGCCTGCTACCTTATTGCACAAAATGGCGACCCGTCCAAAGATCCGGTGGCCTTTGCCCAGACTTATTTTGCTGTTCAGACCCGCAAACAGGAAATTATCGAAAAGCGAATCGCCGAGATTGAGCGCCTCAACGCACGTCGAAAGCTAAGCCTGTCCGAAAAAGAACTCTCCGGGATTATCTACGAAAGATTGTCCGATGAGAAATCCTTTGCACGTATTCGCAGTAAAGGAGATACGGCGTTATTCGGCGGGAAAACGACCGAACAGATGAAGCAAAAACTTCATGTTCCCCCGTCGAGGGCGCTGGCTGATTTTCTGCCGACTATTACCATTAAGGCCAAAGACTTCGCCAATGAGATAACCAATTTCAATATTAAGCGTGATGACTTGCGGACGGAGGCGGGCATCACGCGGGAACATGTACAGAATAACCAGGAAGTCCGGAAGCTTCTCGTGAAACGAAATATCCAGCCGGAGAAGCTGCCGCCGGCGGAAGATGTAAAAAAGATAGAAAGAAAACTTGTCTCCCAACAGAAGAAATTGATAACCCGCGCAGAACCATTGGATACGACAGAAGAAAAATGACCAGAGAGGACAGAAAAGAGTGGGAAAGATTTGGTGGGACGACACAAAAGATGTCTGATCCCCTTTAATTATTAGAAGCCATTTCATAACCACCTAAGGGTTATAATAAGGCAAGCGATATGAAAGAACGCATTATAGACCGTAAAATCATGATCCCAGCGGACGACCAGTCGGCGAAAATTACCCAGCCACGAGAACGTTCGCTCGACTTTATAGCGGCGTTGATACCGCCGCATCTTGCGGCCGTCATGATACTTCTGTTTCTTATTGTTGCTGCGATAGGGGCAAATCAACTCAATACCCTTGGCCAACCGTTCTCGCAGCGGATCGCTGTCATACCCCTTGTCGGTAATCAGCCAGGCTATCGAGTCCGGCAAGCAAGTCCTCAGCGTCTGCCTTGGCGGCCAGTTGATTGCCGATGTCCTCGGCGGTAAAGTCACCAAAAACTCATACCCGGAAATCGGCTCGCATCCGATCCGTCTGACCCCCGAAGCCAGACAATTACCCCTGTTCGCGGAATTCCCTGAAGAACTGACCGTCTTCCACTGGCACGGCGATACGTTTGCCATTCCCCCAGGGGCCATCCATCTGGCCTCCAGCCGGGCCTGTACAAATCAGGCCTTCCTCTACGGCTCCACCGTCCTGGGCCTGCAATTCCACCTGGAATATTCCGAAGACAGCATTCGAGCCATGCTCAACGATTGCCAAAACGAATTAATCCCATCCCCTTACGTCCAATCTGCAGCGGTAATCCGGCAAAATCTGTATCAGGTGCCGAAAATTCAGAGCTTTTTGAACCGCCTGCTGGATCAATTTATGATATAATGACAATATAATTATCCAGCTTTCATCAATATACTATAGCCGACAGAGATGCTCGACATTCTCGTCATTCAATACGTTTTTAGATAATAAAACGTCGACCAAAAGGGGAATGGTTACAAATCACAATCTCGAACATAATCCCTTGTCATTTCTTGTCATACGAAGGGGCTATACAATTATGTTGAATTAACGGATTTAATAAGTATATAAGAAGATAAAAATGGTAAACTAGGAGATTTTAAAATCCGATTTTATAGGAAGGCTGTAAGGAGACAGCCGGAATCCAAATGGATTGAATCAAGCAGGATATCTTCGAGGAGAATGGTTATGTCAACCTGTAAAGTCTTTGGTCTGGCCCTGTCGTTACTGTTGCCCTGCACGTGTGCATTCGGGGCGGATTATGCGTTGTTGTTCAACGGTTCTGATCAATATGTCAACTGCGGCCTGCTCCAGACGGCCCTGCAGCCGCAAAATGAAATTACACTGGAAGCCTGGATCCAATGTCCTGATTTTTCTAACGAACTGGGCGGTATTATTACCTGCCAGAGTGATAGCGACATAACCGGGACCGGAATCCAATTTGATAATCGCCTCAATCCGGACAGCCATACCGCCCTTCGCAGGCATATTCATTTTCAGATTGGCTATAACGGCTGGCACTCTGCCAACTCCAATGCTTATGTCCCCGTCAGCGAATGGACCCACATTGCCGTAACCCGCAAGGCTGGCGAGCCTCCTCAATTCTATTACAACGGATTGCTTGTCCCAGGTACCGGCAATAGCTGGGCTGGCGGCATTTATTATGTGGACCCCTGGTGCATCGGCAGGCAATATGATTTAAATCGCTTCTTTAAGGGATTGATTGACGAAGTACGTATCTGGAATCGGGCCCTGACCCAGGCCGAGATTCAGGAAACCATCATCACACCACTCAATGGCAGCGAAATTGGGCTTTCCGCGGCCTGGAATCTGGACGAAGGCAGCGGGACTACCACAACCGACAACAGCGGTCATGGGCACGTGGGAACCTTGGTCAATAATCCCCAATGGGTTCTGGTTGATAAATTTGCCGACGCCCGTCCGGATGTTCAGGTCAAAGCTGATACAATGTTTACCTACGAAGGGGACAATACTGACTGGCCAGACGGTTTCAGTGCAGGCTCCCCAAAAATCAACTCAAATCTTCGATGTCCGCATAGAAAACGATAATACACTGCCCGACAAGTTCATCCTGACAGGTCCGGCAAGTTCAGGCGATTGGACGATTCAATA
>JAWRKM010000018.1:0-42228 GCA_040306945.1 Anaerohalosphaeraceae bacterium
GGATAAAAATACTCCTCAACGGCAGGCGATTGTGCAGGTGTTTATGACCTGTCCGCAGCCTTTGCGTATTGGAGAGATTCTGCAAAAAGCTAAAACGGTTATTCCAAGTATTGACCAGGCAACGGTTTATCGCAATATCAAGCGGCTGGTGGAGCAGGGCTGGCTGTTAAAAATTACCCATCCGCTGGCCGGGACCATGTACGAACGCTCCGGCAAGGAGCATCATCATCATTTTTATTGTCGTAAATGTGATTCAGTCTTTGAATTGCCCGGCTGTGGTATAAATGATGAGCATGTCGTCTCGGCCGGAATGACGGTGGAAGACCACGAAGTCTTTTTTTATGGGCTGTGTCAGGAATGCTCCCAACATGTTCAGCAACAATAAATCTTCGATATCCGGGGGACAGACTTGTCCGGGAGATGATCTTCCATTGCCGCGGCGGGTTCTGGATATTGCTTTACTGTTTTTAAGGTTGGGGCTTACGGCCTTAAGGGTGTCTTTGGCAGGAAGCCCGTTGTTTTGCTCTTAGGACGGTTTTGAGATTCCAGATCTATCATCCATTTTTTTGTGTCAATGCCGCCGGGGGCGGAAAAGCCGCACAGGGAGCCACTGGCCGATAGCACACGATGGCAGGGGATTATCAAAGGGATGGGATTGCGGGCCATAACACCGCCGATGGCACGGGCGGAATTCGGAGAGCCAACCTGTTCGGCCAATTGTTTATAAGTAATTGATTGGCCGTATTTTATCTTCATACAGGCCAGAAGGACTTTCTGGGTAAAAGGAGTCAGGCCGGACAGGTCAACCGGTGTCTTGGAAAAATCGACGCAATCGCCTTCGTAATAGGCCATGATCTGTGTCTGTAAGCTGGGCCGGAGGTTTTTGTCAAACACAGGATTGACAATCCCGGCCCAAAGATAGTCTTCCACGGATTCTCTGGTTTTCAGCGGCAGGCACGTCCGCAACACCCCTTTTTCTGTGCAGCAGAAACCAAAATATCCCGACTGAGTTTTAAACACTGTATATTTTATATTGCTTGACATGAAGCCCTGTTTTTCTCAAAGCTTCCATGCTTTGGCAAAAGCCTCAAAGCTGCGGTCAAAGGTTTTTTCCACCGCCGGCGGAAAGCAGCAGCCCGGCAGTTGCCGCATCTTCAGATGATATTGCAGGCAGTCGCAGCATACTCCCTTGTTGGAACAGGGGTCATACGTACAGGTGCAGTGTGTGATGTTTTTCTGTTTTTTGCATTCCATAAGCATATCCGTTACAGGTTGTTATTGGAAGTTACCAATTCCCCCAGGATGGACCTGGACTGAAACCAAATTTGATGACTTCATATCCTTTGCCGGTCGCCCAGCTTTCTGCGGCGGAGTAGAGGGTTTGATTACCGCTGCTCAAAAACAGGTTCGCAATACTGACGGCGGTTGTCTCATTCGTGATGCTGTTTAAACGACTGATCATCGGTGAGACCATCTCGTCGAGTCCCAAGCCAATCGAAAGACGCACGATTGCAATTGTCGCTGAGAAGTTCTCAGAGTTTAAGGCATTCATGAACGCCTCTTTGCCTTTGGGATCGCTCCAGAGTTTCTTCAGAGCGGCTTTGTCCTGTTTGAGATTGGCCACAATCAATTCTTCTTCAGGAGTTTGGGGTTTCCAGCCGGTCTTTTCGGCCCCAGCCAGCAGTTCCGGCGAGCCGCGCCACTTTTTCACACAATCCAGCATGACCGGATACGCCCGGGTATCCCCTATTTTGTTGAGGGCCTGGGCAATGCCGCTGGAGCAATTTTTCTTGAGCTCGGCCAGCAGTAAATCCGCCCCCTCAGGACCCAGTTGCGCGCATTTATCCCAATCTTCGCAGGCCAGATAATACAGGACTTTCTCGCGAACCGTCTGCGGCTGCCAGTTGCGTTCCTTGAGTATGGCCAGCATCTTGTCTTTCTGGGAAGGGTCTGCCAGGGATTCTGCAAATGCCGAATCGATACGCGGGTCATTAAACTTTTTCAGGACATCAATTACTTTGTCCTGTACGGTGTGATCATTTTTCTTAAACAGTTCAATCAAAGGCTCGATGATAGAGGGATCGTTGAATTGTGCAATTGCCTCAACCGTTTTCTGCCGAACGACAAAACTCTTTGCAGATAATCCCTTTAATAGCAGTTTGAGCGTATCGGGGTGCTTGATTTTTAGCAATGCGGTTATCGCTGCGTCATCCGTGAAAGGCGATTGCATGGCCTTCTCCAAATAAGGGATGGCTTTGGGATTACCAGTATTACCGAGGGCTTCGATGGCATCCCTGTTGATAAACGAATCCTCGACGTACCTGCCAATCAGTTCCACAGCATAATCCGTTCCAATCCAGCCAAGGTCTTTGATGGCCAGTTTGACTATGGATTTGTCCTGGTTATTCAGTGTCATTTCGATGGGGCGAATCACGGTCTTGCTTTGATAGGCGGCCAGAGCCTTGCCGGCGGCTTTGCAGACATTTTCGTCGCGGTCCCGCAATGCTGCCAGCAGCGGACGAACAGCCTTGACGTCGGCAATCTGGCCCAGGGCTTCAATGGCCGTAATCTTGACTGAGGCCTGCATGGACGAAGTATATTCGGCCGTGGATTGTATCAGTTGGTTTTCCGCCATCCGGGTTTCGATGGTTTTGCGGTCTTGTTCATTCAAGCCGACCAGTGCGTCCTGCACTGAGGATTGGACAGTGCTGTCGCCGGTTTCAGTTAACGCGGCAGCCGCCAGTGTCCTGACTTTCGGGTCGGCATCCTTGAGCAGGGCAATCAGGGGATCCAGGCCGTGATTTTCGCCCATGCTGTCAAGGGCCTTTCGGGCATCTTTTTTAAGAAAGATATCATCCGCGTTGGCCAGCAGGTTTAAATATTTAACACTTTCATATCCGCCCAGGGTAACCAGCAGCTCGACGGCATCGTGTTTGAGAAAAGGATCGGATAACGCCGCTTTATAGAGCGGTTCTGCAGCGCGTGGATCGCCGATTTTGGCCAGTGCCGCAGCGGCGGCTTTGGCGGCAAAGGTATCGCGACCGGCCGCTGATGGGCCATTGCGTTGTGATTCAGGTGATATGTATTTCAGCAGGGTCGGGACCACCTTCGGATCCCCAATCTCACCGAGGGCCTCAATGACTTTGCTGTGGGTTTGTCCAGCGTTTTGCTCTTTTAGCAGGGCCAGCAGTGGTTCAACCGCACGGCTGTCCCGTGTCGCACCGAGGGCTTCGATCGCTTTCTGTTTTTCAATCAAATTTTTGGCTGTGCGTATATCCGATATAAGCTGTTTCAGTGTTGCAGACGGTGTGGATGCTGTTGGCGCAGAGTGTTTATTACCTCCGGCACAGACTTGTTTGGCTTTGCTGATTTTTTCAGCGGCCGGATCGACGGCAGCATTGGATTGAACCGTCGTTTTTGTGGTGTTTGTCGAATCCGCAGACAACAACGCAATCAGGGGCTCGACGGCACGTTTATCTTTCAATTGGCCGAGCTGTTCGATGACCTGACACTGAACCAGCGGATCGGGATCTTTGAGCTGGCCAATCAGGTCGTCAACCTGATCGGCCCATGACAACGCAACTAATGACAATGCCCCTGCAAACAAAAGAACAAATCTTCGGATAGTGTTCATTGAAAACTCCTGCTAATGTGTTGATTACCTGAGGATACAATAATACCCCTATAACAGAAACAGGGAGCTTGTCAAGCCGGGAATCTTACCCAAAATGCAGTTCAATAATTTCTTTGTCGGTCAACTCGTGGTCGCGAGGTACACTTTGCCCGTCGTGAACAGTGGCGGAATGCCAGGCCCGTGCGGATTTGAGCGTCTCTGCTAATTGACGATGAATATGATACGCTAAGTCCATTACTGTTGAGCCTCGCGGCAGGGTAAACGGCTCTTTCATGTCCGGCTCCTTGCCCGGCTTTTTGGCATAGATACGCACGACATCCAGGATTTCAAAACAACGTCGAGCAAAAATATCCAGACCTGCTGCCGTTTTCGAGCTGATTTGGATATATTCGAAAGGGCGGGAGGTTAATTCTTTCAGTGTGTCCAGCGTGCCGGGCGGGGCGATGTCGGATTTGGTGGCAACCACCAGAGTCGGTCGGGCCAGGTGAACCCATTCGGCATCTTTTTGGGCATCCAGCGGCGGAAGTAATTTATGCGAATCCAAATACGTGGTGCAGACGTCCATCTGTTCCAGAACATCCCCGGAAAGGTCGATAATAATGGCAATAACATCGGCACTGCGGAGGGTGTTGACCAATCCGGAGGGGGCAAATTCTGCGGTAATTGGAGGGGTATCCACCAATTGAATCTGGACGTCCTCAAATTTCATCATTCCCGGCACCGGTTTTTCGGTGCTGAAAGGATAATCGGCGACATGGACCTGGGCGTTGGTCAGTTCGGCCAGAATCGAGCTTTTGCCGGTATTGGGCATGCCGATCAGGACAACCTGCCCGGCCCCGCTGCGAGGGATATGAAAAACATCAACATGTTTTGCTGCTCCTTTCTTGCCTCCGGATTCGAGCGAAGCCCTGATTTTGCTCATTTTTCGCTTGATATCGGCCTGGAGGCTCTCGGTTCCCTTGTGTTTGGGGATAACACGAAGCATCTCTTCCAGGGCGGACAGTTTTTCCTCCTCGGTCGCGGCACTGCGATACCAGTCTTCGGCCTTCTTGTAATCTGGGGTTAAATTTGCGGGCAAAACGCCTCTCCTTTTCAAAGAATTTTACGATTTCCTATCCGGCGAATTATATAACCATTTTTCCATTCTTCAAGATAGCAACTCAACGCCTCCTGGGCAATTCCACAAAAAAAGGGTGAAGCGTTGCGGCTTCACCCTTGATTTATTCCGTTATTGAACCGGTACTTTAAATACCGTATTGCTGACTGGCGGGATAGTAATTTTGCCTGTCAGATCGGTGTCCGGCAGCGGCACGATATTCACTTCCAATGGTCTGCCCGCATCGTTGTAAGCCAGTACATTGGGATTGGTGATAATCCACCCTTTGGCCTTGCCGGCAACGGCCAGTCCCTTGAGATTGAGCGTGGTCTCGTAGGTATCATAGGTGGCATTGACAAACCCGATAGTCAGATATTTGCGATCTTCGGTCAGTGCGGCCGAGACATCCAGTTTCTGGTTCCATCCGCTGACACAGACTGGAATAGTGCCAAATTCGCGGCGGTATAAAATCAGCGGCATGGCTGTCGAATCGAGGAAGGCCTCGGTTTTGGTTGTCTTGATGCAGCCGATGACGTTGACGGTCTGGGCATAATTGGCCATAAAAATAATATCCGAGTTGCGGAAATACTCGTGCAGTCCGGCGGCAATGCCAAGTGCGTCTTTCATAAAATACCGTGTTCCCAGTTCCCCGAAGACATGCGGGCCGTACCAGTAGTTCCATTCATCCAGTGCGATGCGGATGTCTTTTTCTTTCAGGCCGGGGATGGTTTCCCGATATCGGCGATGGGCATCGGCTTTGCTCTTGACCATTTCCGGCATCCAACTGACGTGTGCAGTCAGGTCGCCGCGGCTTTGGCAATAAAAGTGCTCGCTGATCAGGTCCATGTGGTCAGAGCAGTGCCTGAGCATACCTTCCGTCCAGCCGCCGCCCAGGTCGCCGGAGCCGACGGTCTTGATGGTCGGGTCCACCTTGCGCATCATTTCTTCGACCCAGTTATGCTTGAGGACATAATGTTCAAGCTGCATGTAACCCAGCTGCCAGCGTCCCCACATTTCGTTGCCGACGCACCACCACTTGACCTTAAAAGGTTCACGACTGCCGTTTTGAGCACGCCACTTGCCCATTGGCGTATCCGCCAGGCCGTTGGCGTACTCGACTTCTGCCGCAGCGGAATAGGCATCCCCGAAACCAGTATTGACTGCAATCATCGGTTCGGTATTAATCAGCTTGCACAATTCGATGAATTCGTGCATCCCGACGTCATTGGTTTCAATGCCCGTCCAGGCTGGATTGGTTCGGGTAGGTCGGCGGTCGCGGTCTCCCAGGCCGTCGCGCCAGTCATAGCCGCTGACGAAATTGCCGCCCGGCCAGCGATAGACCGGCGAATTCAGCTGTTTGAGCAATTCAAGAGTATCCTTGCGGAAACCTTTGATGTTGTCGGCTGGCATCAGCGATACAGCCCCAATGACAAAGGAGCCGTTACCTGAACCCATAATTTCAAGACGTGCATTGCTGGCATCGGCTCCGGCAGTGAATTCGAAATCATAGGTCTGATAATTCTTGCCGGGTTTTTTGAGTGTTACGGTCTGACGGCCTTTCTCTCCATCGGCCCAGACCAGACTGACCTGAACAGGCCCAACCGAGCCTTCGCCCCGCATGACAATCCGTCCGGTGTAGTGTTTGCCCTGGACTAAGGCCAGTTCTTCCTGATAGATGCCGGCGGGCGTTCCGCTCAGCGTAATCTGCGGACTGTGTTTGCCGGACAGCGGATTATCCGTGGTCATCACGACAATACCCTCTGGCCCGGCAATTTTCCACGGTGAGGCCCGCAGGACACGAGCTCCGGAGCCGGTGATTTGCCAGATATCAGCCGGTGCAGGAACCGGAAAATAAAATTTGCGGTCTTCCAGCATTTCCGCCCAGATGCCGCCATAGATACACTGGCCCAGATGTTCGATGAACTGGCCATAGATATATTTGGAAATGGGTTTGAAGGTCTTTGTTGAATCAATTTGAATGTCGATACTCACGGTTTTGGACTCCGGCTTAATGACCTCCAGCAGGGTCAATTCGATGTCGTCAAACCAGGCTTTGCCCGAAGCCTGCCCCCAGCCGCCAAACAGGCAATTGATTTGCAGCGAGTCATTGCCGTCGGCCATGAATTCGCATTCCACTTTGGTCCAGTCCTGGGTTCCTGTGATGGATTGGGTGCGGGCTGCGTCAATCCCATGGACATTGAGCTGGACGCCCTGGCCGGTCGTGGGGATTACGTTTTCAGTTTTGATCCACCCTGTCAGACGATATTTACCGAAAGGATTGGCCGAAACCGTCTGTGACCATGCGGCATCCGCACCCTCTTTGGATTCGATCATGACGCTGCGGGCTTCGGTGTGTCCGCCTTCAAATACTCTGAACTCGGCAGTACCCGCCCAGGTATTTGGCGTCCAGCTGCGTACCGACGTGCCGCGGATGGCTTCAAAGGAGGGGTTTCGCAAGAGATTTTCTGCACAGACAAGCCCGGATAAACATAAAAGACCAAGGATAAAATACGATGTGGTTAGGATGCTTTTGCGTCTCATACCAGTCTCCTGTTAATAAAGTCAACGTTTCCTTACGCCGTATTCACGGCAATTATATAGTATGATTCTAAAGCCTTCAACGGCATTACAGTAATTCTGAAAAAATGGGTGTTCGTCGATAAATCTGACCTGGATTTCCTAAAATAAAAAAGGCAAGCCCGTAGAATTAAGGCTTGCCTAATCACATTATTGGGAACAGAAAATTTAGTCTGCTACAAGCTGGGCGACCATATCCCCGACCTGAGTGGTCGAATAGCCCATTTTACCAGCCGCCAGAGACTTGAGTTTGTTGGCAGTCACAAAGCGTACGGCCTGGTCGACTTTGGCGGCTGCTTTGGTCTCGCCGAGGGTTTCGAGCATCATCTGCATGGCACAGATTGCGGCCAGCGGGTTGATGACGTTTTGGCCGGTGTACTTGGGAGCACTGCCGCCAATGGGTTCAAACATGGAAACGCCTTCGGGATTGATATTACCGCCGGCGGCGATGCCCATACCGCCCTGAGTGATGGCGCCCAGGTCGGTGATGATGTCGCCGAACAGATTGCCGGTCACCAGCACATCGAACCATTCAGGGCTTTTGACCATCCACATACATGTCGCATCCACGTGATAATATTCCCGGCGAATATCCGGATAGTATTTTTCGCCCATTTCGTGGAAGGCCCGTTCCCACAGGTCATAGACGTAAGTCAGCACGTTGGTCTTGCCGACGAGGGCCAGGGTGTTTTCCTTGCCGACGCCGCGGGCTTTTTTGCCGTATTTGCGGGCGTATTCAAAGGCGTATTTCAGGCAGCGATCCACCTGATGACGGCTATAGACTGCCGTTTGAGTGGCTACTTCGTGCGGTGTACCCTTCATCATGATTCCGCCGGAACCGGTATAGATGTCGCCGGAGTTTTCACGAATAACGGCATAATCGATATCTTTGGGACCTTTATCCTTGATGGGACATTCGACGCCGGGCAGAAGACGCACAGGACGCAGGTTGATATACTGATCCAATGCAAATCGCATCCCCAGCAGCAGGCCTTTTTCCAGAATCCCGGGCTTGACATCCGGGTGACCGATGGCACCCAGCAGAATGGCATCATGCTTTTTCAGTTCCTCAATGGCGCCGTCGGGCAGCACTTCGCCGGTGCGTTTGTAGCGTTCACCGCCGAAATCATAATCCGTTTTCTGGATTTTAAAGCCGAACTTGGCTGCCGCAGCATCCATGACCTTGACTGCTTCGGCTGTCACTTCCGGCCCGGTGCCGTCGCCGCCGATGATTGCGATTTTATACGTCTTCATAAATGTCATATCCTTTCTTGGTACGATTGGTTTATCATTGAATCTATACGGAAAAAGGTAAAGGGCAAAAGGTAAAAGTACAAGGAAAAAGGCAAATTAGCGTTTTCCTTTGCATCGTAGAATACTGGAGGCCAGTATCTTTGAAAACTCATCTAATTCATTTAAAAACCAGTCTGTTTTGTCCTTTGTAGTCCGTTTACTATCACGCAAAAGGGCTATCCACATTTTGCTTTCGTTTGCAGATTTCAGGGAAATCGTCAGGAAATTAGCAAACTCCTTTTTGCTGCTGGCTGATTGACCTTCAACATAGTTGGACAGGATGCTGGTTCCACTTCTGAGAAGCTGATCACTAATACGCTTTGAAACCATATCGACCTTTAAGTTGTCGATAAATTCAATAAGCTTCAATGCGAAAGAATATAGCCGTCTTTTGAAGTCTTTTACAAATTTTTCCTTTTCACCTGTCATTTTCCCCTTTTCCCTTTTACTTTTTCCTTTCCATATCTTTAACTTCTGGAATTATTTTAAGAGTTAATTTTATTGAAGCAAAAAGCAAAAATACACCCAAGGCTGCTTCCGTGAACAAATTCATAATTTCCCACCATGCCATAGTTCCTTTTAAAAACGGAGGAATACCCAATGCCACTAACCACCAGACAACTATGGTTGTTACATAGACAAAGAATAAGAATTTCTTTGTCTATCATTTTTGCTTTTTTATATGTTCCAGCAGTCCGCCGTCGCGGATAATTGCCAACGCAAAATCCGGCAGGGGGGTGAACTGAATGGTCCTGTTCTGTGTTTTGTTATGAATGATTCCCTTTTCGTAGTCAATGTCCAGTTCGTCGCCATCGTGAATTTGATTCACGGCATCCGGCAGCTCAATCGGGTAAAAACCGCAGTTGATGCAATTACGATAAAAAATCCGCGCGAACGAATGGGCGATCACGGCGCCGACTTTGGCACCCTGAATCGACCAGACGGCATGCTCGCGGCTGGAACCGCAGCCGAAGTCGTCGCCGCAGACTATCACATCGCCGGGCCTGCATTTCTTGACAAATTCCGGATCGAGATCTTCCATGCAGTGTTTGGCCAGTTCGGCGGCGTCATCGGTATTGAGATACCGCGCCGGAATAATCTCATCCGTATTCACGTGATCGCGTTTATAAACATGTGCTTTTGACATAACTTCTCCTGAATATTGTATGACGAGATTTACATCATTGAAAAATGGTGTTAATCCCGTTAATCCTCTCTGGACATTATAAATACTTTCTCGGGTCCGCCAGCTTGCCTTCCACGGCGCTGGCCGCGGCGGTCGCCGGGCTGGCCAGATACACTTCGGACTTCGGACTGCCCATCCGTCCGACAAAGTTGCGGTTGGTAGTACTGATGCACTTTTCGCCTGCCGCCAGAATGCCCATAAAGCCACCCAGACAGGCTCCGCAGGTCGGCGCGCTGATGACGCAGCCGGCTTCATAGAAAATATCCATCAGGCCTTCATCCATCGCCTGCTTCCAGATCTCCGGGGTTGCCGGCACGATTATGGTGCGAATCTTCACCTGGCGACCTTTCAGGATGCTCGCTGCGACACGCAGGTCTTCGATGCGGCCGTTGGTGCAGCTTCCGATATAACACTGATCCATGGCCAGCCCTGCACATTCGCCAATAACCTTGCCGTTGCTGGGCAGATGCGGGAATGCCACCAGTGGCTCCAGCGACGAGCAATCCACTGTATCGGTATAAATGTAGGAGGCGTCTGCGTCCGATTCATAGACAGTATAGTCCTGTTTGCCCTTGAGCCGTCCGTCAAGATAGTCTTTGGTAATTTCATCGAAGCCGATAATGCCGCTTTTGCCGCCGGCCTCAATGGCCATGTTGGTAATGGTCATCCGGGCTTCCATGCTCAGCGTCTTGATGGTCGGGCCGACAAATTCCATTGCCCGATACAGGGCCCCGTCGGTGCCGATACGGCGAATGACTTCCAGGATGATATCCTTGCTGTAAACGCCGGGACGGAGTTTGCCGGTCAAAATAAATTTCATCGATGCCGGAACTTTGAACCACAGTTGCCCTGTGGTAATGGATGCCGCCAGGTCGGTTGACCCGATACCCGTTGAAAATGCTGCAAACGCACCGTATGTGCAGGTATGGGAATCGCCGCCGACGATGACTTCGCCCGGACGAATATGCCCCTGCTCCGGCAGCAGAGCATGGCAGACCCCCGCCTTGCCCAGCGGGTAATAATATTTGATGCCTTTGTCTTTGGCCCAGGTATCCAGCCGTTTGTGCAGCTCGGCACTCTTGATGTCCTTGGCCGGCTGAAAGTGGTCCGGGGTGACGGCGATTTTTTCGGGGTCGAAAACACGGTCGATGCCATGTTCTTTCAGCATGGAAATCGCCGGCGGCGTGGTCACATCGTGACACATAATCATGTCGATTTTAGCATTTACCAGATCGCCGGGCCGAACCGTGCTTTTTCCGCCTGCCCGGGCAAAAATCTTTTCCGTTATTGTCATTCCCATAAATACTCCTGAAAATCTCAGTGTGCTGCCCATTGTTCTTAGACAGGCTCAGTGTGTACACTGCAAACTAAGAACTCCGAACGTTTATAATTGTACTTTGGTTTCGTTTTGTTTGAGGGTTTCTGCCGCTGCCATACGATTCAGAGCATCCACATAGGCCTTGGCACTGGCTTCGATGATATCCGTTGAAACGCCGCGGCCGATGAACACCTGGCCTTTGCCATTGGCGATGCGAACATTGGCCTCGCCCAGAGCCTCTTTGCCTTCCGTGATGGCGCGAATGGTGTAATTCTCCAGTTTGGGGGTCTTGCCAGTTGCCTGACGGATCGCTTCATACGCCGCATCGACCGGCCCATCCCCCAATGCCACTGCCAGTTTTACACCCTCTTTTGTCTTGATTTTGACGCTCGCCGTAGGCAGGGTTCCTGTACCGCTGGCGACATGAAGATATTCCAATTGATAGGTCTGTTCGATGCCGCGTGATTCATCACTAATAATCGCGGCAATATCTTCATCAAATATCTCTTTTTTCTTGTCGGCAATCTCAACAAATTTCTGATATGCTGCATCCAGTTCTTCCTTGGTCAGGCTAAAGCCCAACTGCTTGCACCGGTCGGCAAAGCCGTGCCTGCCGGAGTGTCTGCCGAGGACCATTCTGGACCCTTCGAGTCCAATCATCTCCGGCGTCATAATTTCGTAGGTTTCACGTTTCTTCAGAATGCCGTCCACGTGGATTCCTGATTCATGGGCAAAGGCATTTTTACCAACAATAGCTTTGTTTGGTTGAATGACGAAACCCGTCAATTGAGATACCAACTGGCTGGTACGGTAAATCTCGGTGGTTTTGATTCCGGTCGTGATGTTGGGGAAAAAGTCCGGCCGGGTATGGATCGCCATCACGATTTCTTCCATGGCCGCATTGCCCGCCCGTTCACCAATGCCGTTGATTGTGCATTCAACCTGTCGGGCTCCGTTGCGAACACCGGCCAGCGAATTCGCGGAGGCCATCCCTAAGTCATTGTGGCAATGGGTACTTATGATAGCTTTCTCAATACCCTTGACGTTTTCTTTGAGCTTGGCAATAATCTGACCGTATTCATAGGGCAATACATACCCTACAGTATCCGGAATATTCAGCGTCGTCGCGCCAGCTTCGATGACGGCGGCCAAAATCTCATATAAGAAGGATAAATCACTGCGACAGGCATCTTCTGGCGAAAACTCGATATTGTCGGTATATTGTCTTGCATATCGTACCGCCTCAACGGCCATTTTCAGGACTTGGTCTGGCGTCTTTCTGAGTTTATACTCCATGTGGATTGGGCTTGTCGCAATAAACGTGTGAATACGACGTTTTTTTGCTGGGGCCAGGGCCTTGCCGGCGGCGTCGATATCTTTTTCATTCGCGCGAGCCAGACCGCAAATCACTGGTCCTTGGATTTGTTCGGCAACCAGCTTGGTCGCGTCAAACTGGGCTGGCGAGGATACGGGAAAACCCGCCTCGATTACGTGGACGCCCAGCCGTGCCAGTTGCTGGGCAACCTCCAGTTTTTCGCTGATCGACATCGAAGCGCCTGGCGCCTGTTCACCATCGCGTAAAGTCGTATCAAATATCAATACCTGGTCTAAAGACATATTTTGGGACTCCTCATATTATTGGGCCAAACCAAAACGCGGATTATGCCCGAAAACGGATAAAATTTCCAGTAGAAACTATAAAACGATATTGGGTGTGTAGAATTGGGGTTATCATCCTGCGCCTTAAGGGCGCAGGATAAGCAGCAGGGCTAAGCCCTGAATACGTATGGCATGAATGGTATTCATCTGCTGCATCATGCCTCCATATATAAGCAAATCGACCAAATAATGCAAGGAGAATATTGTTTATTCAAACGGATGACTCCTGTCAGCCTGGCAGGATTTTGAGCAGTTCGGCGTTGGTGGGGTATTTTTGCAGGACGGCACTCAGGGTGTTCATGGCTTCGATGGGTCTGTAATTGAACAATCCTTTACGGAGGTTGGCCAGCTTCTTGCTGTTGGCCGGCCCCCAGAGCACTTCATCCATCCGTGTGCCGGACGCAGGGATATCGATAGCGGGGAACGTTCGCCGCTGGGCCATCTCGCGAGACAGAATCACTTCGCTGTTACCGGTGCCCTTGAATTCTTCAAAGATAAGCTGGTCCATCCGCGAGCCGGTATCGATCAGGGCGGTAGCGATGATGGTGACAGAGCCGCCATTTTCAATCTTGCGGGCCATACCCAGAAAACGGCGGGGGATTTCCAGTACGCCGGCCTCCAGTCCGCCGGACATGATGCGGCCGGTTCCTGAGCCTTTGCGATTGAATGCACGCCCCATGCGGGTGATGGAGTCCACCAGCACGATAATATCCCGCCCACATTCAAGCTGGACTTTGATATACGCCAGCAGAATTTCTGCCAGCTCGATGTGTTCTTCGATACTCTGGTCAATGGAGGAGGCTATTACGGTTGCCCCTTCGACACCTCGCTTGAAGTAGGTTACTTCTTCAGGCCGCTCGTCGATGAGCAGCACGATAACCCGTGCTTTGGGGTCATCGGCGAGAATAGCTTTGGCTAATTGCGACAGCATGGTGGTCTTGCCGGCCTTGGGCGGCGAGACGATTAGGCCGCGGGTGCCTTTGCCCATCGGGGCGATCAGGTCTACGATGCGCATTGCCGGCTCACCGCATTTTTCAAGGTCAAACCGCTGATAGGGGGCTACCGCGGTCAGTTCCTGGTACGGGATGCGTTTTTTGAATTGTTCCACCGTCAGGCCGCATACGCTTTCGACTTGATCCAGCAGGACAAGATTACGGTCAGTGCGTGTGGTGCCGCAGACTTCTGCGCCTTCGACAAGGCCGTATTGACGTACCACAGCGATGGGTACAATGACATCTCGTCCGCTCGGACGGAATGAACGAACTGGATCACGCAGCACAAAGCCGCCTTTAAATGTCTTTTTAACAACGCCGGTAATCAACTCAGGCATGGACTCTCCACATTCTACTGTGATCATCTATACGTATTTTCGGTACCATATCAGATAACACAGCAAAAATCGAGAGGTTTTCCTGATGAAACAATCTTGTTTCTTGACCTTTGGGTTAGGGTGATATACAGTGTTCTCTTCAAACCGCAATAAACCGCCTTTGATGTGTCTGGGTGGGCCAGAACAATTGAATTTTGGACAGGCACAACCGATGAGAATGCCTGGTGAGCGATGTCCGCTTTAGAATTTCCTCTTGGAAGGGACACTGACGATGAAAGCATTGGTTAAGAAAGAAGCCAAGCAAGGCTTGTGGCTGCAGGATGTTCCGGTCCCGCAGATTGGAATCAATGATGTACTGATTAAGGTCCTTAAAACCGCCATCTGCGGCACGGATGTGCATATATATAACTGGGACAAATGGGCCCAGAATACGATTAAAACGCCCATGATCATCGGCCATGAGTTTGTCGGCGAGATTGTTGAGATGGGCAGCAATGTACACGATTTCAAGGTTGGCGATATTGTCAGTGCCGAAGGGCATGTGGTCTGCGGGCGATGCCGTAATTGCCTGGCTGGCCGACGGCATCTGTGTCATTCCCCCCGGGGCATCGGCGTTAATCGCGATGGAGCGTTTGCCGAATTTATCTCGGTACCGGTGACGAATATCTGGTATTGCGACAAGTCGATCCCGCTGGATGTGATAAGCTGTTTTGACCCGCTGGGCAATGCAGTGCATACCGCCCTGACCTATAATCTGGTCGGCGAAGATGTCCTGATTACCGGGGCCGGTCCGATTGGCTGTATGGCTGCCGGAGTTGCTCGTCAGGTGGGGGCGCGTCATGTGGTCGTGACCGATATGAATCCAGGCCGGCTGGAACTGGCCAAAAAAATGGGGGCGACCCTGACCGTGGACGTCCACAGTGAAACACTTGCCAAGGCCCAGCAGATGCTGGGTATGAAAGAAGGTTTTGATGTGGGTATGGAGATGTCCGGCAGTCCCCAGGCTCTCAACGATATGCTGGCCAATATGGCTCACGGCGGCAAGATTGCCCTGCTGGGGATTTTGCCCCCGTCGCAAATGGACTGGAATACGGTGATTTTCAATGGTTTGACGCTAACTGGTATTTACGGACGGCTGATGTACGAAACATGGTATAAAGTCACGATGCTCATTCAGGGGGGGCTGGATATTTCGCCGCTGATTACACATCATTTTCACTTTACTGAATTTGAAAAGGGGTTCGAGGCCCTGCGTTCTGGCGGTGGCTGTAAGGTGATTCTGAACTGGGCATAACGCGATAGGTTGTATCCGGAAACCTCTGGCAGATATTGAATATGTCTTGGCGATGGTACTGAATTTCGTGATTTCGTCATTTGTTGCGACGATCAAAATAGGATCAACAAACAGATTTAAAAAAGTTGTAAAGCTTAGAAAGGGAGTCTTATGAAAGCGGTATGGATGGTGTTGGTAATGTGCGTAAGTATAGTGTATGTAACAGGTTGTGGTTTGTCCAATCAGACATTTTTTGGTCCTGATGGATTGCCCAAAGAACAGTATCGTGTTGGAGGAGGTCTCGTGATTGAGTACCGAGCCCCACAGGATGGAACTTTCTATCTGGTGGATCAGAAATCCGGCAAATTCATTGTAACCCAGAGCGTACAAGAAGGATCTACTTTTGATTTTTCGCTGCCAGATACCGATGAAGACCAATGTAAAGAATTAACCAAAAGCCTGATAGCTGGCAAATTGGTGCTCTACTTTGTCCCGAATCCGCCTGAAGAGGTACAACAGCAACAGTAAATAATAGTGAATAATGTTTGAAACGAAAGCGATTTCGTTACGTCTTATTATTTAAGAACAATCAGCCAAAGCTTTTCAAAGAGACGAAATGAACAAATCGATCATATTTGGTTTTGGTTGTCGTGACGATGTGCTGGAGATGGGATTGTATCTTGATTGATGAATAAGAATTGTATGTCTCTGAAATAAAAGGAGTTATATCAATGAAAAGAGGAATGTTAGCGATTGTTTCAGTGTTCTCTGTTGCCCTGCTGGGCGGGTGCATTATTATCGGCAATGAAGTCAGGCCGGACAATTTCGGTCAGGCCAAAGAAGTCAATCGTGTTGGGGGTGGCTTTAACATTAAATTTGTTGCTCCTGAAGATGGGACAATCCATCTGCTGGATAAGAGGTCTGGGAAAAATATCTTAACCGAATCCATTATGGCGAATACGGAATTTTGTTTTTCAGCCAAAGACCTCGATATAATGCAGTATAAGGCCTGGGGGATTGATGTGAACAAGGCGGATTTTGTGTTATATTTCTATCCAAAAAATCCAAAGCCTATCCCCCCCAAACCGGTTCTGACTCCGGAGGTTCCTGTTCCTGCCCAGCCGGGGATGTGATTGGCAGGATGGAATCCAAGATTTCCGAAGGCCGGGTCATTTTGCCCGGCCTTTTTTGTTTGGTGGACCCGAAACTGCGATTTTGGTTTGACCCTGTCCATCCGGGGCGATATACTCCGTGTTTTATGAATGTTTAGAAAGTCCGTGGAGGTACTCTATCAATGGATAATGGAAAAATTATCGGTGAAGGCATCACATTTGATGATGTGCTTTTAATACCGGCCCGCAGCGACTTTGTTCCTTCGCAGGCCGATACCAGCACAATGCTGACCCGTAATATCCGAATTAATATACCCCTGATTTCAGCGGCGATGGATACCGTAACCGAGTCGGCCCTGGCGATTGCTCTGGCCCAGGAAGGCGGCATCGGTATTATTCATAAAAACCTGTCCGTCGAAGCTCAGAAGCGTGAGGTCATCAAGGTCAAGCGGTCTGAAAACGGCGTTATTCAGGACCCGGTTACGCTGTCTCCTGATGCGTGTGTAACCGTGGCCCGCAAGGTTATGGAAGAACAGAACGTCTCTGGTATTCCCATCGTTTGCCAAGACAAGCTTGTCGGAATCCTGACCCGCCGCGACCTGAAATTTCTCAAGGATGACCAGGTCAAAATCGCTGACGTCATGACCAAAGACAAACTTGTTACCGGGCCGGCCGACACAACACTGGAGCAGGCCAAAGAAATCCTCCAGAAACATAAAGTCGAAAAGCTTCTGCTGGTGGACAGCAACGGCAAGTTGTCCGGCCTGATTACCATGCGGGATATCGACCGGTTTCAGCAGTATCCGCTGGCGGTTCGGGACCATCGCGGCCGACTTCGTGTTGGTGCGGCCGTTGGTGTCAAGGATCAGGATCGTGTCAAGGCCCTGATTGAAGCTGAAGTGGATGTGATTGTGGTGGATACCGCTCACGGTCATTCAAAGAATGTCATCGATATGGTCAAATGGATTAAAAAGAATTTCAAGATAGACGTGATTGCCGGCAATATTGCCACCGCCGAAGCTGCCAAAGATTTAATTGCCGCTGGTGTCGATGCGGTCAAGGTCGGTATTGGCCCCGGGGCTATCTGCACCACGCGGATTATCTCCGGTGTGGGGGTGCCGCAGATTACGGCGATTTTCAATGCGGTTTCGGAAGCGCAGCCGCAGGGCATCCCCGTGATTGCCGACGGTGGTATTCGTCATTCCGGCGATATTACCAAAGCCATTGCCGCCGGTGCCTCGTCGGTGATGCTCGGCTCGCTGTTTGCCGGCCTTGCCGAAAGCCCGGGCCAATTAGTCATTTACAAAGGCCGCCAGTTCAAGGAATACCGCGGCATGGGCTCGCTGGGTGCCATGATCCAGGGGTCCGCTGACCGCTATGGCCAGGATAAAGCCACCGAAAAAGAAAAGCTCGTTCCCGAAGGTGTCGAAGGCCGTGTTCCCTATCGCGGTACGCTCGGGACGTTTGTCTATCAGCTTGTCGGCGGCTTGCGGGCCGGAATGGGCTATTGCGGAACCCGCACGATTGAGGAACTGCGATCCAAAGCCCGATTTGTTCGCAACAGCCCCGCCGGTGTCAGTGAATCGCACCCGCATGATATTATGATTACCAAGGAAGCCCCCAATTATTCGGGTTCTGAATCGTTTAACAGTTAAAAAAATGAAACCACAGATTACACCAATTTCACAGAAGACTATTTATTAATCAATCTGTGAAATCTGTGGTTTTTATATTGAGTGATCAATTATGTCGCACAAAGAACGTGAAGTTATTGCTATTATCGATTTCGGCAGTCAGTACGGCCAGCTCATCGCCCGGCGTGTCCGCGAACACAAGGTCTATTCGCAGATTTATCAGCCGTCGGTCAAGATTGAAAAGCTGGCCCAGTTGGGCGTCAAGGGCATCATCCTGTCCGGCGGCCCGGCCAGTGTCTATGCCGAAAATGCCCCGACCTGTGATGAGCGAATCTTTCAGTTGGGTGTTCCGGTGCTGGGCATCTGCTACGGGATGCAGATTGGCTGCAAGATTCTCGGTGCCCGGGTCAGCCCCGCCCATGCCCGCGAATACGGCCGAACGAATGTCTCGATTAGCGATACCTCCGACCTGTTTAAGGGGTTGCCGGAACACACGACCGTTTGGATGAGCCATGGCGACCAGGTCAATGAGCTGACCAGCGATTTTATCCCGCTGGCCACGACGGCAACCTGCCCGTTTGCGGCAGTCCGGCACAAGGGCGGCAAGTTCTTCGGTGTCCAATTCCATCCGGAAGTAACCCATACGCCGCGCGGCACCGAGATTCTCAAGAATTTCCTCTACGACATCTGCGGCTGTACCGGCGACTGGCAGATGAGCGATTTCGTCGAACAGTCCGTCCAGAAAATCCGCCAGCAGGTCGGTTCGTCCACGGTCATCTGCGGTCTTTCCGGCGGCGTCGATTCGGCTGTCACTGCGGCCCTGCTGCACAAAGCCATCGGCGATCAACTCGTTTGTATCTTTGTCGATAACGGCCTGCTGCGTAAAAACGAACGGCAGGGCGTCGAGACGATGTTCCGCGGCCATTTCCATATTGACCTGCGCATCGTGGACTGGTCCAGACAATTTCTGTCCAAACTGGCTGGCGTTACCGACCCCCAGCAGAAACGCAAAATCATCGGCTCCGAATTCATCGAGGCCTTCAAATCCGAGGCTTCCAAAATCAAAAACGCCGAATTTCTCGCCCAGGGTACGCTCTATCCGGATGTTATCGAATCCGGCAACAAAGACGGCAACCTGGCGGCCAATATCAAACTGCATCACAATGTCGGCGGCCTGCCCGAAAAGCTGGGCTTTAAGCTCGTTGAGCCGCTGCGGGATTTATTCAAAGATGAGGTCCGCTTAGTCGGCGAATACCTTGGCCTGCCCGAAGATATGGTCTGGCGGCATCCGTTCCCGGGCCCCGGCCTGGCCGTGCGGGTGCTGGGTGAAGTGACCGAAAAGAAACTGGCCGTCCTTCGCGAAGCCGACGATATCCTGATTGAAGAAATCAAGGCTGCCGGACTCTATCGCTCCATCAGTCAGGCGCTGGCCGTCATCCTGCCCGTCGGCACCGTCGGGGTGATGGGCGACGAACGCACCTACGACAATGTCATCGCCATCCGTTGTGTGGATACCACCGACTTTATGACCGCCGATTTCTCACGGATCCCGCACGAAACGCTGGCCCGCATCTCCAGCCGCATCATCAACGAAGTCCGCGGCGTCAACCGTGTCGTCTATGATATCTCCAGCAAACCCCCGGCCACCATTGAGTGGGAATAAGGTACAGCGAGTGTTTTGAGTCAGTTGGATGAAAGACTTTGTTGCCCGACAGGATGAGTGTTCTCCTGCTGTTGTTTGGGCTTATCCTGAATCTGTCTGGTTCGATATTGGATATAGACTTCCCGCATTGCCACATAGGGATCCAATGAGGCGGCCTTGAACTGTTCATACTCGCCGATGCGAAACGAGGTCTTGTTGATAATATTAACAGCCGATACGCCGACTCTGGCTTTGGAGTCTTCGATATAGACCGTCGGGTTCAGGAAATAATCCCCGGCCATGCCCGCCGAATCCCGTAATGTGGACGGCCCAAATACCGGCCAGACCAGGTAGCAGCCATCGCCCAACCCATACACCGCCAGGGTTTGGCCGAAGTCTTCATCGGCAGGCTCGATTTTCCCTTTTTCCAGGGCCGGGTCCCAGATGCCCAGCACGCCCCAGGTGGTATTGATGACAAAGCGGTTGACTTCGTTGCCGGCCGAGTGAAACTTACCCTGCAGCAGGCAATTGACCAGCCGGACCGGCGTGGTGATATTCTGGAAGACATTACGAATCCCGACCCGTCCCGGCTCCGGCACGACCGCTTTATACCCCTGCCCGACGGGCTTCAATACCCAGAAGTACAGCACGTCGTTGGTATTGAACATCAAACGATTCCACGATTCCAGCGGATCGGCCACCTTGATGGTCTTGCTGGAAAGCTCTTGGTCAAAGGCATCGAACTCCGCAAAATCGGTGTCGCCTGCCTCAACGGGATCCGACTCCGCGGGCATCTCAGCCGCGGCAGCAGAGTTGTTTTTGGGGGTTGTCGCACATCCTGTAACCAGGATACAAACCAGAACAATCAACAGCGTCCATTTCATGAATCATTCTCCTGATGGTTTTGTCGGATTCGGGATTTCTTTGCCAAACGGTTTTACCAGAATCAGCAATTCCGGCAGCAGTGTCAGGGCCGCCAGAAGTGCGATAATCATCGCCATCACCGTCAGCAGACCAAAATAGACCGTCGGAATAAAATTGGATAACGATAGAATGGAAAAGCCGATAATTACGGTAATCGAGGTGTAGTACATCGCATGGCCGATGCTGCCGTGACATCGATGCATGACCGGCACATAGCGGGGGTCGTCCTGAAATTCCCGCTTGAATCGGTGGATGTAATGAATGGTGTCATCGACGGCAATGCCCAGGCTGATGGCCGCAATCGTAATGGTCATCATGTCCAGAGGAATATGCAGCCAGCCCATGATGCCCAGCACGGCGCCGATGGGCAGCAGATTGACGGAGATGGCTATCCCTGCGATCTGGATGGAACGGAACAGCACGAGAAACATCCCGGTCAGTAAAAGTGCCGTCAAACCCAATGTCAATATTTGTGAACCGAACAGGCTTTGCAGCATGTTGTTGTAAAGCACAAACATTCCCGTCAGATGAATCTGCGACGGCTCCAGGCCGGCGGCAGCGGGCAGTTCAGCCCGTATTTTTTTCAAAAGCTCGTTGCGGCGCAATCCCTTTTGGGAGTCCTTAATGCGAATCTGAAAACGGGCTTCATTCTGATCCACCGAAACATATGGGGCGATGAGCAGCGTCTTGAATTGGTTGGGAGTCTCGCTGTACAGCAGCGACAAGTCAAGGCTGTCGAGGGGGCCGCCCTTGAGTCTGGAGGCAATCGCCATAATATTGGCCAGAGACAACACCTTACCGGTTTCCGGCAGCGTTTCAAGATAGTGATGAACCGCATTGATGCGATCCATTTTCTCGGCGGTGAACCAGTACTTGTCCTGGCTTTGGGCCTGATCCAGTTCATCAAATGCATCAAAGATGTCGTCCGTTTCCGCCGCAGCCGGGGTTATGGCCGCAGGGGATGCCTCGGGTTTTGCAAAATCCACAATCACATCCAGCGGGGTTGTGCCGCCAAGCCGCTGGTCGATTAATTTCATGCCCTGATAAATCTCGGTGCTTTCCTTGAAATAATCGATAAAGCAGTTTTCCACCGTCAGCTTTGAAATCCCCGCGATACTGAGAATCATAATCGCCCCGCACAGACACAGAATCAGGCCGCCCCGTGCCTGAGTCCATTGAGCCAGAATCGGCGTTAAGGCAAATCCCCGGCCTTTGCTCTTTTTGGGGGCTTCTTTGGGCAGCAGGATCAGGACGGCCGGAAACAGCACAAATGTGATAATCAGAGACACAACCAGACCGGCAATCATCATCCAGCCGAACGTACTGACCGGCAGAATGTCAGCCAGCAGCAGCGATGCAAAACCGGCAATGGTGGTCAGCATGCAATACACCGACGGCTTGATTTTGTGGCAGACGGTGTCGAGGATTAACTGGTGATTGGGACGGTCCGGATTCCGGTTTAATAATTCACGATAATACACCACCAGGTGAATGGCGACTGACAAGGTGATAATCAATTGCAGCGATACAAAATTGGAAGACACGACTGTAACCTCCCATCCAAAGAAGCCCAGCAGACCCATCATGCACAGCACTGACACCACACAGCACAGCATCGGCAGCCAGACCCAGCGGAGGGATCGGAAGATAACGCCCAGCATCATCATCAAACACAGGGTTACTCCTGTGCCGAATATCTTCAAGTCATTCCGGACATAGGTAATCATATCATCGGCAATCATGCTCACACCGCCCAGGAACAGATCCGCATTGCCGCGATATTTATCCATAATGGCACGGATTGTCCGAATATCCTGGTGACGGACCATGCGGGCCTGATCCCTGCAGCGACGGAAGTCCTTGAGAACCTGGTCCAAATCGATGCGTTCCTGCGGCGTTAGGGTTCCAAGGCTTTCTTTCTCACGCAGATGATTGCGTTTCTGCAGCAATTCATTATATAAGGTGTCATCGGCAAAGTAGATCAGGATTGCCGTTGTCCGGGTGTCGGCACTCAGCAGCAGGTTGCTGTAGAGGGGGCTTTCCAGGAATTCTTTTTTAGCCAGGTCTCGATTCACATCCGGCTGACTGAGTGTGGGCAGAGGCCGGGTTAAATCGCTCAGTGACAAAGGCGGGCTTTGCAGCAGAGGAACGTCAAGAATTGTAACTACAGAGCAGACATTTGGCATCGCTGCCAGTTCGTCCCGCAACTGTCGGAGCTGGTGGAGAGAAGGCTCAGAAAACAAATCGTCCTTTGCTGTATAAGCCAGGGCCAGAAAGTCGTTCTGCTGATAGCGGGCATTGATCTGCCGCAGATAGCGTAAGTCTGCATCGTTTTCCAGCACCAACGTTTCTGCGGAGGCGTCCAGTCCGAAATTCCTGATATAGTAGCCCAGAAATCCTGCCGTCAGTGACAAACACACAAGGACTGCAACCGGATGGCGCAGAATGACGCGGTCAAAAAAAAAGGCGGTGAGTACATGCAGCAGGTTCATTATGCAGGCCTGTTGGGGTCCAGGGAATTAGGAACCCGCCGGTTTTTCCAACTGCGACAGCAAGTCCTTCACCGTCCCGCGGGCAAGAATATCATCGAATTGCGATCGATAGGTCAGAAGAATGCTGACCCCTTCAATCTCGACGTCATAGACCTTCCAGGTTTTATCCAGCCTGTGCAGCTTGTACACAATCGCCGTTTTCTTCCCGTCGGATAGCAGTGTCATCGGGATCTGAATCATCTCTTTTTTCTGCACGGCTGGCTGAAATTCGACTTGCTCATCTTTATACATCATGATTTTATCGCGGTAAGATGCCTTGAGCCGCTGGACAAACAGCGATGTGAAGGTTTTCTGATCCGCAGCGTTCAGCTTGGGCCAGTGAGTTTTGCCCAGGGCCAGCTTGCCCATCAGCTCAAAATCGAAGATCGGGCTGATAATGTAATCGACAATGTCCGCCTTGCTCTTTTCGTCGAGTTCCTTATTCTGGAGGACCTTCGCTACAGAGTCCCACTTGGTACGCATCAAATCATTTGGATCATTGGGGTCTTTAACGACGAGATCCCACTTGGCCATCGGGTTTGCAGTTGCCGCAGCGGTCTGGGCCTGTTCGGCCCATGCTCCCGAAGCTGCTATGAATACCAAAAAAATACTTCCAAGATATCGCATTATGTTGTTCCTTATCTTCTGTCGTATCGCCGCGTTTTTTGATTGAGTGTAGCCAAAGCCTCTGTGCTTGGGACAAGAGGGCCTCGCCGCAGACGAATCCTTTATTTCATCGCTTTCACTTTCTGTATTGCCACTTATCCTACTTAAGCCGAGTCTGTGTTGCAAGCCCAAAGCCCTCATCCGCCCCGATTTTCAGACTCTGTTGCTTGATATTCCAGAAACCTCTGGTAAAATAACTCACATCGTGAGAAAATAGTTAAAAGACCGTACATGCAAATATGGCTATAGATAATACAGAAAGGATAGTATGGGCATCGAACTGAAAAAACAATACAAATACAGTCTTGTTGTTCCCAGCAGCATGGGGGTCCGTCTGACTCCCACCGACGGTCAGCCGATGCACTGTGCCCGCACCCTCATTATGCAGGCCACCAGTGCTGAAACCAACGTCGCCAGTGTCTGTTCCTACCTCGGCCTGCCGGTCAAGGTCCTGACTACCTTTGTCAAAAACAGTCCCATTGCGCGTTTTATTAAGGACGATCTTGCCAGCCGGCATATGGATTACGAAGGCAAAGAAGTGGATCAGGGCGGCCCGTGGGGCTATCGCCATCAGTTCAATCTCGCCGACAGCGGCTATGGCAGCCGTGGCCCTCGTGTCCATAACGACCGCGCCGGTGAAGTTGGCCGGACCCTCAATGTCAAGGATTTTGACCTTGACCGCCTCTTTGGCCAGGAAGGCGTCCAGATTGTTCATATGTCCGGCCTGATCGCTGCGTTGTCTCCCGATACCAGCCGGTTCTGTCTGGAACTGGCCCGCGCCGCCAAAAAGTATGGCACACGTGTCTCATTCGACCTCAATTACCGTGCCTCGTTCTGGAAGAATCGCGAAAAAGAACTTCACGACATCTTTACTGAAATTGCCGCGGCCTCCGATATCCTCGTTGGTAATGAAGAAGACTTTCAGTTGTGCTTGGGTCTGGAAGGTCCCGAAGCCGGCGGCAAAGACCTTGCTGCCAAGATCGAAAGCTTCAAAGGCATGATCAATAGTGCCAAAAAAGCCTTCCCCAACGCCGTGGTCTTTGCGACCACCCTCCGTCAGGTTGTCAGCGTCAATTGCCATCTCTGGGGGGCACTCGTCGCCGAAGGCAGCAACTGGCATGTCATTGAGCCTCGCGAAATTACCGTTCTGGACCGGATCGGCGGCGGCGATGGGTTCGTTGGCGGGATGCTCTATGCTATTCTGCGGGGTTGGGAACCGGAAAAATGGGGTCAGTTTGGCTGGGCCACCGGCGCCTTAGCCACCACCATGCTGACCGACTATGCCCAGCCTGCCGACGAGGAACAGGTCTGGAGCATCTGGCAGGGCAACGCCCGCGTCAAGCGATAATATCCTCCAAAAACAGAAGGCCCGGTATAGGCAAATCGATTCCTGTACCGGGCCTTTTTAGTTTACTCAAATCGTGAATCTATACGCGTTGCCTGGCTGATTTGTTCGGGGCCTCGGCAATCTGATGATAGAGGTGGTCTGTCAGCAAAAGCGATTTGTTGATTTGGGCTGTCTTTGTTCCCGCAGCCTGTCCCGTCCCAGCCAATTGCAGCAATTGGCCCACTACGGCATTTAGGTCCTGAGCCATCGATTGCAGCTCACTGGCGGCACTGGCGCTTTCCTCGGCAATCGCGGCATTCTGCTGGGTTGTCTTGTCGATTTCCGATGCGGATGCGGTAATTTGCTGGAGCTTGGACGCCTGCTCATGAGATGCCCCTGCGATTTCAGCAATAATCTGGTTGGTCTTGCCGATGGCCGCGGTAATCGTCCCCAGCGACATATTGACATCTTCGATACATACCACACCCTGACCGGCGTTGTTGACCGCCTGTTCAATCAGCGACGAGGTATTCTTGGCCGCCTCGGCACTGCGCATCGCCAGGTTACGGACTTCCTCGGCCACCACCGCAAAGCCCTTGCCCGCCTCACCTGCCCGCGCGGCTTCCACGGCAGCGTTCAGTGCCAGCAGATTCGTCTGAAACGCGATCTCATCGATGACCTTGATAATCTTGGACGTTTCTTCCGATGACTGACGTATTTTCTGAATGGCCTGGTTCATGCGGGCGATTGCCTGCGACCCCTCGCTGACGGCCTGCTCGGCCTCTTTAGCCAGGTCGCTGGCCTGCTGGGAATGCTCCGAATTCTGTTTAGTCATCGACGATACCTCCGCCAGTCCCGCCGAGCTTTCTTCCTGCACGGCCGCCTGCTCGCTGCAGCTTTGAGCCAGGGACTGCGACGCCGTGGCGACCTGCTGACTGGCGTTGTGAATGCTTTCACTGTTCTGACGCAGCGCCGTCACCGCCGAAGAAATCCGCCGGGTCGTGTCGCGCGAAATCAGTCCGCTGAACACTAGTGTCACTGCCGCAATCACTCCGTAAAGAATCGTCTGCCCGATGGTAAACGGTTTTTTCGCCTGATCCAGTTTATCGTTGAGCAGTTCGGTTTCCTGGGCCACATTATCAATATAAACACCTGTTCCGACAAGAATCGAAGTTCCAGGGATCATTTTTACATATGACAATTTAGGCTGAATTCCTTTGCCCGGCTTCTCAAAATAATATTCCACAAATCCGCCGCCTTGTTCGGCTGCCTTGATCAGCTGCCGAATAAAGGGGTTACCTTTTTGGTCCTTCAGGTCAATCAGGTTCTGGCCATTCTGACTCTTGTTGGTCGGCACATTCACCCGCACGCCCTCGGTCGTATAGCTGAAGAAATACCCCGATTTATCTTCATAAAACCGTACCGGGTCGGTTTCGCGTTCGACAATGGCGGCCTGTTCTTTCGGGTCGGTCACTCCTTTAAGCTTTTCCACCAGGGCGCTGACCTGGCATTCCACTCCGGACTGCATCGTTACCTTATGAGTATCCAGCACCTTTTCGGCAAACAGCGGCAGATAGACTTTATTAAACAGACTCCGCTGAACCACCCACCCGGCCGTCTGCATAATCAGCATACTGATAACAAAGCATCCCAATAGCAGAAAAATCCGACCGCGAACCGTCAAATTCATCTTTTTAAACATCGTCTATCCTTTCCCGGCAGAGCCCGATAATCTATTTGAATTTACAGAACCTAAATACTGGCAGAGGTGTTCAAACAGGGTGTCTTGCGCCAATAGCCTATGGTGACTCGTTTGCTTTATCGGGGAAACTACGGACCCACTTTACGTCTTTTTCCGCATAGTCAAAAAGAAAAACCCCCGCAACTCCTAGTATGGGCGATATCATCCATTCTTGAATCCATGTGTTCCTGTATCCTTACATTCTCTTGTTTTTCACCAAACGAACCCAATTTTCAAATTACCCCTCTAATCTGCGGGCTTAGTTTTTGCGAATCGCGTCGGAATATTTTTGAAACTTGACCGGCCTGCCGATAAACTATATACCCTGAATTTAAATAATCGAATGGACTGAGGTTAAAATGAGTGATTTTGAAATTGTACCAGCGGATCGGGTCAAGCGCCTGCCACCCTATTTATTTGGCAGGCTTAATGCGCTCAAACACAAGAAACGTCAGGCGGATATCGACATCATCGACCTGGGGATGGGAAACCCCATGGACGGCGCCCCGCAGCGGGTCGTGGAAAAGCTCTGCGAAGCCGCCAGAGATCCCCGCAATCAGCGATACAGCGCCTCTAAAGGCATCTATAACCTACGGCGGGAAATGGCTTTAAAGTACGCACGGAAGTGGAATGTCCAGCTGGACCCCGAAACCGAAGTGCTGGCCACCATCGGCTCCAAAGAAGGTTTTAGCCACATGTGTCTGGCTATGCTCGGCCCCGGCGATACGGCTATCGTTGCCGACCCGGCCTTCCCGATTCATATCTACGGGGTAGCCCTGGCCGGCGCTAATGTTATTTCGGTCCCTTTGGGCAATGACCAGAAGTTTCTGGATACGATTGCCCTGGTATGCGAACGGCTTTTCCCGAAACCCAAATTGCTGATTCTCAATTACCCGCATAATCCCACGGCGATGACGGTTGACCCCGGATTTTTTGAAGGTGTTGTGGATTTAGCCAGGCGATTTAAATTTGCCGTAATTCACGACTTTGCGTATGGAGAAACCCTCTTCGACGGCTATAAAGCACCCAGTTTCCTATCCACAAAAGGGGCTAAAGATGTCGGAGTTGAGTTTACGACACTCAGTAAACCGTATAGTATGGCCGGATTCCGGATTGGGTTTGTCGCAGGCAATAAGACGATGGTCGAAGCTCTGGCCACCATTAAAGGATATTACGACTACGGAATCTTTCAGGCCATTCAGATTGCCAGTATTATTGCTATGCGGGAATGTGATGACTTTATTGTGCAGCAAAACGCCAAATATCAGGCTCGTAGAGATGTGGTCTGTGAGGGTCTGAAAAAAATGGGCTGGCAGGTCGATATTCCGAGGGCCTCGATGTTCGTCTGGACACGATTCCCGGTTGAACAGTCCAAAGGCAAAGGCAGTATTGATTTTGCAATGGACCTTATGGAGTACGCCAATGTCTCCATTGCGCCTGGAAGGGCGTTTGGTGAAAACGGAGAGTACTGTATGCGGATAGCTCTTGTCGAAAATGAGCATCGTCTCCGCCAGGCGATCCGAAACATCAGCCGATTCGTCCAGGGCAAACCGGTTCCTGGGGCTAAGACGCCGCCAGCAGGCCAATAATATCTGATAAATCCTGTCGTGATGACGAAAATTAGGTATTTTTACCTATTTTTATTGAAAACACCGTTTTTGATGCTAATAAGGCGAATTTTTACAGTTTTTTTACTTGACTGGAAACGGTTTATTTGGTCTAATACGCTTAAATCAATAGCATGAAGAGAGCTATACAGCAGTGAATCTTTGAAAAGTGAAATCTGTTCAAGGATGAGTGTCTTTTCTCTTTGTCAGCAGATGAGGATCATTCAGATCAGGGGATAAGTCTTTCACAAGGATAGTGAATTCAATAATGCGTGTGTCAGCCTGTGTGGGCTGTTATTTGTGTGATGTGTGTGTTAAGTGTGTTGTGTTGTGGTAATTCGTGTAGCATCTGTATGTAATGTGTAGAAGGGCTTTTCTCGTTGAAAAGTCTCAAGCAGTTTATCAATGCTGATAAACTCAGAAAGAGAGGAAATGATGAAGAAACTGATGGTATCTCTTGCGGTGATTGCGTTTTGCGCAATGAGCTTGCAGGCAGTCGCTCTGCCGGCGTATAGCTCACAGGTCCAGCAGATTACAACGACCTTCTCCCCTGTTTATGGAACCGGTTCTGCTGAAGTGACCAGTACAGTGTATGCTGCTACTGGCGGTGGGTATATTTATGCCTACGAAATCAAAAATGCAACCAATACCTTTAGCTGGTTTTCAGTGGCCCTTTTGCCGGGCGCGGTTGTGACTGGTACCGGGTATGATTCTGGCACCAATGATCCCACTTCGTGGACCACGGTTGGTGTCCCTGCGACCAGTGTTGAAGGTCTGTTTGCAATTCAGATTGCTCCCGGTGTGGATTCCTCGGTAGTCTGGTTCACCAGCCCTGGTGCTCCGACACGGGATCTGGGTTCATTGACAGGTTTGGGAACCAAGGGTACATTTAACTACCTCGAAGGCGGCATTCTGACTCCCATTCCGGAACCGATGACGATGGTTCTGCTGGGTGCCGGCTGGCTGGCTCTGCGTACCTGCGGCCGCAAACGCTAACTTGAATTTTTAGTAGTTTGAAGAATACAATATTATTTCCCCCCCCCTAAAGGGGGGGAAATAATCACGTTAATGACAATGAGGTCATTAATCTCAAGGGGTTTTTGTTCTCACCTTTGAATCCTCACAGGATGTGAATCAAGGCGACAAGAGCGAGGCGGGCAAGAAAAGTTCGTTAAAATGTAACTTATCCGGGGGGATAATTTATGATGAGTGTACAGATGAAATATTATTGCCCGTATGCAGTCATTGTATACTTGATGTTTGTTAGTCTGGGCTTATCGGCGATTGCAGTAGATGACACGGGGTATGCGTTGTTGCTGCAATCCAGTCCTGTCGATGGTGGAAGAGTCTCGCCAGGAAATGGAGTCCATAGGGTCCAGATTGGCGATCAGGTCAAAGTGGTGGCAGTACCCAGCACCGGGTATCGGTTTTTATATTGGATTGGGGATGTCGGTGAAGTTGGTACTGCACAGACGTTCGTTCGTATGGATAGCCCCAAGCTGGTGGTGGCCGTGTTCGAACGTGAGCAATTTGACAAGCTGCCAGAAGTCGGGATTGTGGGCGGCGCATCTTCCAACAACGGAGGATTGATTAAGTCCCCATCTTCGCCGTCTGCTTCGCCAGTCAGCACCTCCGGTTATCGCGGCGATACGGATGTGACCTATGTCATTGAAGACGACGATGACAACAACATTCCAGAACCTGCAACATTTCTGCTTCTTGCGTTAGGCGCAGCGGCGACACGGCTCCGCTGCAAATGGCAATCATAGAGCGTCATGTGTATTTTGCATTAGCGCTGGAGGAGAGGTGTTGTTGACTATGGCCAAGGGTGTGATGACCTTGGCCATAGTCGTTTTATGGCCGTTCTGCGAACCCTATAAATCTGAGGAATCGCAGTTTTTATTTCTGTTTGCGAAATACGGCGACGACATTCTCCACTTCGACCACAAACAGCCGGTTATCGCCTTCGAAATCCACCGGAATGGCGCCCTTGGGGTTAAATAATACCTTGTCATATTGTCGCAGCGGATATTCGCTGGACATTTCCACTTCCGCAGAGACCGCGACAATTCGCCCGGTGATAGTGGGAATCTCGATATTGTCCGGCAGTTGAATCCCGCCTTTGGTCTGCTTTTTATCCTCATCCTTACGAATCAGGACACGTTTGCCGATAGGTTCGACGATTTCGAATAGTTCTTTTGCTGCGGCGTCGTTCATATCAGGTTCTGCCATATACTACTCAGATAAAGGTTGCGTATCTGTTTTTGCCGTTTTTTTTCTGGGGGTCTTTTTGGTGTCATCCCCGCCGCCAAGTATGTCTTTCGCCTGCTGTTCATCTTTGGGCGGCCACTGGCCTTTGCTCTGCAAGTCTTTGAGCATATCGAGCTTGTCCATTTTGACGATTGTCCGGCATCGCGGGAATTTATTGCATCCCAAAAACGGTCCGCGTTTGCTCTGGCGGATGACTAATTCTCCCTTGCCGCATTTGTGACAGGTTACGCCGGTCGGCTGGGCCGGAGGCTTGGGCGGCAGAGGCTGTCCCTGTTTATCGAGGCGAACGATGGTTTTACAGGTCGGATAATCCGAACAGCCCAAAAACGTACCAAAACGGCCGCGTTTCTGCACCAGCGGTTTGCCACAGTTGGGGCAGGGATGCTCCGTGGTTGTTTCCTGAACCATTTTGCCTTCATTATCGCAAGGACATGCAAATTTACAGTCGGGATATTTGGAACAGCTTAAGAATCGCCCGTTTTTGCCAAAACGATAAACCATGGGTTGCCCGCACTGGGGACACTGGTATTCGCTGGGCTGGGTCTCCGCCTTGGCGTGGACCATTTCTTTTTTGGCGTTTTCGAGGCTGTCACAGAAGGGCGTATAAAATTCCTTCAGGACGTTGACCCAGTCCAGATGCTGATCTTCAATTTTGTCAAGCTGCTCTTCCATGTGGCGGGTGAAGGCAATATCCATCACCTGCGGAAAAAATTCATCCAGCTTGTCCGTGACAATCTCGCCAATTTGTGTCGCGTAGAATTTCTTATCCTTCTTTTCCACGTACTGGCGTTCCTGAATCGTGGAAATGATGGAGGCATAGGTGCTGGGACGCCCGATTCCCTCTTTTTCGAGGGCCTTGACCAGAGAGGCTTCAGTATAGCGGGCCGGCGGCTTGGTGAAATGCTGCTGGGCATCGATCCAGACGGCAGAGACCGCCTGGCCGAGGGTCATTTCCGGCAAAACCGGCTCTTCGGTGGCCGTGGACCATATTTTTGTGAAGCCATCAAACACCTGCACGCGTCCCGAGGCGCGATAGACGCAGGGGCCGATGGCTGTTTTGGCCATGATTTCGGCTCGCGTCGTGTCCCACTGGGCTGCTGCCATCTGGCAGGCAACAAACCGTCGCCAGATCAAATCGTAGAGTTTGAACTGGTCGTCGGTCAAAAATTGCCGGATATCATCCGGTGTCAAAGCCGGATCGGTCGGGCGGATCGCTTCATGAGCCTGCTGTGCATCTTTGGACGATGAAAAGAAATTCGGCTTTTCAGGCAGATAATTCTTACCGTATTGATGTTCAATAAAATGCCGTACGGACTGAATCGCCTCATATGACAAATGGGTGCTGTCGGTACGCATATAGGTAATCAGACCCAGAGCGCCCATCGTTCCCAGGTCAATACCTTCATAGAGCTGCTGTGCGAGCATCATGGTTTTGGAAGCTGAAAAGCCGAGCCGATTGGCTGCCGCCTGCTGCAATGTGGATGTAATAAAGGGGGCTCCCGGACGAGACTGAACCCGGTTGGTTGTCAGGCTGTCGATAGTAAAAGTGGCGCCCTGCAAAGCCTCAAGGACGGCTTTGGCCTGTGTTTCATTGTCTGCATGAAAGGGTTTGCCATTGACACTATGCAGTTCGGCCTTGAAAGCGTTGTGTTTTGCCAGCCAGGCATTTTGCTGGGTCTGGGCCGGCGGGTTCTCCGGATCACTGCTCAGAAAGGCCTTCCACTGAACAGATAAATCGGTTTGTGATTTGGTCGAAAAGATTGCGGGAATCAGCCAGTATTCTTTGGGTTCAAAGGAGCGAATCTCCCGTTCTCGCTGGACGATCAGTTTGACGGCGACGGACTGGACACGACCGGCAGAAAGCCCTTTGGCGACCTTTTTCCAGAGCAAAGGACTGATCTGATAGCCCACGATGCGGTCCAGAATACGTCGGGCCTGCTGGGCCATGACACGGTGCATGTCCAATTTACCGGGACTGGAGAAGGCTTTCTGGATGTCGTTTTTGGTAATCGCGTTAAAGACGACCCGGAATGTGTTTTCATCCTTGAGTCCCAGGACTTCGGCCAGATGCCAGGCGATGGCTTCCCCTTCGCGATCCAAGTCGGTTGCCAGATACACAGTCGAGCATTTTTTGGCCTCGGCTTTCAGTGCAGCGACCGTTTTTTTACGTCCGGCGGCGATTTCATAGGTCGGCTCAAAGTTGTGTTCCAGATCGACATTGAGGCCTTTGGAGGGTAAATCCCGAATATGTCCCATGGAGGCCTTGACCACGAAATCAGGGCCGAGGTATTTATTGATCGTTTTGGCTTTAGCGGGTGATTCCACAATCACCAGCGACTTATCTTTAGCTGTTTTTGCCATTTTTACACAATCTAATTATCTGGATACGATGTATCGATATTAATATAAAAATCTATAATACAAAGAGTTATGTTTTAATAAATGGGCCATTGGTTGGCCGGTTCCGGCATTTTGAAAATAGCTGGATACACTCCATCCGGATTTCTTTTGCCGTGGCTAAACCTGACGAACCATACAGACGCCGAATCAGGCTGTCAAGGTAAAAATCTCTTATGTCTGGAAAAAACCTTGGTTTATGCAGAGTCGAGCCTGTGCAATAAACGATGAAATAGCTTTTGATAATTCCGTTATGGCCAAGCCAGATAAATAGCTCCGCTGCCATGGCTTCAAGCAGGTCAACGAGATGGTCAGGATCAGATGGATGGCTCCTGTTGCTCACTATCCCCCCAGGCTCCCTTATTGTAAAATACAAAAAAAGGGGAGAGCGTACGGCTCTCCCTTTTTCCGAATGGCTCTTCTCGTATCAGTTTTAGTGTCGTCGCTGGTCGCCTAAGGATTACGATCTGCCTTGTGTGTCAGCACTCAAGATTCAGCGATTCAGGAGTCCGCTAAAATAGCCTTTTGGGTTATTGATTAAGAGCCATTATATGTCATTGTATGAGTTTGATTCTCCCTGTCTGTTTCTACGAAATGTATCGGCCAGCGGTTTGAAAAAGGTTTAATAAAAAGGCAGCAAAAATAAAAAAAGACCGCCTGCGGCTTAGAAGGAGGAAGAAGCCGGGGAGGCTTCTCAGGGCTACAACCACAGGCGGCAGAAGGAGCTTAATCGTATGCTATCAGATTGGAGCTGTCATGTCAAGGGGGCCCAATGGGAAATATTGATATAACTTTAAGAGAGATTAGATGTCTTTTTTGGGGAAAACAGAGAACGTCGCCCTGTGTTTGGCATGTGGAGGGAATTATAACATTAAACAGTGCTTTTGCTTCCTATCGTATCCGCCTGCCAGATTTTGCAGGGATTGTACAGCAAATACAGGCTTGTGCAAAGCCATGTGAATTGGACGTAATAATCCAGAGCATCGGGGTCCGCCATGAGCCATCGTTCCAGGCGGTGGATATAGCGTGTTTCGAGGTCGCCGTCCTGCATTCGTAGAATGAGCTGGCCGAGGCGAATCCAGTGAGGATTTTCATCAGCATGCTGGTCTAATGATAAGAGGTCCTGGCCGGGATCCCCACCTTTAAACGATTCGTCGAGTGATTTTAAAAGCTCTTTTTCAAGTTCATTTGGGTCCACAATTAGCATCCTTTATCCGGGGCACCCCGAATCTGCTTCCTTTTGATAGCAGCTTATGCTGCCGGCATCTGTTTGTCAAACTATCTATCAAGATTGTTTTTTGTGCTTAACGGCTTAGTCTGTTGCTGCTTAGAGGGAAGCGGTATTCAGCCTCATCTCAGGCAGTGATATCGATCATACTATTGACGATTTCGACTGATTCGCAAATATTGTTTAAGGTAAGTTTGATATTTTGCAGAATGAGGGCTTTGGTGTTACATATACAAGGGCTGGAATGTCGCCTGGTGTTTCATGTCTTCAGATCGTTGGCAAGATTCAGGACCGAGGTTCGTTCGTACTATCAATCAAACAGGGTGAACATTATTTTGATTATGTCATCGCCAGAGGTTTGAATAGGCCTTAGCCATAACCGATGTTGGGCTGAACACGACCAATGTGTAATTCAGTATTTTGAAGAATCTCTGTTGTTTTTGCCGATAGTGTTTGTAATGTTTTGATGATACTCGCCTGTTCGCCAATTTCCTGAAACGTTGTTGTATTTGCAACGGTATTTCTGCCGGAATTGCGAGCATATAGTCATTTAATACGAGTCGCATTAACACATTGCATTATCAATACTGATAATGCGATATGCTGGATGTCAGGTTACCAGGTATGTTTTGAAAGGCAAAGTATGAGACAGCAATGGATGGTGTTAGGCGTAATGGGGTTTGTTCTCACGGCTGGGGTGTGGTCGGAACCTTTTGAAATGGAGTATGATCCGCAGGAAGGAGGGCTGTGGGCCTGGGTCAAGCTGGGTACAATGCCCAATGGATGGTGCGATTATGATGGAAAAGTCAATGCTGAACAGACCTATACCGATGGCGGCAGGACCATTTTTTATGGCTGGACCGACGCGGATGTAGCACGCCTGGGCGGAGGGGCCGTCCGGGCGGTTGCTGCCAAATATTACCACGATTTTAATCCACCGTTTGAAGATATGCATCTGGCAGATCAGGGCGGGTCTATGGGGATGATGTCGGAGGTCTCCAAGCCGTTTACGGTCTTGTCGGATCGGCTGCCCCGTGGCGCCAGTACCCTGTGTACCATTACCGTGACCTATGATGGTCTGATACTGCTTCGCGAACAGCAGCCGGGGGAATATTCTTCGGGGCAGATCGATTTTTCTGCCGGACTGATAAGTGCCTATGGTGAAGACGGGGAAGTTCCGGTGGTCACCACAGCGGGAGAAACGTTTATCTTTAACGGTCAGCTTCGCATCGAAGATTATCTGGCTGAAGACGGGGTGACCCATACCTATACGGCGGTTGAGGATATGGCGCCGGAAATATGCGTCAATCTGGATGCCGAAGAGTTGGGAGAAGATCCGGATCGGAATTACTGGTATCAGGACCATGGCCGTCATGTGACGGTTGCCGTGATTGACCCGGCGCATCCGGATCAGTTTGAAGTGCTGCAGGGCCGACTGGATGCGATACCGCAGGCCATTCAGGATGCCATTTCCAATAATCCGGAGTACAGCAACACCAATAACCGCATTTATTATGTTGTGTTTACCAAGACAGCATCATTCAATGCCGTGGTGGGAAAAACATACTGGTTCAGTATGGAGATGCAGTCGGCGGCTCAGAGTTCTCTCGGAGCCGCGGGTGGCTGGGATGGCAATGAGACATTTGTCGTCTGTGACTTTTCCAACACAGCTGCTTATGCGATGACGCTGAATGGAGGCCGGGTGGTGACACTCATTAATGTGGATAATGATGAAGTGCTGGGGGATGGAGACGCCGAGATTGATGGGGCGGTATTGCGATGGTCGGATGATGTTGCGCTGCCCAATGCCATTGAATTGCTCAATGGGCATCAGGTCACCATGGATACCAACGGCTATGAAGGTTCCGTGGGAGCTATCCGCGGCACAGGCGGGCTGCTCAAGACCGGCCTTGGGATTCTGAGGCTCAATGACAACTGTACTTTTACAGGGGATACGATTGTCGAGCAGGGCGGCTTGCTGATTAACGGTGGTTATGCCAGTGATGTGTTGGTAAAAGGTGGCTGGCTGGGGGGGATAGGAAATCTCAACAGTAACCTGGTTGTATTCGGAGGTTCCGTTCGACCGGGCGATCCAGCGTTCAGTATAATGGAGAGTCCTTTTATGCTGGGTGACGGAGAGGTTGGTGCCGCTGCTGTTCCAGTTCCGCCGGCTAATTCCATTGGCATCTTAGCTGTGGATCATTTCACGCTGGATGGCGGAACACTGGAAATCGAACTCGATGATGCCGGGGCTGCCGATAAAATTGCCGCTACGACCGCCGAGCTGATTCGCGGTACCGTCAAAGCTGTTCCTACAGAAGTGATTACGGCTCAACGGGATTATACCATTATTCAGACCTCTGATGGGATTGAAGGCAATCCTGCGAATCTGAAGGAGGCCATTTCCGATCGGTCTTTCCTGTTGGACTTTGATTTATCGCTGTCAGGAGACGGGAAGAATTTAATCCTGACCACGCAAATGGATCGCGATTTTTCAGAAGCGTCCGGGGTTGGAAGTAATGGCAACATGGGACAGATTGCCCAGATTCTACAAAAAACAGCGAATGCCGGGCAGGGTGGGGCGGAAATGGCGCAGCTGCAGCAGCTGGATGAGGATGGTCTGAATCTGGCGATGGGACAGATGCAGCCGCAGGCATATCAGGCAGCCAGTCAGGTTTTAGGACAACAGATGGGTACGGTTCATGGATCCACGCTGGGGCGTATTGGCACGGTTCAACTGGCGGCCCATCAATCCAAAAAAGGGATATGGGATTATGCTCTCGCGGATGTCAGCAACGGTCAGCTGGGAGAAGCCATGCGAGCCTCCGCGAATTTGCCGCAGATGAGTGAAGGACGCTGGATGGGTTACTCCCGGACACTGAATGACTGGGGGCAGGTGGATGGCAACCGTGCGACCAAAGGATACCGATGGGAAACCCATGGTGTGGATGTTGGTGCTGAAACCTTGGTTCATGAGAATTTTATGCTGGGTACCAGTATTGCGGCTCTGTGGAGTGGTGTCAATGGTTTTGAGGGGAGTGGCAATTCCGACATTACCTCCGTTTATGGAAACCTGTACGGAAGCTGGTTTACGGATACCTGGCACATCGATTCGGGGTTGTCCTATGGCCATGCCTGGACCCAAACACGACGACCCATCATACCGCTGGGATTGCGGGCCAAAGGGGATTATGAGTCCGACATTTACAGCCTGTTTGTTGGCGGCGGTTTGTATTATGATGTTTTCGGATATGACGTGGAGCCGTTTGTGGTCTATCATTATACGCTGCGATCCGATGGGGGCTGCCAAGAAAGCGGTGCCGGAACCTTGAATCTGGATGTGCAGCGCAATGATACCGACAGCCTGCGGCAAACGCTGGGCGTGCGGGTCAGCCGGATGTTTACCCTGGACAACGGAACGCATCTGCGTCCCTTTATTTCTGCAGCATGGGATTATGAATATCTAAACGACCAGATGACTGGCAGTGTGAACCTCCTGGGTTCGACTTATACGAATTCGGGTCTTCAGATAGATCGCAGCAGCGGCATTTTTTCCGGCGGGCTGGACTGGTATCTCAAATCCAATATGAGCCTGTTTGCGGATTACACAATGACGGTTAACAGCGATCTGCTGTCCCATACCCTCAATGGCGGATTGCGAATTACGTTCTGAGGTGGTTTCAATCCCTAACCCAATAAAAAAGGCTGGAATGCCACTTGGCGTTCCAGCCTTTTTTAGTCCTCATTCCGGTTTATTTCAGATCCATCGGGTTGATGATGTCGCCGTATTGGGCTTTTGCGGTTTCAAGACGTTTGCGAATGGCTGCAAAGGTATCATAGACAATCCTGGGCGTATCGGAAACCTTGGCTTTGTAGATGGCTTCAACGCGGTCATACTTGGCGATCAGGTTCGGGATACGAATCGTAAACTGTTTGATGTAGGCGTCTTTGGTATAATTCGTGTTTAATTTACTTTTGAACAGCGGGGCCAGGTCTTCGTATTTGGGAATCCAGCCGGTTGGCGTCTTGAGTGCGTCCACCTCGTTGTGCACACGCAGTTCAGCCCACAATACCCAGACCATCTTGTCGAGTTTGCCGTTGAGGAACTTGCCGTTCTCGTCCCGCAGGAAGTAGTTGACCGAGAAGATCAGGGGGGGATTTTTCACACCTTTGGCAAAGTCCAGGTTGTTCTGGATGTATTTGCCTAGCGGGATGGAAACGAAATCCTGATTGGCCATGATGTTGAATGTCCGCACGCCCTGTTTGCCCAGGGTTGCGGCGGTGGTTTCGGATTCAATCGAGGCACCCTTGGCGATGATGCCTTCGGTCCAGTCAAAGGCCTGCTCGACAGGAACCAGGGTATCGCTGTCGCGTCCGCCATAGATAATGCCGCCAACGGGTACGCCGGCGGGATTGTCGGCCTCTTTATCCAGATTTGCCAAAGCCGACAGGCGAATGGTGTAACGGGCGTTCTTGTGAGCCGGCGGCAGAGGTTTGCCTTCGGCGTCGGTTTTGCCTTTGTGCCAGGGACCGTTGAAGCTGTCGCCCTGGTCGGGCAGTTCGCAGCCCATCCCGGGCCAATAGGGCATGCCGTCTTTAATCAGGACGTTGCCGAAGATTACTTCCCCCGGCGTGGTCAGGGCCTGGTAAATCACCGGGTCGTCCTTGGGGTTGACGTCTTCGATAATACCGAAAATGCCCTGTTCGACATTGGCGGTGTACATGATACCGTTACGTTTGCGGAAATAGGCAATGTCGTCACCGATAATAGTCTGTCCGGGCAGCATCGCTGTGGATGTCTTGCCGCAGGCCGAGGGGAAGGCACCGGTGAAATAGGTGGTACGGTTATTGGGGCCTTTGACTCCCATAATGAACATGTGTTCGGCCAGCCAGCCTTCTTTGCTGGCTTTCTGGATGGCCAGACGCAAAGCGAGCTTCTTAAGACCGACGGTGTTGCCGGCATACTGGGTGTTGACCGAATAAACCATATTGTCGGTCAGGTCGATATAAACGCGGCGCTGCTGCCAGTTTTTGCTGCAGCCGTTTTCGTCGAGCTCACCTTCACTGTGCAGGAAGCGGAAAAAGTCATCGGTTGGCTTGAGTTTTTTAAATTGTTCATAGCCGGGGCGATACAGAATGCTTTCGCTATGAGCGACATAGGGAGAGTCTGTAATCTGGATGCAGGAAATGGAGAAATCGGATCCAGTGGGGCACAGACACCAGAAGCAGACCAGCATTTTCCGCCCCCTCATCGACCCTTTCAGAAAGCCCTTGACTTCCGACAGGCCGCCTTCGCGTTCGATGGAATTGAGGCTTTCGCCCAGATCCATACCCCTGGGCAGGAGGTAACGTGTGCTGAACGTATCGCGTCCCTGGTCATTGAGGCCATCGAAGTGGTAGGTGTGGCCGGGTGTCTTTAGAGGCTTTTCGCCGCCGGATAAGGCCCATTTTCGCAGTGTGGCCATATCATCGGCGCTGTCAGTAAAAACGACGACTTCGGCTGGTTCGGTCAATTCAATCGCCTCGGCCACAAAAGCGTGCATCTTCGGGTTGGCGATGGCCGTCAGTCGGGCATAATTGTCCGCGGAAAGCTTCTGTTGTAAAAATCCAGCTACATTTTCCACTTGGTATCTCCTGCATTAAGGATTTTTAAAAACAATAGGCACAAAATCCGCGACATTGTAGTAAATCGGGTGCGGGCACGTCAATCGATTTTTGAGATGTTTCTGGATATTTTTTGAATGATAGTCAGATTGCTGGGGCGATAGGCGGGTACGTTTTTGGGGGTTGTGTTGTAAGATTCTCAAAAATAACGATTTATGGTCCAGTCACAAAAAACCGTCGGGCACTGTGCGTCGAAGAGGCGAGCGCAAAATAACACAACGCATAAAGTAAGGGGTTGACAACGCGGCAGAAATTTGATAAATAATCATTTGAAATAAATGTTTTAAATATTTGTTGGCAAAATTAATCATAAAGTGGAGTCACAAAAGATAGAAATATAAAACCCAGTTCAAGCAGTACTTTTTGAATTGCGTTTCCGGCTGAATCACCATTTGCGGCGGTTTCTAATTTGCTTTGCAGGGTGCGGCCTATATAATCAATTGATTGTATCTCCGGAACAACAGATATCACCTCAAGGGCTTTTGTCAGAATAGTCAACCTCTGCGGTGTTGTTATAATAATGCCGACGGGACGAGTGATAAGGATGAATAGATGATGGATATGAATAGAACACGAGAAAATCGATCCATATGGATGCGGGATGCACTGATTGTGATATTGGCTATTGGTGCGGCTGCGGCAATGCAGGGCTGTACCGTGGGCCAGGATTATCAGTCGCCGAAATGGGATATGCCGCAGCAGTGGTCACAGGACCCGTCGGGTCGGTTTACCGTCGTGGCGGATCCCAATCTGGCCGATTGGTGGACGATATTCGGCGACCCGCAACTGAATGAGCTGATTCAGCATGCCCTGGCGGAAAATCGCTCCATCCAGGCGGCAGTGTATCGGCTGCAAGCCTCTCGAGCGATGTGGGATTATGCTGCGGGTCAGTACTCTCCCACGGTAGATGCGACGGGGGCTTACAGTCGTGTCAAAGTTGGCAAAGACGGTACGGTACTTTCTCACGACCAGATCGATCCGATCAACCTGCATTCAGCTGGATTTGATTTTCAATGGGAGATCGATTTATTCGGTCGCATTAAGCGGTCTGTCGAATCCGCCAAGGCCTCTTATCAGGCTTCCGTAGAAGAGTATCGGGATGTGATGGTGACACTGCTGGCCGAAGTGTGTCGTAATTATATTGAATTGCGAACCGTACAAGCCCGGATTGTGTATGTCACGGAAAACATCACGATTCAGCAGCGGACGCTGGAGTTAACCCAAAGTCGGTTTCAGTATGAATTGGCTCCCGAACTGGATGTGCGACAGGCCGAATCCAATCTGGCCAGCACCCGATCGGAACTGCATGTGCTGAAGATTGCAGAGGCTGCGGCGATACACCGTCTGGGAGTGCTGCTGGGCCGGATGCCAACATCGCTCAAAGACCGTCTGGGGACATTCTCGGGGATGCCGACGATTTGCCGACAGGCTGTGATTGGTGTGCCTGCGGATGTGCTTCGCAATCGTCCTGATGTTCGTCGTGCCGAACGGCAGCTTGCGGCTCAGACGGCCCGAATCGGCGTGGCGACAGCGGATTTATACCCCTCGCTGCAGCTGGTCGGTACGTTTGAAATTCAATCCCGTCAATTGAGCGGTTTGGGCAATATTCATAACCAGGCCTATTCGGTTGGTCCCGGGCTGCGGTGGAATCTGTTTGACGGCAACCGCATTCGTAATGTGATTAAAATGGAAGAAGCTGCGGCAAAGGAATTGCTGGCCAACTGGGAAAATGCGGTCCTGTTGGCAGCTGAGGATGTGGAAAACGCCATGGTCTCCTATTATCAGCAGCAGCAGCGCCAGGCCCTGCTGGCCGAATCCGTTCAGGCTTCGGTACGGTCGGTGGATCTGGTGGAAAAGCTGTATCAGACCGGGCTGACCGATTTCCAGAATGTTCTGGTGACTCAGCGGTCGTTGTTTGTCCAGCAGGATCAGCTTGCCGCCAGTCAGGGCGAAGTATTACAGTCTCTGGTACGGCTCTATAAAGGTTTCGGTGGCGGCTGGCAGATTGCAGGTACCCAGGACGCTGTCGGGCAGGCTCAGCCGGTAACCCATTAAACAAATCCTTATTGACGATCCGTCATTATCCATGGAAAGGCAGGTTTTCGGACTATGAAGAAA
>JAWRKM010000019.1:0-12282 GCA_040306945.1 Anaerohalosphaeraceae bacterium
TCTGACGACGGCAGCCGCCTGTTTGTCGGTTCGGAACTGGTGGTCGATAGCGACGGCCCTCACAGTGCCCAGTTTGCCAGCGGCTTTATTGCGTTGAAAAAAGGATACCACCCTATCAAGGTACTGTATTTTGAAGGTTCGGTGGACGAGGTTCTGGAGGTCTATGTTACCCGCCCCGGGAGTCAGCGTGAACTGATCAGCAGTAAAGACCTGTTTCGTCAGAAATAACTAAACCGGTTATTTATAGTATGATCCTGCGAGAAGCGTGCTGGCGCGACTCTCGCAGGATTTTTTGTTTGACAGCGAATGAAAATCACGTCCCCGACAGGAGTCGAACCTGTAACCTTTGGCTCCGGAGGCCAACGCGCTATCCATTGCGCTACGGGGACTGCACAAGCCCAGTATTATCTCTGATATTGCGAATTTGTCCAGTCTTTTTTACTATGGGATTGTGTTATCGCAATAATCCCGGCAGCCAGGTGATAACCTGGGGAAAGAGTAACAGCAGGCAGATACAGAGGATATAAGCCGGGACGAAGAGGGTGACTCCTTTAAAGATGTCGTTCATCGGGATTTCTTTTGCCGATCCGGCCACGACAAAGGTTGTGGCTCCTACCGGAGGAGTAATTGCCCCTAAAGTAGTAATAACGGTTATGGTTACACCAAACCACAGCGGGTCATAGCCCAATTTGTCCACCACGAGCGGATAAAAGATAGGCAGTGTTACTAACAACATTGCCAGGGCGTCCATAATTGTTCCGCCAAGAACATATAGAGCGAAGATGATAAACAGGATCATCACCTTGGGTATCGGTAAGTCTCCGATGCCGGAGGCCAGGGCGTGGGGGATGCCGGTTTTGGTGAGAAATTTGCCGAAAATCATGGCACCTGCGACGATGGTGATGACCATGCATGAGGCCTTGAGCGTGTCCCGGATGGCGTTAAGAAAATTCTTCCAGGACAGTTTCCGCTGGAGCAGTCCGACAATGATTGCCAGAAAAGCGCCTGCGGCACCGGCCTCGGCGGCGGTAAAATAGCCAAAAAACAGGCCCAGAATGACCAGTAAAAACAAAAGGATGGTTTCGTATGCGCCTGCAAGCGAGAGGATTCGGTCTTTCCAGCTTGCCTTGGGGCCGGTGGGACCCCAGGCCGGGCACAATAGACATATGACGATGACGGTGGCCATCAGGAGCACTGTCAGCAGCAATCCCGCCCCGATGCCTCCGTAAAAGAGTTTTTCGATGGATTGTTCGGTGGACAGGCCGATAATAATCAGCACTACGCTGGGGGGGATAACGACACCGAGTGTTGAGCCGCTGGCGACGGCGCCGGCAGACAGCTTCGGGTTGTAGCCGAATTTTTTCATCTCCGGCAGGGCGACGGTGGACATTGTGGCCGCGGTGGCGGTGTTGGAGCCGCAGATGGTGGCGAAGGCCGAGCAGGCGGCGATGGTTGCCATGGCCAGTCCGCCGCGGATATGGCCGACCCAGTTGTAGGCGGCGTGATAGAGTTTTTCATTGACGCCGGAGTAAAAGACGATCTGTCCCATCAGGGTAAACAGGGGGATCACCGTCAGGCCGTACATGGAGAAGGTGGTCCAGAGGGTCTGTCCGGTCATGTGGGCTGCGGCATCGAAACTGCTAATGGCGGCATAGCCGAGAAAACCGACGACCGCCATTGCAAAGCCGACGGGAGCTCCCATCAGAAACAGACCCAGCAGCAGGGCGGCGATGCCGAGGATGCCTACCGAGGTATCGGTCATGGCTGCCGCTCCTGTCCTGGGGCAATCCCTTTGAGCAATTCCACCAGGAAGACAAATGCCAGCAGGGCAAATCCCGCCGCGACGCCATAGGTAAATGGATAATAAATCATACGCAGGGTTTCGGTGACTTCCCCGGTCTTCCAGAGCGTGTTGGCGACTTTGCAGACCTGCCAGCAGGCCAGAATCGAAAAAGCCATGCAAATGAGACGGTTGATGATGTCCAGAAATCGCTGTATTCGCTGTGGGAACAGGTTGGTCAGGATATCCACCGCCAGGTGGTCTTTCTTGCTCTGGGTGTATCCCAGGGCGCAGGCGACGACCAGCGAGCCGAATAGTCCCATCAATTCAAAGACTCCCGGCAGGGGTTTGCAGTGGGGCAGCTTTCGCATAACGATGTCAATGCAGGTCATCAGCATCATCGCCATCAGGAAAACGGCGGCGATGGCCATCAGGAGCTTTTGCAGCAGCAGTTCCAGTCGTGTCAGAAAGGGTATCATGCCGGCCAGGGGTTATTTCTGTGAAAAAGTGGCGATGGAAGCCTTGATGTCATCGATAATTTCTTCGGCGGGAAGCCCTGCGGCTTTGGCCTGTTTAATCCATTCATCCACATTGGGTTCCAGCAGGGCGTTCCATTGGGCTTTTTCTTCGGCGGACAGCTCAATGACTTCGACTTTTTGTTCGGTCCTGGACCAGTCGATGGATTCCTGGACATGATTGTCCATGTATTCCCCGGTCCAGAGACACTGTTCGACGGCCAGTTCCTCAAAGACTTTTTTCACGTCATCGGGCAGGGCGTTCCATTTTTTCTGGTTCATCACGACCGCAAACGGATAAATATTGGTTTCGGTCATGGTGATGTATTTGCACTGTTCGGCGAACTTGAAATCCTTCATCACTTCGACGGAAGAAAAGAGTCCCTGCACAACGCCTTTTTGCAGGGCTTCGGGTGTGGACGACATCGGCATCCCAACCTGATTGGCGCCCCAGGCCTTGAGAATCTGGGCCGCTTCCCCGCTGGCTCGCAGGTCCATGCCCTTGATATCGGCCAGGGTGCGGACGGGCTTTTTGGACATGATATTGGCTGGCGCGGTGGTGAACATGGTCAGCACTTTCACGTCAGCAAATTCTTTAGGCTGGTATTTGCTGTAGAGATCCCACAGGACCTGACTGCCGACTTTGGCGCTGGGGATTCCCAGCGGCAGTGCGGCGGCATTGGTCACCATGAAGCGTCCGGGCTGATAGGCCATACACAAACAGCCGATATCGGCTTGTCCATTGATGACGCCGTCCATCATTTCCTTGGCATCCAGCAGCGAGCCGCCGGGGAAGGTCTGGACGGCCACTTTTCCCTGGGTACGTTTTTCGACCTCGGTTTTCCAGCGTTCCATCTGGACACAGGGGAATGTCGGAGCCGGCGGAAAATTGGCATAGGTCAACTTGATTACCTCGGAGGAGGGAGTCTTTGCAGAGTCGGCAGGGGCCTGCGTTTCTGACTGCGGCTGGGTTTTTCTGCAGCCGGCGTACAACAGTGCCAATATGACAGCCAATGTTATCATGAGCGATTGCTTTTTCATATTTATGCCTCCTTTAAAGTATGGGTTAGCGGATTGTGCCGTCTTTATCCTTGTAAAAGACGCGTTTGGCCTTGCCTTCCTGACGCGGCAGGGCGCCGATGGGATAGACATCACCCCGCGGGCTGAAGCCCAGGGCTTCTTTGAGCACTTTTTCGACCATATAGCCTGTGACCGTGGATGCGGCTTCGACATTGATGACGACATCCTGAATGCCGTCTTTGTCTTCGATGATAATCTGGTAATTGGACCCGACACCGGGAATCTGCATCAGGGCCTGTTCGACCTGTTTGGGGAAGAAATTGACGCCCTTGATGATGAGCATGTCGTCGACCCGTCCGGTAATTGGATTCAGGCGGACATGGGTGCGTCCGCAGGCACAGCGCTGCCGGCTTCTGACACTGGTCAGGTCGCCGGTGCGGAATCGAATGACCGGCAGAGCCTGTCGGGTCAGCGAGGTGATGACCAGTTCGCCTTCCTGGCCATCAGGGACGGGGGTTTCGGTCTGCGGCTGGAGGATTTCGAGGACGTAATGATCTTCCCAGACGTGGATGCCGTCGTGAGCGGAGCAATCCATACCAAGTGTGCCGACGCCGCCGGTTTCGGTCATGCCGTAGATGTCAAACACATCGATGCCCAGTCCGCTTCGCATCTTGGTCTTGAGCGAATCGGAAAAGATTTCGGCGCCAAAGATGCCGATTTCCAGTTTGGGCAGGCGTTCTTTCATCTCTTGGAGGACTTCCATGATGCGGATGCCGTAGCTGACCACGCCGGTCAGGACACGTGTGCCGAAATCTTTGGCCAGGCGAATCTGACGGGCGGTATTGCCTGCCCCGGCAGGGATGACAAACAGCCCCGCAGCTCGGGCGCCGTGATACATCCCGAAGCCGCCGTTGAACAGTCCGAAGGACGGGGTAATCTGAGTCGGATCGCCGGCTCGGGCCCCGGCCATACGGTAGCAGCGGGCCATGCATTCACCCCATTGCGTCAGGTCGGCGAGGGTGTAGGGCATGACAACGGGGGTGCCTGTGGAACCGCTGGACATGTGCATTTCGGCCAGCGTGTCGGCTGCAACACAGCACATGCCCAGGGGGTAGTGGACACGAAAGGATTCCTTATTCATCATCGGCAGCTTGCCGATGTCCTCGACACCGCGGATATCCTCCGGGTGAACCCCGCGGGCCTGAAATGCAGCTCGGAGAACGGGGTTTTGCGTATAGACGTGCCGGGCAATCGTTTTCAGCCGTTCGGATTGCATCGCCCGAAGCTGATCCAGGGATGCGGTTTCGAGTTCCGGCTGAAAAAACAATCCGCTCATACCATTTTTCTCCCTTCCTCAAAGGCCTTGAGGTTCAAGTCGACATACTGCGATTTGACACACGCACTGATGGCTTTGTGCCAGGCTTCCAGAGGTAGATCCAGCCCGGTTGAAAGGGCACCAAGCAGCACCACATTGGCTGTGCGAATATTGCCCAGTTCCACGGCTTTTTTGGAGGCGTCAAAATAAATCAGCCTCGGGTACTGGTCGCGGAGTTTCTGTTCCACGTTGTCCGGATACTTGGCTGCCCCCATGGATACGGTGACGGGAATAATTTGCTGAGCATTGACGACGGCCAGAGCCCCCGGTGCCAGATAATCCGCGTAACGCAGGCCTTCGGCCTGTTCGAGGGCACACAACACCTGAGCGGTTCCTTTGGCAATGATAGGGCTGTAAACGACGTTGCCATAGCGAATCTGGCCAATGACCGAACCGCCTCGCTGGGCCATGCCGTGCACTTCGTTGGTTTTGACATCAAAGCCGGCATTCATCGCCGTCTGGGCGATAATTTCGCTGGCCAGCAGGATGCCCTGCCCGCCGACGCCGGCCAATACCACACTGACTATCTGTGAGCTCATCGCTATTTTTTCTCCTCGGAAAGATTGACAATTGCCTCAAACGGACAGACCTGCTGGCACAAACCACAGCCGTAACAGAGATGCTGGTTGATGACGGGTTTTTTGCCGGCGCCGTCAATGGCGGGGCAGCCCAGCTTCAGACAGGCTCTGCAAGCTTTGCACTTGTCTTCGATGATGGTGCGTATCCCGCCGACGCGCTTGCCTTCCCAGAGCGGACAGGCCGCCCGGGAGACGATCAATGACGGCTCAGGGGTATCCAGTTCCCGTGCCAGGACTTCCTGGGTTGCTTTGGTCTGATAGGGATTGACGGTAAAGACCCGCTTGATGCCGCAGGCCCGGGCAATATCTTCGATGGAAGCTTCTATCGTCGGTTCCCCCATCAGGGTCCTTCCGGTGCCGGGATTGTCCTGGTGGCCGGTCATGGCCGTGGTGCGGTTGTCCACCACAATCAGCGTGGATGAGCCTCGGTTGTAGGCGATATCCAGCAGGCCGGTGATGCCGGAATGGAAGAAGGTTGAATCGCCGACCATGCCGACGACTTTGCGTTTCTCGCCGGCCTTGTCCAGACCCTGGGCCATCGAAATGCCGCCGCCCATGCACAGGATGATATCCAGCCGATTGAGCGGCTTGAAGGTGCCCAGACTGTAGCAGCCGATGTCGCCGGTGACGATGACATCGTGTTTGCCCAGCGCGTAAAAGATGCCGCGATGCGGACACCCCGGGCACAGCACCGGCGGACGGGCCGGCAGGTCTTTGGCATATTTGGGTTCAGGAATGGGAGCGATTGTCCGGCCTTCCATCTTGGCCCGGCAGGCCTCCAGCGTCGTAATGGACAGCTCGCCGATATTGGGAATCACATCGTGTCCTTTGCACGCGATACCGAGAGCCTTGATGTGTTCTTCGAGGAAGTCATCCAGCTCTTCGACAATCAGCAGGTCTTTGACGCCGGCGGCGAACTGTTTAAACAGCTCGTCCGGATAGGGATAGGCAAAACCCAGCTTCAGTACGGAGGCTTCCGGCCAGACCTCGCGGACATAGTGATAGACGACGCTGTGGGTGATAATACCCAGCGATTTGTCTCGCCATTCGATGCGATTGGCCTTGGATTGGACTGCAGCGGCCTGCAGGTCGTGGAGGCGTTTCTCGACGGTCTTGCGCATTTCTCTGGCCCACAGCGGTACGGGCACAAAACGAGCCGGGTTTTTCTCCAGCCCGATGGTTCGCGGATTGGTTTGCCGCTGGCTGAACTTGACGATGCTGCGGGAGTGGCTGACCCGTGTGGTAGTGCGTAAAATCACAGGGGTCTTGAATTGTTCGGACAGTTCAATGCCCAGTTTTACAAAATCGAGGGCTTCCTGACTGTCGGCCGGCTCCAGCACGGGAATCTTGGCAAACCTGGCATAGTTTCGGGTATCCTGCTCATTTTGAGACGAATGCATCCCCGGATCATCGGCGACGACAATCACCATGCCGCCTTCAACCCCCAGATAACTAAGGGTCATTAACGGGTCAGCGGCCACGTTGAGGCCGACGTGTTTCATCGTCACGAGGGTTCTTGCCCCGGCACACGACGCTGCGGCAGCCACCTCGAATGCCACTTTTTCATTGGGTGACCACTCGCAATAAATATCCGATTTGTACTGGACGGTATTCTCGAGAATTTCGGTTGAAGGGGTTCCCGGATACCCCGTGGCCACAGTGACTCCCGCTTCGTAAGCACCGCGGGCGATGGCCTGATTTCCACTTAATAAATGACTCAATGGACTTACCTCCGCTACGGGTCATTCCTGTTGTCTCAATGGCGACAATACAAAGCCATTATGTACCTATAAGAAGAAACAATTGTACTAAAAACTCTTGTGGAATAAAAGCTCTTTATTCACATTTATTATTCGATATGATGTGTCTATAATTGCAGGAGGCAGTTCGATTGTGCAGACACGTTACGGATAAACAAGGGATTTTCCAGTGATTATTTGGCTTTCATTCTTGCATTTTCCGGGTATAGTTTTGCTTTTACAAATCGTGTCTGGACCGGTATGATAACGCCGGACTGGAGTTGCGTTTTAAGGAATGAAAATGGTGAGTTTCTTAATTAATATTGCGTATTTTATCGGGCTTATTTTGTATAGCCCGGTGATTCTTTATCGGATGATTGCCCAGAAGCGTTATCGGTACGGCTGGGCTCAGCGTCTGGGCAGGATATATCGCAAATACCCCGACAAGAAATGCATCTGGATTCATGCTGTCAGTGTCGGCGAAGTGAATGCCACGCGGACGCTGGTGGAAGGTCTCAAGGCTGCTTTGCCGGACTATGAAATCGTGATGAGTGCCACAACAGACACGGGACTTGCCCGCGCTTGTACCCTGTACGATAAGCAGCATTCGGTGTTTTATTTTCCATTCGATTTGTCGTGGATTATGAAACGGGCTTTTGACAATCTCCGTCCGGATATTATTCTTTTGATGGAGCTTGAAGTCTGGCCTAATCTGGTCTGTCTGGCTCAGCAGCGAAAGGTTCCAGTGGTGGTCGTTAATGGCCGGATAAGTGATAAAAGCCTTCCAAAATATCTGAAAATTCGCAAACTGCTTGCTCCCATGTTCCGCAAGGTATCCCTCGTGCTGGCTCAGACGCAGGAATATGCCTCACGATTTATCGCCCTTGGCTGTAATCCGGAACGGGTGATTGTTACCAGCTCGCTGAAATATGATACTGCCCAGACAGAGGGTGTCGTGGCCGGGGCGGAAAGACTGGCTGAGCAGATTCGTCTGGGGACAGACCGATTGTGGACGCTGGGCGGGACGGGGCCAGGGGAAGAACAGATTGCCCTGGAGGTTTTTGCCCGGCTCAAGAAAGAGGCGTCGTTTGAGGATTTGCGGCTGGCGATTGTACCCCGCAAGCCGGAGCGGTTTAATGAGGTGGCCAATCTGATTGAGCAATCCGGGTTTACGTTTATCCGTTACAGCCGGCTCAAAGAACACAATGGCATCGCGGACATCAAGCCGATGATTATTCTGGGCGATACGATGGGCGATCTCAAGAGATTCTATGGGCTTTCGACGCTGGTCTTTGTAGGGCGAACACTGTGCCCATTGGGCGGGTCGGATATGATGGAACCGGTTGCACTCGGTAAATGCACGATGTTTGGCCCGCACACGTTTAATTTCAGGCAAACCGTGGAAGTCCTTCTGGCCGGCAATGGTGCCCTGGAAGTACAGGATGCCGACCAATTGTATGACATCACACGCAAGTGTCTGACCAATCCCGATTTTGCCGCAGCGATTGCTGCCGCAGGACAAAAAATCATCCGTCAGAATCAGGGCGCAACGCTCAAGAGTGTTCATGCCATCCTGTCGCTGATTCAGTCGTGATGGAGGATGTTCTGCAGGCAGATATTATCGGCCGGACATGAGCTGCTGATACACGGCTTCGATGGTATTGACCATAGTATCGGGAGCAAATTTCTCGATAACGCTGTGTTGGCCGTTTTGACCAAGACGCTGCCGCAGGGAAGGGGCTTCAATCAGTTTTGCACAGGCCTCCACCAGACCGTCAATGTCCTGGGGCTCAATCAGAAAGCCGGTGGCAGGATTGACCACTTCTTTGGCACCGTCGATATCGAAACTGACCACCGGTTTGGCACACAGCATTGCCTGGGGCAGGACTCGGGCCAGCCCTTCCCGCAGTGAACAATGTACCAGAATATCCGAAGCGTGAATAGCTAAGGGGATCTGTTCTGGCTGGAGCAGGCCGGTCAACTTGATGCGATAGCCCAGACTGGCCATGCGGATTTGCTTTTTGATGCGTTCAGTCAGAGCCCCATCGCCCACAAACAGCCAGCAGCAGTTCTTGTATCGAGCTGCCAGCCGTTTGGCGGATTCGATGATATACTCATGGCCCTTCAGTTCGGCCAGCCGGGCAACGGTGATGATGACGATGGCCTGATCGCTGATGCCATATTTGCGACGAAAAGCCTTGATGTCTTCCTCGGCTGGTTTTTGCAGAAAAGCATCTTCGTCAATCGCCGAATAGGCGGTGGTGTAAGGCTTATCGCGACCGATGCCGGCGGCACGCGTTTTTTCGGTCATGACATTGGCGACGGTGATAAAGGCATCGGTGCATTTGGCCGCGGATTTTTCTGCCAGGATATAGATGCGATTGAGCAGACGGCTTTGGTAGTCATGAAAGGCCAGTCCGTGAATCGTGTGAACGATATAGGGTTTTCGGGGGCCAGATCCCAGTTGACCTTTGAGGGCGTGTCCCGCCCAGCGGCCCAGAATGCCTGCTTTGGCCGAATGGGTATGAATGATATCGGGTTGTAGTTTTCGCAGCAGGCTTTTAAGCTGCAGATAGGACAGGATGTCCTTGCCTGGCAGGATGGCCCGCCGCAGGGAATCCAGTACGATGACTTCATAGCCGGCGTCTTGGGTCCAGCTAAACAGTCCGCCCTCCGGCCCCAGAGCCGGCCCGGTGATGAGTGTAACCTCATGGCCTCGCTGAGCCAGCAGGCGGCAGGTGATCAGGGTGTTCTCCTGTGCACCTCCCAGAACGAGTCGGGTTATAATGTGAACGATTCGCATACGCTTAGTAATAAATTTCCATCAAACATAAACCGCAGGCCGGGGCGATTGGGCCTGCCTGGGCCCGGTTCTGAGCGGCCAGAATCCGCTGCATATCCGCCGCGGTCCATCGTCCGCGACCGACTTCGACCAGTGTCCCGACGATATTGCGTACCATATTGTACAGGAACCCGTCGGCCTGTACATCGAAATAAATGAATTCCCCTTCGCAGTGAACGTTACACTTCAGAATGGTTCGTACAGAACTGAGCCGCTGATCCCCGGCAGAGGCAAACGACTTGAAATCATGTGTTCCGACCAGCGCTGCAGCGGCCTCAGCCATGGCGGCCACATCGAGCACTCCGGGACGATGCCAGCAATAGCGGATGCGCAGCACAGGCCGAATCGGGCCGGTATAAAGGGTATAACGATAAATTTTGCTTTGGGTGTCGCTGATGGGATCAAAGGAGTCTGGTACGTCCACCGCCTGAAGAATGGCGATGTCGTCCGGCAGCAGATCATTTAAGGCCCGCACCAGATTTTCGGTTGGAACGGGACTGTCGATGGAAAATGCCGCAACCTGTCCCATCGCGTGAACGCCCGCATCCGTGCGCGAAGAGCCCTGCACCTCGACAGTGATGCCGGTCAGTTTTTCGATCGCCTGGCAAAGGGTGCCCTGAATCGTCGGCATTCCGGGCTGAGCAGCCCAGCCGTGGTAGTTGGTCCCATCGTATTGGATTACCAGTTTGATTTTGCGTATGGCCATATCGTTGCACAAAGAAAAGGCCGGGACAAGCCCGGCCTTTGAATTGCTCTGATGACTGTTGGGTTATAACAGCTTTTCCGCAATCTGGATGGCATTCAATGCCGCGCCCTTGCGAATCTGGTCGCCGGATACCCAGAGGTTGATTCCGCGATTGTCCGGAATCGATTCGTCCTGACGAATGCGGCCAACGTAGATGTCGTCCTTGCCTGCCGCATCGATCGCCGGCATCGGGAAACGGTTCTTCTCGCGATCATCGATGATGCTGACCCCCGGAGCGGTGCTCAGCAGATCTCTGACCTGGTCGGGCGTAATCGGATCGGTGAATTCCAGATTGATGCTTTCGCTGTGTGCCCGCAGAACCGGCACCCGCACGCAAGTCGCGGTGATGGCGATACTCTGGCAATTAAAAATCTTGCGTGTTTCTTTGACCATCTTGACTTCTTCTTCGTTATACCCGTTGGGGCCGATCTTGGAGTCGTGGCAATACAGGTTGAAGGCCAGCTGATATTTGAGGTTCTTGGTTGTTACGGGTTTTCCGGCCAGCACTTCCTTGGCTTGTTCAATCAGCTCCAGCATCGCCGATTGCCCGGCACCGCTGGCGGCCTGATAGGTGCTGACGACCATGCGTTTGATGGGATTGGCTTTATGCAGCGGCCACATCGGCACGTTGGCGATAATCGTCGAGCAATTGGGATTGGCGATAATGCCTTTATGCTTTTTAATCATTTCCGGATTGACTTCCGGAATTACCAGCGGTACTTCGGGGTCCATGCGGAAAGCCGAGGAGTTATCGATGACCACCGCACCCGCCTTGGCCGCCGCAGGGGCGAAATCTTTGCTGCGCTGACCGCCCGCCGAAAACAGGGCAATGTCGATGCCCTTAAAGCTGTTTTCTGTAAGCAGTTCAACCTTATATGTATTACCCTTGAAGGTGATGGTCTTGCCGACTGACCGTTCGCTGGCTAAGCAGACCAGCTTGTCCACCGGAAAGTTCCGCTGTTCAAGGATATTTAAAAATTCCTGTCCGACTGCGCCGGTTACACCGGCAATCGCAACTTTCGCACCCATTTTGGTGTACTCCAAAAAAAGTTAGGTTTCTTACCATATTTCCAAAGCGAGTTACTATACTGGTTTCGGCTGGAAAATGCAAGACAGACGCATTGTTTTTATTAAAAGACATAGTATGTCACCAAAAAGCAGAATGCATATGCTTGATATGTTCGGTCCCAAAGAAGATTCCAAATCGCACGTATATTCACGAAGTAAAAGGGCAAAAATTATCTACATTATGGAAAAATTAACTCATGTTCTTGTCCTGGATATGCAGCCCCTTCCTTATTGCGCCAGTAAACTCGAATTCGGATTTTTTCTCTCTTTTGGAAGTTGATAAAAGAAGTCCTTTCTCTGGTCGATGGGAAGTTGGTGGATTACGAAACCCATTTATGAAAGAATGGGCAAAAAGATGCAACAGAAAGATCGGCCAAACCGGACCAGCACTTGAGCAAAATCATTAAAATTTTGACGAAGTCCGGATTCAGAATCATCTGGACCAGATGGTTCGCAGCACGGTGGAAGAGACGCTCAGTAATTATCACTTCCCGCGGGAACACTGGCGTCAGATTCGGACGAACAATCCGCTGGAACGGATCATGCGGGAGATCCGGCGGCGGTCGCGGGTGGTCGGCTGCTTCCCGGATGGCCATAGTGCCCTAATGCTGGCCGCGGCT
>JAWRKM010000020.1:0-8859 GCA_040306945.1 Anaerohalosphaeraceae bacterium
CCATCCGCAGGTGTTCCTTCAGCCACCAGCCAGCCGGTACCCAGGACAATATCCTGACGGCCAACCGTCAGAGTCATCGGCAGGCCAAAGGCATTTTTCCACTGAATGTTCATCCAGTCAAAAATCGCCTCGCGGAAATCCGTATCCTGCTTGGCTAACGCTCTCATGCTTTTGAGATGATGCTGCTCGGGATCGGTAATCGACCAGAATTCCCAGACCAGCCGGGTATTGAAGGTCATATCCTCTGCCAGGGTCCACTTGGTTGACCATCGGGTGCGATAGCGCTGCCAGTGATTGTCATTGGAATTGGCAGTTGGGTCGCCCCACTGATCGTTTACAGAAAAGATATTATGTGCATACACTTCACGTAACCGGATGTCCAATCCCATCTCCAGTCCGTCAAACGGATGATGGAATGCATCCGCCCAGGCTCCTTTGACATCATGCCAATGCGGTTCTGCGGGGGCCGCGGGAGCGGGTTGAGCGGCCGATGCTGACGGGATCCATACTGCCGCTGACAGGACCAAGACCAGGTACACAATCCTTGTTACCATACTCATACTGTTTCTCCTTGTTTAGGGTTTATAAAAATACTCTGACTTTCCCTTTTCGGCAAATCCGGGCTGATTGTTTGAAACATTTTTTACAGCCGGGTATGCTTATTCAAAGCATTTTTTGATGTGCTCCGGGGAGGGCGGAGGGGTTATCAGACTGACAATCACCGCTACCAGTACTGATATCGGCAGCGCCACAATCAGCGGGTCCACTTCCGACCAGTTGGGCTTATCCAATAAAAGGGATGTTTTTCCGAATAATTTTGAGCATAAACCAATGGTCGTTGCTTCCTTATCCTTGATAAACACCAGCCAGAAGGCGGTAACGATAAATCCGATAAACATCGACCAGATTGCCCCAGCCCGCGTCATCCGCTTCCAATACAATCCCCCCAGAAACGCCGGCAGGAATGCCGAGGCACATAAACCAAAAAAGACCGCGGTTGCACGGGCGATAAAGGTACTTTCCCGGGCATAGAAACTGATCACCACCGCATACACAATACCAATAATAATCCCAACACGGGTAATATTGGCACTGCCGCCGTGCTGGCCGGTCAACTGCTCATAGACGTCGCGGCCAATGCTGGTGCCAACCGTATGAAACTGGCTGGACAGGGTACTCATCGCCGCCGACAGCAGGGTCAGCAAAAACAGCAGCCCAAACCATTTCGGCATGGCAGTGGTAATATACGTCGGAATGATCTCGTCAGCAGAGCCGCCGGCATAGACCACCGAAATGCTCCGGCCTTTCTGTATCGTAACGGTCTGCCCATCGGCCCCCGACTGGCTGCCGCCATTGCCGGACAATTTTACCGGGGCAGTCTTTTCAGGCACATCCCGCCATACGCCCTGCTCGTCGGGCTTCATTATCTGCAGCACCGCAAGCCCTTTGCCCTCATCGAGGATTTTGACCACCCGTCCGGACAACTCCGCCCCATGATCGGCAAAATAGGCATTGGATAAGGCACCCACGGTAAAGGCCACCCCTGTCATCACGATAATAAACACCCCGCCAATCAGCGTGGCACGATTGAGTTCCCGCTTGCTGCGGACGGTCATAAACCGCACTACCAATTGCGGCTGAGCCAATACGCCAATGCCGACACCGAGTGTGATGGTGCTGATGACCATCCACCACAGGTTGTATTTGACATCCCCCCAGCCAAACGCCGGCATCGCCGTCCAGCCGCGATGACCAATCGCCTGCAGCTTACCCGGCACCAGCGGTGCCAGGGCAGTCAGTTTTTCATGGGCCTGAGTGATTCCGCCCAGTTTCGCATAACTGAAAATCAGCAGGGCAAACATCCCTGCAAACATAATTGAGCCTTGCAGGGCATCGCTGTACATCACGCCCTTCAGTCCGCCAACCACCACATACGCTGCAATAATCACGCTGAACACCAGCAGCGCCGTTTCATACGAGATGTTGAAGGATGTCGCGACAAATACGCTGCCGCCAATCAACACCGCTGCGGCATACAGGGGGATAAACAGAAAAATAATCGCACCGGCAAAGACCTGGATAAACCGGCTTTCATACCGGCGTGCCAGCAATTCAGGGAAGGTATGGGCATCCAGATGATGCCCCATCCGACGAGCCCGCGGAGCCAGAAACACAAACGCAATAAAAATACCCACAAAGATATTGCACACCGTCAGCCACAGAACACTCATCCCGAACAACCCCGCAACACCGCCAAAACCCACAATCGCACTGGTGGAAATAAACGTCGCTCCATAGCTCATTGCCATGACAAATGGGTGTGTCTGCCGGCCGGCAATCAGATAATCCGTTGCGTTTTTGGTGCGTAAATACCCCATGACCCCCAGATACATTACCAAAAGAAGATATGCAAGGACTACAATAATATCCCATAACCCTACGCTCTGCGCCAACATAAAACCTCCATTACTTTAGAAGCAATTAACGGCTCATATCCCTGCGTGATGTGTACTGAATTAAAATTTCTCTTCGACTTTTTTCTCTTCAGCAACCCATTTAACATCATCGGGTTCGACCGGCTCGTCGCCGCGATTCCAATTCAGCAAGCCATAGACAACACACAGCCCGGCACTCACAATACAGAGCACATATGCCGCCACTACCCCTTTATCCTCAATTCCCAACATCGTGTTCTTCCTGCAAAATCATGGATTCTGTTTTGTTTGAAACACATATTCCACTAAATCGCCGAAGTTTCTATGAAAAGAAACAATAATGTCAAAAATTACTGTTTTCAAATAAATTTTGTTCTGAATTCACAATTTATCGACAAAAAGTACAATAATCCTGACTTTTAGGACATAAATCAGGAAATTTCCGAAGAGAGGAGAACAACACAGAATTATGTATCCGGAAAAATACGGAGACCAATAAGCATGTTTACCTGTCACTCTGCATCCGCCAACGATTCATTACGCCTGATGATTCAGCAATCGCCGGGCATTTTGGTAAAGCATCTTATTGAGCGTCACTTCGGGTAAATCAAGGCTTTCCAGGAATGCAATCATGTCTGCCTGGTCTGCCCAGGGACTGTCGGTCCCAAACAGCAGATAGTCGGCCGGATGCGCCAGCAGCATTTGTCGAAAACGCTCCTCCCCCAGAAATTCCCGGCTGACGGAAATATCCATCCAGATGGGCTTGCCCAACAGATAACGCTCGACTTCATCCCACTGTTGCCAGGAGCCAACGTGGGTCGTAATCAGCCTCAACTCCGGCACCTGTTCCAGCACCCTTAAAATCCGCTGCGGGCCGGCTCGATCGATCCATTCAAAAGCGATGTCGAAACCCGTATGAATCACGGTAATGAGCCGATGTCGGCTCAGGGCCTCGTAAATCGGCATCATCCGCGGCTCATCGAGGTCAAAATCCTGGTAATAGGGGTGAAATTTCATCCCGACAAATCCCGCATCGGCTACCTGCTCGACCTTACGGACGGCATCCGGGTCAGCCGGATGTACCGACGGAAACGGAATGATGCGGGGGGATCGGATTTGTTTGCTCCATTCCAAAATCGGTTCATATTGCTTTGGACGGGTGGCAATATTGCACAGGACACTCGTCTGGATACCGGCCCGGTCCATCGATGCAATCAGCGAACTCAACCGCCCGTCCAGGACGGCCTTCCAATCCGCTTCCGCTTGCATCGACATCATGGCCTTTTCGGCCACACTGTCCGGAAAGGCATGAGTATGAAAATCAATCACAGGACGCATTGCTGAATCCCCAAACCAAACTGACAGGTCCAAACCGTCGAGTTCCTATTTGTTGGCAGAAATCGCAGCTTCCAGGTGGGCCGGGCTGGTCCCACAGCAGCCGCCCAGGACGGCAGCTCCGCAGTTGCGGATTTTAACCATCGCAGCGGCATACTCAGCGGGGGATAATCGATAGACTGCTTTGTCGTCCACCAATTCGGGACGACCCGCATTGGGCTGGGCAATCAGCAGAATATATCCACCGAACAATGCTGACGTAAATGTCTGCGCCAGCTTGACATAGCCGTCCATATCAAGGGTGCCGCAGTTAAAACCCACCGCACGCACACCCTGGCCAGTCATCGCGTCCACCAGCATTTTGGGCGTTACCCCCATCATGGTCCGCGGCCCATCCGGCGTCGAATCAAACGCCATCGACGCAAACACCGGCTTGGCAGTCACACTCTTGATCGCTTTGACCGCCACAGTCAGCTCATCCAGAGCCATCATGGTTTCCACAATAAACCCATCCACTCCGCCTTCTTCAAGGGCTTTGGCCTGTTCGGCATAGGCCGCAAATAAATCGGCCTCTTTCAGGGTCCCCAGCGGCTCCAGGAAATCCCCGGTCGGCCCGATGTCGCCGATGATATAGCGGTCTTCACCGGCGGCCTTGCGGGCAATCGCCGCCGCAGCCAGGTTAATCTCCCGCATCCGACTTTCCAGACCATGGCGGCGCAGTGAAATCGGATTGGCCCCAAAGGTATTGGTCAAAACCGCGTCGCTGCCGGCATCAAAATACGCCTGATGCACGGATTCGACAATCTGGGGTTTCTCGAGGTTCAGCAGTTCATTGCAGCCGCCCGGCTGGGCGCCGCGTTCAAATAACTGCGTTCCCATCGCACCATCAAGAAAAACGGTTCGCTTGCCAAGCTGTCGTCCCAGCGGTACTCGCATTTAGAATCTCCCTTCGGCCTGTTCCCGGTCGGGAACAAACTCACAAAATTCGTTTAATTGATACACGGCTTCAAATCCTTTTGGTTCCGGCCGCACAAACAGCCGCATTTGGGCTTCTGTCGGCCTGAACACAGCAATCCCCGACAGTTTCAGGGTCAGCCGCGTATTCATCCGGCCGCCGCGAAAATGCCGCAGGTCAATGGTGCCGGGAATATCCCCAACATCCGTTATCGTCTTATAATCGCTCAAATCTGCCGAGGCAATCAGCGCTCCCAGCATATCGCAATACTCGATTCGCTCAATCCGGTACGTGCAGCAGTTAATATAGACCCGCCGCAGCCCCGTCGGCTCCATCACAGTCAATACGTCAAATCCCGGATCATGGCTCAACAGCCAGTCCAGCGACAAATCAATCTGTCCCAGCGCATCGGCCAGATAAAAAGGGTTGAATCCAATTTTTTCCGGACACCGCAGAACATTCCTGCGCGGACCATACCACGCCGTATCCAGTGCCGGCTTGATATACATCCAGAATGTCTCGGCATTGGCTCCGATGCGGATCGGTCCGAATTTCTCACCTCCGATGTACAGTCTGTCAGGACCGACAAATCGCAACGTCCCATCAAAGCTTTCTTTTTTGGGCTTTCCCTGCGCATCCGTAAATTCCATGACACAGCTGACCGACGACCGAAGCGACAAGGTCGCGGCCTGCCGGGCTCGCAGCGTTTCGATCACGTCTTCTCGGGTTGCCTTGCCCGGACACACTCTCTCCGGCTCCTTTTGCGGCGGCACACATCCGCTTGCCCAAAACAATCCCACTGCCATCCACAGCCCCACCCAGCCGCCAACGACAGAAAGGGGCTCCCTGTTAGTCCTTCGCGAATGTTTCATTCCGTCTCCAGGCTCGTCTGCAGAATCTGTCCCATCTGCTCAGACAACTGCTGAATCTGGTCTTCATTGAGGTGCGGATTGACCACGTCCGCTGTCCGGTCTTCACCGGCCACTTTCATCGTCCAGATTTCCTGATCATTCTCATTCCGTGCCGAATCATATTTCAACTTGCGCTTGCGCATCAGGATCAGCGTCAGCACAAAACGGAAATTCACTTTCTCCGGTTCCTGTTCATTGGCCAGCCGGTCGAAAAACGCCAGCAGCATCGCATCATCGATCAGCAGTTTCTTTTTATGTTCAGGGTTGGGAATCCGGCTTTTCCAGAAACAATACACCTGGGGCTTATGCTCTTCCCAATAAGCCGCACAAAAATCCCGACGTTCCAGACCCTGTTCAGTTTGCACCAGGGCCGCGAAATACTCCTCCCCCACCGCCAGTTCGCGTCCGGTCCCGAAACACCGCCCCACCGTTTTTCTGATTTCCCACTCTGCCATCCGTGTCCTACTCCGCTGTTGGCTGCTCGCTGGCTAACGTAATCCAGCGTCGCATCTTGTTCACTGTCGCCGGGCCGATTCGGGGCACCGCCTCCAAATCCTCGACCTGTGCAAACGCCCCATGCTGCTGACGGTATTCCACAATCGCCGACGCCAGTGCCGGGCCAACCCCTTGCAGCCGCACCAGGCTGGCCGGAGGGTCCGTATTCAGATTAATCGTATCCAGCGGACAGGGCTGCTGCATCGCCTGGCCTGCATATCCGATAAGCCCGCAGTACACGATCACTCCGGCAAAGACCATCGCCGTGACATCTTTGAGACTGTTGATTCGGTGTGACAGGAGAACGGAGGCCATTTCCCCGGTTCTGGATGCAAAAATTTCTTTTTTTCCGGATGGATATGCCACCGCTTACCCTCCCTGCCCCAATCCGGAATCTAAAATCAAAGCATTCACTTGGTCTCGCCCAGCATTTTCAGAATCGCCTTTTGGAATTTACCTATCGTCAGATACGCCTTTTTGGGACACAGCTTGTCATCCACCAGGCCCGCCCCGGCCCAGCTGCAGTCTCCGCCGTCAGCCAGCTGCGAATAGGTTATCGTGGACACCAAAGGCCGACCCAGCAATGTCTTGTATAATTGCTCAATCCACTCGGCCTGCAATGCCGCCGACCATGGCTCTTTCCACTGGCCCGCCCGGCTGTAATCTTCATCACCGGCACAACTCCGATCCGGAGCCGCAATCGCCGTAATATGCAGCGGTTTGTTGACCGGCAAAAAACAATCCAGACGCGAGGCAATCTGCATCATATCCCGCAGGTGCATCCCCACCCTGTCCCGGCCAAATTCCAACTGTAAACCAAACGCATCAAAGCTGATGCCGCTTTGAATCACAACATCCGCATAGACCAGCGGCGGCATCGTCAGCTTGTCTGTCGCATAATATTCGCCCCACGGAGCCACAATTTCCACAATCCGCCGGCTCTTGGCATCGGCTGCCTTGGCCGCCAGACAGGCCGTCCGCGTCATCTCAATCATCTGCTCATAGCTGAAGCCAAAACAATTCCGCGCATTCATCCCGCTGATGACACGCCAGTAATGCACATACTTGCCATAACGAGTCACCAGTTTATGAATAAACTCGTAGGCCTCTTCACGTACTTTCTCAAATTCCGCTTTGGATTCCAGCAGCCATCCCGGCACAAGACCAGGCTCAAAACACAGCAGCGGACCACAACTGATCGCCAGCCGCTTGCCCGCCAGATGATCCACACAGGCATCGATGGAGGAATAGTCGTATTTACCTTTTTCAATCTCAATCTTGCCCCAGTTGACCGGCACCGCAAAGAAACTGAACATATCCAGCATCAATTTACGATACTGCTCATCCTTAATTAATGCCGGGTCCACCCCGCACCCGAGGCTGTGCCGACTAACCCCTTTGTTTTTAAGCCGATACGATAAAAATTGTTCGGAATACCGCCCCGACAGTTTATCAGAGAACTGAATCCCCTTTTGCAAAGCCTCATCCGCCAGCTGTGAGGCTTTAGCCGGATCGGTTACAATATATTGCAGCGACTCAATGAACAGATGCTGGGCCTCATGCGCCAGGTCGGCAAACTTGTCGGTTTCCTCAAACAAAGCCCAGTCTTCACGCTTGAGCGTCACCTGCATCAGCCGGGCACGGGCCAGTTCCACATTCAAAATATACGGCTCTTCCCGTTCCGGCAACCGGGTCGTCGGCAGCAAAAACGTCCCGCAGCCCTCCACCGGCCACATCAGCGCCAGCCCGGCCGCATCATCTCCCTTGCGGCGGCATTCAATCACCCCGTTCTTGAACGTTATCGATTCCACATAACGCAGCGGAACCATATCCATCCCGAACATATACGCCGCCGACAGCACAAACTGGTCTGCCAATCGCCCGTTTTGATAGACTAAAAAACGCAACTGTCCCTCAATTCTGGAGTTATTGTTTTCCCGCTTAATCCGTCCCCGGGTCTACAGACTTCACCACACAGACGGCTACTTATCACGCCCCGGAATTATAACACCGGCCCCCCGAATTGCAATCAATTCCCCAATTTTCATCAAATCCCGACCCATAGCCCCCGCAATAAGGGCATTACTCAATCAGCACCACTCCGTAATAATTCCCCTTGCAGTCGGGTGTTTTGACCACCTTGATGGGGTATCCGTTCGCTCGAACGGTCGCATAGACATCAATCCCGCACGCCTCCATCGACGGGCGAGTCTTTTCGGTGTGCCGGCATGTCTTGCCGCAGGTTTTACACAGATTACAGGGACCGGCCCCCATCCCAAAGGCCTTGTAAAAGCCATCCAGAAATATCTCCCGTTCCAGCACCGGCACCACCGACCGAATATCTGTATAGGCATCGCCGTGAATCAGCAATGCTGACTTGTAAAAGCCCAGCATCCGGCGGGTCTGTTCAGGGGTCGGTGAATGCGGCGGACACGTCAGGCACTGCCCATATCCATCACACCCAAACTGACACTTGAGCCGAACCCATTCTGCAGCAACAATACTCTTGGCCGGAATGATTTTGGCCTCGACTGCCCCCAGTTCCCTGGCCCGCTTAATGTATTTGATATAGCCTCGCATCATCGCACCCTTTCGATTGTCCTGATTCTGCTATGGCAATATCATTATAATCCATTCACGCCAGGGAACAACACCTCTTTCATTCAAGATTGGTACGAACCTTTTATAATGACAAGAGTACCTTAAAATAAGAGGGTATCATGTCAAA
>JAWRKM010000021.1:0-70659 GCA_040306945.1 Anaerohalosphaeraceae bacterium
AGATTCTTGTCCGACATCGGCAGATTCTCTGTGCCGTTTGCGGGGCTTGGATCGGAAGTCTTGCCGCCTATTGTAAAGGTCCAGACATCGCCGGAAAAAACATTACTGCCTACAATCGTATCGACTCGCCAGTAATAGGTAGTCATATAATCCAGTGTGCCGGGATTAAACGGCGGATGCACATTCGTCCATTTGGGATTGGACGCGACATCGGGATTGGGACCGAAATAAAGATTGTAGGTCGCACTTTCGACAGGAGGCTCCTGCCAGCTCAGTTCGGGAGCCGGGTGGATGCGGACGGCGCCATTGGCCGGGACGGGGGTGTTGGCCAGAACCGCCGCCCTGATTTGGACATGATCGATATACATCTGACTGTCAATCGTCCCCATGCTCTTGAATTCAAGCCATAGGGCATCTGTTGTAGAACGGCCGGTCCCTGTAGTCAGAAAAACATGGCTTTCGAGGGTTGCGACATCCAGGCCGCCAAAATCGGGGGTAATGGTCACGCTGTTAATCATAGTTGCACCAATGGCCGTCAGCGACACACCATCGGCAGCGCTGGCCGCAGTACCGCCTGCCCAGAGGGCAATTCGTATCGGGAAAGCCGCCTTGCCGGCACGTTTGCCGAACAGGAAAATCACTTCGCACCCCATATTTTCCGACCAGGTCCCGACCTGTTGATAAATTAAACCGGTATTGGGGTTCGGGGCATTCCCTATAAACCCCGCCCAGATATTGCCATAGGGTGTCAGAGGAAGGCCGTTGCCGGCCGGGCCGGTGGTATATTCGACCCAGCCGCTGATGTCATGCCAGTGGTTGAACGTATAAGTCACAGCTCCCGGTGCAAGGGGATTATCTTCAAAGCTGGCATTTTGGAGCGGCGGGTCAAATAACCCGCCCCAGGCCGTTACATAACAAAAGAATAAAGTAACAACTGCAAGATAAAACGGCCGATGGATGTTCATATTCATCTTTTTTCCTCTGTGCAGAAAACAATGAATTTGTCCTGCCGGACTCTGTCTCAATAAATGTCCCCTTATGAATCCGTCAAAATGCCCCCTCAAGTTTAATAGATGCACACGCCCCCTTTCAATCTCCCCCTGGGCAGCTCTCCTGTAATATCAACACGGATAAGCCGCAAAAGACTGGAAAGCCCCAATTATCTCAGGGCTTTCCAGTCCAGTTTAATTCACAAAAGAAAATCCATTGATTTCACATCCAGTTAGGGGATGCATGTGGGCACGATATTGCAATCGAGCCAGGCATTCGCAAAGGGTACGAAATCATACAGATCGACGCGGCAATCGCGGAATGCATCGCCGATGCCATTGGGACCGGCCACATCATATTTATGATATTCCACACAGATTTCGGCTCCGGGATTAAAGTCGGTGTACAGGGTTGCAACCGTTACCGGATCAACCACATAACTCCAGATGCGAACATCATCAAGAAGACCGATATAGGGCGAAATTCTGCTTGTCGATACTTCTTCCCCGAAAATCAGGGCTCTGGGGTTCGTCTCCACTGTAGCGGTATTGGTAGCCTGTCCCTTGAGGACGCCATCCACATAGATCTTACCTGTTTTGGTTGCCGCATCATAGGTTCCGACAACCAGATGCCATTTGTTGTCATCCACATCGGTACCTGATCCCAGGTCATTGAATGACTGACGCAGAGTACTTACCGCCTGGCCTGCGGCCTGATGGCTCAGAACAAAGCCTTTCCAGCTGGCTCCGTCTTCGCGCTGCTGCTTGGCCACAAAGGCACCCCAGTCAGCACCGGTTTTTTCCGGCATATTCACCCAGGCACTGACGGTATAACCACGCGGATAGAAATTAAAGAAGTCCACGCTGTTGTTGATCGTAACAATATCATCTGTACCGCCAAAGAACTGCAATGCGCTGCCGTCTTTGCCAACGACGTAGTTCGGATCGGCCGAACTGCCGTCATGAGCGGCTGCACCAGCAATCACTTCATCAACCGAATCCGTCAAATCACCGTCAAGTTTCCACCAGCCAACCAGGCGTTCAGTCAGAAGCTGAGCCGAAGTCGATGTGGCAGGCTGATTCAGACTGTTATCCGCCACACAATAATAGAAACCTTCATCGGCCACCTGAACATCCAGAATCGTCAGCGTTGCGGTCTTTTCACCCGTGTACAGCGCCGGGGCTGCCGTCAGGGCCACTCCGTCTTTATACCATTGATAGGTGGCAATATTTATGCCTGTAACCGAGAACTGGACCTGTGCCGTACCTGCCGGAACCGTCACACTGACCGGATTGGTTTCAATACGGGGTGACGGCGGCTGAGTGGTAAACCACCATACCTCACCCTTGTGCACGATTGGACTGCCGGCCAGATTAGGCTCCAGAGCATCGACTCTCCAGTAGTATTTCATACTGTTGGCCAGATCGGGATCATAGAAGAAATCAGTTGAATTCGACGTGGTGGTTTTGACCAGAGGCAGATTCACTGAATTGGGATCGGTCCCGAAATAGACCTTATAGGTTACGCCCAGACCGCCGACCTGGGGAACCTGTTTCCAGCTCAACACCTGGCTGAGCGGAACTTCCTTGCCAACAGCAGGATCAGGATCATAACCAAGGAACGGATCCAGTTCCTGAATAATCACACCGGAAAGCGAACCTCGCTGAGACCCATTTCTCGGTAACCCTCTGATGGTCAGTGTCGAACCTGTGGTATCAATGGTCCAATAATTACCGACCTTGACACCAGGCTCAATTTTGGTCCAATATGCACCATTGGCCGTAAAGTTGCGATCCGTTCGGCCATAGGCCTGTGCGGTCGTGGCATCCGTTCCGCCCAGAACCCAGACACCGTTGACCTCAAAATTCCGCATGGTGACAATATACGGCGAAGTATTCTGGTTCGTATCTGACGCATACATGCCATACACGCGATACCGGGCATACGGGATATTGGTAAAGGTCACCTGGACGCCATACGGACTGGTGGTCACGCCGTCATCCAGATAGCCGACGGACAGCTTGGCTTCATCGCTGCCGGTGCCTTCACCGGTATACCACGTATTCGAGCTTCTCCAGGAAACATTCACGCCCGTGACGGCGCCGGTATCATCTTTCAGATTGGACATCGAGTTGGTTGCCCAGGGAGTCCCTACTGCGGAATTGTGATTCCAGTAAATACCGTCTGTCCCGATCGGGCCAATCGGGGTTCCTCCAGCCAGGATCTGGTTGGTTGCATTCTCGACAAAATTCATTGAAATAGATGCGGCCGATGCCTGCAGCGACATCACCGTCATCGTCGCCAACACAGCGACCCATAGACATTTGCTTGCTTTACTCATAGCACCTCTCCTAAACATTTAACATGATTTGAATGAACCATTACTCTTTTTACAATGTGTTATCACTGCCTCTAATTTAAGACCAACACGGCCCTCCTTTCTGACAGGACAGAGTCATTCATATGCCACTTACACTTCTGCATCAAAGCAGCGATTGATGGATTTGTAAAAGAACTCAGATTAGGGGCGTTGCTGCTGCCAGACCGGCTCCAGTTCCAAAGCCGGATCGCCAAAGAATGTCCAGTCACCACCATTGTTGTCTCCGCCATCGGTTGACACAAGCGTCAAAAACCGATCGTGGTCATCAATGTCCACCTCGACATTCGTATAATGACTGGTCTGGTTATAGATTAAATGTTCCTGCCGTCGCTTTTGACCATCTATCAGAACCCACATGTCAGCTTTAACATTTTGCTGAATTACGGTGTCGGACATACCACACAAGGCCGTAAAACGACGGATGCGCACACCGGGAATCGATGCCCGGATGGCATCCAAATCAAACGTAATCCCCGTATTGGAGTGCATCATAATACCCGGATGCATCGGTACGCCGAACTGGATTCCGCCCAGACGAACCAGATGGAGATCAAGAGCCTCCCCGCCGGCATTTCCAGCGATACTGGCAACCGGCTTATTGGTAATCTCAATCCAATAACAGCCGTCCGTTGCTGGACACTGGTCAAAAATGTGCCCCTGCGATGTGACAATCTGCGGAGCATCCCCCCCAAAGGGAACAAACACCCCATCAATGAAGGGGTTTTCGGGAACCGGAAAATACTGTGAACGCCCCAGTTTTCGATTTACCAGCAGCAAGTCCTTGATAATCTTGCCGGAGATAGGTTCTATCCCGACACACTCCTGGCCTGTCCCAAAACCATTCCCCCCCCCGACAATATCGGCCAAATCTAAACGTTTGCCCGGCCGGCCGAATGTCGGCTTTGCGGGCAGATGCCGAACATAGGACGACGGCTGCGCCGGCATCACGTCCGGCATAAGCTGACCGGTTTGGCTGACACAACCGGCCAGACCTTTGGTCAGCTTCATAAGCCCTGCAAATCGAATCGGATCTGAACCACTTCGCAGTTCCACCCTGCCTTCAAAGACATGGGCTTCCGTATGCCCGGCAGCATCCGCTGTAACGCCGAATTCCGTCCCGTAATCCACCACGGTTGCCGCTGCAGTACGAACCACAAATCCAACCGCAGAGGGTGGAATCACTGCGGATAATTTCCCGCTGCTCAGATAGATCTGATTATAATCTTCAATATCGATCCGGGTCGGAGACTGCAGGATAATCCGGGCCTGGTTATCGAACGTAATTTCCGCAAATCCTTCCAGCAGATTCAAGGTGGAATGCGTATACAGGCGGTTATTGTCTTTGGAAAGGCCGGGCGTTTCACTCCATACCGCCTGGCTGCTGCCGGTCAGAGTGGCCACGGCATCCCGGCTCTGTCGGGGATGGGTCACCACAAATGCAATCATCAACAGCAGCGCCGCCGTGGAGACAATCGCCGTATAAAGTGCCACACGCGACACATTCTGCCTGCGAGTAGATATCTCAAGCGGGGTTTCCAGCGAGGGCAAAGGCTCGGCTTTTTCCAGAGGAATTGCCTCGGCAGTGCGCTCATTTTCCGCCAGCGCCATCCAGAGGGCCGACTGACCAATCTCTTCGGCCAAATAGAGTGAACAGCAGGCATCATCACAGAGGGTGACTTCGCCGGGCTTGAGAATGCCGGCACACAGCGTCATGAAATCAAGATAATAATCAAGCGACTCCGGATCACGCCGCAGACACTCAGACAATTCGGCGAATTCCTGGTCGGTAATAACACCATCTATCTCCTTGAGAATCAGCTCGTCCAGTTCGATGGGTCTATCCTGCGGCATTACTCGTCTCCCTCAGCAACCAATTTCTGCCGAACACATCGAAGCAGCATTTTATGAATACGAGCCATGGTCTTATACAGTCCATGTACCGGACGCCCCAGCATCTGAGCCAGCTTTTGCGGAGACATTCCCTCTTCATAACGCAAATACAAAAGCCGGCGATTCTGTTCGGTCATTCCGGAAATACATTTGCGCAAGGCATGTATTTTCAGAGAAGCACTATCCAGAACCTGTTCAGCCCTGGCATCTATCAGGTCCACCAGATCGCCACCAAATTTCAACCGGCTATTCTGGGTTCGATTATGTAATTTGAGAATCTTATAACGAGCCACCTGAACACCCCAGGCCCCGAAATTGGTTCCGGGTTTGTATTCGTCAAAATTTTTCCACATCCAGGATGCCGTCTCCTGCATCAGGTCCTCGGCATCAGACCGATTGGGGACAAACATAAGAATAAACGTGAAAATACGACGCTGATTGGATAAAAACAAACTGATAAAGTCGTCTTTGTTTGACTTTTCACGATCATTCCCATCGAACTGAAGGGATGCTTCTTTCATGTAATCAACACCCTGCCGTTTATTTGTCTACCAAATGACTAAAATTATGTACATGCCCTTACTTCACTATTTTTCCTACTGCTAAATACCCTTCGAGGTGAAAATTACCCCGGAAATTTTTATTTTTATTAACAATAAAATAATAATCGATTTATTCTGTCTTGGTTTGAGCTTTATTTCAAAAAACGTATTTGCACTCCGATGCGCTACCACACGGCCCCTGTGTATATCTCATTTTATGCACTCTGATTTAAGACATCAAGTCCAAGACGCTTTTATGTGACCAACAATACCGAACTCCTTATGAAATTATGGGACCTTCGATATACTAAGCCGTTTTTCACCCCCCCAAAAAAATACCGCTCCATGCGACATTCAGAATGGACGGCAAATCTTGACTTGGGATTTTAATCCCGACAAACAAGAGCGGAAACTTTTTTCGACTCCCACGCCTGATGAATCATCCGGTCAATCCCAATCATCAGGGCCAGCAGAAGATAACACGCTGGAACCAGATAGAATGCCAGCCCCAGACTGCCGCTTAAATTCCCGACATACCCCATCAGCCAGGTAAAGAATGCACATCCGGGAATACCCGAACAGGACAGTAGAATAAATATCATGGTCTTATCTGCATCGGGCAGGCAATCGGTGCAATAACTTTGAATACTGGGCCAGAAGGGAGCCGTAGCAAATCCGGCCAGAAACAGCAGGATAAAGAAAAGCCCCAAATGATTCAGCACGGGAAAACACAGCGTAATGAGAGTCCCTCCCATCGCAGAGATGATGACCAGCCTGCTAAGCTGATGCTGTCGGATATAATACGCCCAGAGGGTTCTGCCCAAGATCATGCCTGCAGCAAAAACAGCGGTTCCGACCGCACCAGACCAGGCTGTCGCCGAAAAATGCAACTGGATATAGCTGGCCGACCAGAACGTCAAACAGATTTCCCCACCGCCAGCAACAAACATCGCCGCAAAAAACAGCCAGAATCGTCGAATCCCAAGAATCGTCATTGCCTGATGATGAACCACAGACCAGTGCAGCGGCTCGGGATGTTCGGGGCAGGGATACTTGTTTGGCGGCACCAGCAGCATTGCCGCTGGAAGGAGGGCAGCGAAGGCGACTGATGCCATCATCACCCGCCAGGACACCCCAACGGATAACAGCCATCCAAACAAAAGAACCGTACACAGAAGTCCAATCGGCCAGAAGGCGTGAGCAAAATTCAGATATCGTCCCGGCTGGTCCGGATGCAAGTCCTGCACAAATGGTGTTGCCAGTCCCTCAATAGCCCCTTCGCCAATCCCAGTAACCATCAAGGCAAAAAATAAAATACCGTAATTGGATGCCCAAGCCGATAATCCAAGACCAATTGCAGCCAGCAGCAGCGACACCCCAAAAACACGGCGTTTACCCCACCGGCCGGCCATAAATCCGCACAACAGCATGAAAATCAAAATCATCCCTGCACGGCCAATGGATAACGCCCCGCCGGCACTGAGGCCGCCTTCTTCCAGCGTGAATTTCAGCTCACGAGCCAGCGATACCAGGACAACAGGAAGGACTATCGATCCAGCAGCATAAACAAAATAACCCAAGAAAACGGCGTAATCATACCATCCAAACACCAGTTTTCGTGAGTGCGTCATGACCTCATACTCCCGGAGACCTCCGGAAACCAGAGCAGACAGCCCTTATAAATTGGACTCCACATAGCGAACCGCATTGGTGAAGATCGTCATCCCATCCGGCATGCCTTCTTTTTGCTTTGCCGTCAGCCGGGTCCATCGCGGATGCTGCGTCCAGCGGACAAACCGTTCCGGATGCGGCATCATCCCCATCACCCGCCCTGTCGAATCAGTCAATGCGGCGATATCGTCGGTAGAACCGTTGGGATTAATGGGGAACGGGCCGGGCTTGCCGTGTTCATCGACATACCGAAAAGCCACATGGCCGTTGGCGATAATGCGTTCGAGAGTCTGCGAGTCTTTGACAAGAATCTTGCCTTCGCCGTGGGCCACCGGGATATACAGACGCCGGGCGGGATCCAGAAATACACAGCGGTTGGTGCCGGGCTGCAGATAAACCCAGCGATCCTCATATTTGCCGCTGTCATTGTCAGTCAGCGTGGCGGGCATATCCGTCAGACTCGGCTGGGCTTTGCCATCAAGATCAGGCAGCAGACCGGTTTTAATCAAGACCTGAAAACCGTTGCAGATGCCCAGAATCAGCTTGCCCTGTTCAATAAACCGATGCAGCGGCTCGGCCAGGTGATGCACAACCTGGTTGGCCAGCACTTTGCCGGCAGCAACATCATCGCCGTAGCTGAAACCGCCGGGGAAAACCAGAATATCAAACCCATCCAGCAGGGACGGCTTTTCAATCAAACGGTTGATATGAATACGCTCGCCGGCGGCGCCGGCCAGTTCAAACGCCACCTGGGTTTCGAGGTCACAATTCACTCCTGCCGCACGCAACACTAATACTTTTGCCTGTTTCATCGTTTATTTTCTGCCTGAAAGCTAATCTTTTGATTGGAATTCCTTCGGGTTATCATTTCCATGCCAGCGGCTTTTGCCATGCCTGTTTCAGGGAAGCCAGATCGCAATCCACGACCACCTGCTGTTTGCGGCTGCGAATGGTCAGCCGGTCAGTATGTACCACTTCACCAATCTGACCAAACGGCACATGCGACATCAGCGATGCAAATTCATGAAAATGCGACGGAGCAACTTCCACGATATACCGGCTATTGGATTCACTAAACAACTGGGCATCGGTTCGCACACACTCTTCGGTCGTCGGCAGACCGCGCAAATCAGCTTGGATGCCCAACCCGCCGGCAAATGCCATTTCCGCCAGTGCCACAGCCAGCCCGCCTTCGGAACAGTCATGACAGCTTCGCACCAGGCCCTTGCGGATGGCCTCACTGAGCTTTTGAGCTGTTCGCAGTGCCCTGCTGATCTCAACTTTGGGAACATTGGCACCCAATTGGCCGTTCAGTCGGTAATAATGGGAACCGCCTAATTCATTGGCTGTGGAACCCACCACAAACAGCAAATTACCCGCCTGTTTGACATCCATGGTCACACATTGGTTGACATCATCCACGATCCCGATGGCACTGATCAGCAGTGTCGCGGGAATCGAAATCACCCGACCATCTTCGCAGACAAATTCATTATTGAGCGAATCCTTGCCGGAGATAAACGGCGTACCAAAACCGATCGCCCCGTCATAGCAGGCCTGCGCCGCACGTACCAGCGTACCAAAGGTCGTCGGCCGATTGCAATTGCCCCAGCAGAAGTTATCCAGCAGGGCAATTCGGTCGGGCCGGGCACCCACGCAAATCAGGTTGCGAATCGCTTCATCGATGCCCGACAGAGCCATCCAGTAAGGATCGATATCGCCATAGAATGGATTCATCCCGCAGGCCACCGCAATCCCGCGATCCGAATGATGCAGCGGACGGATAACCGCCGCATCAGAGGGGCCGTCGTTGGCAATCCCGGTCAGGGGCTTGATCACACTGCCGCCCTGCACTTCGTGGTCGTATTGACGAATAACCCATTCTTTGCTGGCGACGTTGTAACTGGACAAAATCGCCAGAAGCTCATCGTTGTAGTTTTTCTTTTCAGCAATGGACGGTTCCGAGAGTTTTGGGGTAGTCCATACCGCCTTGCGGGAATACTTGGAAATCCCTTCGTGCAGAAATTCCATGTCCAGCCGCCCGACTTCCACGCCGTTGTATCGCAGGACAAGCTGCTTATCATCAGTAAACCGCCCGATGACAGTAGCTTCAACATCTTCAGACGCAAACAGAGCCAGCGTCTTGTCTATTTGCTCAGGACGGACAGCAATAACCATCCGCTCCTGGGCCTCACTGATCCAGATTTCCGTATAACTCAGTCCGGCGTATTTGAGCGGCACCTTATCCAAATCCACGACGGCACCAAGTTTTTCGCCCATTTCGCCGACAGCGCTGGAAAGGCCCCCCGCACCGCAGTCGGTAATGGCATCATACAATCCCTGATCGCGGGCCATCAACAGTACATCCAGCATCTTCTTTTCGGTAATCGCATTACCAATCTGGACAGCATGAGAAAAAATCGTCTCATGTTCGTGGGTCATCTCGCCGCTGGAGAAGGTGGCACCGTGGATGCCATCCCGTCCAGTCCGACCGCCGACGACAACGATATAATCCCCGGATTTCTGATGTTTAAAGCATTTATCACGGGGAATCAGGCCGATATTGCCGCAGAAAACCAGCGGATTGGCGACATAACGATCATCAAAATAAATTGCCCCGTTAATGGTGGGAATCCCCATCCGGTTGCCATAGTCACGTACGCCGGAGACGACACCCTTCATAATCCGCCGGGGATGCAGCACCCCCTTGGGCACCTCAGAGAAAGGCATATCCGGCCGGGCAAAACAGAAAATATCGGTATTGGCGACCGGTTTGGCCCCCATCCCGGTACCCATCGGGTCACGAATCACTCCGCCGATGCCCGTTGCCGAACCACCGTAGGGGTCCAGGGCCGAGGGGTGATTGTGGGTTTCCACCTTAAAACAGACCGCCATATCCGGCTCAAACTCAATTACGCCAGCGTTGTCGGCAAACACCGAAATACACCAGTCTTTGTTCAGTTCCTGTGTCGCCTTAAAAACCGTCTCCTTGAGCAGGTTGCCAAAACGTACGGTCTTGCCGTCATAGTCCATCTCGACAGCACTTTTCAAGGTCTTATGAACACAATGCTCGCTCCAGGTCTGGGCCAGCGACTCCAACTCGATGTCGGTGGGTTCGCGGCCGATGCGTTTGAAATAATCCTGAATCGTCCGCATCTCGGTCAGATTCAAAAACAGGTCTTTTTCTTTGCTCAGACGGACAAGGCCTTCATCGTCCAGCTCACGAATCGGGACATGCACCAGCTTCATCTGATACGGCTGGGTATGCGGGCTTGGCGGCTCGGCATCACTGCCGTAAACCACTTCCTCGATACAGTCGTTGGCCAGGACACGACGGCAGATAGTCTGCACATCCTCCTGCGACACGGCTCCAAACAGGACATATTTGCGTGCGGTACGCACACTGGCAACCGCTTTGGCCCCCATGTCTTTCAGCGCCGCCAGAACGGATTCAGCCGTTGGATCGGTCACGCCGCTTTTGAGGTGAACTTCCACCTGGGTCGCCTGCACGGCACCCGAAGGCAGCGGTGCATGACCGATGACATATTCCTGACATACGGGGTCGGCAAGCAGTTCTCGCCCTACCCGCTGGGCAAACGCCTCATCAAAATCCGCTTCAATCAGATACACCCGTGTAAAATGCACATCGTCCACGGACTGAATCGCCAGCTCACGGATACTGCCGAGTGTGGCTTTTCCGTGTACATCGGCAACACCCTGCCGACTGGTAATCTCAAATCGCCATTGTCTCACGTTGGGTCCCTAACAAAATGGTTCCGCCCAAGGCGGAATCCTGCCTGCTATTGTTATCTTCTATGAATTATTGAATACCCGCCCGGCGGGTATTCGGGGTATCTTATCCCCCAAAGGCCAAAAAGTGAAATAATTTTATCCAACTTTTGCACGACAAACCAAGATTTTGATATATTTATACCTTCATATGTCCACATCAAAGCGTGCCAGAAATCCCCCCTCACTGCATCGATGGACAAAGCCCAATACAGCAGTATCCGAATAGCCTGTCGTTAGGCACAACGTATCTCGATAGAATAGCTTACCAGGAAGGACGCCCCGGGGGCTGCCGCTTGCCCTTGTCTGAATACTTCAAATTACAGGCTTTTCTTTCCCCCAGAACATAGTATAATCCCCGGTTTATTCTTTCACATAAAACATGAATGAACAGCCGTATGAGGTAAGGTATATAACCATGGAAAAAGGCGGATACAACTTTACGCAAATAGAAAAAAAATGGCAGGACTTCTGGGTCTCGAATAAGACCTTCGCGGCCCCTGATGGCTCGACGAAGACTAAAACCGCCCAGCCCGATCCCTCCTTGCCGCTGGAGCAGCGGCCCAAGTACTATGTACTGGATATGTTTCCGTATCCGTCCGGTGCAGGCCTGCATGTCGGCCACCCGGAAGGCTACACCGCCAGCGATATCGTCGCTCGCTATAAACGGATGACCGGATTCAACGTCCTGCACCCCATCGGCTGGGACGCCTTCGGCCTGCCCGCTGAGCAGTACGCCGTCCAAACCGGTACTCATCCGGCTATCACCACCCAGAAAAACATCGATAACATGCGGCGCCAGATTCAGTCGCTGGGCTTTTCCTACGACTGGGACCGGCAGGTCGATACGACCGATATCAATTACTATAAATGGACCCAGTGGATTTTTCTGAAATTCTACAATAGCTGGTTTGACGAAACCCTGCAAAAAGCTCGGCCCATTGAGGAATTGCCCATTCCAGCCGAAATCCAGGCCCAGGGACCAGATGCTGTCGAGAAATACATCAACGACCATCGCCTGGCGTATGAATCCTATGCCCCCGTCAACTGGTGCCCGGCGTTGGGCACTGTGCTGGCCAATGAAGAAGTGGTCGGCGGCGTTAGTGAACGCGGCGGCCACCCCGTCATCCGCAAACCCATGCGGCAGTGGATGCTGCGCATCACCAAATACGCCCAGCGGCTGCTGGACGGATTGGAAGGGCTGGACTGGTCCGAATCAATCAAAAAACTCCAGCAGGACTGGATCGGCAAAAGCGTTGGTGCCGAGGTGGACTTCCAGCTGGACGGCCACGATGCCAAACTGCGGGTCTTTACCACCCGCCCCGATACCCTGTTCGGTGCAACCTATATGGTTATGGCCCCGGAACATCCGCTGGTCGATGTGATTACCACAGCCCAATACAAGCAGGCCGTCGCAGACTATAAGGAACAGGCCGCCCGCAAAAGCGACCTCGACCGCACCGATCTGGCCAAAGACAAAACCGGCCAGTTCACCGGCGCCTATGCCATCAATCCGGTCAACGGGCAGAAAATCCCCGTCTGGATCAGCGATTATGTGCTCATCAGCTACGGCACCGGCGCGATTATGGCTGTACCCGCTCACGACGACCGCGACTTTGAATTTGCCAAGAAATTCAATCTGCCGATTATTCAGGTCGTCAAACCTGAAAATGCGGAGTTGGCAGCCCAGGCGGAAAAAGGTGAAATCTGCTTCAGTGACAATGGCATCGCCATCAACTCCGGCCAATTTAATGGGCTTAAAACCCCGGAATTCAAAGAAAAAATCACCGCCTGGCTGGAAGAACAAGGCCTCGGCAAAAAAACCGTCAACTTCAAGCTGCGTGACTGGCTGTTCAGCCGGCAGCGGTATTGGGGGGAACCGTTCCCGATTCTGCACACCGAAGGCGGCCGCACCATTGCCTTGAAGGAAAGCGACCTGCCGCTGGGACTGCCGGAAGTCGAAGATTTCAAGCCCACCGGCACCGGCGAACCTCCGCTGGCCAAAGCCACCAACTGGGTCAATGTTACCCTGCCCGACGGCACCAAAGCCAAACGCGAAACCAATACCATGCCGCAATGGGCTGGAAGCTGCTGGTATTACCTCCGCTATACGGATGCGAAAAATCCCAACGCGCCCTTTGATCCGGAAAAAGAACAATACTGGCTGCCGGTCGATTTGTATATCGGCGGCGCCGAACATGCGGTCCTGCATCTGCTGTATTCGCGGTTCTGGCACAAGCTGCTGTTTGACCTGGGCTATACCTCCTCGCAGGAACCATTTAAGAAGCTGGTTAACCAGGGGATGATTTTAGGTGAAGACAACCAGAAAATGAGCAAGTCCCGCGGCAACGTCATCAATCCCGACAAAGTCATCGCCGACTATGGCGCCGACTCCATGCGTCTGTATGAGATGTTTATGGGACCGCTGGAGGCGACCAAACCCTGGAGCATGCAGGGCGTTGAAGGGGTACACCGTTTCCTCGGCAAGGTCTGGCGATTGATCGTGGATCAGGAAACCGGCAATCTGCACAAGGCCGTGCAGGATACCGCTCCGGATGCTGATACCGTGCGGATGCTACACCAGACCATTCAAAAGGTAACACAGGATATCGAAGGCTTTGCGTTCAATACCGCCATCAGCCAGATGATGATTTTTGTCAATCATCTGGGCCGGTATGATGTACGTCCCAAAGCCGTCCTTGAGCCATTTGTCCTGATCCTGTCGCCATTCGCACCACACATCTGCGAAGAACTGTGGGAAAAGCTGGGCCATTCTACAACCCTGGCCTATGAACCCTGGCCGGCATTCGATCCCGAACTGGCCAAAGCCCAGCAGGTTGAAATCGCCGTCCAGGTGCTGGGTAAAATCAAAGATAAAATTGTCGTGGCCGCCGATGCGTCTGAGGCGGAACTGGAAAAAGTCGCCCTGGCCAGTCAAAAAGTCCAAGCCGCTATCGCAGGCAAACAGCCCAAAAAAGTGATTGTCATTAAAGGCAGGTTAGTCAATATTGTTATATAAAAGATGATACAGGTCGTCTAAGTAAATAAAAAGACACATCCGATTCAAAATAATCCGAGTCGAATGTGTCTTTTATTATTATTCCATCTTTTGCAGCAGGCTCTTGAGATAAGCATTTTCCCGACGCGTGGCCTCCAGATCAAACAAAAGGTATTTGACACTCACCCGGAGATAATCCAGCGAATCCTGAAGTTTACCTATGCTATCTTTTAACTGCTGCCTGCTTTGCTGCGTTTGCCGGGCCAGATCAACCAATTTCTGATAGGAAGGCTCTGGCAACGGGCCTATTTCCCTTAACAGCTCCTGCAACTGCTTTTCAAACATCGCTTCGTTATTCATCTTAGCCCCCGGCTATCAATATTCGCTTTCACCACGCTGTATACCGTTGTCTGATATTCCTGCAATTTCTATTCCGACAGTCCTGTCCAGACCCATTTTATAGGCCAAAGGCAGCAAAATCCCGTTTATTAAAACAAAAAGAAAATCTTTAACCAGTTTTTTGTAAGCCGGCGTTTATAACGGTCTTGCGATGGCGTTGCGTTTTATCAACATCCGCCAAGACAACCCCCTGACTTATTATTTCTATCTAATTTCAATAAAAGGACTTAGAAGTTCTGTTGAAAATTATAAACACTCCCTCATTTTTGCAAAATTATTAATTTAATTGAAACATCCCCTGTCTTTTGTCGTCTTCATTGATATATAGTATAACGATACTATTGCAAAGGAGTTGTATCAATGGTTCCAAGTTGATATAATATGGGAAATTTCGAGAACCAGAACCATGAGGATGCCGGGGTTGCACTTATTTATTTTATTGATTATTTCGTTTTCGGTTTTTGGACAGATCCAGAATAGGAGTTTCGAATTTGCTGGACCGATGGAACCGAATTCGTTACCGTTTGTACCTCCATTGGACTGGAACCTTGTAAACTATGCGGGAATACATTCTGTGTTTTATCCCAGCATTAATTACAATCAACCGGTCAAGTGGTGGATTCCCAGTCCTGTTGAAGGAGAAAAATTCCTGGTCCTTTCCACGGGTGATATGGGGCTTGGCTCCGACTCAAAGATAGCCATTTCTCAGGCTTATCAAGACCTGTTTCTCCCGGCCGGGACAACAATTACCGGTTCTTTCTTTTTTGGAACCTGTGATTATCGGCCCTTTACCGATACCGGCACGATTGTGTTAAATCCGATTGTTGATCCGAACAACCCGCCTCCGTACACTCTGTCCGATATTTCTATCGTCTTCTGTTCCGTAGATAGTGTCGGAGATTACGGAAGCACCGAAACATGGAAGGATTTTTCGTACACCATCACTCCAGAACAAGAAGGGTGGTATCATCTTACCATGAGTGTGAATGATGGAGGGGCAGATACCATTTATGAAAGCTATCTGGCTATTGACAATCTGCTGATTTGCGGGCCTGGCGTTCTGCTGGGCGATCTCAACAAAGATTGCACAGTCAATCTGGACGATTTGTCGCTTTTTTCAAGGGAATGGCTCTGTGTCTGTAACACACATCCCTGGGATCCAAATGTTCCCATGGATCCAAACACAATCCTCTCCGTTCCAGACTTTTCGGGCATCTTTGCGTCCAATAATTCCGATCCCAATACACCGACCGATCCGAACAGTTTATGCATTTATGCTGATTTCAACAGGAATTATGTGGTCGAACCCAACGATCTGATTCCGTTAACAGAGAACTGGTTAAAGACGGATTATTAAGATATTGTTTGTTCTATTTATTAACTCGACACCCAAACATCACGTTTTATGTTTTACTTGACCATGTCTTTTGCCTGTGGCGTTTTTTTATGCGGACATATCTGTCCTGATTCTTTACATTCATGCTACAATATACCATAATCATTTTGACAAAGACTCCTGTCCGGAGGTATAATTACAGGAAGAAAGTTGGCCTTGATTGTTCTGACTAAGGAGAGAAATATGAACTTCCTGAAGGCCCCCAAAGACTCACAATTATGGCGTATCAAATGGCATCAGATGTTTGCGGCAGTTTTGGCGGTCGCTTTTGTCGTATTCCTTCTCGAGTTCCTCTTTAAATGTTATGAACAGCACTCCACAGCCCGATTTTTTGAATGGTTGTTTTTTGTTTTGATTGGTTTTGCAACCCTTATTCTGTCTTTTTCCATGGTGTTGTTACTGTGGGAATGCGTGCAATCCTCCAAAGAAATTGGAATTAAACTGGACAATTTGACAGAAGTGATGGCCCGCAGCAACAACCTTCTTACCCAAATCAACAAAGCATCTCATCTGAGTGACACAGCCAAGGAGATCGCTTTTCAGGACATAGAACAGCTTGAATTGGGCGAGGCCGCATTGACCCAATTGCATCAGCACGATTTCGATGCCGTGGAATCGATGCTCAAAGCGATGGCAGAATCCCCCCGCTATCAGCAATTGGGAGTCAAACTTCAAACGATAACTGAGAAATACCGCACTTCGACTGAAGAAGGACGGGTCCAGCAGATTATCACGCACATCGAAGAATTGATGGACCAGGCCCGCTGGGCCCAGGCGGCCTCCCAAATCGAAACCCTGATGAAGATGTTCCCGTATTCGGAAAAAGCCAAATCTATGCCCTCGCGTCTGCGGGAACGCAAAGATTTACGAAAAGGTGAGCTGCTTTGTGAATGGGACAGAGCGGTTCAGGCCAAGGATACGGATAGAAGCCTGGCCATCCTCAAAGAACTGGATCAATATCTGACTCCCACCGAAGCGCTGGCACTGCAGGAATCAGCCAGCACCGTCTTCAAAACCAAACTGCACAATCTCGGGGTTCAGTTTACCATGGCCGTAACAGAACGCAATTGGTTGTCCGCCCTGGAAACGGGCAAAGAAATTGTGCAAAACTTCCCTAACAGCCGGATGGCAACCGAAATCCGATCCAAACTGGATATTCTCCAGGATCGAGCTCGAAAAAGCCGTGAAGAAAAGAAGCAATAACCTTGTCCCCGGTTTAATGAAATGAATTTCCTGATTTGGATATCCTTGCACGGGAGGTACTGTTTGTTTGCTCTCCATAACACAGGGGTTTGTGTATGACTCTGAAAGGAATCAGCATGATGCATCCAATGACCCTGCGAGGCTTTCTGCTGGCCGCCATACTGACCAGCTACCTTTATGGGGCGGCAGAACCCGATGTCCTGAAGCATGAAACGGCATCGGCAGCCCTTGCTCCCTTTCTGAATGAACCCGCCGAATACAGGGACATGCGAATGGCCTGGTGGCGACAGGCCCGCTTTGGGATGTTTATTCACTGGGGCCTCTATGCCGAGCCGGCAGGACAATGGAACGGCAAGACTCATTATGGAGAATGGATCCAGAATGAGGCTCAAATCCCTCTCGACGAGTACACCACAATTACCACACGATTCAATCCTGCAAAATTTAACGCCGCAGACTGGGTCCGCATTGCCCAGTCCAGCGGAGTCAAATACCTCGTCATTACCAGCAAGCATCATGACGGATTCTGTCTGTTTGACAGCACCCTGACCGATTATACCGTAATGCATACCCCATTCAAACGCGATATTCTCAAGGAGTTATCCGAAGAATGCCGCAAACAGGGGCTGAAATTCTGCACCTATTATTCCATTATGGATTGGCACCATCCTGATTATCTGCCTCGCCGCAGATGGGAAAAACGCCCGGCCGAGGGGGCCAACTTTGACCGTTATGTCCAGTATATGAAAGGACAGCTTAAAGAAATTATCTCCAGTTATGAACCGGCGGTCCTCTGGTTTGATGGGGAATGGGAGAATACATGGACCGAAGAACGAGGACGCGATTTATATCAGTATGTCCGCAGTCTGAAGCCGGATATTATTATCAACAATCGTGTCGGCAAGGGTCGCCAGGGCATGGCCGGGACGTACGATCCCAACGAAGCGGTCGGTGACTTCGGAACCCCCGAACAGGAGATCCCCGCAACAGGACTCCCTTATGACTGGGAAACCTGCATGACGATGAATGACCACTGGGGATACAACAAAGCCGACAAAAATTATAAAAGCGGCCCTGATTTGATCCGCAAGCTCGTGGATGTCGTCTCCAAGGGCGGGAATTTCCTATTGAATGTCGGCCCCACCGCAGAAGGCCTTTTTCCGCCCGAATCCCTCCAGCGGCTGGAGCAAATCGGCCAATGGATCCACATTAACGGCGACAGTATTTACGGCACGACGGCAAGCCGGTTCAAGGAGCTGACTTTCGGACGCAGTACCACCAAAGGCCACCGCCTGTACATCCACGTTTTCGACTGGCCCGCTGACGGCAGGCTTGTCCTGGCCGGATTGGTCAGCAATCCCGTATCGGCACATTTTCTTCAAGACCCGAATTGCCCGATTGGAATTACCTGCGAACCGATCAATGTCGTATTGGCTGTCCCGGAAAAAGCTCTGGATCCCGTTGTAACAGTCATTGAATTAACATTTGATAGCGACCCTGAGATTATTTATGGGCCCGAAATTTACCCGGAAGAAACCGAATTCACCTCGCCGATCGACGTATCCTTCAGTGATTTTGTGGTTGACGGCCCCTACCGCATCCATTACACCCTCGACGGCTCCGACCCCAACAGCAGCAGTCTTTACTACGAAGAACCCTTTACCTTGCGCAACAGCGCCATCGTGTCCTGTGTAAAAATCGCCAGAGACGGCCGGCCGGTAAGCCCTGTCAGCCGAAAACAATATCTCCGCAAGGAAACACCCAAGAATTCCAACCAATAATCCATGTCCAGACCGTACTTGAAATTCTGAGTATATAGTTAAATTGGGGACACTGCCGAATAGCACTTTGTTAGGGGACCATCCCTCATTTTATTTCGTGGGGATGGAACAAAAATAACACACCAAAAAAACCTGTATCTTGTTGAAATACAATGGTTTACAGTTACCACAGGCAGGCTTTATTAATCTCTATACAGATTTTTCCTTGATTTTGCTATGAGTAATAGGTTATTCTTTTGTTGGAAAGATAGGAAATTTGGAAGAGGTGTGGGAAATATCATCATATACTCATTTCAACATCTCGCCAAAGTGTGTACAAAAATAAGAGGGACGTAAACGTTCAGTAAAACGTTTTATTGTAACCATTTTTTCGGAGGATCGTAAAGATGAAGAAGGTATTGGTTTTAGGTATGGTGGCTGCGTTGGCCACTGTGTCACAGGCCGTGGTCATCGATTCATTTGTGAACATCGATTTTGATTCTGGGATTGTGACTACCGGCAACGGGCCGTTTAAAGGCTTTGACGCTCCCTGGGCCCCGGAGATTATAGGCTGGACCAACTATCGTAACGGCGCTGCCGGAGCATTGAATGACGCTGGCGTTGAGGCTGCCGATGTGGGCTGGTGGCTGGGTGGCTATGGGTATCAAAACGCCGGCTTTATGAGTTCTGGCGATGCCGCTTATACAATGAGTTCCTACACCATTAAGGCCGGTGACGTATTTGACATTTCCTATATCGCTGCCCGCTGGGGTTGGACAGGCAATGGTGAATGGACCGTCTCCCTGTTCTATGACAATCCGGCCAATGTATTCGGGTCCTATGTACAGGCCATTAACAGCGACTGGATGTCGCAGCATGTTTGGTACAACAGCACCACTGGCATTGCAGCCACTCCGGAATCAGTCGGTGGAACCCTGGGCATTCTCGTCAAGAGCACGGGTACCGGCATAGCCCAGATCGATGAAATTGCAGTCAATGTCGTTAATGCTATTCCCGAACCGGCAACGATGGCCCTGCTGACACTGGGCGGATTGCTGCTGCGTCGGAAGAAATAAGCGGTTTACGTTTCGCTTATTCCCATAGACATCAACAAAAAGCCCCGTCTTCTGACGGGGCTTTTTGGTTTCATCATACTTCAGATCACAGTTGTTAAAATTTCACCCGACTCAACGCCCGCTCCAGGTCGCCAATCAAATCCTCCAGATCTTCGATGCCAATCGACAGGCGAATGGTGCCTTCGCTGATGCCGATTTTTTTCTTTTCGTCGGGACTCATCACGCCGTGGCTCATCGTCCACGGATGGCAGACCAGCGATTCTACCCCGCCCAGACTTTCGGCAAATAAAAAGACCTCCAGCCCCTTGACAAAGGATTCTACCGCCTTCAGGCCGCCAGGCAGCTGGAAGGTAATCATGGCGCCAAAACCTTCCATTTGGGATTTGGCAAGCAGATGCTGGGGATGACTTTTCAAACCCGGATAGATTACGCCGGCGGCTTTGGGATGGCCGGCCAGCCACTCGGCTATCTGGTTGGCGTTTTCTTCGTGCTTTCGCATCCGCACCGCAAGCGTTTTGATGCCGCGAAGGCTCAGCCAGCAATCAAACGCCCCCGGTACAGCCCCCACCGCATTCTGATAAAAGGCATAGCGGGCGTGCAGAGCGGGGTCCTTCGTTACCAGTGCCCCGCCAATGACATCCGAATGGCCGCTGATGTATTTGGTCGTACTGTGAATGACCACATCGACCCCCTGAGTCAGCGGACGCTGAAAATAGGGCGATGAGAAGGTATTATCCGCCGCCACCAGCACCTGATGTCTGCGGGCAATGGCCACCACCGCCCGGACATCCACCAATTGCAGCAGCGGATTAGCCGGCGTTTCAATCCATATCAGCTTCGTATTTTTTTCGATAGCCGCCTCAAAAGCTTCGGGCCGGGTGCCATCAACATAGCTAACGCGGATGCCGCGAGGAACAACCACATTTTCAAATAGACGAAACGTCCCGCCATAAATATTCTCTGACGAGACCAGATGGTCTCCGGGCCGCAGGATGGAAATCGCTGCATCCACCGCCGCCATTCCCGAACTGAACGCCAGTCCATATTGCCCCTCTTCCAGCGCAGCCAGGCATTTTTCGTATGCCGTCCGGGTGGGATTGCCGCTGCGGGAATATTCAAATGCGCTGGGCTTGCCGACATCCTTGAACACAAAATTGGCACTTTGATATATCGGGACAATGACTGCTCCGGTGCTCGGATCCGGCTCCTGGCCGGCCCGAATCGCTTTGGTTGCAAATTTCATAAGTTCTCCGTAAAGTGTCTTGCTCTGCTCTCAATCAGGCAACAATGTCAGCAAACAGAACTGAGGATAAATACCGTTCGCCAAAACTGGGGATGATCACCACAATGGTCTTGTCTTTATTTTCCGGCCGGGACGCAACGATATCCGCCGCACGCAGCGCTGCACCAGAGGAGATACCGACAAACAACCCTTCCAGCCTGGCCGCACGCCGTGCCCAGTCAATCGCCTCATCCTGATCCACGGCAACCACTTCATCAATCACCTTGAGGTTTAGTGTCTTGGGAACAAATCCCGCACCAATACCCTGAATCTTGTGCGGGGCGGGTTTGATCTCCTGACCGGCCAGCGTCTGAGTCAGAACAGGGCTTTGGGCCGGTTCGACGGCAATCGCTTTGAAGGCAGGATTGCGGGATTTGATCACTTCAGCAATGCCGGTAATTGTTCCGCCAGTGCCAACGCCGGCGACTACCATATCGACTTTGCCCTGGGTATCGCTCCAGATTTCCTCGGCGGTCGTGCGGCGATGAGCCTCGGGATTGGCAGGATTCTCAAACTGCTGCGGCACAAACGAATTGGCTTCGGCGGAAGCGATTTCCAGTGCGGCAGCAACCGCCCCTTTCATCCCGCTGGCAGCCGGAGTTAATATTAATTCCGCCCCGAGTGCCTTAAGCACCTTGCGGCGTTCAATGCTCATCGACTCGGGCATTGTCAGAAAAAGCCGATACCCCTTGACCGCACAGACAAAAGCCAACGCAATACCGGTATTGCCGCTGGTCGGCTCAATAATCACGGTTTTAGGATTAATCTTTCCGGCCCGCTCACCCGCTTCGATCATCGCCGCACCAATCCGGTCCTTGACGGAAGCCAGCGGATTGCGGCTTTCCAGTTTGGCCAGGACTCTGCCGCCGGGGATGAGTTTATTGATTTTGACCAGCGGGGTTCTGCCCACTGCCTGTATGATATTGTCATAGATGTTGGCCATAATTCAATCCTTTCTTTTCCGGTTAACCCTGTCATAACATTAGACTGATTGTACTTGTAATTTTCCGTTACGTCGCGGCTAAGTACAGTCGCTTTCGCCAGATGCTTCTTTTGCTCGCGGAATCATCATACCCGCTAGGTATATATACGACCAGAAATTATACGTATCATATCGAGTAATCGTCTGCAAAAAAACGGGCATTTCTCAATCGAATGAAGACAGATTCGCCGGCGTGCAGCATCAATTCATTATAATGCTGACGGGTAATCTCTGCTTCCACCGTCTCCTGGGTATCCTGCCGAACAAGCTGAACACGGGCAATCGGCCCCACAGGAGCGATATGAACCACCCTGGCAGCAATCGCATCGGCTGCGGAATTTCGGCTAATGTCAATGTCGTGCGGCCTGACATAAGCGGCAGCACTGGAAAATGCTTTTGTCTCATGTCCGCCAAAGGGATGACGTCCCTCTCCCGCACGGCAATGGAAGATATTGACATTGCCCAAAAAGTTGAACACGAAAGGATTGGCCGGATTATCATAGACTTCCTCTGGCGCACCAACCTGCTCAATCCGGCCGGCATTGAGCACCGCAATCCGGTCAGCCACCTCAAGGGCCTCTTCCTGGTCGTGGGTAACAAACACGCTGGTAATGGACATTTCATCATGCAGTTTTCGCAGCCATTGCCGTAACTCCTTGCGGACTTTGGCATCCAGTGCCCCGAACGGCTCGTCCAGTAGCAGAATTTTCGGCTCGACCGCCAGCGACCGGGCCAGCGCCACACGCTGCCGCTGACCACCGGAAAGCTGATGCGGATACATCCCGGCATGGCGTTCTAATTGAACCAGCTTGAGCAGGGCGTACACACGCTGCCGAATTTCGTCTTTGCTGGGGCGGAATTTGCGGGGACGCACGGTCAGACCAAAAGCCACATTTTCAAAAATATTCATGTGGCGAAACAGCGAATAATGCTGAAAAACAAAGCCGACTCGACGCTGCCGGACAGACTGACTGCTGACATCATCGTCATGGAACAGAACCGGCCCGCTGCCGGGATCAGCCTGCTCCAGCCCCGCGATAATCCGCAGCAGCGTCGTCTTGCCGCAGCCAGACGGCCCCAGCAAAGCCATCAACTCACCGCTGCGAATCGTCAGACTGACGTTTTTCAAGGCGGTAAATGATCCGAATGTCTTGCTGATATTGGTGATCTGAATACTCATCGAATGCCTCCGACGACAGCCTTAGCCTGATCTTTTTTAGTCTTCCATTCCACAAGGGTTTTCACTGCCAGCGTAATCAGCGCCAGCAGGGTCAGCAGCGACGCCATCGCAAATGCCCCGACAAAATTATACTCATTGTACAGGATTTCAATATGCAGCGGGACCGTATTGGTCTGGCCGCGGATATGGCCGGAGACCACCGAGACCGCCCCGAATTCGCCGATGGCCCGGGCATTGCAGAGAATGACGCCATACAGCAGACCCCATTTGATATTGGGCAGAGTCACCCGCCAAAACATCTGCCAGCCGCTGGCCCCCAGGACCAGCGCCGCCTGTTCCTGTTCGGTGCCCTGCGACTGCATCAGCGGAATCAATTCCCGCGCGATAAACGGAAACGTCACAAACAAAGTCGCCAAAACAATCCCCGGCACCGCAAAGATAATCTGAATATGGTGTTCCAGCAGCCAGGGACCAAACCAGCCGTTTAACCCGAACAGCATCACAAAAATAACACCCGAAATGACCGGTGAAATCGCAAACGGCAAATCAATCAGCGTCAGAAACAGCCCTTTGCCGCGAAAATCAAATTTGGTAATCGCCCAGGACGCCGCCACGCCGAAGACCAGATTCAGCGGAATAACGACCAGGGCAACCAGCAGCGTCAGCCGCATCGCCGACCGTGCATCGGGGTCGGAAAAAGACTGCAAATACACTCCGAGGCCTTTGCGAAACGCCTCCACAAACACCGCCGCCAGCGGCAGCACCAAAAACACCCCAAGAAACAGGATGGCAATTGTTGTCAGGACAACCGGAGTCCACCGTCCCCTGTATGCAGGATGCGTCCGGCGCAAATCAGCTTGTGTATACGTTATTGACATTGCCTGCTCCTTTGCGTCCATCGCTGTAAGAGATTAATCGTCAGCAGCAGAACAAACGACAGCACCAGCATCACCAGTGCAATCGCCGTTGCCCCGGCGTAATCATACTGTTCCAGCTTGGTGATAATCACCAGCGGCGTAATCTCCGTCTTCATCGGCATATTGCCTGCAATGAAAATAACCGAACCATATTCGCCCAGCGCCCGGGCAAATGCCAGGGCAAATCCCGTCAACAATGACGGCAGCAATTCTGGAAAGAGTATTCGCCGAAAGGTCTGAAAGGGAGTCGCTCCCAGGCTGGCTGCGGCCTCTTCGATTTCCGTGCCGAGGTCTTCCAGCACCGGCTGCACCGTGCGCACCACAAAAGGCAGCCCGATAAAAGTCAGGGCAATCACAATCCCCAGCGGTGTAAAAGCCGCCTTGACGCCCATCGGAGCCAGCAGACGCCCCATCCATCCATTGGGGGCATAAATCGTCGTCAGGGCAATACCCGCAACCGCTGTCGGTAAAGCAAACGGCAAATCCACCATCGCATCAATCAGCTTGCGGCCGGCAAACCGATACCGTACCAGAACCCATGCCACCAGCAGTCCGAAAACGGCATTGATGATGGCAGCAGCAAACGATGCCCCGAATGTCAGCCGATAGGACGCCACCACACGCGGGGATGTAACGGTTTCCCAAAACTGATTGGCGTCCATGCGTAAGGCCGATACAAAAAGAGCCGACAGGGGTATCAGAACAATCAGACACAGATACAACGCCGAAAATCCGAGCGTCAGTCCAAAACCGGGTAGCACATGGGTTGGTTTATTCCGTGTTTTCATCGTATAGGGCGGCTGGCCATCACAGCCATCCGCTTTCTCCTTGATTGTTCCTTTGGTTATTTAATCCCGTAAATCTGGTCAAAGATTCCGCCGTCGTCAAAATGACGTTGTTGTGCCTTCTGCCAGCCGCCAAAGACCTCATCGATGGTAATCATTTTTATTTTGGGGAACTGCTGGGCATATTTTTTGGCAACCGATTCCTGCCGCGGACGGTAAAAATTCCTGGCGGCAATGTCCTGCCCTTTTTCCGTATATAAAAATTCCAGATACGCCTGAGCCACCTCCCGTGTCCCGCGGCGATCCACAACCTTGTCCACAACCGTAACCGGCGGCTCGGCCAGAATGCTCAGCGACGGAATAACCATCTCAAATTGATCATCACCGAATTCCTTGATTGCCAGAAAGGCCTCGTTTTCCCAGGACAGAAAGACATCGCCGATTTTCCGCTGCACAAACGTGGTGGTGGCACCGCGGGCACCGGAATCCAAGACGGGGACATTCTTGAACAGCTTGCCGACAAATTCCCGGGCGTAAGCATCGGCCTGGCTGGATTTGTCCGCATCCTTCTGGTCCGGATGTTGGGTCTTGTACTGTTCCAGTGCAAACGCCCAGGCCGCCAGATAATTCCAGCGGGCACCGCCGGAGGTCTTGGGATTGGGCGTAATGACCGATACCCCCGGCTCAATCAGGTCATCCCAGTCTTTAATCTGTTTGGGATTGCCTTTACGCACCAGAAATACAATCGTCGAGGTATAAGGCGAACTGTTATTCGGCAGACGAGACTGCCAGGCTTTGGGAAACAGCCTGGCCTTGTCTGCGATGGCATCAATATCATACGCCAGCGCCAGCGTAACCACATCGGCTTCCAGTCCATCGATAACGGCACGGGCCTGCTTGCCGGAACCGCCATGCGACTGGTTTATCACCACCGTATCCCCGGTCTTTTCCTTCCAATACGCTGCAAATTCCTTGTTGAACTGCTGATACAATTCCCGCGTTGGGTCATACGACACATTCAGCAATTTGATTTCTTTGGCATAGCCCGGAAGGGTCAACACCAATACGCCCAAGACAATGGTTTTGATCCATGATTGAATAGCCATAATCTTCTCCTGGTAATGAGGCTTTGAAGCATTTATTCGACCATTTTGGTCGTACTTAAATGACAAAAAACTATATCCCTGCTCCGCCAATTAACTCCATATTAAAGACTTCCTCCCGCCGTACCGGAACGCCTCGATAAATGCTTTCCAGAGTCGCAGAATCCATCAACTGGGCTGCATGATTACGCACATCCAAAAACAGTCTGCGAAAACGACACACCGGCTCCTGCGAGCAGGATTCATAATGATAAACCGAAACACAGCCAATCGGCGCCAATACGCCGTCAAAATGCCGAATAACCTCGCCGGCGGTGATTTTATCCGGGCTTTTGGCCAGGATATAACCGCCCTGCTTGCCCATCGTACTCTGGACCCAGCCCCGCGATTTCATCTCGAGCATAATCTGCTCCAGAAACCGCTTGGGGACTTCGTTGCGGCGAGCAAGCTCCCGAATCGGAATCGGCCCACGCTGATAATGTTCCACCAGCGTAAACAACACCCGCAACGCATAATCCGTTTTCATCGATATTTTCATAGGCCACACCTTAGTACGACTTATATGGTCGTATATTAACACAAAACATCCTATTAGTCAATTTAAAAATATAAAATCTTTCGGATGGAGCTTATTTCAAGACAATATCTTGCTTTAATTAGAAAACAGCCTAAAGCAACTCGCGTTTCTTGAGTTTATACGCAATTAATTTTTCACGTTTTGCACGAGCCGATTCCAAAAGCTGATTCACTTTGTCTGCATTCTGGGCAGAAATCGCCTTTTTCATCATATTTAGTTGCCTGATAACCCGATCAAGTCCATTCACAATATTGTGATGATTGGTCAGCACAATATCCATCCAGACATCGGCCGGGCCGGAGGCAATCCGTGAGGTATCAATAAATCCCTTGCCAGCAAACTTCATATCCTCAAAATCACTGCTATTAATCAGAGCAGCTGCCAGAACATGCGGCAAATGACTAATCAGGCCAAAGATCCGATCATGTTTTTTAGGGTCCAGAGTCACCACATTGCAGCCCAATTCCGACCAAAACTGTCGCAATATTCTAATCGCATGAGTATTGGTTTTGGCCGTATGGGTCAGAATACACCGGGCCGACGCTAACAGGTCGTCGCGAGCATACTCCACGCCCCGCTTTTCCGAGCCGGCTATGGGGTGGGAACCCACATAATAAACATCACGGGGCAGGGTTTTATCGGCCCATTGATGAACAAGAGCTTTGGTTGAGCCAACATCAGTTACAATCGCCCCCGGCTTCAAAAAGGGAGCAATCTGATCAAAGTAAGTTTCAAATGTTAAAATTGGGGTCGCCAGAATCACAATATCCGCATCACACACAGCCTCTTCCAGCGTTTCGGCAATCTGATTGGCCACGTTCAACTGGCGTGACTTGTGCCGGGTGGACGCTCGATGGCTGTAGCCAACCGTAAAAACTTTCGGAAAAGCACGCAGACAAGCCATGGTCACACTGGCCCCAAGCAACCCCATACCAATTACGCTGATTTTTTGCAACCCATTTAATTTCAACATTTTATATGTTTCCCTGCAAACACAACTGTTCCTGCAGAAAGTAACGCCAATAGACTGCCAAGTCAATTTTTTTCTTCCCATCGGACACTAAAAATGCTATATTATCTTCATAATTATTGTAATTACAGAGACAATAACTCGCATTTTCTGTCTGTTTACCTTCGGTGTAAACAGACGTTTTATATATCCTTTGCCAATGCGTTGGCAAAGAAGTAAAATTCCAAGCGTGTATCTTAATATGCAAGCCTCTTCGGGCAACCAATGAAAACAATGCCTGTCGGGGGACATTAATCTAACGTTAATTTATAATTTAGGACTCTAAAGGAATTAAAAGACAATATGTCTGCAGTAGAAATAAAAACGTCTGCGCCTGTTTATTTACCCTTTGAAGATCAAATTGCCAAGTTGGACCGGCAAATCGAAGAGCTGCGTAAACAGGACAATTCCCTGCAGGGCCCCAATGGCCCCCAAATTCGCCAGCTTCAAAAAGAGCAAACCCAGTTGCTGAAAGATATTTACGCCAATTTGTCGGCCTGGCAAACAGTCCAGGTTTCCCGCCATCCCCAGCGTCCCCTGCTCAGTGATTATCTGAGCCTGTTGTTTAAGGATGTGCGAATTCTTCATGGCGACCGCTGTTATGGCGATGACCGTGCCATTGTCACCGCGTTAGGCCAAATCGGGCGTGAGAAGGTCATGATTGTCGGCCAGAACAAAGGCAAAGATATTAAAGAAAAGATTGCCTGCAATTTCGGATGTGCCAACCCGGAAGGATATCGCAAGGCGTTGCTGAAAATGAAGCTGGCAGAGAAATTCGGCCTGCCCATCATTACTTTGATTGACACCCCGGGCGCCTACCCTGGTATCGGTGCTGAAGAACGCGGTCAGGCCCAGGCGATTGCAGTCAATCTGATGGAAATGTCGCGATTACGTGTACCGATTATCTGTGTTGTCATCGGCGAAGGCGGCTCTGGCGGTGCTCTGGGCATTGGCGTTGGGGATAAACTTGCGATGCTGCAATATTCTTACTATTCAGTCATTTCGCCCGAGGGCTGTGCAGCCATCCTCTGGCATGACGGCTCCCAGGCTCCCAAGGCCGCCGAAGCCCTGAAGCTCACCGCCAAAGACCTTATGCAGCTCAACCTAATTGATGCAGTCATCCCCGAACCTCTGGGGGGCGCTCATCGCAATGTTCACGATACCATTTATAACGTAGAACAGTTCCTCTTAAAATCACTGACAGAGCTCAAACGTCTCAAAATAGATACCCTTCTTGACAGACGCTATCGGAAAATTCGCTCCTTTGGCCAGAATTGCGTTGAACTGACATCCCAGGAGGCTCCAACAATACCAGACCGTCTGTCGGCCAAAGTCCAGATTACCCAAAGCATACAGCCGGCCCCCATTCAGCAATAACCAGCAATACAAAGGGGGGCCTGGGCCCTGCGGATAGGCCAATCTGTCCGCGGATAGCGACTGGATTGGTCATTTTCCCTCTTTTATCTGCCTGTCAGAAAATGTCTTGACAGAAATAGCCTCCCGTGGGTACCATACGAACACCTAAAGGCTTTATTTATGGAGATTTCCGGTGAGACGTATGAAACATACTCAAGTGATTTCGTCCCTGATGGTCAGTGTCGTCATGGTAGGTCTGGCAAGCTGCAAAGACAATCCCGAGGATGCGGCCGCTAAAAAACTTCAAAAAAGTACTGCAGCCGCCCTGGCCCAATACAACAAAAATCGGGATGCACAGGCTGCTCAAGAGTCTCTCCAGGCAGCCCTGTCCAGCACCCGCCCAACCGGTCTTACCGGAGGCTCGTCTTTGTTCAGTACCGCCGGGTTGATGATCACACAGGCCCAAAAGGATCGTGCTCAGCTGCAAATTGATACCTACACACTGAATCAGTCCATCGAAGCCTTCAATCTCAAACTGGAACAACTGGCCGACCTGACTGCTCAATCCGAACGTGTCCAGAAACTTCTGTCCTTATCGGATGCTGAAATCTCCGAACTCCAGTCCTGGATTGGCACCGAGCAGGAACCAACCAGCCTCAAAGGCAAAATTGTCAAGGCTCAGGCGGATGTCAAACAACTCACCGAAAAGAAAGCCGCTCTTGAGAACGAATTCACCGAAAACCGCGATAAAATGCTGGCCCTTGAATCGCAGGCTGACGACCTGCTCCGGCAGGCCAATACGGCTTCCGGCCAACAGAAAGCCGACCTTGAAAAGGCTGCTTTTGATATCAAAGACCAGAAAAAGCCTTTTACCCTGAAAGCTCAAGATGCAGAAAACGCCCTGGCACAGGTCCATTCGCAATTGGCCATTATCCAGCCTCATCTTGTGCGTCTTTCAAATGACTTGCAAAGCGCACAAGACAAGTTGCAGGCATTAAAGACATCTTCATCTCGTGAACAATTACATGTTCAGCAGCAGGAACTGGCCCAGGAGATTGCCGCCGGAAAAAAAGCCCTGACCGAACAAACAGAAATCTTGACAAAACAGGTCCGTGAACATCTGCAGAAAACCGACGCCGTGATCGCCGCTGTCGAACAGGCCATTGCCAAGTTCAAACAAATCAATGCTCGACAACTGGAACCCAATCTGAGCATGTCCATAGGGAATGCTTATGCCCTGCTGGCTTCACTCTACTCCCAGAAGGTTCTTTATACCTCAGACATGGGAACACGCCTTGAAGGCATCCTGGCAACCTATCAGACAGTGGTCCCCGAAGGCATCACTTCGCCAGTGGCATCTGCTCCGGATGCAACGCTGGTGCAAAAAGCCATGGAAGCGTTTGAACTGGCCCAAAAAGCATTTGACGATGCCTTTGCCGCCAGCGGTCAGCTTCGGACCGGTACCAAAGAAGCGGAATTGGCAGCCCTCAAAGCTCAGATGCTGACACTCAAAAACAAGAGCCGCCTGGCCGACCGTCTCAGCGATTTTGACACCGCTGAGAAAGCCGATGCCGAACTGGAACAGCTCATGCAGAAAGCCAAAGAATACGGCATGATGTTCAATCAGTCCGCTACAGCCATGCTCCTGACCAAAGGCCTGGACTTTATCCCAACCCTGCCGGTGGACACCGCCATGATTCTGGAAGGGATTAAAAAGGAATTCATCGACTGGCGCAGACTTCGCGGCCCGGCGCAGGAAGAAGAGGTCACAAAACTGCTTGCTCGCATCGCTGATCTGAAACTGGAATATGCCGGGGACAACCTGATTATCCCCTTCCTCGATCAGGAACAAAAGGCCATGGAGGAACAGAAAGCCAAAGGCTTTACAGAAGAAGCCGCTGCCGCCGAACCCAACAGCCTTGATGCAGGTGCAGCTTTGATGAATCCGGGATTTTAGACAGGAAATGGTGGAATGAAGTTATCTGACGTAGTTCGCGTGGAGTGCATCCGGGCTCAAGCCTCGGTTGAAGACAAGGCTATGGTCTTATGTGAAATTGCCGCACTTGCCGGGAAAAGCCCTCTGTGCCGCAACATTTCCGAGGAGACCATTCTGGAAGCCCTCCAGGATCGTGAAACGCTCGGCTCAACGGCTTTCGGCAACGGTATTGCTATTCCCCATTGCCGCCTGAAAAATGTCCACGATTTCGTAGTGGGATTAATTTCCATCCCCGATGGCGTAGATTTTGACGCCCCCGATCACAAAAAGGTGCATCTGGTTATTTTCATCATCGCCCCGACCACAGACAGTACCACACATATCCGGCTGCTGTCTTCCATTTCGCAGGCTCTTCAGGATGCCGCTCTGGTCCGGAAAATGATCGCCGCCAAATCTGCCAAGGCACTCTATGAAAAGTTTCTCCAAGCTGCTGAAGGTGATATTCCGACCTATGAACCGGGCAAAAAAAATCAATTGCATATCTTCATTCAGGATCGTCTGACGTTTGAAAAAATCCTGGGTTCCATCGCAGGTATCGAGGGGGCATCCTTGTCTGTCGTGGATTCGCAGAATATCTATCAGTATCTCAAAGCCATCCCGCTTTTTGCCGCTGCGTCCAATCATGACCATCCGGAATTTTGCAAAATGATCGTCGCTATTGTTGAGCGCAAGCTCAGTAATGAAATCATTCGTCGAATTGAAACGATTACAGGCAGTCTGTCCAAATGCAGCGGGATATTGGTGACCGTGCAGGAGCTTGCCTTTTGCGCAGGAATGCTGGAAGCCTGACGAATCGTTTTCCGGCAAAGGAGCTTGCCTGAGTATCCATGGCGGATTTTCGGATTACCCTGTACCAGAACTTATCCACGCTTCTTTCAGCGGGACTTCCGATTCTTCGTGCTCTGCACACTGTGCAAAACAATGCATCCAGGAGATGGAAAAAACACCTGTCTGAGATTGAGCGTGAAGTCAGCGGCGGATACGAATTATCCGAATCTATGTCCAGGCGACCTCGTTACTTTGCCAAACTGGATATCACCCTCACTAAAATCGGTGAACAAACCGGCCAGTTGGCCGAAGTGTTAAACAGTCTGAGCCAGTGGTATGAACTCCGCCGAAAACTCAAGCGTCTAATAATAGCAGATCTGGCTTACCCCATTTTTATTATTCATCTTGCTGCCTTCATCCTCCCTATTCCACTGATCGCCCTGAGCGGAATGGACTGGAGCACCTATTTGCCTCGCGTCCTGGCTATCTTGTCATTCTTTTATGTGCCTGTCATTTTGATCTGCCTGATTTGCCGATTTTTCCCGCAGCAAGGCTCCATTCGCCGTCTCTTTGATGAAGTGTGTCTGAAAATCCCCCTGCTCGGCTCAGCACTGCGTTCTTTGGCCATAGGACGCTTCTGCTACACCTTCTCCATCATGTATAAAGCCGGCGTCCCAATCATCGAATGTGCTCTGCTATCCCATGAATCCTGCGGCAATGAAGCCATCAAACATCGCCTTAAAGGCGGATACAATGCTGCCCGAAATGGGACCCCAATGTCACAGGGTTTTAGCCAAAATCTCGATGCGGAATTCCTGGAACTGTGGAACATTGGGGAAGAATCCGGCAATTTGGATAATGCGTCCGAGAAACTGGGGCAGATTTATCTGGACAAGGCCCGCTTTCGGTTTGAACTCATCGCCAGTTGGGTCCCCAAGCTGTTCTATTTTGGTGTCATGGGCATCATGGCCTATATCATTATCAAGCTGTTTTCCCAGATTTATGGTGGCCTCCTCAGAGGCTTTTAATCGCCCTGGCTGGTTTTGTTCCTCTGGTTTGCCGATATAGTTAAGAATGATTCCCCTGATTTGAGAGGTCTTTTTGAAACGATTGTTTTACAAAAAATCCCAGCGTATTTGCTCCAATGAAGACTTCAAGCAGGTGCTGGCGGCCAAAATCTCGGCCGGGCGGGGACCGTTTCGTCTTTTTGCCGGCATCAATACCTCTGGAACACCTCGTTTCGGAGTCTCCATCAGCAAAACAATTGGCAAACCCATTCTCCGAAATCGGCTTAAACGTCTTGCCCGCGAAGCATTTAGGCTCAACCAGCACAATCTCTATCCCTCTGCGGATTATGTCTTAATTATTTCGCCTAAAATGTCGAAAAAAACGGAATCGGATAGAATGGATAACCTCCAGACAATGTCCTATAACCAATATGAAACGCTTTTTATGGAATTAGTCGAGAAGATAACACGACGGCTTGTTTCCATGAAAACCAGACAATGTAACGACAGAGATTCCGCTTCGGATGCCTAATGCCAACGATAAAAAGATGGTCGCTATCGGACTCGCCGCCAGCCGGGCTGGCGTGTCCAGACAGACGGTGCAGTATTATCTGATGATCGGCCTGCTGGAACCGACACAGACTACCCCCACCGGCAGACGGCTCTTTGACGAGGAGGCAATCAATAAAATCCGGATGATTAAAAAGCTCAACCAGAGCGGCTATCCGCTTCGAGCCATACGTGACTTGTTTTTTCAACCCTCAAAGACAGAAAAGACACTGGAACCATGACTGATTATAACACGATTCAAAAAAGACGAAATTTTATTGTCGGCCTGTTTGTGCTGGTCGCGTTTATTCTTTTTATCTTTTTACTGAACCTGTTCCGAGACCTGCCGCTATTCGTCAGCCAGGCCAAATCGTTTAATGTGCTGGTCAAATTTCGCGAAGCCCCGGGCGTTCAAAAAGAAACCCCTGTGCAGTTTTGCGGCTATCAGATTGGGCGTGTCGTGGTCGTCAGCCCCCCCCAATATGTTGAAGACCGGAATACCGGCAAGGCCTGGCACGAAGTGCATGTCACCCTGGCCATTGACAAAAAATATCGGAATATCCCCTCCAACGTAGATGTCAAACTCATGAAGCGAGGACTGGGCAGCAGTTTTATCGAATTACAGGCACATTCGGATGAGCTGCCGGAACCCCTGATTGCCGATCAGCCAAGAACCAAATTTTTGTGCGACCAGATGATTCTGAATGGATCGATGGGACTTAGCAGCGACTTCTTCCCGCCGGAAATTCAGAAAAAGCTCGAACACCTGCTGGTATCCATAACAACCCTGTCAGACAACACCAATCGCATTATCGGTGATCCGGACAATATCGCCAACGTTAAAAAGACACTGGCTCACGTCAGCGTTGTATCCGAACAGGCCGGGGAAACACTCCACTCCATCCAGCAGTTTTCCACGACCGGAAATCAGCAGATTGTTCGTCTTGCCGATAACCTGAATACGGCAATCGCGAATTTTCAGCAGGCCCTGACAACCCTCAATGACGGCAAAGGCTCTCTGGGCAAACTGCTCAACGACGACAGGCTGTATGAGAATCTGATCAACACCACCCAGGAACTGGAAACGGGCATCCGGGATTTCCGGCAAATTCTGGCCAAGCTCAACGACGGCGAAGGGTCCATGGGGAGGATGCTCAATGACGGCCGACTGTTTGAAAATCTGCTCGACAGCTCCCAGGAACTCGAAATGGCGCTGGAGCAAATTAAAAAATGGGCAGCCGATGCTCGCGAAAAAGGCATTCGCATCAAATGGTAGTGTGTCAGAAAATTCTGTGGAGCTAATCCATGGCATTGGAAATCGAAGCCAAAATTCCGGTTGCTGATTTAAAGCCCGTCGCCGACAAGCTCAAATGTCTGAAGGCTGCACCCAAAGACACCGTGCGAGAAGAAGACATCTACTTTGATAATGATGCCGTGGAACTGATAAAAAAAGACTGTGGTCTTCGCCTTCGCAAACGCCTTTCGGATACCCAGCCCCCGCAGACCATTCTAACCTACAAAGGGCCCCGCCAGGCTTCCGCCTTCAAGTCCCGCCCGGAATATCAGGTTCAACTCGATGACGCACAGGCACTGGTAACCATTTTTCGAAGTCTTGGTTTTCGGGAAAGCCTCACCATTCAAAAGACCCGTCAAATCTGGCTGCTGGATCACTGTGAAATCTGCCTGGACGATGTCTCCCAATTAGGTCTTTTCGTTGAGGTGGAAGGCCCTTCTGAACACGTTGTCCGGTCCGTCCTCGTCAAACTGGGGCTTAATCCCGCCGACCATATCTCCGAAGGCTATGCCCGGATGATGGCTGCCCGGCTGAATCTTGGCAAATGAGGGTTGATTATTTTCAAATTCCGGGGTATTGTTCTTGTTCATCAACTGAAATGACTGTGTGGATGATAGTACAGAAATGATACCCAAAAACGGCCTAATTACCCTGATTGTCAATCCGAAATCCGGAGCCAGCAGCAACAAGCGGCTGGTCAGCGGATTCCGCGCCTATCTGGACCAAAAAGGCTATCCGCTCAAAGTCGAGTTTACTCGATCCCTTGAACATGGCCGGCAACTGGCCCAGCAGGCCGCGGCCAATCCCGATTGCTCGCTGGTCGTTGGCGCCGGCGGAGATGGCACCATCCGGGAGGTGGTCTGCGGCCTGAGCGGCTCAGCTAAACCGCTGTTGGTTCTGCCTTGCGGGACGGAAAATCTGCTGGCCAATGAACTGGGCTATGATGTGCGTCTGGAAACGGTTATCAACGCCTTCGAAAACGGTCAGTTACGATCTCTGGATCTGGGTAAGGCTAACGATATCTACTTTACTTCAATCGCCGGATTCGGCTTTGATGGAAAGGTCGTGCAGCGTGTCCAGGCCGTCCGCAAAGGCCATATCAGCCATTTGACCTATTTCTGGCCCATCTGGAGAACATTCTGGGATTATACATTCCCGCCGATGAAAGTGTTTATTGACGGCAATACTTTTTTCGAAGGGCCGGGATTGGTTTTTGTCGGTAATATTTCGCGATATGCAATCGGCCTGGAGATTCTCAAAAAAGCCAACTACAGCGATGGCCTTCTGGATGTATGTATCTTTCGGTGTGCAAGCTGCTGGAAATTGCTTAAACATGCCGCTTGTACGGTGCTGAAAACCCATCTGAAATCCAGAAACACGCTCTATACACAGGCCAAATCGATTCGTATCGAATCCTCTGTCAACCATATCCCCACTGAATTAGATGGCGATCCCGGCCCGGCTCTGCCGATTGACATCAGTATTATCCCCGCCGCAATTCAGGTCGTTGTTCCCCCCGGGGCAAAACCGGCCGGAATTCGTACACGCATCCGAAGAATGATTGGCTAAGGCGGGCATCCCATAGAAACAAAACAGGAATTCAATTATGGCAAATCAGTTTCAAATCGGAAATATCCAGGCTGGATTAGAGGGCGAATTTTTTGTGTTGGCAGGACCCTGTGTCATCGAAGAGGAAGGCCTATGCCTCGAGATTGCCGAGGAATTAGTCCGTATCAGCCGCAACACCGGCGTCAAGATCGTCTTTAAAGCCAGTTTTGACAAAGCCAATCGAACCAGCATCAACAGCTTTCGCGGCCCAGGTCTGGAACAGGGCTTAAAAACGCTGGCTCACATCAAAGCCAAAACCGGCCTGCCGCTGGTAACGGATATCCACGAACAGAATCAGGCTCAACCCGCCTCCAAAGTCGTTGATGTCCTTCAAATTCCCGCATTTTTATGCCGCCAGACCGACCTGCTTGCAGCGTGCGCTAAAACCGGCAAAGTCATCAATGTCAAAAAAGGACAATTTGTATCTCCTTCTGAAATGAAAAATGCCGTCAACAAAGTCCGGGAGTGCGGAAATACACAAATCATGCTGACCGAACGCGGTACTTTTTTTGGATACAACCGACTGGTTAATGACATGACCGCTATCCCGGAAATGCAATCGCTGGATTGTCCCGTCGTGTTTGACTGCACCCACAGCACACAGCGTCCCGGCGGCCTTGGCCAGGCCAGCGGAGGCAGTCGAGAGCTGGCTCCGATCCTTGCACGTGCTGCAGTTGCCGCAGGCGCCAACGCCCTGTTTATGGAAGTCCACCCGCAACCGGAAAAGGCCCTTTGTGATGCCGCCTGTATGCTGGAGCTGCACAAGGTCGAATCGCTGATTAAAACCTGTAAAACCATTTTTGACCTGGTTCGCAAATGAGTCAAAAAGAAAAATATCTGTTTGGCCCCGTCCCCTCCCGCCGGCTGGGACTGAGCCTGGGAGTGGACATTGTACCGCTGAAAACCTGCACTCAGAATTGCCTATATTGCCAGCTGGGCATGGATGCAACACAATCGATTGAACGTAAAGAATACGTCCCATTGCAGGATGTCCTGGCCGAGATTCAGCATCGCCTCCAGACAGGTTTGAAAGCGGATTACATCACAATCAGCGGCTCAGGAGAGCCAACCCTGAATTCTGGCCTCGGTTGGCTGATTGACCGCATCCACGAACAGACAACCATTCCGGTTGCAGTCATTACCAATGGCAGTCTGCTTTGGCGGCCGGACGTGAGACATGATTGCGTCAAAGCGGATGTCGTGCTGCCTTCTCTTGATGCCGGCGACAGCGATACGTTTCAGAAACTAAACCATCCCCATCCGGAGATAGATTTCTCCCGATTCGTCGAAGGCCTCATCGCTTTCCGACACATCTATCAGGGACAGCTCTGGCTGGAAGTCTTTATTTGCGAAGACATCAATACTTCAGATGCAGCACTGCATAATCTCGGTTATATCATTGACCAAATCAAACCCGACAAAGTACAGCTTAATACAGCAGTTCGTCCCACTGCTCATTCTGAGATTCGAGCTGTCTCACCACAAAAAATGGCTGACATCGCACAAAAACTGGGCCGAAATGCTGAGGTCATTGCCGATTTTCCCAAAGACAAGACCGGCTCGGCAGACTGCACACCCGAATCCGTCATAGAAACCCTTGTCCGGCGTCCCTGCACGGTTGAGGGCCTGGCCTCCAGCTTGGGAGCAGAGAAAAAGGCCGTACTTTATGCCATAAAAAAACTCCTTGACTCTGGATGTATTACATCTGAAACAAGAGATGGACACATTTACTACAAACCGTCTCCAAAATAACTGACTCAAGTCCTCCTTCATCATAGCCTTCCCCTCCAAAAACCCTCCCATAAATCCGCATTTTTGCGTGAAGAGCCTTAGTTATCGGTCGATAAATCCTGTATGGAGCTTACGAAGGGTCCATAAATTCTGCATTTTTTTCAAAATAGGACTTAAGAGATTGTCATTCAGCCCGATAAAAAAAGAATAGGAGAGTTGTTCTGATAATCTGGAGAAGTCGTTATGGAAGCAATCAAAAAGCAGCTGGTTTTGAATAAAGGCGATCAGCAATACATCTACCGGTATGAAAGTGGATGCGAGGCTCAGCTTTTAGACGCCCTGGTTGCCGCTGCTTCGGATGAAAAATCCGGGTTTGACTGGTTTGATGCCGCCGTGTTGAGCTTCAAACTCAGCCAGTCCCTGATAGGTCAGGCCGATGAGCTTTTGTATCGGGACTTGCCGGATCCGATGCAATCTCTCCAATAATACCAAACGGATTTGGTCTGGGGATGCCCCCGTAAACGGATAAAACTAAGGAAAAGACTATGAAAGACGCCGCCACCATTCAGGAATTTATCAGTTACCTCAAGTTTGAGAAGCATTTTTCAGACTATACTTCTCGCTGTTACGGTACTGACTTGGAGCAATTTGTTGCCCATCTTCAGAAATCGACCGAGAACGCCTCTCAAACTGAATCCGGAAACGATGGTGGAACAGCCACAGCCGTTCAGACCGAGCAGAAAGTGGACCAGCTGCTGCTGGCAGCGGATGTCAATACCATTCGGAGCTATATGGCATCGCTGAATGAACATCAGTATTCCAAATCGACCCTGGCGCGCAAGCTGGCAACACTCCGAAGCTTCTATAAATTCCTGGTCAAACGGCATTATCTGACAAACAACCCCGTCAGCACCATCAAGACCCCCAAGCAGGAAAAGAAACTGCCCAAATTCCTGGAATATGAGCAGATTCAGAAATTGCTGGACACCCCCCCCGCCGACTCATGGCTGGGTGCCCGTGACCGCGCCATGCTCGAAACCATGTACAGCACCGGCATGCGTGTCAGCGAACTGGTAGCACTGAACTTAGACGATGTGGACTTTCTCAGTGAAGTCCTCCACATCCGCGGCAAAGGCAAAAAGGAACGTATTTGTCCCATTGGCTCTCGCGCCCTGCAGGCCATTCAGCATTATCTGGAATATCGCAATCGCCGGATGGAATGCGACCCGGCTTTCGATAGCAAAGTCCTGTTTGCCAACAAGCACGGCAAACGACTCAGCACCCGCAGTGTCCGTCGTAAAATGGATAAATATCTGATTGAAGCAGGCCTGGATCCGGCAATCAGTCCGCATACCCTGCGGCACAGCTTTGCTACCCATATGCTCAACAACGGCGCCGATCTCCGCAGCGTCCAGGAACTGCTGGGACATCAATCTCTGTCAACTACCCAGATTTACACCCATGTAACAACCAGCCGTATGAAAGAACAGTATCACAATGCTCATCCAAGAGAAACGATAACGGGGTAAGAAGTCGCTTCATGGTAAGAAGTCAACCCCTACATCGAAAGCCCGTCCCACAGGATGGGCTTTTTTATTTGCCATTGGAAGTGGACAATCGGCGCATATTTTGTATAATCTCTCCCGGTACGCAGAAGCCTGGAATTCACAACTTGGTTTTACGGAATAGAATATGCTCAAAGAAAGCCAGAATCCTCCGATTATCTACCCGGAAGATAAATCTATTATTGATTTTCAAGGGACCTGGTGGGTTGCCCATACCCGCAGCCGGAACGAGAAGGCCGTGGCATGGGCCATGGCCGGCAAGTCCATCCAGTATTTCCTGCCGATGTCCTGGAAGGTCAGCCGCAAAACCAGCCGGACAATCCGCTCACTGCTGCCTGTTTTTACCAGTTATGTTTTTTTCTGCGGTAATGAAAACGACCGACTGGAAGTATTGAAAACCAACCGAATTGCAACGGTTATCCCTGTGTTTGATCAGGCCAAGCTGGTTGCAGAACTGCTGCCCATCGAAAAAGCCCTGCTGGCAGGCAAAACCCTCCAGCCTCACGAATACATCAAAGTCGGACAAAAATGCAAGGTCATCGCAGGCCCGCTGATGGGCACTGAAGGCTTTGTCGTTCGCCAGGGTGACAAAAATCTCAGACTGGTATTAGCCGTCGAAATGCTCGGACAGGCAACCAGTGTGGAAATCAGTGCAGATATGATTGAACCCGTTGAATAATATCCCAATGGAGGTTTCTGTTTATAGCAGAAAAATAAGCCATGGCATATCTGATTTGTTTCATCGGGCTGTTTACCGCAGCAATGGGCTGCAGCGTCATCATGCAGCCAACGGTATTGAGCAAAATCCTTCACGTTTGCAAAAAAACGTCCTTTTTATATCTATCCAGCGGCATCAAGACTGCTATCGGCATTCTGTTCCTAATAATGGCCACATCCTGCACTCGCCCCTGGATTATAATTCTGATCGGGATACTGACCACCATTGGCAGCCTTTCGATGTTTTTTATTCCCAAAACGCGAAGCCTAAGACTCTTTGAATATATCCTGCGGCAGCCGCAATGGATTTTTCGCGTTTGGGGTCTTGCCGCCCTGGCTTTTGGGATACTGATTATCTGGGCAGGATGGCCCAAATAGGAGAGAATTCAACCGTCTCGGTCCTGGTCTTCAGTCTTTTTGCAGCAGTGAGAATCATCTTTGAGATGACAAGTGCAACCCACCCCGCAGCCTCCTGAAGATTGTTTTTTCTTCCTGGGCCAGACTAGCAGTGCCGCCAGCAGGCTGACGACCAGAATGACCGCAATTTGCCCTATCGTTTCCACCCACAAACTTCCCTATTTGGGATATATAACCATTATGGCTTCTTTTTGTCCTGTGTTACAAAGGCAATCTTTCTAGCCCCACAGCGATACAGCACATCATATACCTTAACCACATAATCCCACTCAACTGCATCATCGCAATACAGCTCAATCCCATGTTCTGAAATATTAAACGACTTGGCTGCATCCAGAAAAACATGGGCAACCGCAGCTAACCCAACTGCGATGTTGTCCTGTAACAATTCAATTGGGTTCGTTTCGCCAAACGTCACCTGGCAGCCGGAAGGGGTTGCCTTAAGATATATTTTCATGGGACCATTGTCGGAAACCGCAGCCGTTTCCGTAGAAGGCTTGGGCATGACCACCGGCAAATTCGCTTCAGGCCTGGGAAATCGTGCTGTCAGAACAAAAAAAGTCAGCAACAGGAAGATGACATCGATCATCGCCGTCATGCGGAGCCCCATGCCCCCACCGCCGCGCCGCATCAGGCCGCCAATGACCTGTCCGGCCAGTCCTTTTGCTGATGTCTGATTTGCCATACGTTATACTATTCACTGTTATTTAAAGTATTCAGGACTTGCATTCTCATGAATTCAAGCTTTTTTGTCAAGCGTATTTATCAGCCGGCAAATACTCAAATCACACGCTCATGCCATACAGAATGATGATTAACGGATATCATTTTAACAAATAAGATGTAGGATGATTCATAAAAAAGGGAGTTAGATATCGAAATGTTTTTGATTATATCCATCCTGTTTTAGTCTTATGAGAAGCCTCAAAAGACCTGTGGAAAACTTGTTAAAAACTTGCATATTCAATATCAATAAACGACTTGTTTTATCTCTAAATGGAACACTTGAAGCACCCCGCTTGCGATATAAAAACATTCAGACTTTACACAGCAGGCACAAATCAATTGCAACTCATTGATTTACAATAACATACAATCTATATCAGAATAGCTTATTAGAAAATATACCAACCGGTATGTATATTGTTGAATATATCGTAAAATCGTAACCCTCAACTATGCGGTATGTGTTTTCGTGTTGATTTTTTGTGGACAAAGTGTTCGTAATACAAAACGCCTCAAAATTCAGGCTAAAAAACGGCACAATTGGCCAATTTTAATCAAAGACAAAAGAGTCCAATATGCGTTTAAAATCCCGGCAGGCCTTCTCGGGAGAATCGGCAGAACAGATCGCTCCACATACCGCAATGCAATAGACACCTTGTTCTAGTACCTGGTGTACATTATCCAATGTTATGCCGCCGATCGCAACATGACTCATCGAACCTTGTTTGAGGACATCCATAGCCTGATTTAAATAAGAAAGCCCTGCTGTGGGTTCATGGGATTTGGTTTGCGTTGCAAATACAGGCCCCAACGCAACATAATCACACGGCCGCACAATCGCCTGACGCAATTGGTCGACGTTATGCGTACTTATCCCGGCAATCAGAGGACGCGGCTGCAGCAGACGGATTTTGTCAATTGGGAGATCATCCTGACCCAAATGAACACCATCGGCACCACTGAGAATTGCAACATCCGGACTGTCATTAATAATACTGATAACCTCACCCTGCCGGCATAAATCCGCAACGGTTTCTGAGAGATTTAGGACCTCCCGATCCGGAAGCCCCTTACAGCGAAGTTGCATACAATCCGCCCCTCCAGCTATGCATGCTTTGGTTAAGTCCGGCAAAGCCTGTCTATCCTGCTCGGTATTTACGGTCAGCAGCACATAGAGCCGGACTTTTTTCATGCGTAAATAACCAAATCCTGTGATATAAATATCTTTTTCAAGAGTATATGCCTCGAAACGAAGCTTTTCAAAGGCATCATACAGCGATGGAGAGATCGTCTGCCCAACCTCAGCCATGGCACGCAGGGCTTCGGTGATGCGTTTGGCCGATGCTACAAAACAATCCTCCAGGGTAACACGCTTCATTTGTCCTTCAAAGCGAAGTGCCTGGCCGACATCATGTTGCGAATCACGCGAACAGAGCAACTTTCCCTGCTCCAATTGGGCCACCGTCTGGCATAACACATGACGCAGGGCTTTCACACGGCCAGACAGAGTGGAATTATTCAGAACAAACCTGCAATATTCCTCCATGCCACGTAACGCTTCCCTGGCTCTGTTGAAATTGGCATCCAAAATTCGATATACAGCTTTTTCCATACTGGGGATTATAGCGATAAGCCCTGTAAATCAAAGGATTTTTGCGCAAAAAAAGAGGAGCCGAATCCTTGAAAACGGCTCCATCACACCCTCTTCCGAAGCTGAGTCGGAGTTCATACCCTCTTCATCGCATATAAAGCCAGCATTATGATGCCACACGACGAATCATTTTCTTGTAAATTTGCAATGATTATGCCAGACCCGAGACCAAACCAGACTTTCTGCCCAAGAAAGACTTAAGACGTTACGATATAATTACTTACAACAAAAATCGCTGTCTCTTTTATAAACCATTGTAAAATAAAAATATCCTGTTTTGTTTATATTTTACAACATTCCATTCTGCAATAATGCTTATTCTTTTGTTTTTATAGGCCTTCAATTTGGATAATTCAAGAAAAACAGGAAATGTTGAAAAAAAGAAACAAACAGGCTTGGGTAATTATTAAATGCAACACGCACAACGTGAGCTGAACAGGGAAATTACTAATAAAAAAGATAAGGTGTGTCCGGACCGGCGATGGGCGCACCGGTCCGGACTGGGCCAAACGAGGTATGGAAAACATCGCAAAAAAAGATATTACAACTCAAGTTTTAATCCATGTCCCAAATTCGAACCCCCGTATCAGTGTTGATACTAAATTATAATAAATGATATACACAAAGCCAAATAGACTCTGACTGAAGTAATAAAATGAAAGCCGGATCCAACCATCAGATCCGGCTTTTCAACAGTTTCTCCCCTCACTGTTACATCACCCCCGCCTCCCATGAATCATACCCCGTTATGGTTGTGAGGTTAACCATTGCTGGGCAAACAAAGCAAAGTCAGCCAAATCCACAAATCCACTATAATTCAAGTCGGCACTGGCAGGAATCGTCGGTTTGTTGGTACTCAGCTCAAACGCCATATCCCAGGACTGACCATTCGGCGCCGGCCATGACGGCAACTGGATCGGAACCCCATTGAGATAGGTAGCCCCCAGTTTGATCGGCCAGATATCGGTATTGGCAATCCGCACCGCGTCGTCATTAAACTTATGCGGTCGGGTCTTCCAGCCCCACGGATAAGCAGGCGGGAGGCCGTCCGGGGTTGCCGGATACATCGCTGCAATACTCAGCCAGTAGATATTCGGTACGGCCGGATCGGTCTGTGGTTTTTGATAAAACCATTCGTTTTCACTCAGAAGCTGAGTAAACTGGAAACAAGCCTCATCTTTTTGGCATGTCATATCGGGGTAGTCGCATCGCGGATCCACATCATAGCCGGCAAAATTCCATACCCACTTGGTGCATACATTTTCCCAGATTAACTTGCCCGGATGGCTGTAAGGCGCATCCACCCCGGCAGGCACATCCGTCCAGATCCCAATATGGAACGCTTTGGGTAAAACCTTCGGCAGATAGGGCTTGTTCCATCCGATAAAGGAACCCCACCAATGGATATCGGTAATGGGTCGATCATCTTTGCACGGCCAGTCATCCGCGATAATCGGAGTTTGCGGCGGCCAATAGAGCGAAGGTTCATCCCAGCCTCTAATCAAAGGCGGAGTTGCATCCCCGATGGCCACCGGAGGCTGACCATACTTGATATAGAACCATTTGCGAGCCTGCGTATTCTTGGTGACTCTGAGCCAATGCCAGTAATTCCAGGCCATAAACTGCTGCTGACCGGGCGGAGGCACCGGCTGCTGACCAAAGATATACTGGAAATTCTCGTCCACATCAAAGAATTGCGAGCGGGTCAAATCAAAACCCGGTGCATTCATATACCCTGTCGCAACAGGTGTGGTAGCATTGATCCCCACCATCGCCGTATTAATCGTCACCGTCGTGGGGACGCCCAACGGAATGGCCGCAGGCACCGCCCACCACCATGACCGCATTCTGCCGGCAATATCAACAATTGAAAACGACACGGCCTTAATATGGGATTTACTCCCGGCAGGCGGGGCCGGCGGGGTTACCGTAACCTGAATAGTGCAATTGGTCAAGTCTGGATCCCAGCCATAGTCAAATCGCCAGGCGCTGGCATAGTCCCCGGATTGCCAGAGTTGCTCCGACGGCATCCAGGCCATTACAAGACCGGCATCCCGTATGCCCCCCGATCCGCCGCCGTTACTGGGATCTCCCGGCCAGACATATAATAATCCGGAACCATATTCCTTATCGCAGGGAATAAATGTTGTGGCAGGATAGGGCAGGCCTTCTTTTTCTGATTCTGGATTGTCCCAGTACCGCATGTGCGCTTCCCACTCGGTCATACTCATCGGACGGATTCCGGGATCCGGACTTTGTCCCTCCAGTACCCGCGACCATTCACCTAAGCCGTTGATATACAAGACGGCTTGCGCTTTTTCCGGCTCCCCCATCAGGATATCAGTTCGGGATGGATAAGGCATCATCATCTCCTGCCCCGGAGACAAGGCCGGATACAGCGTTGTTTTTTCGCCAAGAACCACGGAGGTAATGAGCGGGTCAAGCACTGCATAGGCATCAAAAAACACGTCAAAGAAAGAAGTTGGGCTTTCTTTTGGAAGAATCGGGACCGGCATGATTGTTTCACCCCAGACCTCAATCATTCCCTGCTGTAGATTATAATTCACCATAATCCGGGGATCCGCTGGTCCTACTCCAGTACAATTCATTTTGGATGGATCATAAGTCAATTGTACATAAAACCCGGATATCTCGATGACGTAGGGGGCGGGATTATCCAGATATGCTGTAACGCTTAAAGGCGGCTGCATGCCCACTGAGGCAAAATTGAAAGGATCAAGCTCAACTGCAAGATTCGGATTCATCTGAATCGTACTGGATATCCAGACATTTTTGCTTTCAGCATAGCTGCCGCAAACCCAGGATGTGCTGCCGGCAAGAAAATCCTTGGACGCCTTAAGCTTCATATTCTTGCCCTTGAAGTCCGAATCCGCGGTCGTGCTGAAGCTAAACGAACCGTCATTGGCAGTCAGTTTCGAACTGCTGGACCACATTCCTGACACCCATTCGATTTCCAAAGTAACCACTGCATCTGGAACCACGGCACCGGTTCTGGAATGATAGACTTTGCCGCTGACGGTATAGGAGTAGCTGCCTGAGGCAATTGCAGACAGAACAACTCCCAGACATAGAAGAAACAGGCGTTTGCTCATAATATCATCTCCTCAACGAGATAAAATTATCGCAAAACATGGCTGCTCAACGACGTGCAAATAAAACTATCTTCGATGCACCACAGGGGCTATGGAATTGCATTCATGCGGGCCAAACCAGAACAGAGCACCTGACGAACTCCATAACACAACTCTTCAAAAACCATTTGGCTGCATTGAACTGTCTATAATGTATTCATTATAGGACTGACAGAAATTAAATCATATCCGTAAAAATACTGCTTTTGAAAAAAATGGTGCATATTTCACACCCATCACAAAACCGTGAATGACCATCAAGAAATGCATGAGGATCACAAAATAGGAGGTGTCGCAGGATAGATAGACCTATATATAGGTCTATGATTAAAAAACAGCAGACTCTAAAGCTATCGTTTGATGGATATTTGGAAAATTTCGCTACGCTGATAAAATGTGCGGATGCCGCACAATCCAATTGAACAATTCCGAATACCCCAGAATTCCACAAAATTTATTCTGACTATCCGTGACTGCAAGGCAGCCGGAGGAATAACAGGCAAGTAATTGTACGGCATTGGGCAAAGCGGCTTTGTTGGAGATCGTCTGTGATTCTTGGGTAAACAGGGAACAGACAGGACGGTCAAGAATATGGTCCTTGTTTTCAAATACAGACAGACTGACCGGGTCCATCAGCGAAGCCACATAATTGAGGATATCCTGCTGAGATATGATTCCGACGAGTCGGGCTTGCTTGTCCAGGACCGGAATATATCGGGCCGCTGTTGCCAGAAAAAGACAGATCGCCCTGGCAATATCATCTCCCGGTTCCAGGCAAATCACATACCCAGCCATCAAGTCGTGGACGCATATACGCCAAACACCGTGAGCCTGAACGCCGGGCATCTCAGGAGCATCTGAAACAATCGAAGCCAACAGTTTGACAATCGTATCAGAGGTTGCTTGACCAGCCAGCTTTCCATCCTGTTCGATCCCTATAACCTGGGTGTAATCAGCCTGCATGGCCGTTATCACATCGACCATAGCTGTCCAGGGAGTAACCGTTTTGGGATGAGCAATCACCAAATCATTCACCGGAGCCGCCAGCACGTCGTGAAATCCCGTCATATCCTTGCGTAAAAGGCTGGGCAAAATGAGACGCAAAATATCTTTAATGCAGACTCGACCAGCCAGCTTCATACAGCGTGACAATTCGGCCTCCTGAACGACCAGCAATGTGTCAAGTGACTGCAAAATGAAATGCTCAATGGCCTGCTGCACGGTATACCGCTGACGCAGAATGATGGGATTGACTTGCATCACATCCTGTGCCCACCGACAGCTCCCTGCAGAGTCCCATAAAAAAGATGAAACAGCATCCTGGCCTTTGCTTGTGCGTACAGACTCAAAGTACATGATCGACCTCAGTAATAGCGCGGTACTCCCTACTCCCACGCGCTGTTCGGTTTGTTAAATACCTGTTTTGGTTTACAGTTTACGTTCGCATCGACGTTTGATTCTCTCTATTCCCCATATCGACAATGACAGAACTAAACATTAAGTGATTTTACTGAAATGTACGTATTTTTCCACAAAACAAATGGGTATTTTTACCTATACCCATCAACTCCATCACGAGAAGCCCAAAATGAGCCCACAACCGTGCTTGGACTATCAATCTGATTGGATATGTTCGTCGGTGTGTATTGTGGTGGATTTCAAAGGAGTGTTTTTATCGGACTCGGCAGGAATTTCCTGGATGCGGATACGCGGCTGCGGTGCAGATTTGTCCGATAATTCCGGAATATCAATCGTGTTTAACTCCGCTATAAGCGGATCATCGTCGTCTAAGATATCGTCCTCATCCGATAAAGGATGAGCGGTCGGCCCCTCGCCAGTGCTGTTAGCCAATGTGTCTTGGGTCTGCTGGTCTTCTTGCTCCGATTGTTGTGTCTCTGAATGCTGCTGCTCGACTGCCATACGAGACAGAATGGCCTGTTGGACCGCCTGCTCGGCAGGCCGGTCGGTCAGTGCCGTCAAATAAATAGGCCCTTTAATTTCGGTCTGTTCGACGCGGATAAGCTGATTGCGCATCAGCTCCAGCATCGCCAAAAACAGGCCTATCATCACCAGTTTATTGGTTTTGCCCTGAAAGATTTTTTCAAACGTCAATGGACCTTCGACCTGAAGTCGATGCAGAACCTCAATCTGGTACAAGTCAATGGGCGTTTCGTCAGTGATATGACTATAGCTGGACGTATACCCTGTAGCCTTCATAATGGCATCAAAGGCTTCCAGCAGCGTCCAGATACTAACCTGATCCAGGTCCAGCTCCGGCTCAGCACTGTTTTTGATACTGGACAGAATCGTATCCGGACGAGTAAACCGCTGTTCGCGTTGGTGGGCAGCATGGGCCAGGAGATTCGCAGCATCTTTGATCCGTTTGTATTCCAGAAGCTGACGCACCAGCTCGGCTCGCGGGTCGCCGGTTTCGGCCTGTTCTGTGCTTTCCGCTTCGGTTCGCGGCAGCAACATGGCGGATTTGATTTCCATCAGCGTTGCTGCCATAATCAGAAAATCCCCAGCCAGATCAATATCCAGAGACTGCATCATCTGGATATATTCAATATATTGCGCTGTGACACGCGCGATGGGGATATCGTAAATATCGACTTCTTCCTTGCGGACCAAGTACAGCAGCAGATCCAGCGGACCGGCAAACACCTCTAAATTGACACGATACTCGTTCATCGATTCCCCATGGGACACAGCCCGACCGCCCTGCGAACCTCATCGATGGTCTGTCTGCCGATGGCACGGGCCCGCTGGGCCCCCTCCTGCAATATCTTTTCCACTTCATCCAGATTGTTCTGGAGATCCTTGCGCTTCTCACGATAGGGACGGAAATAGTCGTGAATCATTTCGACCAGCCGCTTCTTGGCATGTCCATACCCCATACCACCCTGCCGATATTTCTGGTCCCATTCAGCAAGTTCTTCGGGACTGGCAAACAGCTTGAGCATGGCAAACACATTGCATTTGGTCGGGTCCTTGGGGGCTTCTACCGGAGTCGAATCCGTGACGATACTCATGACTTTTTTCTTGACACTGTTTTCCGGCTCGAATATCTCGATGGTGTTGCCATAGCTTTTGCTCATCTTGCGCCCATCCACGCCGGGCACCACGGCCACCGATTCCAGGATGTAATCTTTCGGCAGCGGAAAGATTTCGCCATAGGCATTATTAAAGCGTTGCGCCATGTCGCGGGTCATCTCCAGATGCTGCTTCTGGTCGGCCCCCACCGGGACCAGGTCGCTCTTGAACAGTAAAATATCCGCAGCCATCAACGCAGGATATGTGAACAAGCCCAGGTTAGGCGATAACCCCTGAGCCACTTTATCTTTATACGTGGTGCATCGCTGAAGCAGCCCCAGCGGTGTTACACAGGATAAAAACCAGGTCAGTTCAGTCACTTCAGGGACATCGGACTGCCGCCAGAACACGGATTTCTTGGGATCCAATCCGAGGGCCAGATAGTCCATCGCAACATCCAGTATCCGCTGGCGGAGATCCTCGGAGGCCGGATTCGATGTTAGCGCATGATAATCGGCGATGAAGTAAAACCCTTCATTTTCATCCTGCAGCTTGAGATTCTGCCGCATCGCACCGAAATAATTACCTATATGCAACTTACCCGATGGCTGAATACCTGATAATACTCGCACTCTCATCTCCTGAATTAGGTATTGAAGAATAAAACGCAAATACTATCAACTTTCCATCGATAAGTCAATCTTGCATCCATATTTCCGGGGCATAATTCAGCTGTTGCCTATCTTCTTTAGAGCACATAAAAGACTATTTAAGCCAATGTTCTACCAGAATAATACAATCAAGCATGTCCACCTGACAATCCCCATTCAAGTCGATCTCAAGCGGTATCCTGCAATCCGTTTTCAGCCACTGAGCTGCAAAAAGCGAGAAGTCAGATTGGTTAATATATCCATCTTGTGAGATATCACCTCGCATCGGCCCTGTCCATGGACTCAGATACGTTCCGTCGATAATGTGTCTGGCCCCCCCCTGCCCCTGCCAGGCGACAGCCATGTGATCTGCGCCGTCTTTGTCTTTGTGCAGGACCTCAATATAATATTTCCGGCCAGCCAGCAATTCCACAGATGCGGATTGCTGGGAGCTGTATTTATCCCATTGGTATGGATTTGTCCAGCCTGGAACCGATGCAATCAGCGTGGCTTTATCCGGTACAGCATCCGGACTAAGCCACAACTGGCAGGAATCATCCCCGGCAATCCAGAAGGTATAGCTGCCGCTTTGAGAGGGGCAAAGATATCCGCGAATGCGGCAGCCATAGCTGTCACCAAAATTGGAGGGGATTTCAAGACGGGGCAAATATTCGAAACCAGAGGGATGATCAGGATAATTCGGATTGGATGTCAGATCGCTGACCTGCTCGCCGGCAATGCCATTCCACCATTCCCGAAGCACGGTTCCACTCCGGTCGCCAACCAGTCGTATTGCCGGATAAGGCGGCTGGGCCATCCCCTCACCAAGATAAAAACTGGTGTGCGGCGGCTGATTGTACGCCACATTCTGCCAGGCTACACCCAGTCGGTAAACCGGGTCGTGCATCAGCGTATAGAATCGATATGTCGTAGGAATCGTCGTTGTGAAAATCCGCAGGCGGGTATTATCATTGGTCCGCAATATGATTTCTTCACGCCAGTCCCCGAGAATATCCGCCTGAAGACAAGGATTGGATTTGGTGCCATTGTTGCTTGACACACCGTAATTATAGATCGTCAAAAGGCGGCTGGAAGAGCCTGCTGCGGCATTCCATTTATCCAGTTTTGTACCATCCAGCAGTTCCCGTAATAGATCGCCATCCCACCAGATTGCAAAATTGGTTGACGGCGGGTTGGTCGTGGTAATAACCTGGCCCGAACAACTGCGTATGCCGCCAAAGCCCCAGCATTCATAGCCTGGATACCGCGGGTCAATGTCCGCAGAGACTCCTCGCCCGACATCGGCTTTGTCTGTCTGCCAGAGAATCTGGCCGGTGTTGGCATCGCGAAACGATGACCCGGGAGTTCCGTCACCTTCGTGGATGGTAAAGACTTCATATCCCGGCCGGCTCGGGTCAAGGTCCGACACGTGCATCGCATCACCGTGACCCAATCCAGTGGAATACAGCCCCTTGCCGTTGTCGTCGATGGCACAGGCACCATACATAATTTCATCTTTGCCATCGCCGTCCACATCGGCCACGCTGAGATTATGATTGCCCTGACCGCGATAGGCACTGTTGCCTGCGGTGCCGTCATCGCTGTCAAACACCCATCGCAGACGGAGTTTGCCATAGCGAAAATCCCACGCCGCCAGCACCGTTCGCGTATAATACCCGCGACACATCACAATGCTGGGACGTTCTCCATCCAGATACGCCACACAAGCCAGAAACCGATCGACACGGTTGCCATAATCGTCCCCCCAGATCGCTTTAATTTGCGATGGCGTTGGCGTCAGCGTCGCAGGATGACGCGGAACCACATAGTTTGCGGTATCCAGAATCGCCCCCGTTTGTCCGTCAAAGACCGTAAAATATTCTGGCCCGGCCAAAATATAGCCGCTGGAATTTCGCCAGTCAGCAGCAGGATTGCCAATTACATTTCCAACCCCATCAATCGTTCCATCGGCTGTTTTGCAGGCAACTTCAGCCCTGCCGTCCCCATCGAAATCATAAACCATAAACTGGGTATAATGAGCACCGGCACGAATATTGCCCCCCAGGTCAATTCGCCACAAGAACGTACCGTCGATTTTGTACGCGTCCAAATACACGTTGCCCGTGTAGCCGGACTGGGAATTGTCTTTGGCATTGGATGGATCCCATTTGAGAATGATTTCATACTGGCCATCGCCGTCAACATCCCCTACACTGGCATCATTGGGGCTGTAGGTATAGCTAACCCCATCGGGTGTGGTACCGCCGGCAGGCACTTGAAGCGGTATATCATGATAAAAAGTCCCCCACACTCCAACCGGATCGGACAATTCCTGTTCCACGCCGTCAATCACGGCGGCGATACGGTATAGACTGCCCGCACTGCCGCCGGTATCAACATAATTGGTCGATGCGGTAATCGGGCTTGCATTTATTTTTACAGAATCACGATAGACATTAAATGCGATGTCCATCGGGTCCGTACCCAACATTCGCCATCCGACATAAACCTTGCTGCCGCCCTGCCAGACAGCAACTACGCCGCGGTCCAGCTTTTCCATATAGCGTTTTGGAGTTGATAATTGCGTTGTCGTTACGATGGTTTGATTGAGTGCTTCACTATAAATAATCTCGACTTGCCATCCCGGCTCAGTTGTTAAAAGTCCCGCATTCACTAAGCCCGTAAAAAAACTGACGGCGTCACCGGTATACCGGACAACTCCATTTTTACGTATATTGATTTTTCCCGTCGCTCCGTTATACGCCACACGAATGCCCCCCATGTACACCACACCCCCCCAAACATTCAGCAGTCCGCTGCTCCCTGAACCAGACCCGACCGTCAATGTGCTTTTACAGACTAAGGTTCCTCCGGTAATAGTCACAACACCAGTGCCTGAGCCGCTGCCGATATAAATGTTATTCCTGACATTCAGTGAGCCGCCAGTAATGCAGATGGTTCCATTCCAGTAAGCGGAACTGGTTGGCCTCAATTCACCCGCTGAAACCGTCAACACCCCTCCCGCATTAACAGGTAAAGATGATACAGAATAATAAGATATAGAGGTATTCGAAAAAACAGGGTTATTTGGGCTGCCAGGTCCGATAGATACGACACCATTGGGAGCGCCGGAGGGGTTCCAATTGGCTGAATCCATAAAATCAGTACTGACCGCCCCGATCCAGGTACTGTCGGCACAAACCAGGCCGGCGGTAAATACACACATTAAAATCAACATCGCTTGTCTGATTGCCGGATTTGTTATCATCCCAGTCATGAAACTCTAAACCTCTTATACATAAAACATTTAAATAACAAACGCAGGCCTCAACCAACACCCCATGTCCAACTTGCCCCCATCTTTAACCAATGTTATATAGCAAATCTTCAATGAATTTACTAAAATTCTTTTAAGAAATACGGTTTTTGGTGGGATTTTCTGGCTGGGTCATAAAATTTTTCAAAATAACATCTAATTTCACTAAGTTTGTCTATATTCCTAATGATCCAGAGGATGTTTTGTTGAAATGAATGAAGATATTCAAGACATGCCGCATCATAAAATACACAACGAGGATTACCAGCTTTTTATCAAGCTGTATCTGGCTAACGAACGGCGGATCTATGGATACGTCAGGGCACTGATTCCCAATTGGTCTGATGTGGACGATATTATTCAGGAATCGGCTTCCGTGATGTGGTCGAAATTTGGTGAATTCGAAAAAGGCACAAATTTCAGTGCCTGGGCCTTGCAAATCGCTCATTTTCAGGTCCTGAATTACTACAAAATAAAAAAGAACCATAAGCTTTACTTCAGCGAAGAAACCCTCCATTCCCTGTCACAGAGAATTCTGTCGGCCACCCCCAATACCGACGAACGATTAAATGTGCTGAAACAATGTATTCAGAAGCTGCATGACCATGAACGGTCACTGATTGAAATGCGGTATGAGCCGGGAGCAACAACTCAAAGCGTCGCCCGTCAGACCGGCAAAGACGTCCATTCCCTGTATAAATTATTCAATAAGATCCATGCTCGGCTGCTGTTATGTGTCCGGCGTACTCTGGCGGAGGGAGAACTGATATGAAGATGACGCCAGAGCAGTTAAACAGACTCCTGACCCTCTTGGGGGCCTTACGCGAAAACATCCTGACGGATGCCGAATTTGCAGAATTGAACCAGATGCTTCAGACAATCCCTCAGGCACAGGATATCTATCTGGATTATATTACGCTGTGTACGGAGCTATGCAATCTTCAGGCGGCAACCCGCCCTAATCCGACTATCACACAGACACTTCAGCATCCAGACAAGGCAGGCCTGTGTGATCCTTCCGTACCCCTGGACGTGCTTGAGATACTGGGTGATTATGAGCGTACGGCCGAGCGGATTGAACTGCCACGCGAGATCCAGACATCATGTTTGCCGGTACCTATCCACCGGGTCTCGCACAATGTCTCCAAAACCCCGATTATCACGGCGATTGCATCTCTGGCGGCCCTGGTTTTTCTGCTGATTTTTATTTATCTCAAACCCCAAACCACCTTTGAGGTAGCCACCATCACCGATTCGATTCACGCAAAATGGTCTTCCAGCCATCCCATCAGGCCTGGCTATCGTGTTTCAGTGGAACTGGAACCCATTCAACTGCTTTCGGGGGTGCTGGAAATGCAAACCGACCACGGGGTCAAATTGCTCCTGGAAGGGCCAGCAGAATTTCGCTTTACCAATTCGTCAGAAATTGCCATGAACTATGGGAAATTGTATTCCACCGTCGGGCCTGCCGGCAGTGGTTTTACGGTACAGACCAAAAACTCACGCATCATCGACCTCGGGACGGAATTTGGTGTGCTGGCGGAACTGCATGACCGTTCGGAAGTCCATGTATTTCGCGGTAAAACGCTGTTTATTACCGGCAATAAAAATGCCGCCAAAACAACCGTTGACGTCACGGCCGGTCAGGCGTATGCAGCCACTCCGTCCGCGGCCCATCGAATTGAGCTGAATCCCACGGGATTCGTCAAAGCGATTGATTCCAAAAGCAGTCTGATCTGGCGGGGACAAAATGAAATCAGCCTGGCCGATGTTGTTGGCGGCGGCAATGGATTCGAGGCCGGCAAGCTCAATGTCGGAATCAATCCGATTTCCGGGACGTTTGAGGCTATCAATCGTTCGAGCCGAAAGGCCGGCAATCGGTTTACAGCCGTAGCGTCCAATGCCTTCATCAATGGTATTTTTGTTCCCGATGGAACGACCGAGCAAATTGTCAGTTCAGCCGGGCATGTATTTAAAGAATGCCCGCCCACACACGGGATTTTTTATGCCCCGGTCTCCAACACCCCCAGCGAATTCAAGGATTTGTCGCTGTTTCTGGGGGGAACCAACTACAGCCTGCCGCAGAATCCCAGCATCTTTCTCCACGCCAATCTGGGCATCACCTTCGACTTGAATGCCTTCCGCAGCCGCCTGCCGGGAGCCGCAATCGAACAATTTGTATCTGAAGTCGGTGTGTGCGATACCGCCCCAGGACCCTTCAATGTGGACATTTGGGTCCTGATTGACGGTCAGGTACGATATGCCAGGACAGGTGTTACCCAAAAAGGTCTTCAGGATTTGCTGAAAATAGACATTCGGAATCAGGACAGCTTTTTAACCTTAATCGCCACGGAAGGTGAAAACTCAGACGATAATCCGGACTACCAGCGGTCTTCCATCGGCTGCGACTGGGTTTTGTTCGGCAGGCCGGTACTGACATTAAAACAGATGCCTTAGGAATTCGTGTACTAAGGACTTTATTCACTTTATTTCAGGAGGTTACGTCATGAGAAGAAAAATTGGGTTTATGATTCTTCTGGCGGCCGTCTGCGGACTGGTCGCACAGGCAGAAGTCACTACCACCATCGTCAGCTCCGCCGACACAGGAATCCGGAGTGCAACAGCCACCTACGGAGCAGATACCTATATGTATATTTATGGAGCATCATCAACGTACTATATGGGCTATGTGCGATTTGACCTGAGAGGATTAAGCATTTCAACGGTTCTGGATGCCAGTTTGAAAATGACCGTATCCGGCGGTGCCCCCCGCAATGATGGTTTGGTAACCGGACGATATGGTCTGCACGGATTAAACAACGTCGCCGGCAATACTCCGCAGGACTGGGATGAGGCAACCTTAAATCAGAGCAACACCGGATTGGAAGTCAACTGGTCGGCCTCCGGCGGGACGCTTGATTTGGCCCGCCTGACTAACCTGGATTCGGATGATACTACCGGTACTACCGAGACTATCGTGTACGCCCCTGGCGGAAATTATACAGCGGGATCAACCATCACCACCACAGGCGCTCCGCTTGTAAGTTTCCTGCAGAGTCGAGTCAATGACAACGGCCTGGTCACATTCATCATCCGTCAGGATGCCAGCGGTGCCCGGGGTTATGGCCTGGCCACCAAAGAGAATGCCACTGTGGAATACAGGCCCGTGCTGACGATCACCTATATCCCCGGCGGCGCCAGCAATCCCCAGCCCGAAGATAAAGCCATTGTCAATAAAGATCTGCTGACGACGTTAAGCTGGAATCTCAATCAGCCCGGCATCGGGAAATGCGATGTCTATCTGGGCAAAGAACCCAACCTGCTGACCATGGACAAAATCACGCTGTCCCCCGCAGGCAGCTCTGTTGCGATTAATGACTTTCCACACTTTCATACTCCGCTGAATCCCGGCACCTATTACTGGCGTGTGGATTGCTACATTGGCAATCCTCTGCCCAGCGAACCCAATCTGCCCGGCCAGTTCTGGAGCTTTACCGCTACATCCACCCCGGTAGTGACACAGCAGACATCACCCGCCAAGCAATCCAAGTTTGACGGCAAAGGCGAAACGGCGGAATTTACCGTCGCTTTGAGCAGTGCTACCCCGATTACTTATGCCTGGTACCGAAGCGTCGATAATGCCAACAACACCGACGCTGACGATGTTCTGGTTGGCACTAATTCCGCGACCCTGACTTTAACCAATGTTACCACAGCCGATGAGGGCTATTACTACTGCAAGGCCACCAATCCCGGCGAAACCCGAACCAATCCGGCTCGGCTGTCCATCAAGCGGCTGATGGCCCACTGGAAACTGGACGGCAACGCAGCGGATGCCTCGGGCAGCAACCAGAACGGCACGTTGTTCGGAGATCCTGTCTTTGCCGCCGGTGTCAATGATAAAACAGGCCAGGCGATGGTATTTGACGGCGTCAATGATTATATCCGTGAACCCAACAGTTTTGAGGATTTCACCCCTGGCGTTACGATTTCGGTCTGGGCCAAACCCACCGCCGCCGGCAGCTGGGCACGATTCCTGGACTTTGGCAATTATGATGGGACGACTTACAGCGACATCATTTACCTGAGCCGAAACGGCACATCAAATAACCTCAGCTTCACGGTCTATGGCGGGACAGCCGGAACAACGATTACCGCCAACAGTGCCATTACCTTAAATGAATGGCAAATGTTTGTTGCAACCATGGATGATCAGGGCAATGTCGTTCTTTATAAAAACGGGCTGCCTATTCAGACTGGCACCATTACCCAGACACCGGCCATTGTGACCCGCACCAGCAACTTCATCGGCAAGAGCAACTGGTCGGCGGATGCCCTATATGCCGGCTCGATGGATGATATTCGCTTGTATAACTATGCCCTCACCGCGGATAATGTGGCAGATATGTATGCGGATATTGCGGGCAATTTCTGCCGAACCAGACCGGCTTATGACTGGGACGGAAACTGCAAAGTGGACATTGGTGATTTTGCAATCTTTGCAGCGCAATGGCTGACCTGCGGAATGTATCCGGAATGTCCGTAACAAACATCGTATGACATTTCAAATCAAGGCGGACGGTGCAAGCTGTCCGCCTTTTTTATTGCCTGTGATGGGCGGCAATCCGATCGGCCCATTTCTTCTGCCACTTTTTATAGTCATTGGCAACCCCCTGGCCCCAGCTGCCATACCAGGAATAACCATTCCGACGATCCGTCCCAAGCTCATTGAATTGATAATATTTGACCCCGTCGCGGTCAGCAAAAAAGGGCCGATTTGTTTCAATCTCATAAAACCTGGCCCAGAGAGGTTCTGCCTGCGGATCCTCAACGGCAACGCGATTGCCGTCAACCTTGGCAATCCGAATGCCGTGAATGACGGACGCTTCATACCATTGTGCCCCGGCCATAACAGCATCAATGACTTCAGGGCCGGGATTGTCCAGCGACATCAGCAGCCGCAGAATCGAGGCGCTTTCGGAACCACTCAGCGAAACCAATTCATAACTGCGGCCCGGACGGGGGGACAAGTCTACCGCATCGTGCTGAGCACACCAGACGGTCAGCTTGCCATGGACCCGAATCTGACACTTGAGAATGCAGTCAATGCCCCGCTCAAAGGCCTGCTGGGCTGCTTTACGATGCTGTGCATCCAGAAAATCATATAAGGGCTGGGATGCGGCATCCCGCATAAGAACCATCAAATGCACCATGGTATCATCGTTGAAGGTAATATGGCGATGGTACTGCTTGCTCAGAGGATAATACTGCGGCCAGCCGCCAGAGGGATACTGGGCCTCCAGAATATGTGCAAATCCTTTGAGGAATGCCTGTTTATAACGTTCATTGCCCGTGGCTTTGTAAATGCGAGCCAGAAAACGCATCTCTCCCACGGTGGCCCCATTATCAAATGTTCCTTTAAGATCATTGGGGTCCCCCGTATAGGCCTTGCGCGTGGTATCCACATTCTTGGGCCAGCTTCCGGCCGGACTCTGCCAGGTCAGAAAAGTATCGGCGACCTCTTTGGCCTCGGGGCCGGAATACCAGGACTCCGCTTTGTTTTCATACTGATCCAGATATGATGCGGCACCAACCGACGCTATCCATGACAACACGAATGCAGCTAATCCCATCTTTTTCATAAATGCCTCGTTTATTGTTGTGATTAACCCTCTTTTACAAGCAGGTATTGACATAACGCACAGTGCTCAAGCCTCCGAAGGCCTTCCACCACCGCCGCTGCGTTGAGTTGCGCGCCGGCCGGGGTGGTATGGGTGTGATCCTCGAGAAAGAACTCGGTTTTGACCTTTTTTTGACCCAGGGCCTCATAATGGTCGGCAACAATATCATTCAAGTCCACAAAATCCGCACCGCCCTGTTTAGCCGCCTCAGAGGCCCATAAAGCGTAATCTGCGGTCGCACGAATCACGGTTTTGCCTTCTGTATCCCAGATATTGCGAGGCACCAGGGACAGAATAATCGGCGTAGCTCCTTTGGCTTTGGCATCGGCGATATATTTGCGAAGATACCAGCCGTAGGAATGTACAATTTCGGTTTTACCGGTGGCTTCCATAACCACTTCCTGCGTGTCATCGCTGTTGTTATGAAGCGAAGCCCTTGCCCGGCCGGTGTTCAGCGGGCCGTTATCGTTGTGGCCAAACTGAATCAAAACAAAATCCCCCGATTTCATCTCGGAAAGCACCTTGTCCCAGAGGCCTTCGGTCTGAAACGTCCGACTGCTGCGGCCGCCGAGGGCACGGTTTTTGACGTTGATTTTGGTCGTATCGAAATAGGCTGCAATGGGACCCCCCCATCCCTGCAGCCCTGGCGTGTTATTTTTGACCGTCGAATCCCCGATAATCCACAGTGTCGGCAGAGTATTAGCCAGGTCCGGAGCCGGCTTGTCAAGTGGAATGGTTGCCAACGGAATCAGGCGGACCGGGCCCAGGAGACCAGCATCCCGTATCGGCCAGGCAGATGCGTCAAACGGCTTATAGTCAATATTAACCACGTTGGTGTCGTAAAAGTATTTCCATACGACCTTGTTGATATCCATATCGCGAATACGATTGGCAGCGACATTGGTTACGTCGATTTCCAGCAGATTACCGGATGGCATCAGAAGCGAGGATGCTATCCGGATTTGGAACGGTGTGGTAAAGACGGTTCCCAGATTCTGGCCGTTCAAGAAAACCTCGGCACTGTCGGCTACGCGCCCCAGGTCAAGCGTCCAGGCTTCGGCCTCAATGTCGGGCTTGTCGAATACCATCGCATATCGGGCGGTGCCGGCAAATCGACGTGCATTGTCATTCCCCAGAACCGTCCACGAAGCAAGAGATTGTGTTTCGAAAGGAGCCGGGATGTCAGGCCCGCCGTCGATAAACCGAACCTTCCAGAGACCTTCCAGGGTAATCGGCTGGCCGGCGGTTTGATAATACTCCCATTTGGCAGTTGAGGCAGACACCCTTTTCAAGGCACGCAGAATCATCGACTGACCCGGTTCAAGCTGCAAATACACCTCAGTAAATCCATCGGCTGTTTTTCGGGATGCCGCCAGACCGGATTTGCCCGTCAGGGGATCCATCACCACAATCGATTCGGCCTGAACCGACAACTTGACCCAGTCATTCAGACACGGCGTCGCGGGATTATGGATAAATTGCTCATCCTGGTTAGTAATAAAATACCAATATCCGCCATCATCCGCACGTCGGATATAGTAAATCCCCGGATGATCAACCATGGATTCCCGTCGGCCCCCGGCAGATTGAAGCATTATATCCAAATCTGCATTGACATAAAAACGCCCCTTGCCCACCGAAGCCATACGACCCGAGTTGAATGATAAATCCCATGGAATCGTTTGGAGCAGTGTCTTCATGGTGTTACGCTGTGTTTTCAGGTCCTTTAGTCCAAACACATCGGATGGCAGATGGTCCACAAAAAGAACTGCAGCCCCCTCTCGGGCAAGACGATGCAGTGCCTGCAGGGTCTGCAGCGGAATAAAGGACACCGGCGGTACCACAATCGCCCGGTAAGTGCCGCCAGGAAGGCTCACACCTGATGAATCGGCTTTGGCCTGAAGTAATTGCCGGTCGGAGACATAATCAAATGCATAGCCTTTTTTCCACAGCATCGATGCAACCTGGCCTATCGGCTGCTCTCGCAGCCATCCTGTTCCATGCACGGTCAAATCCTGGTTCAGACCGGCCGGGTCGGACCAGTAATCGCAAATCGGCCAGTACAGCAGGATATCATTGTCCGGTTTGCCCGCCTGTAAAACAGATTGACACCGTGTCAGATAGGTATTCAGAGCCGGCACATCCTTCCAGATGGAATTGCGAGGGTTCATCTGGGTAGAAGCATAAAACACCCAGCCCGGCCACGGTGCCTCTTTGGGCGAGTAACACGTTCCATGATAGAAGACATGATTGACCCCGCTGACGAAAAGGCCGTCAATAAACGGCTTTAAATGCCCCAAAGTCACCTGAAAATGCTCCTGCAGCCAGGTCCCCGTCTCGCAGGAGGTGAAGCGACGTCCTGCGGTGTGAGCCGCCGAGGAGGCAAATTTCGCCACCAGCGGATTGCGGTCAAATCGGAAGAATTCGGTTTCCGGACTGTCAGACAGGGCATACAAATCCAGCAGATTGGCCGGTGAGCCATGAGCCTCATTCCGCGTCAGAAGGCCTTTGGATTTGGCCCACTGCACCCAGGTCTGCGTGAAATGGTCCGTCATCATCTCGGAAATCGTCCAGCGGTAATCGGCCTTGACGCGCGAAGCAAGCTGCGGATCGGCGTCTTTATCCAGCAGCGCCGGCAGATAATCCTGCAGTCGATAGCCTCTGCGTTTTTGAAACTCACTGAGCAAATCCGCCGACCAATTACAGACATATTCATAGGAATCATGATAGATTGCTCGAGGCATGCGGCCTTTATAATCACCGAACGCTTTGTCGAATTCTTTCAGAAATGTTTCCGTCGCTTCCCGTGAGAAGGGATTAAGCATGTGCCCCTGTCCGCCGGGGGCGGCACGTTTGACCTTGCGGCCGGAGGGCTGCTGCCACAGTTCATAAATCTGCCAATCACCCTGCGGTGCAGCCCATTTTATCTCACCTCCGGCAATCTGATCGGTCAGCTCCACAATCTGCCCATTTGGGCCATAGGCCATGAGAGTCTGGACCGCCGGATTCACCTTGAACCGGACTTCGGTCGGACCTGTTACTTTTTCAACCTTGTATTTGACGATGGCATTGGCCAGACTATCAGGAATCATCGGCCCCCCGAAACACCAGCCGGTACCCAGCGTCATATCCACACCCAGCCCCAGGCGGTCGGCTTCGGTCACCGTGTAGTCCAGCATCTCCATCCATTGCGGACTAAGGTACTCGATATAGCGATCCTCATATCCTTTGGCACCATAAATCGGAATAATATGCACACCGCCCATCCCGGCCTTTTGGTACTCCTGAAGCTGGGAGGTGATATTGTCCTTATCCACTGCACTGCCCATCCACCACCAATAGGCCCATGGACGCATTTGTCGGGATACGTCCGGCCAGAGCTGAACCTCAGATTGCGCCACCGCCAAAGAACACCAGCCGGCAATCCATAATACCAACAGTACGACACCCTCGTTCCAGAGGAACGGACAATGCCATACTCCATGGTCAATATCATGCTTCATTATGCAGTCCTTATTCTAAACCCTCAACATTATCGCAGTTTTTTAACTGCGGTTTGGTTCCATCTGTCGTTTCGATCCTGGCATTGGTAAACATCCAGTCCTGGGCATTGCTGATGGTACCGGCGGTTGCGGCCTTGATCAGGATATGATCAAAGATAAACCGTCCGGCCCGCTGATTTTTCCGCCCGGCCACCGCAAAGGCCACCTCCGAATCAATCGATTCAATATTCCTGATGGTAATATCGTGAATATACGGCGTGCCTTCTTCCGGCCCAACCTGCCGCATCAAGACCATCCAATGCAGCGGCAGCGGCTTGCCCTCGGCTTCAATCTGTTTGCGGACTTCGTCAGGCACAGTGTTATAGGCCGGGTACCAGTCGTAATTCAGGTCGATGGTCTTTTCCACCTTCTGCATGGTAATATCATGTATCCGAATATCCTCAACCGTACCGCCGCGCCCTTGGGTGGACTTGAAACGAACCCCTGAGCCGGTCCCAAAAGCCTTAAGCCGATATACCTCGACATTGCGAATCCCGCCGGAGGTTTCACTGCCAAAGGTAATCAGACCGTGCCCTCGGCGTGCAATACAATCCCGGATAATCACATTCTCTGTAGGCCGATTAACTCGCAGGCCATCGGCATCGCGTCCGGCCTTCAGGCAGAAGTTGTCATCGTTGCAGTCGATGTCGCAATGCTGCACCAGAATATCGTTGGACGAATCGATATCAATCCCGTCGGAACTGGGGCCGAACTGGTCATCCCGATTGGCTCGAATCGTCACGCCATCCACCACCACATGGTCACTAAAACAAATATGAATCGTCCAGAAGCCCGGCTCCCTGAGCGTCAATTCCTCCACCGACACATTCGAGGATTTATAAATCAGCATCAATCGCGGCCGTTTGCAGTCATAATCCACCACCCAGCGAAGCCCCCTGGCACTGTAATCCTTATTCATCGCCCAGTACCGATCCCACCACATCTTGCCCGAACCGGTTATGGTTCCTTTGCCATAGATTTTAACATCCCTGAGATAATGGGCGTTAATCAGGGCCGCCGGCCAGTACATCTCAATCCCCGCCACCCGTGTAAACACCAGCGGATACGCGGCATCATCCTGGACCCCCTGAATCGTAACGCCTTCATCCACCCGAAGATTAACCTTGTCCCGCAGAAAGAGGGAACCGGTTAAATACGTCCCCGGTGAAAAGACAACCGTCCCCCCGCCAAAGAAATAACAGACATCAATGGCCCGCTGAATCGCTTCCGTACAGATAGTCTTTCCGTCAGCTTTAGCCCCATAATCACAGGCATTATAGTCTTTGCCCGAGACCGCCGCAGCCTCCGTCTTCGGCTCAACCGGAGGCTTCAGGTCCATATAGGTAACCGCATCCCGGTCACAGCTGACAACCCCATCCTGATAGTCCAGCTCGACGACCTGAATCGAACTGCGCCGCTGTTCATAGGCATCTTGATTGGCTTCAGGCCCCCTGCGGCCTGGGTGGGTAAAGTAGAACACATACGCACGCTCACCGCTGACGACTACATCGGGATGTCCGCCCTTGACCTGGTCATCAGTTCCCCGTCCGGGTTTTTCCAGCAGATTACTCTTTTGACGTGTCCAGTGGATTGCATCATCAGAGACATATAACCCCAGCCCATTCCACACATCCACCACCATCCAGTATTTGTCTTTCCACCGAAAGACCTTGGGACCTTCGCCCGGCTGGTCCCCGATGGCCTTGCCGCCATCCTGCCAATCATATAAATCCTTGCTGTCGGCATAATAGATCGACTTCTTGTCCTTTTCATTGTTATACCACATTCGCCAGCTTCCATCGGGCATCCGAAACACACAGGCATCAATGACGCGATCCGACGCCAGGGCAAGGGTCGATTCATATTTCCATTTCAGCAGATCGCTGCTGGTCAGGTGGATAATCTGGCGTGTGCCCGACCAGTCGGTATGCATCCCCGGCACAAAGGTCAGGTACATATGGTATACCCCCTCATGCACAATCACTTCCGGCGCCCAATAGCTGAACTCCCCTTCACCATAGCCAATCTGGGCTTGCCCACGATAGGTCCAGGTCGCCCCGCCATCAGAGGACTCGGCAATCCCTATCGGCGTCCCATGCACCCAGGATACGCCGGGGGTATTCGGCACATTCGCCCGGCGGTTGGTGTACAGCATAAACCACTTGTTTTCCTGCTGATTCCAGCACACTACCGGGTCGGCAGCGCCATCATAAACCGGGTCACGGAACAGAGGTTTGGGGGCAGGCTTGCCCGGCCGGAGAGCTGATTCAGCAGAAGTGTACCCGCAAAACAAGGTCGAAAATACAAAAAAACCGACTAAAACCGCCTTCGACGGTGTACCGCGTGTAACTGTCATAACAATCTCCTTATTTTGACCACAGCGACTCCTTTTTGGCCGGCAGTCTATCCGATTGTATTCCCACCCGAGCTAATCAGCATAATAGAAGAATGCTCGAAATCACGCAACTTCGGACCGACCGGGTACAATACTGTTCAAACAGCAATAACATTATAACAATCAGATACTGCTTTGGAATAGGCGATACTGTTTCTATTAAATAGTTTAAAGCAATCAAGATTAACCTTTATTTTTCCAGAAATTCAATTTTATGTTTTCCTTATCCAAAGACTCGGATTTCTAAACCCCGAATATACATTGAATTCTGGACAGGTTGTGTGTTTTTGTTTTAATTAGGATAAATACATTGGCTAATTCAGGCCTTTTTTCTGATAAGAATATAGTAGAACAATCGAAATAGGATACGATGGATTCAAATAATAAAAATCGAGCTGAGTTTTTGTCGTTGTTTATGTCCAACCACAAGGCCATTTATGCCTACATTTTGGCCGTGGTCTGCGACGTCCACAACGCCGATGACCTGATGCAGGAAACCGTCCTGTTTTTATGGGACCATTTTGACCAGTATAAATCCGGAACCAGCTTTATTGCCTGGGCTCGGTCCGTATCCCGTTATAAAATCTTGCAGTTTTTTGACCGCAATAAAAAAGAACCTGCCTTTCTGGCCCACAACCTCCTGGAAGCGATTGAAAAAGACCTGAATCAGCGGGAACACGGCCTTGATGAGCAGTTTCGTATGCTGCAAAACTGCCTGGAAAAACTGCCTGAACCACAGCGGCAACTGCTTCAGGATAAATACCATAAAGGATTAAACATCAATCAAATTGCCGGCATGCTGGGGAATACAGCAAATGCCCTGTACAAACGAATGGCCCGCATTCATCTGGCCCTGCTGGAGTGCATGAATCGTTCAATGAAAATCCAGGAGGCCAATCCATGAATTCGCCTGCTGCCAAAGCCCAACTCTGTGAATGGATTTTGCGAAAGCTCGAAGGGACCCTGGCTGCCCAGGACAACGAAGCCCTGATACAGCAGCTCAAATCCTCCCCCGATGCGGTACATCTATATAATGATATGATTCTTTTGTATTCCAGTCTGGCCACCCCCGGCAAGATTTCACTGAGTCCAACAACCTCGGCCCCATCCAGCACACAACTCGACGCCCTGCTGTTCAGTATGGCCCAGGCCGAAAATGACGCACCGTCTCTGGAGACAGAACCTGCATCCAGGCCTCCCCAGACGTTTTCGGCACAGCCGGTTGCCATTGAAAAGGCGGTCTCTAAAATCAATACGACATCACTGGTTACCGCAATGGTATCCCTGGCAGCTCTGGCCATAATGATTGTGTATGTCATCCTGAATCCCCGCGTCTCGACGGACGTGGCAACCCTGGCCGATTCCATCGACGCCCAGTGGTCGTCCGATACCCCCATCAAAGACGGCGGACGCCTGGTTGCTTCAACTCCGCTGCACCTGCTGGGGGGGATAGCCAAAATCATCACCGATAAAAATGTGGAATTGCTGCTGGAAGGCCCGATGGAGTTTTCATTCGATTCCGTTTCTGAACTCCGAATGAAATACGGTCGCCTGACCGCCAAAGTATCCAGTCAGGGCGTTGGCTTCTCGGTCAATACCCCCAATACCAAAATTATCGATCTGGGAACGGAATTCGGCGTATTTTCCGATTTGAACGAAACAACCGAACTCCACGTCTTTGCCGGCAAAACAAATCTTATTACCCTGCAAAACAATTCCATGGTCAGCTCGCAGATGGTTCACGAAGGTCTGGCCCGCCGGGTCAACCAGCTCTCCGAAATCCAGACGATCGCCCTTAAAACCGAGTCTTTCCTGCGTCAGATTGATTCGTCGCATCAACTGATTCTCCGAAGCAGGCACATCAACCTGGCCGATATGGTCGGCGGCGGAAACGGCACCAACACGGGGCAGCTGAACGCAGGCATTAATTATCATGGCGATATCGACCTGCTGGACACAGTCAGCTCAGCTCAGGGCCCGGAAGGGTATATTCCCGTTGATTCCAGCATCTTTGTGGATGGCATTTTTATTCCCAACGGGTCAACCCGGATATCATCGGAGGGCTTGCAGTATGATTTTGAGCCAACCAACGGCCGCTACTGGCTGGGAATTCTGAATGGGGCCTGGCACAGAGTCACCATTTCCGCCCAGATTCCCCGGCACAATCTGCGTCTCAACGGCATTGAATATGGCGTGGACGGCCGGCCCGCAATCTACTTAGCCGCCAACCAGGGAATCACCTTTGATCTGGAAGCAATCCGAGCTTATTACAAGACCGAGGTAACAGAATTTACCGCCCTGTGCGGTATTTCTGAAACTTATAATGACTATAAACATTTAATGGATAAAAAAACATTCAGCGATTCGCCCAATGCTGATTTTTATGTGCTGGTAGATGGACAGCCGTATTACGAACGCACCGCTGTCAGTCCGTCCGATCGAGCCGACAGCATTCGTATCAGCATCCCTGCCGGCGCCCGTTTCCTGACGCTGGCGACTACCCAGGGGAACGATCACACCAATAACGGCGACTGGACACTGTTCGCCGAGCCGTTATTGCGATTAAAATAAAGGCAATAAACAGCCTGACCCATAGGCCGGAGCGGGTCAGCGGGATTCGCTCCGGTGATAACATTCTTAATATGTGTGGAGGAAAAATGATGAAAAAAATGAGTATCTTGATGCTGCTGTGTGTTATCGCAGGCCTGGCATCCGCAATGGTGGTGCAGACATCAAACACCCTGCATTACTGGAACTTTGACAATGGCACAGGCAAGGATCTGGCCGGGACGTTTGATCTGGCCGCATATGAAGGCGCTTCCCTGGCCAGCGGCGTGGCTAATACGTTTGACAACCAGGCAACCAACACCGGAAAACTGATCGCCGACGCCACAGGCTATACCAATCTGACGGCCCTTTCCAACTTTATTGGTGCAGATGGCTCGTTTACCTTTGAGGCGATGGTCAAACCCATGCTGGCCGATTCCGGGGCACATCAGGAAATTATTTGCGGCGAAAGTGATTCAGGCACTGCCAGCAGCCGCGGTTTCCAGTTCCGTATTCAGAATGACGATAAAACACTTCGCTTCCAGACTCTTTCCGGCTCTGTGGCGGCGTATGATGCAGCCATCAGCTATACCGTGGGACAATGGTATCATACCGCCGTAACCTACGATGCTGCCACCAGCACATTAACACTGTACTGGACTTTGGCAGGCAGTACACTGGCCAAAGCCGGCTCCTGGAGCAATGTCGTCCCGCTCAACGGTGCCACCATGACACGGTTCTGCATCGGCAATGAACTCCGTTCAGTCAGCGGCTATGGCAATGAAAATTTTGAAGGCTGGATCGATGAAGTCGGCATTCATGGCGTTGCATTGACGGCTTTCAATACCGCCATTCCGGAACCGGCAACGATGACACTGCTTGGGCTGGGTGTAGCGGGTCTGCTCAAACGCCGTCGCGCCTAATCCGGTTTTTAACAGCTTTTATCTGTGAGGGGGCTCTGTCAGGAGCATCCCTCACAGATTTCAATCCCGGAATTCATATGATGAACTTGGCCATGTCCATATCGGGGGCAAACAGATGCCATTTCCGCTCAGCTGAACCCGACAGGTGCCAGCAACAGAGTCAAATGCTTCAGGCGGCTGTCGTCAACCTTACCGAAAAGACTTTTGTCAGGCCTAACCCGTGTTACAGACCACACACTGACAACTAACCGGAACCGCCATGAACCCTATCCATACTATCATCCTGTTGCTGATCGGAATCGTAAGCATCCATGGTTATGCCATTATTCCAGGGCCGTACTCGGTGGATGAGCATACTCTTCACCTGTATCATTTTGACGGCAACGCCAAAGATGCAGCCGCCTCCAATCCTCTCGACTTAACGCTGTCCAATGCCACCGTCACGGCCGCTTCTTATTCCGGTTTCGGCATGGCACTGGATACCTTCACCGGCGGCAACACCGCCATTGCTTACCTCGACGAGAAGCTGGTCGGCACTCATTTTACCGGACCCGACGGAGCCTTTACATTTGAAGCAATTATTAAACCTTTTGTCGCAATCACCGCAATCCCAAACCATATGGAAATCATCTCTGGTGATGATGAGGACGCCAGCCGAAGCTGGCAGTTTCGAATCACCACAGCCGGCCAGCTTGAATTCAATAATCTGTCCGTCAGCGGCAATCAATTTCTCGCTGCATTACCGACTACCGGAGACCATGCTTACGAAGCCGGCAAGTGGTATCATGTCGCGGTCACATATAATGGTCAGCAAGGCACAGCCGGTAACCTGAAATTCTACTGGACCAAACTCGATGTCGAAACGACCACCGCTATCGAGCTGGCATCGTTTCAAATGTCCGGCGATATCAACCCGAATTTCGCCCCGGATTTTGCCGTCGGCAATGAAGCCCGCAATGACCCCGGCGAAAATTTTGAAGGATTCATCGATGAAGTCCGCATCAGTTCAATTGCCCGCGGGCCTGATGATATGCTGTTTACCTCCAATCCGTATATCCCGGCATTTGTAACACACCCTGCCGATGTTATCGCCAAACAGCCGCAATCGGCCCAACTGACAGCCGTTTTCCAGAGTCCCCTGATTCCATCTGTCCGATGGTTTAAAGCAGATTCCCAGGGGGATATTGAAATACTGCCTTCCGGGCCGGACATCACCCTGACCACCACGTATGATTCCAGTTCAGATACTTATACAACCTTCCTGACATTACAGACCATCGCGACGTCAGACTCTGGAACATATTACTGCATAGTCAGTAACGCTCAAGCTCAGGCAAAAAGCCATTCAGCCCAACTGCAGGTCCTCGGGATGACGGCTTACTGGTCTTTCGATTTGGCGGATTTCTCGGGCAATATGTATCTGGATAAAGTCGACGGCCATCATGCTCAGGCGACCGGTTTTCCGGTCTTTACCGCCGGAGCTGATGGCAAGCCCAGCGGTGCGGTCCTGATCGATTCACAAAACGGCCTGGCACAGACCGAAGCCTTCGACCCTACGCTTGGAACCCGCACAATGACTATCAGCTTTTGGGTCAACTGGCAAAATCCCAACGGGGCCGCCGAAGATGTATGGATGAAATCTTCGAGAGCCGAAAATGATATCACTGCAACCGACGGCATCCGGGCCGATGACCAGTGGCATCAAATTTGCGCCGTATTTGACGGAACGCTCGGCAGGATTTACGCAGATGGAGTCCGCATCGCCGAAGGCCCCTGGACAATACCGCAAAATACAACCGCCCTCTTGAATATCGGCTCATCGCTGGATGGCAGTCAGCCTCTGACAGCCGCGATGGACGAGCTGCGGATTTATAATTACCCAATGACTGACACCGAAGTCGCAGATATGTATTATGCTATTACGACAAAGAGTATCTGTATCATGGATTTCACCTCGGTCTTTGACCTGACCGGCCCCGATGGACGGCCGGATTGTCGGGTTGACTTGCTCGATTTTGCCCTTGTCGCTCAAGGCTGGCTGGATATGTACAATATCGCCGACTTGCCAGGGCTGGCTGCTGACTGGCTGTCATGCAAACTCTATCC
>JAWRKM010000022.1:0-46052 GCA_040306945.1 Anaerohalosphaeraceae bacterium
CCCGTCGGCGGCGGCAACACCCAGCGGCAGCTTCAGATTATGAAGGATTTCGGAACCACTGCTCTGCATATCACCCCCAGCTATCTGCTGCATATTCATCAGCGGCTGGCTGAATTTGGCATCAAGCGTTCCGAGCTGGCGCTGCGCAGGGCGTATATGGGAGCCGAACCGCATTCCGAGACCACCCGCCAGAAACTGCAGGACCTCTACCAGATCGACATCTTTAATTGTTACGGCCTCAGCGAAATGAATGGTCCCGGCGTGGCCTTTGAATGCTGCTGCAAAAGCGATCCTCATGTCTGGGAAGACAGCTATATCGTGGAAATCATCAACCCTGCCACCGGCGAACCGCTGCCGGACGGCGAGCTGGGCGAGGTGGTATTTACCAACCTGATTCGCCATGCCCTGCCGCTGATGCGCTATCGGACCCGCGACCTGGCCTATATTCATGCCGAGCCCTGCCCCTGTGGTCGGACCCACCGGCGTCTGTCCCGCATTCAGGGTCGGACCGACGATATGATGATTATCAACGGCGTCAATGTCTTCCCTTCGCAGATCGAAGAAGTCCTGATGAGCATCCCCGAAGTCGGCAATAATTATATGATTTATCTTTCAACGCACGAAGGGCTGGACCGGCTGACGGTCAAGGTGGAACTGTACCAGAAGCTGTTCACCGGCGACCTGTCGCAGATCGATTTGCTCAAGAGTAAAATCAAGGATAGACTCCGCGCCTCGATTACGATTAATGCCCATATTGAACTGCACGAACCCGGTTCGCTGCCCGCCTTTGAAGGCAAGGCCAAACGCGTTGTGGATGAGCGGATCCGGTTGTAATGTCGAGTGTCCGACGTGGACTATTCTATTCAAATTGGAGCGATACGATGGCAAAGCAACTAACCATATTTCTCGAAAACCGGCCCGGACGCGTCAAATCCATTTGCGATGTTCTTCAGCAGGCCGGCCTGAACATCTGGGCCTTTACCATTCAGGATCGCGGCGAATTCGGCTTAGTCAAGCTGATTGTCGATAAGCCTTCCCAGGCCCAGTTGGTTCTGGCCGAACGCGGTTTTGCCTGTGCCCTCAAGGATGTCCTGGCGGTAACCGCTCCGGACCAGCCCGGCAATCTGAATAAACTTGGCTCTGCCCTGCTGCAAAAAAATGTCAATATCAAAGATGCCTATGGTTTTGTCTCACCCAGCGACAAGCAGGGAGTCTGTTTTCTTGAGGTCCAGAACAACGACGGCGTGGATATTGTGGCGTTGCTGACCGAGCAGGGCTTCCGCCTGATGAGCGACGAAGAATTGTACGAATTATAAACAGTAACGGAAACACAATGGATATCTTACCAGCAATTGATTTACGCGGCGGCAAGTGCGTTCGGCTGATTCAGGGCCAGTACGACCGCCAGATTACCTATAAAGACGACCCCGTTGCCCAGGCGATGGAGTTCTATCAGGCCGGTGCCCGCTGGCTGCATCTGGTGGATCTCGACGGGGCCAAAGACGGCTACCCGGTGAATGCCGAGGTGGTCGGGCGTGTGGTCAAAGAAACCCCGCTGCAGGTGGAACTCGGCGGCGGCATCCGTGACCAGCAGACCATCGAACAAATGCTGCACCTGGGACTCAAGCGGGTGATTCTGGGGACCAAGGCGGTCGAAGAATTCGACTGGTTCAGCGAAATGGCTAAGCGTTTCCCCGGCAAGTTGGTTCTGGGCCTGGATGCCCGCGGCTCCAAGCTCGCCAAGCACGGCTGGCTTCAGGCCGGAGGTGAAGACCTGATTGACTTTGCCAGACAGGCGGCGGAACTTCCGATTGCCGCTATTATTTATACAGATATCAGCAAAGACGGCATGCTGTCCGGCCCGAATCTGGAGCGAACAGGTCAGCTTATCCAGGCCGTTTCCGTCCCGGTGATTGCCTCCGGCGGTGTAACTACCATCGAAGATGTGAAAAATATAAAATCTATTGGGGCCGCCGGCGCTATTATTGGCCGTTCACTCTACGAAGGCTCAATCGATCTCAAAGCAGCACTTGCGGCGGCTGCGGCAAGCTAATCATGGATAGAGTCCGGAATAGGTGATCAACGGAAAGGCAAGTCATGTATCAATCGATGAAAACGCACTTGTGCGAAACGCTTGACCAGATTCGCCGTGATGGTCTGTACAAAACCGAGCGGATTATTGTCAGTCCGCAAAAGAACCGCATAACCGTACAGCCAGAGTGGCGGGTACTGAATTTCTGTGCCAATAATTATCTGGGCCTGTCCAACCATCCGGAGATTATCAAGGCCGCCGCCGACAGCTTTGACAAATGGGGCTTTGGGCTTTCGTCGGTACGGTTTATCTGCGGTACTCAGCAGATTCACAAAAATCTCGAAGCGAAGGTCTCGCAGTTTCTGGGTACCGAGGACACGATTCTGTACAGCTCCTGCTTCGATGCCAACGGCGGTGTCTTTGAGACGCTGCTTGGCCCTGAAGATGCCATTATCAGTGATGAGCTGAATCACGCCAGCATCATCGATGGCATCCGCTTGTGCAAGGCTCAGCGATATCGCTACAAAAACAACGATATGGCCGACCTCCAGGCCAAACTCAAAGAAGCGTCCCATGCCCGCCTGCGTCTGATTGTTACTGATGGTGTCTTTTCGATGGATGGGTATGTGGCCCGTCTGGATGAAATCTGCGATTTGGCTGACAAGTACGATGCGGCAGTGATGATTGACGATTGCCACGCTACCGGTGTCATCGGCAAAACCGGCCGGGGTACCCCTGAATACTGCGGTGTCATGGGCCGGGTGGATATCATCACCGGCACCTTCGGCAAGGCTCTCGGCGGAGCCAGCGGCGGATTTGTCTCGGCACGCAAGGAGATTGTGGACCTGCTCCGCCAGCGCAGCCGTCCGTATCTGTTTTCCAACTCGCTGGCACCGGCGATTGTGTGTGCCTCACTGCGGGCACTGGAATTGCTGACCGAATCCACGGTGCTGCTGGACCGCCTGCATGAAAATACGGCCTACTTCCGCCAGCGAATTCAGAAAACAGGCCTCAAGGTCCTGCCCGGGGACCATCCCATCACGCCGATTATGCTGGGTGATGCGGTTCTGGCTCAGAAGATGGCCGCCCGGCTGCTTGAAGAAGGGATTTACGTGATTGGCTTTTTCTTCCCGGTGGTCCCCAGGGGACAGGCCCGTATCCGCACCCAGATATCCGCTGCTCATACCAAAGAAGACCTGGATTTTGCCATTGAAAAATTCCAGCAGGTCGGCAAAGAATTGAACCTCTGCTGATTTTTAGGGGACTTCAAAGGGCGGGGCGTCGGCCCGCATGCTCTGGTAGGCGATAGAGTATGTCTGCCGAAATTCTGGTTTGACAAAAGCTCTCTGGGGCGGGACAATAGTACCTGTCTGGTTAAACCTAATGAAATGGGAGACGGCCTATGCGAATCGTACATCTGGCGCCGGGGGCGGGAGGCGGTTTCTATTGCGAAAATTGCGTTCGCGATGCAATGATGCTGCGTCAACTGTGCCGGCTGGGACATGATGCCATCGCCTTGCCGATGTATTTGCCTGCCGGCCCTGAGCAGCAGGATATCCCCAAAGGGCCGTTGTTTTTCGGGGGTATCAATGTCTATCTCCAGCAGAAGCTGGGATTGTTCCGACACACACCACGCTGGCTGGATGCCCTGTTGGACTCTCCCCGGCTGTTATCCCGCGCAGCCCGGCAGGCGGGTGTGTCCAATGTCAGGCAACTGGGGGAAACCACCATTTCGATGCTTCAGGGGGAACATGGTAAACAGGTCAAAGAATTAGAACGGCTGATCGACTGGCTGATATGGCCGGAAAACCGGCCCGATGTGGTGGTCTTGTCAAATGCCCTGTTGATGGGGGTGGCCGGGCCGATTCGGCAAAAGCTGGGCTGTGCGGTGGTCAGTTTACTGCAGGATGAAGACGGTTTTGTCGAGGGACTGGGCCAGCCATGGTCGGGACAGGTCTGGGAGCTGATGCGGCGGTGTGCGGCGAATGTGGACTTGTTTGTCGCGGTAAGCCGGTATTATCAGGAGTTGATGGCAAACAAGCTGGCCCTGCCGACGGATCGGATTCAGCTTGTCTATCCGGGCTTGGAGTTATCAGATTACCCCGCGGGCCCCCAAAATAACGATATCCTGACGCTCGGTTATTTGGCGCGTCTTTGTCCGGATAACGGGTTTGATGTGCTGGTCGATGCTGTTATCGGGCTGGCAGCCGAACCGGGATTGCCCCCTGTGCGGCTGATTGCCAGCGGCGGACAGACCGCAGCCGACACAGCGTATATTGATTCGGTCAAAAAAAAGATTCAGGCCGCAGGGTTGCACAACCGCGTGGCGTTTCGGGAGGATTTTCGTTTTGACAGCCGCAAGGCTTTTTTACAAACGATCAATTTAATGTGTGTGCCGTTTCGCAAGCCCGTAGCTTACGGATTATGTGTACTGGAATCCATGGCCAGCGGCGTGGGCTTTGTCGCACCGGCGACGGGGGTGTTTCCGGAGTATGCCGACTGCAGCGGGGCGGGAATTCTGGTTGAACCCAATTCGTGTACGCATCTGATGGCGGCTCTGCGGGGGCTTATCTGCAATCCTGCCAAAATTCGTGAGATGGGCGAAAAAGGCCGTCAGGCGGCTTTGCGGCATTTCGATATCACATTGAATTCCAGGCAGTACCTCAAGCTGCTGGAAGGAGTTATCCGAACATGAGTGATTTGCTGTTACAGATTAAAGGACTTCAAAAGAAGTATTCCGAGGCCGCCGGCCAAACCGAGGTACTCAAAGGCATCGATCTGGATGTTCCGCGGGGCCAGTCGGTGGCGATTGTCGGCCCGTCCGGCTGCGGCAAGAGCACACTGCTCAACATTCTGGGGCTTTTGGACAAGCCGACGGCAGGGACGGTATCACTGGAGGGACAGGATTGTGCGGGCCTGAGCGAATCCGCAGCCGCCAAATTCCGCAACCAGCGGATTGGATTTGTTTTCCAGATGCATCATCTGCTGCCGCAATGCACCGTCCTTGAAAACGTGCTGATTCCCACGCTGGCGGGCAATACCCAATCGCCGCAAAAGGAAACACTATACTATGCAGCGGAATTGCTGGATCGGGTTGGTCTGACGGGGCGGATGAATTATCTGCCCGGCCAGCTCAGTGCCGGCCAGCGCCAGCGCGCCGCCCTGGTGCGGGCACTGATCAACAAACCCGCCCTGCTGCTGGCCGATGAGCCGACAGGGGCACTGGATCATGCTGCCGCCGAACAGATTGCCAAATTGATGGTGGAATTGAATCAGCAGGAAAAGCTGACACTGATTGTAGTAACCCATTCCATGGATCTGGCCAAAAAAATGGATCGATGTTACCAACTGAGCGACGGCCTGCTCAAGGCATTATGACCATTCCGATTCCGGCTCGATAGAAATCACGGGCTGAATCGATTGAGGCGATTAGGATGAAGAAGATTCAACTGGCACGACGAGGATTTCAATTTTACTGGAAGTCGCATCTGGCGGCGGGACTGGCGATTCTGGTGGCTGCAGCGGTATGGACAGGGGCCATGTCGGTCGGCGATTCGATCAAGGCCAGTCTTTGGCGGCAGGCAAAGTGGCGGCTGGGCAAGACCCGACTGGCCGTGGCCCATTCGGGATTGTTCCGGGCGGATCTGGCCAGCGACCTGTCCGCCGGTTTGCGAATGTCTGTTGCTCCGGTGCTGCTCGCTCAGGGATTTGCGGATTCCCCCGATGGCGCCACGCGCGTCGGGGATGTCCAGGTGCTGGGCGTCGATAAACGGTTCTGGAGTCTGGGGCCTGGACAGGGGATCGACCCGCTCAAGGGTCTGGACGCACAGGTGGCCATCAGTGAACCACTGGCCCGGCGGCTGAATCTTTCTGTGGGGCAGGATATTCTGGTCCGGCTCAGGACTCCCGGCGGCATGCCCGTCGAGGCGGTCCTGGCCCCCGAACAGCAGCGGCTGACGGCCTTTCGCTGGACGGTGGGCGGGATTGTCGACGGCGATGCCTTTGGCCGGTTCGATTTATACTCCCGGCCCGACGGCGGAATAAATATTTTTGTGCCGCTGGCTCGGCTGCATTCCCTGCTGCATCCGGCGACTTCGACCGTACAGGCCAATCTCTTGCTGATGGATGCTGCGATCCCCAGCGTGACGGTGCTGCAGAGCATCAAATCCCTGTGGCAGTTGCCGGATGCCGGGCTGGAATTGCGGGAGCCTAATGGTTTGGCCGGATTCGAGCTGCGAAGCAAGGGGGGCTTCTTCGCGGATTCCATTGCACAATCGATTGCTCGACAAATTCCGACCCATCAGCAGGTGCTGACCTACTTTGTCAACGAACTGCGGTCCGGGGATAATGTGGTTCCCTATTCCTTTGTCGGGGCAATCGAAGACCGTGCCGATACGGGTTTATTTTCAAGTCTGGCCGCCGATGAAATGATCATCAATGAAAATCTCGCCGACGATCTGGGTGTGTCCGAAGGCGGCAAAATTGAAATCCGATACTTTGTCCCTTCCCAGGGCAAAAATCTCTCTGAACAAAGCGCCTTATTTACTGTCAAGGCGGTTGTACCGATGATGGGCACGGGGGCGGATCCCTCGCTGATGCCGTCATTCGAGGCCCTGGCTGATGCGGAAAGCTGCCGGGACTGGAAGCCGGGCATTCCGATTGATTTTGGTCGCATTCGCCCCCAGGATGAGCAGTACTGGCAGCAATACAAAGGTGCCCCCAAGGCCTTTATTGCCATGAAGACAGCCCTGCAGCTGTGGTCGAGCCGGTTCGGGACCATTACGGCCATGCGATTTCCGGCCGCAGGCAATGATTCCCAAACCCTCGCCAAACGGATTTTGTCGGCGGTGGAGCCTTTGGATGCCGGCTTTGCGATTCTGGATACAGGGTCTGCCAGGACCGCTGCTGCCGGAACAACCGATTTCAGCGGACTGGTGACGGGATTGTGCTTCTTTTTGATTGTCGCGGCCTTGATTCTGGCAGGGTTGGTTTATGCCTTTGCACTCCAGCGGAGACGGTCTCAGCTTGGCATATTGTCGGCAGCCGGATGGACTCAGGGCCAACTGGTTACGGTTTTTATTCTGGAACACAGCCTGGTTGTCGTGCCTTCGGTGCTGCTGGGCATGCCAGCCGGCTTGATATTTACCAAACTGATTTTGGCCGGTCTTAACAGCATCTGGGCGTCGGCTGCAGGCGGGTTGCAGATTGTGTTTTCAGTCCGTTATCAAACACTGCTGCTGACGGGGCTGTGCTCCATCGTGCTGGCATGGTGTATTTTCGGCTGGAAGCTGCGAGGCCTGCTGCGTCGTCCTGTGGTGGAGCTTTTGAATGGCAGCCAGACGACGATACTGTCTTTGGGCAGCATCCGGCGACTGCAGATCGCAGCCATTGGACTGATGCTCGTTGCAGGGGGGCTGGCCTGGTATGGTACCCGTACTTCCAGTCAGCAGGCGGCGATGATGTTTTTTACTGCCGGAGCCTGTCTGCTGGCGGCTCTGGCAATCCTGTTGTATTGGCGTCTGTCTTCGGTCTCGCGGAGTTCACACAATCCCGCACTGTCGCTGCTGCGGCTGGCCATCAATAATGCCTCGCGCCGCAAAGGCCGCAGCCTGGCGGTGGTGACCGCGCTGGCAATGGGTGTTTTTGTCGTGGTGTCGGTGGGCGGATTTCAAAAGACCACCATTGAGGACCCGACTCGCAGAGACAGCGGCTCCGGCGGCTTTACACTCTGGGCAAAAAGCAGTATTCCCATCGGCAAACGGCCCAATGCGGTTACCCTGCATGAGCAAGCCATGCTGTCGATTCCTGCTCAGGCGATTCAGATTGTGTCCTTGCGTCAGTATTCCGAAGGTCAGGCCAGTTGTCTGAACCTGGCCAGTACGCAGCAGCCCATCGTCTGGGGCGTCATCCCCGAACAACTGGCCGGGCGATTTCATTTCAAGTCTGTGGAAGGCTCTCCTGCCGGAGGCAATCCATTTGACCTGCTCAATCAAAACCTCGGGCCGGATGTCGTGCCGGCCATCGGTGACTATGCGACGGTCTATTGGAGCCTGCACAAGCGTCTGGGGGATCAGGTGGATTATCTGGATCAGGATGGCCGACTGTTTCACCTGCATATCGTGGGACTGCTGGACGATTCGTCTTTGCAGGGCGGATTACTCATTAGTGAGAAACAATTTCTCAGGCGGTTCCGCTCGCAGGCCGGATGGAATGTCTTCCTGGTCGAAACACCTCTGGAGCATATGGAAACCGTTGCACAGGCCCTGACGCGGGCGTATGAATCCTATGGGCTGGAGGTGATTCCAACCGCCCAGCGGCTGGCAATGTTTTATGAAGTGGAGAATACCTACATTGCTATTTTTATGGCCCTGGGTTCTCTGGGCCTGTTGCTGGGCAGTGTGGGGCTGGGGCTGGTCGTCCTGCTTAATGTGCTGGATCGGGCCGGTGAACTGGCCATGATGCGGGCGATAGGATTTGAAAAGGCCCGGATTATGTGGATGATCCTGATGGAACATGCCGGACTTCTGGCGGCGGGATTAGTGTGCGGGGTGATGTGTGCCCTGGTGGCCGCCGGCCCGCAGTTGTCGCAGGCCGGAAAATTCCCCTGGCCCATGCTGGCCGGGCTGGTTGCGGCGATGACAATCAGCGGTCTTCTCTGGGTGGCCTGCGCTGTCAAAGTTGCCCTGCGAGGTGAACTGCTCGAACCGCTGCGCAATGAATAGCCACGTCCATTTTTCCCGTAGGGTGGATCATATCCACGCGGTTTTTAATGAATGTGTATCGACCCGTTGGAGGTGTGCAGCCGGCAGGTGCCTTGTCCATCACCGATGGTGCCCCGGATGGAGGTCTTGGATAATTCCCCCTGTACAGTGATCGGACGGTCGGAGATGACTTTGCCATTGCTGGTGGAAGCATCGATTTTCGCGGAAAAATTCTCCCCCGGTGTCAGAGTAATCGAACCATTGCTGGTTTCCAGGTCGATGGTGCTTGCGGCGGCGGTCTTGTCAAATGTAACCTCAATATTGCCGTTGCTGCTGCGGGCATGGATATCGTTTTGCGTATTCACACACCGTACATTGCCATTGCTGGTCCGGGCATTGACCGGCCCGGCGGTATCGGTCAGTGTAACATTACCGTTACTGGTGCCCAGGTCAATCTTCTGGCTGACGTTGCTGACTTGGATATTGCCGTTGCTGGTTTTCAGGTTCAGCTTGTTCTGGCCGGGCATGGTGATGTCCAGGCTGACCGAAATATGCTTTGCCAATTCAGAATCCGGCCTTTTGATGTCAACGATCACCCCCATATCCGACAGCACAAGCACAATCTGGGTGCCGTCGGCCAGCGATTGGGCTTCTTTCTGTGTCTTCGCACGGGCGGTAATATGGGCGGTCACGGTGCAGGTCGTGGTATTCTGTCCTTGAACCGAGATATTGCCGTTACTGGTCTGGGCATCCAGCAGTAGCCCCGTTCCCATCTCGCGCGACACCATAACGGTGTTTTCAGCCCTGGAGGGCAGATCGTCGCAGGAATTGCAGATTATGATGCAACCGCTTGCCAATAATAGACTTGCAATGATTCCGAACACACCTGTCTTTTTCATCTCATCATCCTTTATTATGCGTTATTTAATCAATAGACGATTGTAACTGTGCTTTTTTCCAAAAAAGACCAAACTCATCATACAATTTTATAATAACCAGAGATTGTCTATCGAAGAAATTAGATAGAATCCCAAATCTGAAAAAGTGCAAAACAATCCTACGTAAATCCAGTATATACGTAGAACTGTTTCCCCAAAAGGAGGGTTGCTGTTTGTGTCGCAAACGGGTATGATATGGCCAGACGAACGGATACGATATATCGTAAATGGATAAACAGCGGAATCTTATGCAGCAGCGTTGGATGAGATGGACATTGCCGTGCCTGCTGGCAGCAGCGGGGACGGCTCTATTTTCAGTCTGGATATATCGTTACGTGACATTTAGTGTGCCTTTGCGTCTGGCCGGGGCGGATCATCGTCCGTCAGCATCCGCCGCATCTGTCGGCGGGCCGGAGAACGGAACCCTTGAAACCTTTGATGGCAAGCCCTCCGAAATCGCTGAATCCTGGCCTTTTTTTCGCGGCCCCAATTATGATGGTATTTATACCGGTAAAACATCTGTTATATCCCAATTTCCCCCTGCTGGACCGGCAAAACGATGGCAACTCCAGCTTGGCGAAGGCTATGCCGGCGCTGCCGTTGCCGGCGGCCGAGTCTATGTGATTGATTATGATATGAAAAAACAGGCTGATGCGATTCGCTGCTTTGGCCTTGATGATGGCAAAGAAATCTGGCGTTATTCCTACCCGATTAAAATTAAACGCAATCACGGCATGAGCCGTACAGTCCCAGCGGTGGCGGGAGGTGTTGTGGTAACGATGGGTCCTAAATGCCATGTGACGTGTCTGAAAGCAGATACAGGCGAATACCTGTGGTCGATGGACCTGGTCCGGGACTACGACACCAAAGAACCGCTGTGGTATGCGGGACAATGTCCACGTATCGATAATGGCCGGGTCATTATTGCCCCAGGCGGCAAGGCATTGATGGTTGCAGTGGAGGCGTTGACCGGAAAGGTGATTTGGCAGACCGACAATCCCGACAAATGGCAGATGACGCATTCGTCTATCCTGAGTACCGAGTTTGCCGGCAAAAAGATGTATGTCTATTGTGCCAGCGGTGGGGTGGTTGGAATCGAGCAGGAAACCGGCAAGGTCGTGTGGAAAACCGACCAATGGAAGATGACCACCAATGTACCCACGCCGGTAGATGTGGGAGATGGCAAACTATTTTTCTCTGCCGGATACAATAAAGGCAGCATGATGCTTCAATTGGAACAAGTGGGTGATACTATTGTTCCAAAAGTGCTTTTTACGCACAAGGCCAGTGTCTTTGGCGCCGACCAGCAGACGCCAATTTATTATAAAGGATACATCTACGGTGTCCGCCCCGATAAGCAGTTGGTCTGTATGGACCCGGACGGAAAAATCATCTGGACCAGCGGTTCGGCGAACAAATATGGACTTGGTCCATACATTATTGCAGACGAAAAGATCGTGATTCTGGATGATGACGGCCTTTTATCAATCATTGAAGCCCGCTCTGATAAGTTTAGTCTCCTGGCCCAGGCTAAAGTGCTGGAAGGGCACGAATGCTGGGGACCGATGGCCTTGGTTCAGGGCAGGCTGATCGTCCGTGACCTGACGACGATGGTTTGCGTGGATATTGCTGCGCCATAAGTACTTTTAAATATTGCTTGTACACAATAGAATGATTTGGGAGATAGGACGTGGCCTGTAAAACAGGAAAGAGTAACGCCGGCCTTGTGGCAGGCATTGTCATTAGTGTTGCTATCATTCTGAGTATCGTGTCTGTGGTCAGTTATGACACTACGGGCGAAAGAGGCAGCGGATTGCCTCCAGAATATCAGTATGATATCTCCGAATATGCAAAAATTCCGTCTGAATTGATTATTTATCAACAGGTCGGCAATCCAATCCCCACCGGCCTGAAGGCCTCACGGTCCATTGCATACCAGGATGGCATTTATGTCGCAGGTGATATGAGGGTTGTAAAAATAGGTGGTTCAGGAAAAATAGAAAAAGAAGTAATCCTGGAGTCTGCTCCGACCAGCCTTGCTGTTGATGAAGAAGGGGTTGTGATTGTCGGGTCCAAAGATACCATTATCATTTTCGACAACACAGGAACCAAACGAACCCAATTTGTCGTTCCGCAAAAGAATGCTATCCTGAGTTCTATTGTCCTGAATGAAGGGCTGCTTTTGTGTGCTGATGCTGTCAATGGCTTGATTTATCGTTACGATTTACAGGGTGGGCTCGTCAATATCATTGGCCAAAAAGACCCGCAAAAAGAAGACCATAAGGGGTTTGTAATTCCAAGCCCGTATTTTGATATTGCGATGGCCTCCGATGGCCTGCTTCGGGTAGTGGATCCCGGGCGGCATGAAATTGTCGCTTTTACGCTGGATGGGCATCGGGAATGGGCCTGGGGCAAGGCCTCCCCGAAGGTGGATGGTTTCAGCGGCTGCTGCAACCCAGCCAATATGGCTATTTTGCCCGATGGGTCGTTTGTGACGGCTGAAAAAGGTCTGGTACGGGTCAAGGTCTATGATGCCCAAGGGCAGTTTGCGGGTGTGGTGGCCGGACCTGACCAGCTTGAATGGCAAGGGCCGCTGAAGGTCTGCGATACGCCCGAGCAGTGCCAGAGCAGAGGTTTTGATGTGGCTGTCGATGAGACCGGCCGGATATATGTTTTGGATACGGTGAAAAATGTTGTTCGCATATTTCAAAAAAAACAATAGCACAACGGTTTCCAATCGTCGGCAGTGGATTCATTCCGCCCTGCGATGGGCTACTGTAGGCGTGCTGGCCGCGGCAACCGGCTGGCTGGGGCGACGCAACGGAATTGACCTGAATCGTCAGACTTGTGCGGACCCCCAAGGTCGGGTTGGCTGTCGCGGATGCGGTCTGGTGAATCAATGCGGCCATCCTAAGGCCCTGTCCTTTAAACAGCATATAGGAAGATAATTATGACCCAGCCTGACAAACCAGTCAATCGACGTGATTTCCTGCGGGATGGTCTGTGGGGAGCGTGTTTTGCCGGTCTTGCCGGGACGGGGGCGGTACTGGCCTCCAAAAGCGGCCGGCAGCACTATGTCTGGCAGATCGACCCGGCCAAGTGCACCGCCTGCGGCAACTGTGCGACGTTCTGTGTCCTGCAGGAGTCGGCAGTCAAGTGTGTTCATGCCTACCAGATGTGCGGATATTGTGATTTGTGCACGGGTTACTATCGCCCGGAACCATCGGCGCTGGATACGTCGGCTGAAAATCAGCTCTGCCCGCGTGGGGCCATTATCCGGACGTATGTGGAAGATCCATATTTTCAATACACCATTGACGAATCGCTGTGCAACGGCTGCGGCAAGTGTGTGGAAGGCTGCGGTGCCTTCGGCAATGGTTCGCTGTTTTTGCAGGTGCGTCACGACCGCTGCGTCAATTGCAACGAGTGTGCCATCGCGGCGGCCTGTCCTCCGCAAGCGTTCCGACGTGTACCCGCCGATAAGCCTTATCTGCTGAAAGGTCAATGATGAAACGGTACATCGGATGGATTGGTTTGATGCTGTTGCTGTCGATGACAGCGTGGGGCGTGCAGCGGTTCCCGCCGCCGCAGTTTGACTCGGATTATCAGATTCCACAGACGACCACTCCGCTGCCGCATCCGCCGATGCGGGATGTGGTGGGCGTTGTGGTACTTGTGGCAGCTCTGGGTCTGGCTTCCTGGCTGACGCTGAAAAAACGCAGCCGCAAATGGATTGTCGGCCTGATGCTGTTTTCGTTGTTGTTTTTTGGTTTTTTCCGCAAAGGGTGCGTCTGTTCGGTGGGGTCTATCGGCAATATCGCCCTGGCCGCGTTTGATTCTGAATACGCTTTGCCGGCGGCGGTGCTGGTGTTCTTTCTGGCGCCGCTGGTCTTTACCTTGTTTTTCGGGCGTGGATTCTGTGCGGCGGTCTGTCCGCTGGGGGCGATGCAGGATCTCGTCCTGGTTCGTCCGGTGCGCGTGCCCGAACCGCTGGAAGCGGCACTGCGGCTGCTGGCGTATCTCTATCTGGCTTTTGCAATATTGTTTGCGGCCACCGGCAGTTTTTTTCTGATCTGCCGATATGATCCATTCGTGACGTTTTTTCGCTTAAACGGCAACTGGAACCAGTGGGTGCTGGGCATCAGCTTTCTGCTGATATCGCTGTTTGTGGGCAGACCCTATTGTCGGTTTCTGTGTCCCTACGGCGTGATTCTGCGGCAACTGAGCCGGATTTCACGATGGCGTGTCAAGATTACCCCGGACGAATGCATTCAATGTCGCCTGTGCGAACAGGCCTGTCCCTTTGGTGCGGTAGTCAAGCCCGCTAAACCGCTGCCGCCGGTTGAAACCGCCCGCAGCAAACGCACGATTGTATTTCTGATTGTTCTGCTGCCGGTCTTGGCGGTGTTGGGCGGCTGGATTGGCTCAGCGATACATCCGATACTGGCTGACGCCCACCCGACGGTGCGATTGGCCAATCGTATCGATGCGGAAATGGCAGGTCTGGTTAAAGGACAAACGGATGCCAGCGAGGCTTTCCGAGCCAGCGGGCAGGATATTCAATTACTGCGGCTGGAGGCGGGATCCATTCGCCATCGGTTTTGGGTCGGAGGGATGCTGGCTGGTATCGTGCTGGGCCTGCTTGCCGGCGGCAAGCTGATTGCCGCGACAGTCCCGGTCGTACGGAAGGAATACGAGGCTCATCGAGCAGGCTGCTTTGCCTGTGGTCGATGCTTTGCCTATTGCCCGGTGGAACAAAAGCGACGAATTGATCAACTCATTCCCGGGGCGAAATGACTATGGATTACCTTGATAATACCCAGATAAAGATGCGGCCGCTGTATCAGGGGCTGATGGGCTGTTCGGTGGTTGCGACAGTGCTGGGGGTGGTTGCCGCGGTGCTGCTGGCTGTGGCGGGCTATCAGATTCGAGTGACGGATCCGGCCCAGGCCACGCTGCTGCAAAAGTACAAAGAACAACTGCAGGCCAAGCCGTCCGACGAGGCGCTGGCCGAGAAGATTCGTGACCTGGACGCTCGTGTCCGCCGCAATGAATTGCGGCGTCAGCAGTTCATCCATACCGGGACCCTTTATTTTGCCGGCAGTATTGTCATCGCGGCGGTCTGCTTTATTGCAGCCCGTTCGATGCTCAAGCCTGCTCCGGTTGTGCCGAGAGCCGACCTCTGCCCCGGCGAACAGATTCAGCGGGCGCGGCAGACGCGACTGGCGGTTACGATAACACTTGCACTGCTGGGGGCGCTGGGCTTATATGCGGCTCTCAGGGCCCGGCCAAAACAGGCTGAACCTCAATCCCTCGTCATGCAGCAGCCTGCTGCGACCGTGGATTGGGCCCAAGCCGTGGCTCATCAGTGGCCGTCCTTCCGCGGGCCGTGGGGTGATGGTGTCTGCCGGATGCCGGATATTCCGGAGGCATGGAACGAAAAAGAAAACCAGGCGATTGTCTGGAAATCTGAAGTCCCGCTGCCGGGTTTCAGTTCGCCGATTGTCTGGGATGACCGGGTTTATCTGACTGGCGCTACAGAAACCGAACAGAAGATATTCTGTTTCGATGCCAACGACGGCAAGCTGCTGTGGGCCGGCCGGGTTCAGCCGGACGGTACCGCTGGACGTGAGGCTCCGCATATCATGGAAGATACCGGGTTTGCCGCCAATACGCCTGTGACCAACGGCAATTATGTCTGTGCCATTTTTGCCACCGGCGATATGGGCTGTTTTGACCGGGATGGCAAGGTCCGATGGCAGAAGGCCCTGGGTATTCCTGAAAGTGCCTATGGCTATGCGACCTCGCTGGCGGTGTTTGAAGATAAAGTGATTGTACAGTATGACCAAGGCAGCGAGGAAGGACTCAGCGAAATTCTGGCGTTTCATATTGCCGATGGGACCATTCTGTGGCGTACCAAACGCCCAACGCCGAATACCTGGACCTCGCCGACAATCGTCAAGACGGATAAAGGTTATCAGATTCTGACCAGCGGCTCGCCGTGGGTGATAGGCTATGATCCGGCAACCGGACAGGAATTGTGGAAGGCCTCATGCTTAGGCAATGACATTGCCCCGACCCAGATTCTGGCCGCCGGGCTGGTGGTGGCCCTTCAGCCGTATGACAAACTCTATGCCTTTCGTCTGGATAACGCCGGCGGCGATGTGACCGAATCCGCCAAGGCCTGGGAAGGCCCTGGCGATATGCCTGATATTGCCAGCCCCGTGAGTAACGGCGAACTGGTCTGGACCCTGACCGTTTCGGGCGGCTTGAGTTGTTTTGATCTGGCCGACGGCAAGGAGGTCTATACGCAATCGCTGGATCTGGAATGCCATGCCTCCCCGACTTTGGTCGGTGACAAGCTTTATATTCTGGGTCGGGACGGCCAGATGATTATCGCCCGGGTCGGGCGGACGTATGAGGAACTGAGCCGCAGTGCCATCGATGAAGCATGTTATGCCACTCCGGCCTTTGCCCCGGGGCGGATGTTTCTGCGTTCAACCCAAAGCCTGTATTGCATCGGGAAGGTGGATTAGTGCCGCAATGTGATTTACAACCGATTGAATCGATTCTGGCTCGCACCGGCACCGGACAGGAAAAGACGCTGGCCATCCTGCAGGCGATTCAGCAGCAGTACGGCTATCTGCCGACCGAGGCGATTGAGGAGGTCTGTCGCCGAACGGGAATTCGTCATGCCGATATCTGGGGCGTGGCGACTTTTTATGACCAATTCCGTCTGACTCCGGCGGGCAAGCATACCATTCGGGTCTGTGTTGGCACCGCATGCCATGTCAAGGGGGCCGAGCGGGTCTATGAAGCCTTTCGACGGCAGTTAAAAATCGACCCGGATAAAGATACCGACAGCGATTTTCTGTTCACTGTCGAAAAGATTGCCTGCCTGGGCTGCTGTACGCTGGCGCCCGTGGTGCAGGTGGATCATAAAGTCTATGGTCCGGTACGCCCTGAGGCCGTGCATGAGATTCTCGAAGCAACCCTGCGTGAAGGCGATGCTGAGTCATCTCCGTCGGGTAACGGTCAGAGCAAGACGGTGACAGAGGCTCCCGTGGAATTGCGAATCGGCGTCGGCTCCTGCTGTGTGGCCGGCGGCAGTATGGATGTCCGCAGGGAACTGGATATGACCGTCGCGAAGATGGGTTTGTCCGACAGTGTGGTCATTAAGCCTGTCGGCTGTGTGGGTATGTGTCATCAAACCCCGCTGGTGGAAATCGTGGATCCTGCGTCCCCCCAAACCAGCAACGCTATTTTATATACCAAGGTCACGGCTGCCGAAGCCAGGCAGATTGTCAAGCGGCATTTCAAACCCCAAGGATTATGGCGTCGATTGCGAATGGCCGCGGAGGACGCTCTTGATGGATTGCTGGAAAGTGAATCCAAACCGCTGGTTCAGCGTGCTGTGCGGGATGGGGAAATCTGCACGTTCCTCGGCGGCCAGCAGCGTATCGCCACTGAATTCTGTGGACGGCTTAATCCGCTGGATATAGATGAATACCTGCGTTATCAGGGGTGGCAGGGCTGGCAGCAGGCCAGCCGGATGTCTGCTGATGCGATTATTGAACGGGTTATCGAGTCCGGTCTGCGCGGTCGCGGCGGCGGCGGATTCCCGACGGGCCGCAAATGGCAGCTTACTCAGCAGGCTCCCGGCAATCCAAAATATATTGTCTGCAACGGCGACGAAGGCGACCCCGGCGCGTTCATGGACCGGATGATTCTGGAAAGTTATCCCTATCGTGTGCTGGAAGGGATGGCCATTGCCGCGCGAGCCATCGGTGCCAGAGAAGGCGTACTGTATATCCGAGCTGAGTATCCGCTGGCTGTTCAGCGAATTCGGGCCGCGATTGAGATTTGTTACGAACGTGGTCTGCTGGGGGACTTGAAGCTGTCGATTATGGAAGGGGCCGGGGCGTTTGTCTGCGGCGAGGAAACGGCATTGCTGGCTTCGATTGAAGGCAAACGCGGAATGCCGTCTCTGCGTCCGCCATACCCGGCCGAAGAAGGCCTGTGGGACAAGCCCACGCTGATTAATAATGTCGAAACCTATGCCGCGATTCCGTGGATATTTCGCAATGAAGCGGGAGCGTATTCATCCATCGGCACCGCCGGCAGCAAGGGCACCAAGGTCTTTGCATTGACCGGCAAGGTCAATCGCGGCGGGCTGATTGAAGTGCCGATGGGGATGACCATTCGTCATATTGTCGAGCAAATCGGCGGAGGTATTGCCGGCGGAGCGAAATTCAAGGCCGTCCAGATCGGCGGGCCGTCGGGGGGGTGTGTGCCTGCGTCGCTGGCCGATACGCCGATTGATTATGAATCTCTGTTGTCCGTGGGGGCGATGATGGGGTCCGGCGGTATGGTTGTGCTGGATGAAACCGACTGCATGGTCGATATCGCCCGCTATTTTCTGGAATTCACCCAGGCCCAATCCTGCGGCAAATGCACCTATTGCCGCGTCGGGACCAAGCGAATGCTGGAGATGCTGACGGATTTGTGCGAAGGCAAGCCGTGCGATCTGGATGCACTGGAAAACCTGGCAAAGCAAATCAAGGCCGGTAGTCTGTGCGGACTGGGCAAAACTGCGCCCAACCCGGTCTTGTCGACACTGCATTATTTCCGTGAGGAATACGAAGCCCACAAGCATGGCCGCTGTCCGGCGGGCAAGTGCAAGGGGCTGATTCGTTATGTCATTAATGATTACTGTATTGGCTGTACGCTCTGTGCTCAGCGGTGTCCGGTCGGGGCGATTACGCCCGAGCCGTACCGCAAGCATCGCATTGAGCACGAAAAATGCGTGCGATGCGGTACCTGCAAGGCGGTCTGTCCGGCCAAGGCTGTGGATGTGGAGTCGTAGGCAATGACCCATCATGATCATCTCATTCAATTGACCATTGACGGCCATCACATTTGTGTGGAACGGGGGACAACAGTCCTGCAGGCGGCGGCCAAGCTGGGTATTGCCATTCCCACGATGTGCTGCAAGCCCGGCTGCACGCCTTCGACAAGCTGTATGGTTTGTGTCGTGGCGATGGAGCGGTCGGGGGCACTGATTCCCTCGTGCGGGGCGATGGCTCAGGAAGGGATGCGGATTCGCACCGATACGCCGCAGGTTCTGGCGGCCCGCCAGTCGGCGATAGCACTGCTGCTCAGCGAACACGCCGGCGATTGTATGGGCCCTTGTCAGCGGGGGTGTCCCGCTGAAATGGATATTCCGCAGATGCTGCGGCAGATAGCCTCCGGCCAACTTGACCGGGCGATCGCGACCATTAAGGCCGATATTGCCCTGCCCGCGATTCTGGGCCGAATTTGTCCGGCCCCTTGTGAAAAGGTGTGCCGCAGGGCCGGACATGATGCGGCGGTATCGATTTGTTTATTAAAACGATTTGTCGCTGATTGGGATTTGGCCTCAGGTAAACCATATCGTCCGCAATGCAAGTCCTTAACCGGTCAAAAGGTGGCTATTATTGGTGCTGGGCCGTGCGGTCTGTCCGCGGCGTATTATTTGGCTGTCGCAGGTGTGGCGTCAGTTGTTTTCGATCAGCATTCCCAGCCTGGCGGAATGCTGAGGACGATCGATAAAGCGGTCTTGCCGCCGGAGATACTCAAGGCGGAAATCGATAATCTGTTGTCGCTGCCGGGGATTGAATTCCGCGGCAATGTGGAGATTGGCCGGACGCTTTCTTTCCACCAACTTGCTTCGGAATTCGAGGCGGTACTTGTGGCCGTAGGCAAAGCCGATGCGACTGCTTTGGGGCTTGATGCGACGGACAAGGGAATCAAGGTGGATGCCAGGACTTATCGGATGGGTCAGACGACTATTTTTGCAGGCGGTGAGGCCATTGGCCGCAGACGCCTGGCTGTTCGAGCCGTTGCCGACGGCAAAGAAGCGGCGATATCGATTGTGCAGTTATTGTCCGGCAAAGAGGTCACAGGTGTTCATGAACGGTTCAACAGCCGTCTGGGTCAGCTTGCCGAAGGCGAAATGCAGCAGTATCTTGCGACCGCCGAGCCCGGTCCGCGTCGTACCGTGCCCGGGCCTGGCGATGGATTATCGCCCGACGATGCCGTGATGGAATCGAAACGATGCCTGGGGTGCGACTGCCTGAAGAAGGATGCCTGTGTTCTTCGCGACCTTGCTGAGAAATACCAGGTTCGCCAGCAGACTTATAAAGGTCTTCACAAGCCCTTTACACGCCAGACGACGCCGTATGGTCTTGTCTTTGAGCAGGGCAAATGCATTTTGTGCGGGCTGTGCGTCCAGACCGCTCGCAAATACGCTGGCCAGAAAGGGCTTGCATTCTCAGGCCGCGGCTTTGAAACCGAAATTGCCGTCCCCCTGCACGGACTGTTGTCCGAAAGCCTGTCCGAAACCTGCGCTGATGAATGCGTCAAAATCTGTCCGACGGGGGCGATTTCACGTTTGCCCGGCTGACCGCATAACATGGATTCCCCAGCGAACTCAACAATGAACCCGCAAGAGGAGCAGCGATGAAATTAGTCTTGATGTGTTTTGTAGGGATGCTGTTATGTGTCATTCCGGCCATGGCTGCCGCTGGGGATATTCTCATTGCCGATTTCGAAGGCGATACCTATGGCGGCTGGCAAATCACCGGTCAGGCCTTTGGTTCCGGCCCGGCCCGCGGAACTCTGCCCAATCAGATGCAGGTTGCCGGTTTCAAAGGCAAGGGGCTGGTCAATTCCTTCTATCGGGGCGATGATTCCACCGGTACGTTGACCTCGCCGGCCTTCAAAATCGAACGCCATTTTATCAATTTCCTCATCGGCGGCGGTGGTCACCCCGGCCAGACCTGTATGAATCTTGTGGCTGACGGTAAAGTCGTTCGCACCGCAACCGGTTCCAACATCACCCCCGGCGGCTCTGAACAGCTCGACTGGCAGTCCTGGGATGTCAGTGAACTGGCCGGCCAGACCGTTCAAATTCAGATTATCGACCTGCACACCGGCGGATGGGGCCATATCAACGTGGACCACATCGTCCAGAGCAATACCTGTCATCAGGTCATCGCCAATAAAGAACGCACCTTCAGCCTGCAGAAAAAATATCTGAATTTCCCCGTCAAGACCGGCGCCGCAAACCGTCTTGTTCGTCTGTTTATCGATCAGCAGTGTGTGCGGGAATTCCAGATTGAAATCGCTCCCGAAGACCCGGACTTCTGGGTCTTTCTGGATGTCAGCGAATTTGCGGGCAAACAGGGTACTCTTCAAATCGACCGCTTTGACTGTGCCTGGAAGACCGGCTTTGACGCCGTTACCCACGCCGATACTTTCCCCGGCCAGGACACCCTCTACCGCGAAGCCCTGCGCCCGCAGTTTCACTTCTCCAGTCGACGCGGATGGCTCAATGATACCAACGGTATGGTGTATTACAAAGGCCGGTATCATCTGTTCTATCAGCACAATCCCTATGGCTGGAACTGGGGCAATATGACCTGGGGGCACGCTGTCAGTACCGATATGGTGCACTGGCAGGAATGGCCGGATGCCCTGCATCCTGATGCGATGGGGACTATTTATTCTGGTTCGGCAGTCGTGGATCAGAACAACACTGCCGGCCTGCAGGCCGCCAGCGATAAGACCCTCGTGGCATTTTACACCTCTGCCGGCGGCAATAACCCGTTATCACAGGGAAAGCCTTTTACTCAATCGATGGCATACAGCAATGACGGCGGCAAGACCTGGATTAAATACGTACACAATCCTGTTATCGACAAGATTCACGACAGCAGCCGTGACCCAAAGGTCTTCTGGCATGAACCGACAGGCAAATGGGTTATGATTCTCTGGATCGATGGTTCGACGCTGTCGATTTTTAATTCCACCGACTTGAAAACATGGCACAAACAAAGTGATGTGGAAGGTTTTTTTGAATGTCCGGAGCTGTTTGAATTGCCGGTGAATGGCGACCCGGCAAACAGCAAGTGGGTCGTCTATGGTGCCAGCGGTGATTATCAAATCGGCCGTTTCGATGGGACGCGGTTTGTTCCCGACACCGGCTTGCTCAAGTTTGAATACGGCAATTGCTTTTATGCCTCCCAGACATTTAACGATATGCCGCCCTCGGATGGCCGCCGCGTCCAGATGGGCTGGGCACGAATCAATATGCCCGATATGCCCTTCAATCAGATGATCCTGTTCCCGGTCACGCTGACCCTGCGGACGACCCCCGACGGTATCCGGATGTTCACCGAACCCATTCGTGAGATCCAAAACCTTCATCAGCAGCATTGGCAAAAAGAAAACCTTACTGTCAAACCCGGCGACAACCCGCTGGCTGACATCAAAGGTGAACTCTTCCATATCATTGCTGAATTCAAGCCCCAGGATGCTCAAACCTGCTTACTGGTCATTCGCGATACCCCTATCGTTTACGATGCGGCCAAACAGCAATTGACCTGTCTGGATAAATCCGCGCCGCTGACACCTATTGACGGCAAAATCCGCCTTGAAGTACTGGTTGACCGCATGAGCATTGAAATCTTCGCCAACAGCGGCCGTATCTATATGCCCCTTGGTGTCAATTTAACTGGCTGTTCTGATTTGCTGCAATTCCGTGCTGACCAGAGCGATATTCAGGTTGAAAGACTGGATGTGTATCAGCTAAAATCCATCTGGCCGTAAAAATTCGCGAGGTGTGGATGATGTTGTTAATGAATCATATAGTGATTGCTATGGTATTGGCGATGCTTTGCTGCAGCGGGTGCTGTGCCGCAGGTCAGGACAAAGTCGCTGGTGAAACCCCGAAAGCAAAGGTTGCAGATATATCAGGTCTATTGGAGCCGATCCGTCAGAAACACAACGTCCCGGCCATCTGTGCGGCTGTAGTCAACAGCGACGGCATTATCGCCATGGGTGCGGTGGGCTTTCGCCGCAGGGGCGATACCAGCTCTGTTACCCCAAATGACCTCTGGCATCTGGGCTCCAATACCAAAGCCATGACCGCAGCCGTTGTCGGGCTGCTTGTCGAGCAGAAAAAAGTCCGCTGGACCTCAACGCTGGCCGAGCTTTTTCCTGAGCTGGCCGACCGGATTCATCCCCAGCTCAGGGACGTCACCGTCCTGCAGCTGCTGTCGCATCAGGCGGGGCTGACCGAAAACCTCAACTGGCGATCATTTGCCTTCTGCGGCGATATTCGCCGTCAGCGTCAGGCGGTTCTGGAACAGGCCCTGACCGAAAAACCCAAATACACCCCCGGCTCCCAGGCCCATTACTCCAATCTCGGATATGTTGTCGCGGGCATCGCCGTCGAGCAAATATCGGGTAAGTCCTGGGAAGATCAGATTCGCGACAGCCTTTTTCAGCCGTTGGGTATGACCTCTGCCGGATTTGGCGGGGTAGGTACGCCAGGCCAACTCGACCAGCCCTGGGGACATCGCGCCGACGGCTCGCCCGTCGAGGGCAATGGCCCCGATATGGATAACGCAATGGTCATGGCTCCGGCCGGCTGCGTCCATGCGAGCATCTCCGACTGGGCGAAGTTTGTCATCGACCAGCTTCGCGGCGGTATGGGCAAATCCGCCCTGATGACTTCCGACACCTATCGCATCCTCCACACCCCGTCCTTTGGCAACGACTACGCCCTCGGCTGGCTGGCCGTCACCCGCGACTGGGGCAGCGGGGCCGTTCTTCACCATACCGGCTCCAACACCATGAACTATGCCAACACCTGGCTTGCCCCCAAGCGTGATTTTGCTGTGCTGGTCTGCATCAACCAGGGCGGCGATACTGCCTTCGCAGCCTCCGACGAAACCGTCGCTGCACTCATCAAAGCCATTCCCGATATGTCCTGGTAGGAGCAACTTATGGTTGATCCTCATTACCCCTTGTTTATCTTTTTTTCGTAAGGTGCAGATTTGGTGTTCGTCCTGATTCCCTCTGCAACCCTACAGGCTTTAATTCCTGTTCGGCCCCGTTTGTTTTAGTTGTGGGCGTTACCAGACCAGGGAGTCGAAGACGCGGACTTGCTTCCAGTTGGCCTGGTTGCGCTGGATGAATTCTTTGTGTTTGGCGGCGACCTGGTAGTCCTCGTGGTTTTTGCGGGTTTTGAAGACAATCGTCAGGGCGACATCGAAGGCCTGGTCATTGACCTCGCGGGTCAGGGTGGTATCCCGCAGGCCGGCGGAGAAGAAGGTCACGCCGGGATGGTCTTTCAGGTAGGTGTAACACTCCTCGAGCAATCGTTCCTTTTGCCCGGTGGAGTTGTCATTGAGGGTGAAAAACACGCTATGGGCCAGCATGGGTTCCTGGGTCATTGTTTTGCCTCCAAACAGACAGTTGCAGCATCCGGCCAGAGCCATCAGCGGTATCAGTAACAGCCAAAACCAGCGTTTCATGGTCGTATCCTTAATAAAAGTATCCCATCCGGGCCGACTGCGGAAAAACGACAATCTATCCCGTCAGTGTCGGCTATGCTATATCAGCATACGCATCTCATAAAAGAAAGTCAATGCTTGGCCGGACGAGGCAGAAAAACAAATAGCCATAAAAGGCTATTTTTATCATTCAGACGACGAATTTTCGGCAACAATACAGGCAAATCGATTTCAGGGTTGAATCGAGTCTGCCCATTTTGTTATAATACACCAAAGTCGTTCTCCCCCCGAACGTCTTTTGTGTGAAGCTTCATGTGAGGAGGAGGAATCAGATGCCAGTCGTCTGGTTCCTCTTTTCTTTTCACCTCCACGATTTCCATATGGAATGCAGCAGAGTGTGAAGAATATGTGTGGTATTTGTAAATTATTATTAATTGTATATTTCATCTATATTTCGCATATCAAAAATAAACTTGATTTTTGTGTCAGAAAAAGATAAGATAGGGAAATCTTGTAAGATGGTTGGATTGTCTTCCATTCCTAAAACATATTTTGAGAGTCTGATTTAATTGTGAAGGGAGAGAATGATGAAAAGAGTAATGTTGTTGTTAGCGGTCCTGACGCTGGGCGTGTTGTCTCCGGCGGCAGTAACAGGTCTTTTTAACACCGGCGTGGATGACAATGGTGTTGTGCTGGTTTCTGGGACGGCGGATTCGCACTATACGCTGATCGACCCAACCGGCCTGACAGCCTATGCTATCACCAAGCATTCCGCCTGGGTAGCTCCGGGCAGCAGTGCCATGTGGATTGGTCCAAGCGCAGCTAATGTGACCGACGCTGCAGGCTGGTATGTGTATGAGCTGAACTTTGATATTACTGGTACGGCCCCGTCCAATGTCAGCATCAGTGGAAAGTGGGCAACCGACAATTCGGGCAAAATCCTGCTTAATGGTGTTGAAGTTGCTTCGATGGGAAGTACCAATTCGGCTTTTGCGGGATTTGGAAAGCTGACAGACTTTGCTATTACGTCCGGTTTTGTTGCCGGCCAAAATACGCTGAGATTCCAGGTGTATAATTATCCGCAGCAAACTGGCAACCCCACAGGATTGCTGGTCACCGATCTCGGGGCGACTGTGGTTCCGGCACCTGGAGCGATTCTGCTGGGTGCGATGGGCACGAGTCTGGTTGGCTGGCTTCGGAGACGCCGGAGTCTGTAAGACTGTTAAATTAGGGTGAAATGATAAAGCCGTGGCTTTTGTCCACGGCTTTTTTTGTTGGTTTCCTGGAAAAAAAGAGATGCTTTGCATTTAGCCATCGTATGGTTAAAATAGGGGAACAAAAAAACTGGACCTGGAAGCAATAGAATGTGGGAGATACAGCAACCTCAGCCGGTTAAGCTGATTATTGGAATCTTGGCGGCTGACCAGCGGTGTCTTGCGGCGGCGGAGTCGGCGGTGGCCGAGATGTTCGGCAAGGCTGACCTGGTCAGTCCGGTGTATCCGTTTGATATGACGGACTATTACCAACCACAGGCCGGACCGGCGATTTTGCGGCGATTCGTGAGTATTGAGACGCCGATTGATCCGGGCCGTCTGGGGAGTATCAAGCACCAGACCAACCGAATGGAGATGCAGCTTGCCGAGGTGTTGGCGACACCCTGGCCCCGTCCGGTTAATCTCGACCCTGGATATCTGGAACCGAGCAAGCTGGTGTTGGCCTCAACCAAGAATTTTGCCCATCGGGTGTATATTGGCGATGGGATGTGGGCGGAGGTGACACTGACCTATAACAAGGGGGTCTGGCAGGTCTATCCCTATACGTTCCCCGATTTCAAAAGCGGACGATATAACGCTTTTTTGTCGGCAGCGCGCGAAAAACTGGCGGCCCAGCGGCGGGAGTTGGCATCGGCGGCGGCATCGCTGGATGATTCGGATACCGAATGAATTGATGACAGACAATAGGAAAGGATTAATCCGATTTCACATCTCATGATCTTAGCTATGGTTTTGCCGGTTGGGGCGTTTGGGGTCTCGGCAGCTCTGACATCGCTGGTGCGAAAGGTGGCTCTGACGGTCGATTTCTGTGCCCATCCGCGGCAGGACCGCTATCATCGGACGGTCATTGCTTTGGGCGGCGGGATCGCTATATTCTGGACAATCGCGCTGTTTGTTCTGGCCGGGCTGGCGGGGGCATATCTGGCAGAAGCGGGCAGGATTGCATTTATTGACAAAAGCCTCAGCGATCACCTGGAAGGATTCATCAATCGCAGCCGGGACTTATGGGTGGTGCTGGGATGTGCGGCGATGCTGCATCTTTTAGGGCTGTGGGATGATAAGAAACGGCTGGGGCCTTATCTGAAGCTGGCGGTGCAGTTTGGAGTTGCGACTGCGGCTGCGGTTTTTGCTGATGTTCGGGTGGAGATGTTTATTCCGAACAAGGTTATCACAACGCTGCTGTCGGTGCTGTGGATTGTCGGGATTATGAATGTCTTTAATTTTCTCGATAATATGGACGGCTGTTCAGCGGGGATTGCGATGATTGTGGTCGGCGTGCTGCTGACGGCGGCGGTCGGCAGTGGGCAGGTCTTTATTTCCGGCCTGGGGCTGCTGTTTATCGGGGCGGTGGCGGGCTTCTGGGTGTGGAATTTTCCGCCGGCCAAAATTTTTATGGGGGATTGCGGGTCGCTGGTGATTGGGTTTTTTGTTGCCCTGTTGAGCCTTCGGACCACCTATTATCATCAAAATGACGGTGGCGGACTGTATGCCGTATTTATGCCATTGTTGGCTTTGGCAGTGCCGCTGTATGATTTTGTCAGTGTAACATTTTTGCGGATTAAACAGGGCAAAAGCCCGCTGGTCGGCGATACGCAGCATTTTTCGCACCGGCTTCGCAGGCGAGGACTGACCGATACGCAAACGGCACTGACGCTATATCTGGCGACATTGTGTACCGGATTGGGGGCGATATTTCTGCGGCAGGTGGATTTCGTCGGGGCGATTTTGATTTTTGTCCAGACACTGATGACGCTGGCGATTGTAGCGATTCTGGAAGCCACCGGCAAACCCTGTGACCAGTGACAATCCTCTTTGAAGACACACGCTATGGCACTCAAAAAGAACAATCTAACCAAGCCTGCCTCGAACCGCCTGTTGGAAGGGATTCTTCTGGCGGTGGTGCTGGGTATGATGGTACTGCGGTTGAGTTTTGTTGAGCAGCCGCATTCGGCGATGCAGAATCCGGCTTTATGGACGACGCCCCGCGGGATGAGTCTGCTGCTGTCGGGGGTGGTGTTTGCGGTGGTGATGGCTGGGGTTGTGGGCCTGTGGATTCGAGGGCGGCTGCCATGGTCGGGACGCCTTGTGCCGCTGGCGACGGGATTGTTTCTGGTCGGAGGTGTGATCGCCTGTATGGTTTCGTCCGACAAACGGGCGGCTATCAGCGAACTGTTTACACTGATCGTGCCCATGTTGATGGCAATTGCGGTGGTTGGCTGGCTGGATTCTCAGCGGCGGGTGGATACTGCTGTCTGGGTTATTCTGGCGACCGGCTGTGCGGCAGTCTATGTCAGTATGGATCAATATACCGCCGGTAATTCGCAGGTGGAGCAGGATTACGCCGCTGACCCATACAAACATTTGGCGCTGCTGGGAATTGAGCCTAACAGCCTGGCGCATTTCCAGTATGAACACCGTCTGCATTCCAAAGATGTTCGTGGATTCCTCCTGACCAGTAATTCCACAGCGACATTCCTGCTGGCGGGAATCTTGATTTCACTGGGATTGATTGTTGACACCTTACGCAGCCGCAGGGAGGATGCGGGATTTGCCGCCCGGCTGGTGGTACAAATAGTCGTGCTGATGACGCTGGCTGTTGGCCTGCTGATTGGGAAAAGCCGGGGCGGCATCGGTGCTGCCATGCTGTCGGGGGGGCTGTTTGCGGTTTTTCTGTTGTGCCGACGTTGGGTATGGGCTTATCGCAAACCGATATTCATAGCGGGGCTGCTGGCGGCTGCGGTATGTGGTAGCTGGGTGATTGCCTATGGGCATCAGCATGGACGGCTGCCCGGCCCGAATGCCTTGTATGTGCGATGGCAGTACTGGGTGGGTGCGGCGGAGATGCTTAAAGATCGTTTCGTGACCGGTGTCGGCGGGGGTAATTTCGGCATATTTTATCCGCGGTATAAAATTGCTGCGGCTCCGGAGACAGTGAAGGACCCGCATCAGTTTATCCTGTCGTTATGGTGCCAGTTTGGAATTTTGGGGCCGACGGCCTTTCTGATGGCGGTGGGAGCTGTGGTCTGGAAAGGTTTTCGCAGATGCTGCGGTGAACAGCCCGGAGCGGCTGATTCCATTGCCGCTGGCCCGGATGCATTGACCCCGTGGGGCGTGCTGATGGGAACGCTTTTTTTGCTGCTGGTGATTCGGCCCTGGGTCAGCGAAGGTGGTATTATCGGAGAGAATGCTACGGTCCAACTATCGGTGTTTGTGCTGATGTATATGCTTCCGGCGGCAGCGTTTGTGCTTGCGTTTGGTTTGCTGTGGGCAACCGCAAAAGAGCCGACCAGCCTAATACCGCGTGACGGGCTGCTGTGCGGCCTGGTGTGTGGTGTGGTTGGCATTTTGATTCACAATCTGATTGACTTTGCCATTTTTGAACCGGGTGTGTGGATGAGCTTCTGGCTGATGCTGGCACTGATTCTGGCTATCAGCCGCGGGCCGGCCAAGCCTGCTGTGTCGGAAGTGATGCTGATGCCGCGGCGGTGGATCGGAATCATTACTGCGGCGCTCGTGACGGGTTTGATCGGGTATCATTATGTCTGGATTCCCGTCAAAGCGGGTGCTGTATTTCAGCGGGGACTGCGGGACTATGACCACGCCGAACAGCATTTTCTAGAATCGGCTCGACTGGATCCGCTGGACCCGGACCCCTGGGTCTTTGCCGGCCAGTGGCATTTGAGCCAATGTGAGAATACCAGATTGTTCCGTCGGGAACATGCAGAAAAAGCGGTGTCGTATTTCCAGCAGGCCTGCGGGCGAGATCGGGCAAATTTCCGCTGTCGGGAGTTGCTTGGCAGAGCCTATATTGCGCTGGCCGAAACGAATCCCGAGCAGTCCGGACCGCTGCTGGAATCTGCCTATCAGGCTGGTCTTGAGGCGCAGGCTCGTTATCCCGGTTCAGATCGGATTGCGTATGATCTGGGGCTTCTGGCGGAGCGGATGGGCAATCGGCAAGAGGCTTTCAGGCAATTTTCCCGAGCCGTCCTGATTGAAGAACAGTACCGTGCCCAATTTGTCCGGATGTATCCGGGATATCCGCTATGCAGCCGCCTGGGACAAAGCCGGTATGATTATGCTCTGGCCTATGTGAACAAAGAAAGGGTTTTACCCGAAAATACAACAAATACCCAAGAAAAGGAGAACACCCCATGAAGCTTCAGAAACGACACTACGCGGCAGGACTGATGATGGCAGCCGTAGTGGGAATCCTCTGCGGATTTGCAATCGGTCAGGAGGCAGAAGAAAAGGAAAAATGGATCAGCCTGTTTAACGGCAAAGACCTCAAGGGATGGACGCCCAAATTTACCGGCTCGAAACTGGGCGAAAATTACAAAAATACCTTCCGGGTCGAAGACGGCGTATTGAAAGTCTCCTACGACCAGTATGAGCAGTTCAAGGGTGAATTCGGACATTTGTTTTATGCACTGCCGTTTTCACATTATCTCTTCCGGGCTGAATACCGTTTTACCGGCCAGCAGGTCAAAGGCGGTCCTGGCTGGGCATTCCGTAACAGTGGCGTGATGATTCATTGTCAAGATCCCAATACCATGACTCAGGACCAGGATTTTCCAGTCAGTATTGAGGTTCAATTGCTCGGCGGTGACGGAAAAAATGATCGCACCACGGGCAATCTCTGTACCCCGGGTACCAACGTGGTAATCAACGATAAACTCATCACCGACCATTGCATCACGTCCAGGTCCAAGACCTATCACGGAGATCAGTGGGTGACAATTGAAATTGAAGTGCATGGCAGCGGTATTATCCGGCATAAAATCAATGGGGAAACCGTGATGGAATACCAAAAGCCGCAGCTGGATGAGCGAGACGCGAACGCCAAAAAACTGATTGAGGACGGCAAGCTGTTGTTGTCGGAAGGCTATATTGCTCTGCAGGCCGAAAGTCACCCGGTGGAGTTCCGCAAGGTGGAAATCCTGCCGCTGGAAGAATGATATACCCAATCGGTATGCGTATGCCGCGACGCACCGGAAAATTTCACATCAGGTTAATATAAAACCTGTGTCTGATAACTTTAACAGGTCCAATAAAACAACGGCGGACCAGGTGTTATTTTAAATTGTGAATCACGTCACAATACTCTTGTCCGATAGTGCATGAAAAAGATGTTTTTCCTTTGTAAAAAGGGTTGCTTGAATAGCCGACATCAATCATTAGCCGTTGCTGTTGAACCTGGATTGGTATCCACCGTGAGCGGACAAATATACACAACGGCCCTATAAGATGCTGTCTGCAAGGTTCCGCACCCGATGAATGCATGAAGTTATCGGACAATGGTATGGATAGAAATCGTGACAAACAAGATGAGCGGCAGGCCGGCATTTTGCGGCCCATTGTTCGTGTCTATCTGGCGATCGGCGTGTGTATTCTGGCTTCGTCGACGGGACTTGGCTATGCCTGGTTTTCGGCCCGACGCATGACTCTGGAGCACAGCAAGGTCTGCTGTGCGGCGATGGAGATTCGACTGGAAGCCGCTGCCGCACACCTGTGGCTGCAAAAATACATTTATGTTCGCGAGGATGAATTCCTGGGTCGCGTTCGATCTCATCTGGATAATGCGATCTGGTATGTTCAGGCGATATTACATGGGGGGACAAATCATCACGATTCATATCCTCCAGCCTGCAATGCTTCGATTCGCAAGTATGCTCAGACGATCGGAAGACAAATTGCCTCGTATCGGGAACAGATTCTCAACCGGCTGGAATGCATGGCCTTGTCTAATCAGACAGAGTATGCGATTGCGGCATTCGATGCGGATTTTGTCTCTCTGATCACGCTGACGGAGCAGATGGAAAAAGACATCAAGCAGATGCAGCGGCGGGAGTTGTATACCTTTTACGGGGTATGCGGTGTGCTGCTGATCTGCTGGCTGATTCTGGCAGTGATGTTTGCGTTATTGATGCGACAGTATTTCAACAGGCAGCGTGATCATAAACAGCAGCTTGAAGTGGCCAATGCCGAACTGGTTGAAACCCAGACTAAGCTCAACCGGATTAATGAAAAACTCAAACGGGCGGTTCGGGAAGCCAAGCGTCTGGCTCGACTGTCGGAAAAAGCCAACAAGCTCAAAACCGATTTCCTGGCCAATATCAGCCATGAACTGCGGACTCCGATGAATGCCGTGCTGGGGTTTTCGGAACTGCTGCGTGAAGAACCGCTGGCCGAGCACCAGAAGGAATTTGTTCAGAGTATCCATGCCGCGGCCGGAACGATGTTGTGCCTGATCGACGGGATTTTGGATTTGACTGAAATCGAGCGAGATGAAGTCCAGATTTCCTGCCAGCCCATTGTGCTGGAACAACTGCTGCGGGAGCTTTGGTCGATTTATTATCTGCCCGCAGAAGACCGGGGGTTGTGTTTTGAAATCCAGCGGATGGGGACGCTTCCGGAGCAGATTTTGGGTGACCCGATCCATCTGCGGCAATGTCTGGTGATCCTGATGGATAACGCGCTGAAATACACTGAGAAGGGGCATATCTATGTTCGGGTCAGTCGCCGGGACGATGCGATCCGGTCCTGGCTGCGGTTTGAAGTGGAAGACACCGGTGTCGGCATCAAGCCCGAAGAGCAGGACTGGATCTGGAATATCTTTACGCGTTCGGACAATAAAATCAACCGCGACAATCGTGGCTTCGGCCTGAGTCTGCCGATTGCGGTGCGGCTGGTACAGCGGATGAACGGCTCGATGACTCTGAAAAGCGATGCGGGTCAGGGCAGTACGTTTGTGATGGAAATTCCACTGGATATACCGCCTGCGGCTCCAGCAGCAGACACAGACAAGACTGCGGCTCTGGTCCCAAGCACCTCATAATTCAGATGTTTGTTGCCTTTGCCTTTTTTCTTTCACGCGGACTAAATGCACACGTTATCCATCAGCCGCGGGAAGGCGATGCATTGACGGATATGCCGTTCGTTGGTAATCCAGGCGACGGTACGTTCAACTCCCAGGCCAAAGCCGCCATGCGGCACCGAACCATATTTCCGCAAATCCAGGTACCAGTAGTAGTTTTGGGGATTATACCCTTCTTCTTCAATGCGTTTGAGCAGGTACTGCAAATCATCTTCCCGGACGGAACCACCGATGATTTCGCCGAAGCCCTGTGAGGCCAGCAGGTCAAAATTCTGGACCACGTTTGGATTGTCACGGTCAGTCTTCATATAGAACGCCTTGGCTTCGCGAGGATAATGCGTCACAAAGACCGGCTTGTCATGCATCAGGGAGATAATGGTTTCATCTGAGCCGCCCAGGTCTTTACCCCATTTGAATTCGGCAGCCAGTTGAGCATGTTTGGGATTATTCTCAATTTTGATATTCAATTCGTCCAGCTCAGCCCGCAGCTCGATTTGCAGGCGGGCATTTTTGTCTTTTTGCCACGGTTTGAGGCCGCCGGCTTTGTCTGCAGCTTCGATGTCAGCCAGTTGTTTTTCAACAGCGGCCTTCTGAGATTTGAACTGCTCGAGCTGTTCGGCCATAAATCGGGCGGTGCGGTCACTGGTCAGGATCTCGGCCGCCTCCGTATAGGTCAGACGATAGAAGGGCGGTTCGATTTTTTCCAGCATGGCGATATCCGCCCCCAGTGTTTCCAGTTCCGGGCGATTATCTTTCAGAACACGCTTGACGACACTGGTCACGAAATGTTCCGCCAGTTCCAGCAGGCCCGGTAGGTCAATAAAGGCTATTTCCGGCTCGACCATCCAAAATTCGGTCAGGTGGCGACGGGTCTTGCTTTTTTCGGCACGGAAGGTCGGACCAAAGCAATAAACCTTGCCGAAGCTCATCGCTGCGCATTCGAGATAAAGCTGTCCCGTCTGTGACAGGAACATTGGCTTCCCAAAATAATCAACGGCAAACAGCGTCTGTTCGCCCTCACCGGCTGCAGCGGTAAAGATCGGGGTATCCACCAGGGTAAAGCCGTTGTCATTAAAAAATCGCCGAATGGCATCGATGACGGTATGGCGAATGCGTCCGATGCACCAGGGCCGCTGGCTGCGGAGATGCAAATGACGGTTTTTCATCAGAAATTCTACACCGTGCTCTTTGGGGGTAATCGGGTAGTTCTGTGTCGGGCAGAGAATACTTGCTGCCGTTACAGCCAGTTCGTATCCGCCCGGACTGCGGGGTTCAATCCGCACGATGCCCGACAGTGACAGGGAGGACTCCTGTCCCAGCCGGATAAGCTGTTCGAACAACTCCTCGGAGATTTTGCCCTTTTCGATGACGCACTGGCACAGGCCGGTGCCATCCCGCAGGACAATAAAGGCGACTTTTCCGCTATGACGGCTATGATAGACCCAGCCGGACAAAGTGACTTCCTGGCCCGCGAATGCACTGAGCTGATGGATTGTCGTTTTCATAACACCTTGATATATGAATGGTTATATAGTTTTATTTGCATCACAGGGGTATTTGTACCCCCGATAGGACCAAAAATCAATATGGAGTCTGGATTTTTTAATATGAATATCTCAAGAGAGCTGGGGGCTGTTTTGAGTATACTGATTCTGAACAAATTGTCCGCCCGAGGCGCGGCTAAGCACGGTTTCAATCTGTTCTATGGCCATCCTGGCAGCAAAATATATGTGTTAAGGATAAAATATCCCACCCAGTGCGAAATCCATGTAATCCTGGGACGGCCAGCATCATCTTGCATACAAAAGGAATACGCTTATCCTGGTGTTCCTTATATGAAACAGGTATTTTGGAGGCTATTATGAAATGGACCTGTCGTTGGCTCGTTGTTGTGGTATGGCTTGGGGGACTTTTACATGCAGCAGAGGTGCCATTTGTTCAGGTGCAAAACGCCCTCGAAAAACCAGCGGCCCACCCTCGATTAGTATGGCCTGCAGGAACAGATCAGCAGATTCGCGACCGCATTGCGGCAGACCCGGCAGCCAGGGCCATTTTTGAACAGATTCACAGCCAGGCCGAGGCACTGCTTGAACAGCCTCCCATAGAACGGGTTCAAATTGGCCGACGGCTCCTGGATAAGTCTCGTACCTGCATCAAGCGTGTACTAACCTTGTCGTTTATGTACCGGATGACCGGACAAGAGGTCTATTTCCAGCGGGCTCAGAAAGAAATGCTCGCTGCGGCAGCATTTTCCGATTGGAATCCATCCCATTTTCTGGATGTGGCGGAGATGACGGCGGGGCTGGCCCTCGGCTATGACTGGCTCTATGACACATTGTCACCCGCATCGCGAGAAACCATCCGTCGTGCAATTGTGGATAAGGGGCTGATGCCATCGCTGGAAACCAAAGAGGACTTGTCTAATCTCGAATCGATTAAAAAGAGCATCGAAAAGCGGATGAACACCTGGTGGATCACTTCGACGAATAACTGGAACCAGGTCTGTAATGGCGGCATGACACTGGGGGCACTGGCCGTGCTGGAAGATGAGCCTCGCTTGGCTGCGCAGATTGTCTATCGAGCAATCCATTCTGTTCCGCGGGCCATGGGCGAATACAATCCGGATGGAGCGTATCCGGAAGGGCCGAGTTATTGGGTCTATGGAACCAGCTACAATATTTTGCTGATTGATGCTTTGAATACGGCTTTGAAAACAGATTTCGGGCTTTCGGAACACAAGGGATTTAAGAAGACTGGGGATTATTTTGTCCAGATGACCGGCCCGACGGGGTTGTTTTTTAATTATGCCGATTGCGGCCAGCGCGGGCGGGAGATTTATCCGGAAATCGTCTGGTTTTCCAAGCATTACTCCCGACCGGACTGGCTGTGGGGGGAGAAGCCTGCTTTGGAACGTTATCGAACAAAGGCAGGCCAGGGGATGTCCGGAGGGTCCTGTTTTCTGCCGATGACACTAATCTGGATGGGACAGGCTGAACCGGTCAAGCCAGCGATACTATGCTGGAAGGGCGATGGCAATAACCCTGTGGCGGTATTGCGCAGCGGCTGGGAGGAGGAGTCGCTTTATGTTGCCATCAAAGGCGGCAGCCCCTCTGTCAATCATGGCCATATGGATATCGGGTCGTTTGTGCTGGATCTGGATGGAGTGCGGTGGGCACTGGATTTGGGTATGCAGGATTATAACCGTGTTGAGCAGATGGGAGTCAGCCTGTTTAACATGCGACAGGATTCGCAGCGCTGGCAGATTATGCGCTATACGAACCTGTGGCATAATACTTTGGCTGTTGATGAGCAGCTCCAGCACGTGGAAGGATTTGCACCGATTACGGAATTTGTGCCGGACCAGCCGAAGCCCCGTGTGGTAGTGGATATGAGCCGTGTGTATGCCAGGCAGTTGGATACCGCTATGCGTTCGGTCCAGATATCCGCCGACAGAACGACCTGGATTCACGACCGGGTTAAGGCTGTGAATAAGGACGTTACTGTGCGATGGAGCATGGTCACGCCGGCGGAGGTCGAAATTCAATCCAGCGGGACGGCCCTGCTGAAAAAGAATGGAAAAACGATGTATTTTGCGGTGTATGTTCTGAATGACCCTGCGATGGATATTCCGCTTAAGATTTGGTCCACTGAGCCGAAATCCAAACTGGATGAACCGAATCGCGGTACACGAATTCTAGGATTTGAGATTCCGCTCAAAGCCGATCAGACGATGGACTATTATGTTACGATGGCACCACTGACAAACGGTCAGAAGGAATTTTCGCCCCAGACATATCAGCCTGCTCCGTGGCCGGAAAAAGTCAAATAAGCAGGCGGGAATGGAAATTTACTCTGTCCTGAGGACCAGGCCCAGCAGATAATCCACCACGTCGGGCATGGATAATGTTGAGGGAGCACATTTGTCGAGCCAGATAGTCCCGAATATCACGCCGATCAGAGTCCTTGCAGATAACGCGGCCTGGGCACTGTTCAACCCAGATTGCGTGAACCAGTTGATATACAATCCCTCATACCATCGCCAGAAGTCTGTCAGCCGGGTCTGAAGGTCCGGCCCAAGCTGCTGAATCTGGACGGAAAGCCGGCTAATCAGCCGGCAGTTGACCCATTGTCCGGAGGCATTCTTTTCCATCAGAATCGACAGCCATTGTTTCAGCTGTTCGATAGCCGGGGCTTGCTTGTCAATCGTCATCAGCAGCGTTTTATATTCTGCGACAACCTCTTCCAGCATGACCTCGCACAGGTGGTCTTTGCTGCGAAAATAATGATAGAACGCTCCTTTGGTGATGCCGGTGGCACCGAGGATATCATCCAGCGATGTAGCGGTAAACCCGTGGTTGCTGAACAGGCCGCGAGCAGAATGCAAAATGCGTGTTTTGGTCTCAGTGGGATGTCTCGACATCGTCGGCTCCCGAAGGATTAAGACATTATCGGCTTAATGCCAAAAACAGAACCGCCAGCAGAAGCACCGCCGACAAGGCGGCCAGAATGATCACAAGCATTTTATATTTTGTCAGGGCTTCTTCGGTTGTTCGCAGAAGTTTTTCGTTGGGCATATCGACGGCCGCCCCTTCTTCCAGCTCGCCCAATGCTTCGAGGTTGAAACGCTGTCTGGCAATCAGCGGGGGCTTTCCATCGCGTACAGCCTGAAGATCAACAATGCCTTCTTCCATATTTTTATATCGGTCTTTCTTGTCTTTGGCCATCATGACTTCGATGACCTCTGAAATCCCGGCAGACAGGGCGGTATTAATGTGATCCGGCGGAATCAAGGGTTCTTTCAGGTGTTTTTTCATCACTTCCGCAGGGGCTGATGCGTCAAAGGGGACTCGTCCTGTGACCATATGATACAGCGTGCCGCCCAGCGAGTAAATATCTGCACGACCGTCGATATCCATCTCGCCCCGGATCTGTTCAGGTGCGATATAATAAGGGGTGCCGAAGGCCTTGCCCTGCTCGTGTTTGGCAGCGCGGACATCCGAGGTTTCGCGAGCCAATCCCATATCGGCCAGTTTGACGACGCCGTCTTTATTGATCATGATATTTTTGGGCTTGACGTCACGGTGGATTAATCCCTGGGCATGAGCGTGAGCCAGGGCATTGGCAACCTGAATAATGACATCCAGAGCCTCTTTCTCAGAAAAGATTTTGCCCTTGGATAAATCATCGTAGAGGGTCCTTCCTTCGACATATTCCATCACAAAATAGTACAATCCGCCGACTTCACCGACATCGATAGCCTGGACGATATTATTATGATTGAGTTTGGCGGCAAGACGGCCTTCTTTATAAAACCGCTCTACATAATCCGATTTCTGGACAAATTTCTTGGGTAAGACCTTGATTGCGACGGTGCGATCCAGGGACAGTTGTTTAGCCTTATATACCACGGCCATGGCCCCTGACCCTAATTTGCCAAGTACTTTGTAGCCGGGGATTTGATTGCTGCTGTCACGACTCTCGCGAATGGAGACTTTCAGCCTCTCAGCTTGAGTAGGGGTCAGATAGCGTTTTTCCAGTAAAAGCTGTTCCAGAGTGGTGGGCTTTTCGGAAGCCCTTTTTTTCCGCTCGTCCTGGCAGGAGCGAACCTCCTCTTCGGTGCATAGCTTTTGCTCGACCGCCATTCTTCCGAACAGCGTGTCGTAGCTGGTTTGTTCATTCTGGGCCAAGTTTCAGCCTCCTGCTTTGTATTTTATATATGATAACATTCTCTTGGTGAAATTATCGGCCAAAAAAGGGATTTGTCAAAAAAAAATCGCCGTAAGTCTGTGCAAAGATGGCATTTTGAAGCATATCCCGGTCGCTGAATGTACCCTTGGGCGAGAGCTTCGCCCATCAGTCCGGCCGGGCCTTCGCTCAGTAGCTGCTTCCAGGGAGGACTGCTCAATGGGTTGAAATCCCGCCATACGGTATCGAGTTGCTGTTTGGCCAGATTACCCACAACTAACCCGCTGCACTGTCCGCTAAAGACGTTGCCATAGGGGTCAATGTGTACCCCTTTAGCCCCAAGAATACTCTGAGAGCAGGGATTGTGGAGATAATCCGTCCAGGAACGCTGGGGCAACAGGTCTGCCAGGCGAAATGCCGCACGGCCGGTTAATCTGCAGGGATCATCACAGAGTGCCTGGCGGTAAATTGCCTGTTTTTCTGCGTCACTGATTACCTTAAAGTTCACAGGATTCTGTAAATATCGCTGCCATCGGACCATAACCCGCTCCGGTCCAAGAATAGTTTTGGCAATCGTTTGAAGGTCAATGACCTTCTGAATATCGACAAACTCTTGATGAAATGGATCGCAGCTTATTTTAAGTTTCTCCATCCCATTTTCGGCCAGAAAACGCAGTTTTTCCTGGATGTCCGAAGTCTGGTTTGCCCAGGAAGCGTTTGTTTCAACATATTCAAGACCTGTAAGCCCTGCTTTATGTGCCTGTTGAACGATTTCTGCCAATCGGTCGAATACCAGAAAAGGTTCTCCGCCTGTCAGATGGACTCGAGCCTCTTTGCCTGCCAGACGTACAAGACTTTCCCATGCCCCCAAGGCGACATCGACGGGCATCAATCCCCCCTGGCAGGGATCGCAGCAGTAGTAACAAAATGCACATGCAGCGCTGCATTGATAAGTCAGCATCAGGCCGGCATACCGCCAGACTTTCAGCTTGGCCTGATGCCGGCCAATGTGCATATTGTACTTGTTTTCTAAAATGTTCATCATTATTTATTTGTGGTTCCGTGTGGGTACACAATACAAGAAATTACCGCCACCCAAAAAGCATTATAAAAAATTTTCTAAAAAATTCTATTTTTTTACACCCCTGATGTTTTTTTGAAGTGAAGTATTTTATTGGACGTATGAATTGGTTCACTTTGCTCTTAACTACAGCTTGTGGCTGGCCGGCTGGACGATCAATGATATTGTATGGGGCTATTTTTTGATTTGAAGGCACACTCACGATAGCTAATTCAAGAAAAATCAAAATCTCTTCCGATATGCATACTGTAAACAAGGATGTTTATTGAAGTTAACCCAAGGAGTAATGTATGAGTAAGAGGGAATTAATTGATTGTATCCTCGAAATCAACCGGACGGCCAAACCGGAGTTTTTGGCACAGTTTTCAAGTGAAGACCTGGACAAGTATCTGGAAAATCTGTTGGGCATCGAAATCGAAGATTACGCGCTTTGTGCATAATCGGCGGTTCGCTGCGGACGGACAGGTTGACTCCGCAGATATCAACTGAAAAGGCATTTACCTGTGAGGCTTAAGGGCCGTGGAGGTAAATGCCTTTAGTATTGGCAGAATAAGAAGTTAAGCAGGCTGTCCGGACATAAAAAAAGGTATCCATCTGACCATCGGATACCTTTTTCTGTTAATCCAATTCAGGGGGGGTTATTGAGGATTTTCTACTGGTTGGGAAGCCGCTTGTTCGGTTCCATTTTCAGCAGACTGTTCTTCGGCGTTTAGGGTCTTTTCAAGCTCGTCGGTGGAAATAGCGGGGGCCGGAAGCTGGGTAATTGCATTGAGTTTGAATTCCAGCAGGACACCCTGCTGACCTGCTGGCGTTTCAAAGACAAAATCCACCCATACGGTTCGGTCTTTTCGAGCCTCTTTGTTGGTATAAGTCAATGTGTCCGAGAGACTTTTCTTGACCAGCTTGCCATTTTCAAGAATACCGATAGGCCAGATGGCCTTTCCGGCACCGCGGAGATTGCCGGCTTCCTCGGAGGCCTTGGTAATCATACGGACCTGGGACATCGTAAATACAATGTTGCCGTCCGGGGGTTGTTTGGCACCGCCGTCGGGGATGTCCCGGAATGCCAGGATGGCTCTGACTACCGTGACATTCCCAACATCGGGGATATCCATCGTGCGTACCGGCTTTTTGGAGGCGGCCGGAACGGATAATGCCTTACGGGAGCTGACCGTCCAGATGCCCTCTTGGGTACCATGCCGATTGAGATGGTTGCGATTGACAAAATCGGCACAGAGTACGCCAAAACTCTTGCCGGAACTAAGCGAACCCCTGCTGAACAGGCTGAAAATGGAGCTCACCATTCCATCCGGGTTGAACAGCACGGTTTTGGGATTATTCAGCGAGATAGGTGTACCGGGGGGAAAACGGTTATAAGCCCAGCCGCCTGAAACCGGGAGCATTCCAAAAGCCACCAATAAATGCCCCGACAGAATCAAGCCGGTGGTCAGCCCCAGAATTATATTCACCGTAATTTTGGGGGTGTTTCCGAAATCAATATTGGCTCCCACCAGCAGATCGGCCAGTGCACGAACTGCGGCAAAGCCCAGCACAAACGCCAGGATAAAGCAGCCGGCATGAGCCCAGGGGCCGCCATACCCGCGAGAGACAAACAGATCGGCCAGCAATTCATAGTAATTGAATGCAATGATGGAGCCGAAGATGGCGGCCATAAAGGTTGAAAACGCGGTCATGACGGAGCACTTCAGATAAAAGTGTGCCACGGTCAGGACGGTAATAAGCAGTATCAATATGATGGCTATCACTGTCTTACTCCTGAATTATCCATTTTTCGATGAGAAGTTGCGAATGACTTCATTGATGGAAGTAACCCCGATAGTTACCTTCTTGATGGATTGTTCCTGCATATAAAGCATCCCGGCTTTGCGGAATGCCGCCCCGATTTCCTGAATGGTATTTGCGGTTCGGATAACCTGCCGGAGTTCATCGGTGATGCGAATGGTTTCGAACAGGCCGGTGCGCCCATAAAAGCCTGTCCCCTGGCATTTTTCGCAGATGATCGGTTTGCCGTGTTTATCATATTCAATTTCACCGGGCCGATAGAACATATCCACTTCATCCGAGGGGATATTGAATTTTTTGAACAGTGCCTGATTGGGTTTATAGGCCTGCCTGCAGTCAGGGCAGAGGATCCGCACCAGCCGCTGATTGATGATGGCTTCGAGCGCATCGGCTACGGCATTTTTGTCGCCGACAAGCTTCAAAAACTTATCCATGGTTTCGATGACACTGGTGGCCTGCAGGGTAGCGTAGATTATTTTGCCGTCTTTGGCTGCTGCCGCGCAGCACAGCTTGGCGCTCATTTCTTCCTCGGCATCGGCCACGCCAACAATATCCGGACCCCGGCGCAAGACCGACTGAAGTTTGCGGGAAAAGGTGGTTGTGCCGGTATCGCTGAGGGTATATTCAGTCTGGGTGATATTTGCCAGGTCGGCGGCTTTTTTGCGTTCCAGTGTGACAATGTTGTTCAGGAACGGGTCATGATTGCCCAGCAGGGCATACAGCGTACTGGTCACACCGCTTTTAGCTGGACCGGATACCAGGATCAAGCCCTGCTTGATGTCCCGCAGAGAACGGATCGATTCAAACTGATTTTCATTCAATCCCAGCTCGGTCAGCTTGCGTGCGGTGTAGTCTTCCTGTTTGATAATGCGTACCTGTTCGCCGGCGGTGGAGCCTGCCGTCTGCACTTCCCAGGCGGATTTCTTTTTCCAGTCATTGTCCTTGAGAATGGAAAAAGTGCCCTGTTGAGGCTTGCGTTTTTCATCCAGTTCCAGGTCGGCCAATTGTTTAAGGTAGCGAACCAGGATATCGATTTCCTCTCTGGGCCGTTCGCTCTGGCGACTGGTTACGCCATCAATTTCATAAATCACGGCATAGTTGTCCTTTTGCGGTGTCAGAATGATCTGGGAGACGCGCCGCCAGAGGGCATCATCAAAGAGTTCACAAGCCACCTGAAAGGCTTCGGATTCCGGGCTTTTGGGGTCCGGCAAAGGGACTTCGTTTTTATTGGCGGTGATAAAGGACAAGCCGCGGCTGGCTTTCTGGAGTTTTTTGGTGGGATTGACAAAGAGGCTGCGAATATGATCGGCGGTCAGTACTTTTTCGAACTCAGCCACGCGGGCGTTGCGGTGGGTTACATACGCAATTGCGACGGCGCCGACTAGAATGACATAAATGAAAAACCCAATCCAGAAGATTGGAATCAGAAGCCACAGCCACAATGATACTGCTCCGGTGATTGTCATGGTTCCCGTCCAGACCCGCTTATCGGTTCGTACGGCCTGGCTGTCCATGTAAATCCAGTTGACCAGGGGCATCCACGCCAGGAAAAGAATCATCATCATGAGCAACTTGTAAAGCGCGACATAGCCGCCGTATTCCACTGCCGACAAAACACTTGTTTGCATACCTGTTTCCTGTTTGGAGTTCTCTCGTTTCATTTCGACAGCTAAAAACCCTGTCGAAGGGGGATTCACGCGATTATAAGATTCCGCTGGAGGTTGTCCGAATGCCCTTCATGGCCATTTTCAATTCTTCGACGTTGGGGGCATAATCCATGGCAACCTTCAAATCAATATATTCCTCTTCCACCAGCCTGCAGAGACTGGAGGTGTAATCAATCATGCCTTCCCCGGCACCGGCGCGAATGGCCGTGGGGATGTCGGCTTCCCGCTGGTCACTGATTAATTTGCGTATAATTGGGGTGCGGATCAGGACTTCCACCGCGGGTACACGTGTCACATCCGGGCGAATACCGGGCAGAAGCTGCTGGCTGATAATGGCGCGGATGGTCAGGGCAAACGTGGACCGGGCCAGTTCGCGTTCTTCCTGCGGGAACAGGTCCAGAATACGCTGGATGGTCTGGGCGGCATTGTTGGCATGCAGGGTGCCGAACACCAGATGGCCGGTTTCTGCAGCACGCATGGCAGCGGTCAGTGTTTCCCGGTCGCGCATTTCACCCACCAGCACAATATCGGGGTCCTGACGCATCAGACTGCGAAGTGCATCTTCGTAGTTCAGCGCGTCAATACCGATCTCACGTTGAGAAACGATGGATTTCTGGTCCACATGCAGAAATTCCAGCGGGTCTTCAATCGTGACGATGTGAGCCGCCCGGGTACGGTTGATATAATCGATCATGGATGCGATGGTGGTGCTTTTGCCGGAGCCGGTCGGACCGACCACCAGAACCAGTCCATCATGGGTACTGTCGGCTATTTTTTCAATTACCGGGGGAAGGTGAAGCTTTTCAAAGGGAGGGATTTTACTGCTGATGCGTCGTGCTGACACGCTGACAAAATTGCGCTGCCGGAAGGCATTGATGCGGAAGCGGTCGGTGGGGCCAACTTGATAGGCAAAGTCCAGTGCCCCGTTTTCCATAAAAAACTGCTTCTGCTTGGGGCTCATTATTTCAAAGATCAGCTCTTCAATGCGCTGTTCGGTCATCACCTCGGCGGTGGTTTTCTTGAGCTTGCTGCTGATTCGCATGATCGGGGGCATCCCGACTTTGAGGTGAAGGTCGCTGGCTTCCGCTTTGATGGCGGCCTTGAAGTATTTGTCGATTTCCGGCACCTTGTCCATATGGACATGGCTGTCTATCGGTTGACCTGTAGTCATACAAGACTCCTGCACATACCTGCACAAACTATCCCAAAACAATAAACGACCCCGAATGCCCAAATAGGACCATTGAGGGTCTCAATTAAATGAATAACTAATTATACAATAAGGACTTGTTTCCGTCAACCGCTATCCATTTTGTTGCGGGGTAATTTTTCGGCAATATGCGGGGAGTTATCGGGTCAGCAAGAGGGTCAGCAGCATATAAATCGTAATGCTGATGGAGTCATTGGCCGTGGTTACCAGGGGTCCGGAGCTGATGGCCGGATCAAGGCCGATTCGGCGGAAAGCAAACGGCAGCAGCAGGCCTACTGTGGTAGAGACCATAATGGCCGAAAACATCGCACAACCCAGCGCAACGGCGATTTTTGTTTGCTGTCTGGGATCAATCGCAGTGGTGCTGAGTGGATTAGATGGGGACGAAGCGGCCGCATCCTGAATCTGCTGGTCCAGGTGGGGGGCGATGATTTGAGGCAAATAAGCACAAATCAGGCCCCCAATAATCCCGCAACAGGCCGCAACCAGAAAAGCGACCCGTACTTCGCGAAATAAAACCTGATCTATTCGCAGTGCGGCCAGATCCCCGGTTGCAAGACCGCAGACCACAATTGCGGATGTCTGGAGTCCGGCATTTCCACTGATGGCCGCAATCATCGGTGCAAAAAGAAAGGCCATAACGAAGATATAAAGCTGATCCCACTCTATAAATAGATTCTTGAAATAAAGACCCAAAAATGCCGTAATCGCCGTCCCAATCAGACAGGGCAACAGCCACGTCATTCTGACCCGTGCAGCATGGAAAACGGAGAAGGATTCTAATTCCTCCGCATCCGTACCGGCCATGGCATAGATGTCTTCGGCAGCTTCTTCCTCGGCGACTTCGATGATACGGTCGGCGGTGATACCGCCGACGAGCCTTTTTTGTTCATCAACGACCGGAGCAACCAGTAAGTTGTTCTTCTTAAATAGGTTACGTATTTCTTCCTGGTCGGTGTCCACCGTGACATAAATCGCTTGCGGGTCCACAATTTTGCCTAATTGGGTTTGTGGGTCAGCGGCTAAAAGGTGGCGTATGCCGACCGTACCGAGGAATCGTCTTTGTTGATTGACTACAAAAACGCAATAAAACTCCTCGTGGCCTTCTGCCTTTCGAATCAAATCGATAGTTTGCTGAACCGTGAGGTTTTCTTCGACGGCCAGGATCATCGGGTGCATAATACCGCCGGCGGAGTCTTCCTCGTATTTCATCAGCCCCTGAATCTGGCGGGCATCATCATCATCGAGATTGGCCAGGACCTCCTGGCTTTCCTCTTCATCCATTTCGGCCAGCACGTCGGCAGCTTCATCGGGAGGAAGTTCTGAAACAAGATCGGCAATTTCTTTATTTTCAAGGACTTCATCGAACAGTTCGGCGCGGGTTGCCTCGTCGACTTTTTCGAGGACTTCGGCGGCCAGCTCCTTGTCCTCCATGGCATCGAAGACCTTGCGTTTCTGGTCGTTATCCAGCATTTCGACGGCTTCAGCGATATCGCTGGCACGCTGAAGGTCCAGAAATGCCCCCAGTGCTTTGAGGTTGTTTTCCTCAAGCAAACCGATGATTTCGTGATAAATTTCGATTTTTTCTTCGGACATTGAATTTAGGCTATTGGGTCATGCTGGATTTTTAAGAAGGCTGATGTTTTTGGCTTTACCTTCCTGACAACCGATAGTACAATACTATCTTTGCCAAAGACGTCCGGCAACAGAAAAAGAGGATATTTTCTATGAAACGTGCAGGTATTGTCCTAATCACTGTATTATTGTTTGGAGTGTTTTCCTATTCGGTTATTTCAGCACCCAAGCCGGCTACGGTTCAGCGTGCCGGTCAGTGGACATTGGATGTCCAGTATAGCCAACCCCTGCAGATTTCGGTTCGTCTTCCGGGTTCTGAGTTGCCCCAGCGGTTCTGGTATGTGGTCCTGAGTCTGACCAACAATACGTCCAATCCAGAAATTTCGCTGATCCCGAGTTGCCAGCTTGTGACCGACACGTTCCAGACGATTCCCGCAGGCCAGGGAGTACGCAAGGAAGTCTTTGATGCCATCAAATTGAAACATCAGGGTCAGTATCCATTCCTTGAGTCGATGGATTTTGCGGATATGAAATTACGCAAAGGGGCTGATAATTCCCGCGATATTGCGATTATATGGCCTGAATTTGATCCCAATGCCAAGAAAATCAGCCTGTTTATCGCGGGACTTTCCAATGAAACCGCGGCGATCAATCACCCGGTGAATAAAGATGAGAATGGAAATCCGGAGAAAATATATCTTCAAAAGACTTTGCAATTGATCTATGCCAATACGACTGACCCTGAGCTGCGAGCTCGAGCGGGTCTGACGTTTCAGGAGCAACACTGGGTGATGCGGTAACCGTGTCGGGGAAATTTCAGCTACGATAGAAAACCAGCCTTGAATTCTAAGGGCTGGTTTTTTGTTTTTT